>NZ_JACHZF010000028.1 GCF_014193375.1 Halomonas campaniensis
TTCGTCATGGCGGCTGATGCGGTTGATTCTTGTGTAGGAGCTTGAATTATAATCGATTTTCAGCCGCCTTTTTCATGCCCGGTGCAATATCCGGGCTAGGTGGAAGCCCTGTCCGAATGCGATGCCATAGGATTTCAGCAAGGGAAGCAGGGCCTCCTGGTCGACGAATTCGGCAATGGCCTGCTTGCCGAAACCTGCAGCGATATCGGCGATGGCCCTGACGATCACCCGGCTCTCTGCGCTGACCGGCAGGTTGCGGATGAAACTGCCGTCGATCTTGATGAAGTCCACGGGCAGCTGGCCCAGGTAGTGGAAGCTGCTGAAGCCCACGCCGAAGTCGTCAAGCGCGGTGCGGCAGCCCAGGTCGCGAATGGCCTGCAGGACGCCCCGGGCGGTGGAGAAGTCGGTGACGGCGGCGGTCTCGGTGATCTCGAGGATCAGGTAGTTGGGGTCCGCGCCGCTGGCCGCGATCTCGTCGGCCAGGTACTGCTTGAGCCCGTCGTCGTGCAGTGACTGCCCCGAGAGGTTCACCGCGAGGCTGACGCCGCGGTCCCTCAGCTGGCCCAGTAGCGAGAGACTGCGATGCAGCACCCAGCGGTCCAGCGGGATGATCTGCCCGCTGCGCTCGGCGACCGGGATGAATCGCCCCGGCGAGATCAGCTCGCCATCGTCATCGCGCATCCGCAGCAGCACCTCGTAGTGCCGGACATCGCGATCCTCCAGGCGGACGATGGGCTGTACCATCAGCTCGAAGGCGTCCTCCTCTAGGGCGCGGTGCACGCGCCCCTCCCAGTAGACCCGTTCCTGAAGCTCGTCCTTGGCGTTTTCCACCGTCGAGAGCAGGTGCCAGCGCTGGGTGCCCGAGCCCTTGGCCTTGTACATCGCCATGTCGGCACTGGCCATCAGGTCGATCGGGTTGTCGCCGTGGCTCGGGAAGAGGGCGATGCCCGTACTCGCAGCGACGCGGTGGCGCCTCTCCCCCGCGTTGAAGCCGATGGACTCCAGCACCTGGTTGAGCTGCTGGGCGACGCGAACGGCCAGGTCTTCATCGGCCCCCTCCAGCAGCAGGGCGAACTCGTCCCCCCCCAGTCGGGCGATGGTGCCGCGGTGGCCGAACTCCTCGAACAGCACGCCGGCGACCCTGCGCAGCAGCTGGTCGCCGGCCTGGTGGCCGCTCAGCTCGTTGATGTCCTTGAACTGGTCCAGGTCCATCATCAGCAGGGCGCCATGCCGGCCACGCTTCAGCGCGGCGCAGAGCGCATCCTGGAAGTAGCGGCGGTTGAACAGTCCGGTCAGGGGATCGCGCTCGGCCAGCCAGGTGAGCCGTGCCTCCGCGGCCTTGCGCTCGGTGATATCGAGGCCGACAGAGATCCGTGCAGGCCGCCCGTTGGCGCCGGCGGGCAGGGGGGCGTGGTACCAGGCGATGGTGCGCTGGCGGCCATCCGTGGTTTCCAGGGTCCGCTCCTCCTGAGGCGCGCCGGGAGGCGCCATCGACAGGGCAGCAGTCTCGGGAGGGAAGACATCGTCGAAGAGGCGCTTGAGCAGCATTTCCTCCCGGGTGGCCATGATCGAGAGCGCATAGTCATTGACCAGGGTGATCCGCCCGTCGGCATCCTGGGTGACGATGAACACCCTTGCCGTGTCGAGCAGGCTGCCGATGAAGTCGCGCTCGCGGGCCAGCTCGTCGACCCGCTCGGCCAGCTGCTCGCCGCGTGCCGTGACCTCCTGTTCCAGGGCCTCCAGCTGGTCGGCGAGCGCCAGGGTGGTGCCCTCCAGGATATCGATCTCGTCGGCGAGGCGGCGCCTGGGGCGGCGGATAGCCGTGCGGGCCTCGGCAAACCTTCCCTGGGCCAGGGTCGGCAGGACACTCGAGATCCGCCTGAGGCGCGCCATGGGGGTCAACAGGATGGCCAGCAGCAGCAGTTCGGCGGCGAGCCATCCCCCCAGGCCGACCAGGATCAGGTTGCGGGTATCCTGGTGGATGGCGCGGATCTGCTGGGTGATGTCGGACGCCATCAGGAAATAACCGATGGTCCGCCGGTCGCCGTCATCATCCATGCGCACGGCGCTGAGCTCGATGTCGTTGCCCCGATGCTTCAGGCGCAGCGGCACGTCGACCAGCTCACGAATCGACGCCTGCTGCGAGGCCTCCCTGAGCATGGGCAGGTTCTGTTCCTGTCGGGTCAGGGCCACGAGGTGGCCACGCCATCCTGCCAGGTAGCGCTCGGACTCCAGGTCGCGAGAGGCCATGGGGCCGACGACCAGCAGTGCCACGTCGCTCTCGGAGACCTGCTGGGCCTGGCGGGTCACATCGGCCAGGGAGCGGGAGAGGATGACGGTACCGGCACTCTCGCCCTCGACCAGCACCGGCACGGCGGCATACTGGCGGCAGTCCGTGGAGCAGCGCAGGGCGGTGAGGGGCATCTCGGAGACCATGACCTGGCGCACCCACTCCTGGATCGGTCGTTCGTTCTCTGCCTGGCTCTCTCCCCAGTCGGCCTGCTGGATGCCCTGGGCGTCGAAAATCAGGATCTCGTCGACACCACCCTCGAGTTGCAGGGTGGGCCACTGGGCCGCCAGCGCATCGAGGATATCGCCATTCTCGCCCTCCTCCAGGGCGTGACCGAGGCCCTGAGCGGCTGCGGCCAACGCGGCCAGCTGGCGCAGGCTCTCCTCCGAGCGTGACAGGGCTAGGCGGATCTCCCGCACCTGGCGCTCCCCGTGCTGCGCGCGGCTCTCCTCGAACTGGCGCGTCAGGTTGGCATGGCCCAGCCAGGAGAAGAGCAGCACCAGTGCCAGCAGCAGCAGGCTGTTCAGGGCGATGACCCGCCAGGTCAGGCTGAGGCGGGTCTTGTGGGCCTTGGGGTTGCTCATTCCTGGGGTTCCCAAACCATGGATGCCAGCCACTTCAGCGCCTGTCAGAAGCGTAGCGAGAGCTGGAAGAGCAGCATGTTCCAGCGCCGGCGGGTCTCCGAGGGGTCGGGGTTGTCCTGGATCGGCAGCCAGCCGGTGCCATCCACATGGTGATACTCGGCCGCCATCATGACCCGGGGGTTGAGGTTCCACTGCAGCCCCAGGGTCACATCCTGGGCGAACTGGCTGTGGGCCGGGCCGGCGCCGCTGGCCTCGAACGCCGTGCCCGAGCGGTCGTCACGGTTGCTGATCAGGCTGTCGTAGCGCACCAGCCACTGCCAGCTGTCATGGAAGCGGCGGGTGTACTGCAGGTACCAGCTCTCGCCGGTGACATCGAAGTTCACGGCGGGGTTGTTGAAGTTCTCGAGTCCGGAATTCCGCCAGGCATATTCGCCCGTCAGGCTCCAGTTCTCCGCGTTGTACTGCAACGAGAGGACCCAGGGCTTGAAGTAGAAGTCCCCATCACTGAGCCCCGGCAACGAGGAGTCAAAGCGCGCATTGGCATCAGCCGCGCTGATGGCGGCAACGACACGGCCTCCATCGTGCTCGTAGCGGATCTGGCCAATGGCGGAGCGTTTCGGGTCGAGTGACCCCGGTACGTTATCCAGGCGAAGGGTGCTTCGCAGGTCGTCACCGGCCTGCGGGTCACCGATACCGATCTGGGCGCGAAGGGTGCCGGTGGGAACCCGCTCCTCCATGTAGACGGCCAGGCCATCTCCCGATAGTGCCAGCGATCTCGTCCGGTCGAAGTAGATGGACTGGGGCAGCAGGATGCCGGGGCGAGTGAAGGCCACGTCACGCGTCTGGTTGTAGAAGCCGAAGGGGTTCTTGCTGCGGCCGAGCTGAACGCCAAAGGTACGCTGCTGGTTGGAGACCATCTGGTAGTCCACCACTCCGTAATCCAGAACCGGCTTGGCATCGCTGCCGTCGCCGCCGGCACGGCGGCTGAGCACCTGGGCGGCGATCAGCACGTCCTGATGGGGGCGGATCGAGGCGTTGGCCCCGATCTCGGTGTACTTCAGGCTGCCGCCGTCACTGCTGCTGGGGCCGAAGAAGTCATTGCGGTCGGTGATCACCAGGGCCTGGCTGAGGAAGCCATGCAGCTGCAGGGTATCCAGCATGTCGCTCTCCGCCGCAGCCGGGTCCGGGCCGGCGATCAGCAGCAGGGAGCCGGCCGCGACGGCGACACAGCGGTTACTCCACCGAAATGACTTGGACGCGATCATCCAGATACTCCCTTTCCAGATAGCCCAGGGCACCGGGGGTGCTGGCGATGCGTTCGCGCATCTCTACCTGGGTGAAGACTCGTGTGGGTGCCTGACCGGTGCCGGAGAAGACCATGCGGTCCCAGGCCAGCTGCAGCTGGTGCGGGAAGACGGCCAGTCGCTCCTTGGCGAAACGCGAATGCAGGGGATGATCATTGGCCAGCACGAAGACGCGGACCGCCTGGCCGTCCGGCCAGGTGCGCTGGCGCATGGCGAAGATCGCACGGGTGGTGTCGCGGGTCAGCTGGCGGGTGTTGACGTCGGCATGGGCCACCAGCAGCACCGGTGACTCGTCGGCCACGACGGGCGCCGGCCCCGCCAGCACCAGCAGGGCGAGGAGCAGGCAATGCCTCAGCCACGCCACTTGCCGGCCTCATGGCGGCGGAAGGGGGCGCATCGTGCTGCCGCTCGATGAGGGCGCGACGAGACAGGAGTCAACATGGTGTATCGGGTTCCCTGTAAGGTGATCCACGTCGGCCCCGGGGCGGTGGCGGCGGATGACCGCCGGCCGCCGGCATGGGGTCCGTGATGCCTCTATCCTGCGTAAACCGCGTGGCCGTTCGAATGATCCCGTGGCATGTCGTGGTTCTCGTGCCTCGACTGTGCCGGTTTGGCCATCATGTCCGAATACGCTACATCACTGGAATTCAATGTAAAGCAGTTTGCTTCAACGGGGGAGAAAGGAGGGCTGCCCGGCGGCGTGCCGCCGGGCAGTGGGCTTAGCCGTAGATGGTGAAGCTGTGGGCATTGAGCCAGAGGTGGGTCATCACGCTGGCGATATAGCCCAGCGCGATGACCGGGGCCCAGCGCAGGTGCCCCATGAAGGTGTAGTTGCCGCGGGCCTGGCCCATCAGCGCCACGCCGGCGGCGGAGCCGATGGAGAGCAGGCTGCCGCCGACGCCGGCGGTCAGGGTGATCAGCAGCCAGTGGCCGTGGGACATCTCCGGCTGCATGGTCAGTACCGCGAACATCACCGGGATGTTGTCCACCACCGCCGAGATCAGGCCCAGGGCGATATTGGCCTGGGTGGCGCCCCAGCCGGAGTAGAGGGCCTCGGAGAGCATGCTCAGGTAGCCCATGAAGCCGAGCCCGCCGACGCACATCACCACGCCGTAGAAGAACAGCAGGGTGTCCCACTCGGCCCGCGCCACGCGGTTGAAGACATCGAAGGGCACCACGCTGCCGAGCTGGGCCAGCTTCTTGTCATCGCCGCGGCGAGTGTAGCGGGTGCGCTTCTTCTCCAGGGAGCGCGGCAGGGTCCGGCGCAGGTAGTAGCCGAAGAACTGCAGGTAGCCGAGGCCGGTCATCATGCCCAGCACCGGCGGCAGGTGCAGCAGGGTATGGCAGGCCACGGCGGTGGCCACGGTGAGCAGGAACAGCGCGATGATGCGTCGGGCGCCCCGCTTCAGCCAGACGTCCTCCTGGACGCTGTCGGGCTTGCGGTTCTTGATGAAGGCGCTCATCACCACGGCGGGGATCAGGTAGTTGACCAGCGAGGGGACCAGCAGCTCGAAGAACTCGTAGAACTTCACCAGGCCCGCCTGCCAGACCATCAGGGTGGTGATGTCGCCGAAGGGGCTGAAGGCGCCGCCGGCGTTGGCGGCCACCACGATGTTGACGCAGCAGAGGTTGATGAAGCGCTTGTCGCCCTCGGCGACCTTGGTCACCACCGCGCACATCAGCAGGGCGGTGGTCAGGTTGTCGGCGATGGGCGAGATGACGAAGGCCAGCACCCCGGTGATCCAGAACAGCTGGCGGTAGCTGAAGCCCTTGCGGACCATCCAGGAGCGCAGGGCATCGAAGACCCGGCGCTCGTCCATGGCGTTGATGTAGGTCATCGCCACCAGCAGGAAGAGCATCAGCTCGGTGAATTCGAGCAGGGTCTCGCGGAAGGCGTGCTCGGCCTCCGCCGGCATGCCGGCCTGGACGTAGACCCAGCCGATCAGCGACCAGATGATGCCGGCGGCCACCAGCACGGGCTTGGACTTGCGCATGTGCAGCTTCTCCTCGCCCATCACGAGGGCATAGGCGAGGACGAAGATACTCACGGCCACCAGGCCAACCAGGGAGCCCGTCATGTCCAGCGCACCGGTCACCGCGTGGGCGGAGGGGCTGAACAGCAGGCCGAGAACAGCGAGCACGAGGAATCCTGGCCACCAGGCGGGGCGCCGGGGCCGTTGGGTTGAGCGACAGGTTGTCAGCATGGCTGAAGTGTCCTGAAGAGAATGGGTAGGGAAGGGGGGGAAAGCGCGTGGATTCTAGCATGTCGTGATGCGACGCAACATGCATCGAAATGGGTATTCCCCGGTCCCGGGCATGCCGGTTTTGCATAGCGGGTGACGCTAATGGAGGCGGCTCAGGGCGTGCCCTGCTGCTCGGCCCGCTCGCGCCAGGCAGCGGGGTCGGCCTCCACCATGGCCTCCTCGTCGCCTTCATCGGCCGTGCCCTGGTCGAACCAGCGTCTCGGCTGCCACAGCCTCAGTCGGGTCTCGCCATCTGCCAGGGCGAGGCCGACGCCCAGCGCGCCGAGGCGCGCATAGAAATCGCCGGACAGGTCGTCGTCGCGCATCAGCAGGTTGGCCAGCAGGGTGAGATTGCCCCCCTCCAGGCGGATGTCCCGCATCGACACCCCCTGGTCGTCCATGGACAGCCGTGCACTGCCCTGGACCTGGCGCACCGTCAGCAGCCTGCCCAGCCAGTCTCGCTCGCGGGCACGAGCCAGGAACAGGCGCGCCAGCAGGCCGCTGTCGCGCATGGCCAACCCCAGGCGGGCACTCACCTCCAGTGGTTCCACCCAGGTCAGCCGGCCCTCCTCCAGTTCCAGGCGGGCCCACCAGCCGGCCTCGCCCTGGCCGTCGGCATCCCGGCGGGTGACGTTGTCCAGGCGCAGCAGCGAGCCGGAGGCATCGAAGTGCCGGCGGACCAGGTCGCCCTCGCGCAGGCGTGCTTCCAGGCGCAGATCCCCCGTCAGCCGCTGGCTGGCCAGGCGCAGTTCGGTCCCGAAGGCCTGCAGCACCAGGTCCCCTCGGGCGCCCAGGCCTTCCAGTTGAAGCGTTGCCTCGAGGCTGGCACTCCCGGCGAGCAGCTCGATCCCGGCATTGTCCGGCAGGTAGGCGTTGTAGAGGGCCAGGTCGGCTACCTCGACGATGGGCAGCACCACCCGGGTGGTGAAGGTCTCGACCGCGATCTGCTCGGGGTCTACGGAGAAGGACGGTGTGGTGGTCTCCAGGGCCAGGTGGCGCCCCGCCAGCCAGGTGCGTTCCTCCTCCGCCTCGCGGCGCAGGGCGAAGCGCGGCAACGAGAGCGATAGCCGGGCCCCGGGGCGGGTTGCTTCCCCCTCGAGCCGTGCGTCGAGTTCGCCGCGCCCCTCCGCCCGGTAGTCGAGAAAGCCCACCCTGAGGTCATCGGCATCCACCCGCAGGTGGCTCGGCGCCAGCAACTGCGCGCCTGCCAGGTGCAGATCGGCTTCGAGCCGACCGCGGCCTTGCAGGCTGAGGCCATGCTCCCGGGGCAGGAAGGCGTCCAGGAAGCCCAGTCGTTCGACCGTGCCCTCCAGCACCAGCCGACCCTGGCGGGTGTCGGGCTCGTTCAGTCGGGTGAAGCGTGCCACCCGGGCCACCAGCACGCTGCGCAGGCGCTGCTCGGCCTCGGCGTTGCCTGCTGCGGCGGAAAGCGTCAGACGGCTGCCGGAGAGGTCGAGAACGCTACCGTCCAGGGTGGCGTCGTTCAGCGCCAGGTCGAGGATCATCTCGCCGGAAACCGCCTCGGCGAGCAGTTGGCCGCTGATCTCGCGGCCCGCCAGCCGGAGCTCGCCGCGGATGCGCTCGTCCTCGACTACCAGGCGGCCACGACTGCTGGCCCGGCCGGCGCTCAGTGCAAAGGGGGCTCCCTCGGGCAGGTAGGGAGCCAGCACGGCCACATCGGGCAGTGTGGCACCCTCCCAGTCGAGCGTCGCCCGCTGGGTCAGCGGCGTTTCGTTCATCCCCGGTAACTGGCCTTCGGCCTCCAGGGCCAGTCGGGCGCCCTCCAGCAGCCGTGCGCCGTCGCGGTGGCGTGTCACCCTGGCCTCCTCCAGGCGGGCGTCCAGCCGCAGTGGCCGGTCATCATCGCGCCACTCGGCGACGAAGCTGCCGCTCCCCTCGGCGCGGACGTGGGGCAGGCTCACCCCCAGCGTGTCGCTGGTCACCGCCAGGCGGCTGCCGGCGTCGATCCGACCATCGACCAGCCGCGCCCTGGCGCTCAGAACTCCGCCCCCGCTCAGGCCGATGCCGCGGCCCTCGAAGAGTCCCGCGAGGTACGGGTCGAGAAACCCCAGCCGGTCGAGGCGCCCGGAGAAGGCCAGCTCGCCGTCCAGTGGGGGCCGCGGGTGGTCGCGCAGGGTGTCCAGCGGCACCCGGGAGGAGAGCCGGGCGGCCTCCAGGGTCAGGTCCAGGGCCAGGGCGTCGGCCTCCTCGTCGCCGGAGACGTCGAGCCTCAGGCGAGTGCCGGAGAGGTCCAGGTGGCGGGCCTCGGGGTCCAGCAGGGGCAGGGCCAGGTGGAGCTGCAGATCGCCGCTGAGCGGCTGCTCTTGCAGGGTCAGGGCGACCCGGTCGCCTGCCAGGGTGAAGGCGCCGGAGAGCCTGCCCGTGCGGTAGGTCAGCCGGCCATCCAGGGCGGCGCGTCCGCCATCGAGCGTCAGCGGGGTGCCCTCGGGCAGGAACCGCGTCAGGGCGCGAACATCCGGCACCGTGGCTGACTGCCAGCTGAGTTCGGCCTCATCGGGCGGAGCCGGGGCGGCGGCGAGGTCCGTGGGCAGCGGGGCGGCGAGTTCGAAGCGCTGGGCCGTGAGCAGCGGCGCCGGGTCCTCGCCGCGATGCATCGCGAGGTTCTCCAGGGCCACCGTAAGCCGCCCGACCGGCGTCTCTCCAGGCTCGAGGCCCCGCCCGTCGACACTGGCCACCACGCTGCCGGCGCCCCGCAGGCGATAGGTTTCGTCGGGGAGTATCCAGGTCGGGGTGGGGCCACCCTCGCGGCTGCCTGCCAGCAGGGCGGCGTCGTCCAGGGTCACGCCGATGTCCGGGGAGTCGAGCACCAGGCGGCTCCCCGGGGTGAGTTCGCCCTCGGCGATGCTCAGCTCGGCCTCGAGGGTGCCGCGACCGGCCAGGCCAAGCCAGCCAAGCTCCGCCAGGTAGGGGTTGAAGAGGTCCCAGGCATCCGCTCGGGCCGTCAGGGCAAGCTCGCCGGAGAGAAAGCGCAGCGCCGCCTGGCCGGAGTGAGACGCGGGGTCGAAGGGTGCCGCGCTCAGGTCGGCGGCCAGGGCAATGCCGTCGGCCAGCTGACGTCCTTCGCGGGTCAGCGTGGCCTGCTCCAGGGCCAGGGTGAGCTGCCCGACGCTCAGTTCATCGCGGGCGAGGTCGAGGCCCGACAGCGTCAGCCGCCCTTCGCCACTCAGCCGGTGACCGTCGATGTCCAGGCGGCGGAGGCCAGTGGCCGTGAGTTCGCGGATCTTCAGGCGCCGGGTCAGCAGGGCGGGGAGGGTGAGCGCCAGGCGGGCGGTGTCCACCTCCAGGACCAGCGGCAGGGCATCATCTTCACGCTCGATGGTCAGGGACTCCACCGCCAGGCTGTTCCAGCCGGGACGCGAGCCCTCCCAGCGGATCGACAGCCCCTCCTGGCCGGAGAGCCTGTCCTGCAGCCAGGCACTGTCCAGCAGCGTTGGCAGGGCCAGGGCCAAACCGCCCAGCGCCAGCACGACAAGGCCTGCCGACCAGGCCAGCCACCGCCTCGTGCTGACCCACGGCGCGCTCTTTTCCCGCATGTTGCCGCCCCTTCTTCTGCCTATCCGCCCATGGTAGCGCGCGGCATGGCTCCGTTGGCCAGGGTTTTATGGCATCATCGGCGCACCGGCAGACGCCGGCAGGATACGGACCGCCAACGACGCAGGGCAGGCACACCACGCATGTTTCTCGATGAATTCCATACGCTGGCAGGGGGGCGCGTACGCATCTCCGCGGAGCAGGCCAGTCGCTTCGCCAAGGGAGTCGCCGGCGACTACAACCCTATTCACAACCCGGATGCACGACGTTTCTGTGTGCCGGGTGACCTGCTCTTCGCCCTGGTGCTGGCTCGTTTCGGGCTTTCCCAGACCATGAGCTTCCGCTTCCTCAGCATGGTGGGCGACGGCACCCCGCTCTGCTTCCAGGAGCATGACGATGGCCGGATCCGCGTCTGTGACGACGCCGGCAAGTGCTATCTGGAAGTGGAGCGCAGCGGCGAGGTGACCCGCGACGAGGCCGTGGTCGAGGCCTTCACCCGCTGTTACGTGGCCTTCTCCGGCAAGAACTTCCCCCACTACCTCAAGCCGCTGCTGGAGGAGAAGGGGGTGATGTTCAATCCGCGTCGCCCGCTGGTGATCTACGACAGCATGGGCTTCTCGCTGGAGCGGCTGGACGGCCTTGCCCCGGCGCTGGAGCTGGCGCGCTCGTCCCTGGCGGTCAGCGGCAAGCGCGGCGACGCCCTGCTGGAGTTCCGCATCCAGGCCAGCGGCGAGCCGATCGGCACCGGTTCCAAGAAGCTGGTGGTCAGCGGCCTGTGCGACTACGACCCGGCCGCCATGGACGAGATCGTGACCGAGTTCTACCGGCTCAAGGCGGCCTACGAGACCGAGGCCTGACGACCGCGCCGGCCTCGATGCCGGCCAGCAGGTGATGCATGTCCCGGAATATCGAGCGGGGAGAGGCCGCGGGTAGCGCCGCCCCACCCACGGATATCGAGATCGCCCGCCGGGCCAGGCTCGAGCCCATCCTGACGCTGGCCGAGGCGCGCCTCGGCCTGGCGCCGGAGCACCTGATCCCCTTCGGCCACCATCGCGCCAAGCTCTCCCTCGACCTGCTCGACGCGCTGCGCGAGCGCCCCCGCGGTCGGCTCGTCGTGGTCTCTGCGATCACCCCCACCCCCGCCGGCGAGGGCAAGACCACGGCCTGCGTCGGGCTGGTCGATGCGCTCAACCGACTGGGGGTGACCTCGCTGGCCTGCCTGCGGGAACCGTCGCTCGGGCCGGTGTTTGGCATGAAGGGCGGTGCCGCCGGCGGCGGCCACGCCCAGGCCGTGCCGATGGAGGCCATCAACCTCCACTTCAACGGCGACTTCCACGCGGTAACCGCGGCTCACAACCTGCTGGCCGCCCTGGTCGACAACCACCTCTATTGGGGCAATGCCCTGGACATCGACCCCGAGCGGGTGACCTGGACGCGTGTGCTCGACCTCAACGACCGCTCGCTGCGCCGGGTACGCACCGCGCTGGACGAGGCGCGCGGGGGCGAGCACGAGACTGGCTTCGAGATCACCGCCGCCTCCGAGATCATGGCGATCCTCTGCCTGGCGGAGGACCTGGACGACCTGCAGCGGCGCCTGGGGCGCATCGTGGTGGCCTGGCGGAAGGACGACACCCCGGTGACGGCCGCGGACCTGCAGGCGGTCGGGGCCATGGCGGTGCTGCTGCGCGATGCCCTGGCCCCCAACCTGGTCCAGACCCTCGAGCAGAGCCCGGTGCTGATCCATGGTGGCCCCTTCGCCAACATCGCCCATGGCTGCAGCTCGCTGGTGGCCACCCGGGCGGCCCTGGCGCTCGGCGAGGTGGTGGTCACCGAGGCCGGCTTCGGCGCCGACCAGGGGCTGGAGAAGTTCGTCGATATCAAGTCGCGGCAGTCGGGCCTCACTCCCGATGCGGTGGTGATGGTCTGCACCCTGCGGGCGCTGCGCTTCCACGGCGGCGCGAGCCGCGAGGCCATGGACCGCCCAGACCCCGAGGCGGTGACACGAGGGCTCGGCAACCTGGCGCGGCAGGTGGCGGTGGCCCGCTGTTTCGGCCTCTCGCCGGTGGTGGCGCTCAACACCTTCCCGACGGATAGCGCCGAGGAGCGTGAGCGGCTGGCGGCCTGCTGCGAGCGGCTCGAGGTCGCGCTGGAGGTCTGCGACCACTGGGCGCGCGGGGGCCCGGGGGCCCTGTCGCTGGCGCGTCGGGTGCTGGAGCGGCTGGAGGAGGGGGGCCAGGAGGTGGCTCCCCTTTACGCGGACGGCACCCCCCTGGAAGCAGCGCTGACAGCCGTGGCCACCCGGCTCTACGGCGCCCGCGGCATCGAGCTCTCCGCCGGGGCCCGCCAGGCGCTGGCCCAGCTCGAGCGCGCCGGCTACGGCCACCTGCCGGTCTGCATCGCCCGCACCCAGTTCAGCTTCTCGGACGATCCGGCCGACGGCGGCCTGGTCGAGGGCCATCTCCTGCGGGTCAGCGAGCTGAGGCTCTCGGCGGGGGCGGGCTTCGTGGTGGCGATCTGCGGACGGCTGATGACCCTGCCGGGACTGCCGCGCAAGCCGGCGGCCCTGGGCATCGGCCTGGATGCCCAGGGGAATGTCATCGGCCTCGCCTGAGGCCGGCCCGGGGCGGGCGCGGCTCAGACCACCACGGTGACCGGGCAGGGGGCCAGGTCGATCACCCGGTGGCTGACGCTGCCCAGCAGGGACTCGCGCCACTTGCCCAGGCCCCGGCGCCCCATGACGATCATCGGCGCCTCCTCCAGGTGGTGGCGGGCGCGGGAGACGATCGCCTCGGCGAAGCGCTCCTGGTGCAGCAGCTGCTCATCGATCCCGGCGGGAATCTCGCCCACGGCCTCGCGGGCCAGGCGGAAGACCCGCTCGGCCTGGCTCTCCTCGTCCTCCTCGGCGGCGACCTGCCCGCCGGGCTGGCAGAAGATCAGCTCCACCGGGATGCCTGCCGCGCGCGCCAGGTCGCCGGCCAGCCAGGCCGCCTTGTGGGAGTGGCGCGAGCCATCCACCGGCAGCAGGATGCGCCCGATGCGCGAGGCCTCCCGCATGCTGGCGTCGGCATGCACGATGGTCACCGGGCAGCGGGCCCGGTGCACGACCTCGTTGCTGACGCTGCCCTGCACGAACTTGCCGACATCGCTCAGGTGGCGGGCGCCCATCACCAGCAGGCAGCCACCGTGGCGGCGCGTATGGTCGACGATGGCTCGCTCGGGGTGGCGGATGAAGGTGGCATCCTCGAGCACCGCCTCGGTGGGGTCCAGCTCCAGCGCCGGGTCGATCGCTTCGCGGGCCAGGGCGAAGGCCTCGGCGGCCATCTCCTGGCGCATGGCCCGGTCGTGGTCGGCATCCGGTTGCCGGTTGGCCGGGATGTCGCTCAGTTCGGCCGGGTTGAGCGGCATCACGTGCAGCAGCTGCAGCGGAGCATCCAGCAGCCGGGCCAGCAGGCTGGCATGACGGGCCGCCGCGGCCGCCGTCGGCGAGCCATCCACTGGCACGATGACCTGCGAGACCTGCTCACTCATCGACTTCTCTCCCTCGTCAGATGGATGCGGCGCGCGACAGGTGGCGCCCGACCCTAGATTAGCAGCCGGTGGAACCCGGTGTCTCGGCCCCGCGGCTCAGGCCACCCGCAGGCGCTTGCCGAACATCAGGCCGCTCCAGTGGGCGCGGTTGACGAGCCGGTTGAGCAGGATCGAGCCGCTCATGCCGACCACCGCCAGCCCCGGCACGTAGAGCCACAGCGGGACCCTGACCTGCCAGGTGACGAAGTCCACCACCGAGAAGAACAGCGGGTGGGCCAGGTAGATGCCGAAGGAGAACTCGTTGACCTTCTTCACCAGCGGGGTGGCCGGGCGCCCGGCCAGCCAGGCCATGGCCCACAGCGCCGCGAAGAGGAACAGCGGCACCACCCAGGTCTCCTTGGAGGAGTACGCGAGTGCGCCGCGCAGCGTGAAGGCCACGATCACCGCCACCGTGGCCACCAGCCAGGCCGGGTGGGAGAACACCCGGAACCAGCGCTGGCGGTCGAGGTCCGGATAGGCGTCGACCAGCACCAGGGCGAGGAAGAACAGGTAGATCCAGCCCACCGGCGCGATCCAGTGCAGGTAGCCCGGCGGCTCGATGGCCTGCCAGCGGAAGAAGCCCCAGTAGCCCATGCTGATCAGTGCGCCGACCACCAGCCAGCGCCCGGAGGGCAGCCAGCGCCTGAGGTCGAAGCGATTGTAGGCCCAGAACATCACGTAGAACTGCATGGCGATGATCAGGAAGTAGCCGTGCCAGCCGGCGAACACCAGGTACTCGGTCATGTGATAGCCGAAGCTCGGCTGCTCGCCACGGGCCAGCAGGCGCAGGTACTCGGCCAGGGAGTAGATCAGCCCGTAGACCAGATAGGGCACCATGACGTACTTGAAGCGGTTGGCCAGGAAGTCCCGGGGCACCGCGTTGCCGTAGCGCGCCGAGAACAGGAAGATCGAGATGAAGATGAAGATCGGCGTGCCCAGCACCAGCGGGATGCGCGCGAGGTCCAGGGTCAGGTGGGGCAGGTAGTTGTCCTCGACCCGCTCGACCAGGTGGAACAGGAAGACCGCCAGGCAGCCATAGAAGCGAAGCCAGTAGATTTCCTCGATTCGCTGCATGGGGACTCCGTGTCGGGGCGGGGGAACATCATCCATCGATTCAGGTCTGACCGCCCCGAGCCTCAGGAATTCCCCAGGGCCTGGCGGCGTGCCGTGCCCATCAAGGAGGAGTGCCATGCGACTGTCACAGCGGGCCTTCGGGCGTCGCGGGACCCGCCCGGCCGCGGCCCTGTTCGCGACCGGCCTGATACTGCTCTCCGTGCTGCTGGCGTCACCGGCGGCCGCTGCCGGCCAGGTCAGCCAGCAGCGCTTCGCCTCGGAGACCCTGCAGCGCGACTACCCCTACACCCTCTACCTGCCCGAGGGCTATGCGGTCTCCCACCAGGCCTACCCGGTCATCTACCTGCTGCATGGCTCCTTCGGCAGCGAGACCGACTGGGTGCAGGGCGGGCGGCTGCGCCAGACCGCCGACCGGCTGATCCGCCTGGGCGTCATCCCGCCGGTGGTGATCGTCATGCCGGGGGCCGAGAGCTGGTGGATCGACGGACACAACGAGGCGGCCCGTACCGCCTTCTTCGAGGACCTGGTCCCCCACATCGAGGAGAGCTGGCACGTGGTCCCCGAGCGCGAATGGCGCGGGGTGGCCGGGCTGTCCGCCGGCGGCTTCGGGGCCCTCAACTTCGCCCTCGAGCGCCCCGAGATGTTTGCCGCGGTCGCCGCCTTCAGCCCAGCGAGCTACCACCCGCTGCCGCCCGACAACTCCTCCGCCTGGCGCCACCCCTCCTTCCAGCGTGACGGCAGCTTCGATGCCGAGCTGTGGGAGCGCAGCAACTACACCGCCCACCTGGACGACTACCTCGCCCAGGAGCTCACCGTCCCCGTCTACCTGACCGCCGGCGACCGCGACCGGCTCAACGCGGTGCACCATGCGCGCCTGGTTCAGCACGCCCTGGAGCCCCGCCAGCCCGGCGACGTGCGCCTCGATGTGCTGCCCGGCGGGCACACCTGGCGGGTGTGGCGGGCCAGCCTGCCGCGCGGGCTCAGCTTCATGGCCCGCCATCTCCAGGCACCGGTGCCGCTGGAGAGCGACGATGCCCCGGTGCCCGCCCCGGCGCCCGACCGCTGACGCCTGCGGCTCAGCCGCCCATGCCCAGCGCCATGCCGCCCAGCCCGCAGACCAGCACCACCGCCCAGGGCGGCAGCTTCCACACCGCGAGCAGGGCGAACCCCACCAGGGCCAGGGCGAACTCCGCCGGGCCGAGGATGGCGCTGGTCCATACCGGCTGGTAGAGCGCCGCCCCCAGCAGGCCCACCACCGCGGCGTTGGCGCCACGCAGCCCCGCCTGGACCGCGGGCCTCGCCCGCAGGGCGTTCCAGAAGGGCAGGGCGGCCAGCAGCAGCAGCAGGCCCGGCACGAAGATCGCCAGCAGCGCCAGCAGCGCGTAGCTCAGGCCGCCTCCCGCGGTGACCATGCCCAGGTAGGCGGCGAAGGTGAACAGCGGTCCCGGCACCGCCTGGGCGGCGCCGTAGCCCGCCAGGAAGTCGTCCGCGACGACGCGGCCGCCCTGCACCATCTCGGCCTCGAGTAGCGGCAGCACCACGTGGCCGCCGCCGAACACCAGGGCGCCGGCGCGATAGAAGGCGTCGACCAGGGCGATGCCCGGCCCGGCGCCGGCCATCACCAGCAGCGGCAGCCCGATGAGCAGGAGCGCGAAGAGGCCCAGGCAGCCCAGCCCCGCGCGGCGTGACACCGGCAGGTGCAGGGCGTCGCTGGCCGGCGCCCCGCCGTCGCGGCAGGCCCAGAGCCCCGCCAGGCCGCCGACCACGATGGCCGAGACCTGGCCCGCGGCTCCTCCCACCCCGATCACCAGCAGCACCGCGCCCACGGCGATGGTGGCGCGGGTCCGGTCCGGGCAGAGGTTCCTCGCCATGCCCCACACCGCATGGGCGACGATGGCCACCGCCACGATTTTCAGGCCGTGGATCAGGCCGCTGCCCAGGGGGCCGTCGAGGCTCGCCGCGCCCAGGGCGAAGAGCACCAGCAGCAGCGCCGAGGGCAGGGTGAAGGCCGCCCAGGCGGCCAGGGCCCCGGGCAGGCCGCCGCGCATCAGGCCCAGGGCGAAGCCGACCTGGCTGCTGGCCGGCCCGGGCAGGAACTGGCAGAGCGCCACCAGGTCCGCGTAGGCGCGCTCGTCGAGCCAGCGGCGCCGGGCCACGAACTCGTTGCGGAAGTAGCCCAGGTGGGCGATGGGGCCACCGAAGGAGGTCAGGCCCAGCACCAGGAAGGCGCGGAAGACCTCGGCGAGGCGGCCCCGGGGTGAGTCGTTCATGGGAGCTCCAGGGGTCGGAAACGATGGCGCCGGCGGCGGGGCGGTGGGCAGCCCCGGCCGGCATGCCGTAGAGTGCCTGTCAGGAGGCGCGAACGCCGCAAGCCTGACACGCAAGGATGACGGGACCATGATACGCACGCTGATGGTGGACGCCGAGGGCCGGGTCACGGTCGGGGGCGAGGAGCTGATTGCCCGCTGGCGCGAGACCACGGACGGCCGCCTGTGGATCGACCTGCAGGGCGAGCCCATGGCCCGGGAGAGGGAGTTGCTTGAAGCCTTCGACTGCCACCCCATGGCCATCGATGATGCCCACCGCGAGCGCCACCCGCCCAAGATCGAGGAGTTCGAGGGTCACACCCTGATCCTCTACCGCGGCATCGCCTCCTTCGACGCCGAGCTCAACTACGAGCCCCAGCAGGTGGCGCAGTTCCTCGGCGAGCGCTTCCTGATCACCCTGCACCCGGGCCAGGCGCAGAGCATCGACCGCCTGCTGGCCAACGAAGGCAGCGACCTGCTGCGGCTATCGCCGGAGCACGTGGCCCTGAAGATCATGTACCTCTCCGCCGGCTACTACCTGGACAGCCTGCTGGAGTTCGAGAATGCCCTGAGCGACCTGGAGGACGCGCTGATGCAGAACGGCAGCGATCTCCTGATGCGCCAGGTCATCGGCTACCGCTCGCGGCTGGTCAAGATGCGCCGGCTGTTCAACTATCATGTGGGTATCACCCAGGAGCTCACCGCCTACGACTACGCCCACCTGCCGCGGGATAACGAGGACACCCTGCACGCCATCAACGACGTCCACGAGCGCTTCGACCGGCTGCTGACCCTGACCCAGATGTACTACGACATCTGCGGCGACCTGATCGACGGCCATATCTCGCTCTCCTCCCACCAGCTCAACATCACCATGCGCATTCTCACGGTGATCACCGCCATCTTCGTGCCCTTGACCTTCATCGCCGGGGTCTATGGAATGAACTTCGTGCATATGCCCGAGCTCGAGCACCCCTATGGCTATTTCATCGTGCTGGCCCTGATGATGAGCATCGGCGTGGGGCTGGTGTGGCTGTTCCGGCGCAAGGGGTGGTTCTAGGCGTCAGCCGCCAGCCTGGCCGAGTCAGCTTGCCGCAGGCGCTTGGCGCCGGGGCCGCGAGCCCCTAGTCTCGAGGGTTCCCCCCTTTCGAGCCCTGACCATGCACCCACTGCGCGAGCGACTGCACAACGAACTCCACGCCCGGCCCTCGATCCACTTCTCCGAGCCGGCCCACCTCCACCACTACGCCTTCCTCGACGGCGACGGGGCCTGCGAGGCCATCCTGGCCCGGCTGGGCGAGCTGACCGGCCGGCCGCCCGACCCCGAGGCGGTGCAGGAGATCCTCGAGCTGGACGGCCTCATCCTCAAGTGGGAACGCCACACCGAGTTCCTCACCCTCACCCTGATGGTGCCGCGCCGGGGCGAGGGGGAGCTCTGGCCGGCGCCGCCCGAGCCGCTGGCCTCGCTGATCGAGCCCCACCGGGCGGCGCTGATCAGTGCCACCCTGCTGCTGGTGGAGTCGGCCCATCGCTGGGCCGGCGACGCCGAGCACTACGGTTTTCGTGACCCCGCCGGCTCCCGGGTCGGCGACGGTGACGCCACCGTCTGGGGCGACTTCCGCCTCACACCGGAGGGGGTCAACCGGCTGCTGCTGGTCAACCAGGGGCTCGACGACTACCGCCTGGGGCGCATGACCCGGCGGCTGCTGGAGATCGAGACCTACCGCATGATGGCCTCGCTGGCGCTGCCGCTGGCCAAGGAGCTGGGCGGCGAGCTGCACGAGCATGAGCGCGAGCTCGGCGAGCTGTCTGACCGCAATGCCGAGCAGCAGCAGGAGAGTTCGCGCCCGCTGCTGGCCTCGATCTCCGCGCTCTCCGCGCGGCTCGAGCGCTCCGGCGCCCGCTCCCGGCAGCGCTTCAGCGCCACCGAGGCCTATGCGCGCATCGTCTACACCCGCATCGACGAGCTGCGCGAGACCCGGGTCGGCGACAGCCCCCGGCTGGGCACCTTCATCCTGCGTCGCTTCCGCCCCACGGTGCACTTCTGCGCGGCGATCCACCAGCGACAGCAGAGCCTGGCCGAGAGCGTGGCGCGGCTCAACGACCTGCTGCGCACCCGGGCCCAGGTGGAGATCGAGGAGCAGAACTCCGAGATCCTGCAGAGCCTCAACGAGCGCACCAGCAGCCAGCTGAAGATCCAGAAGGCGGTGGAGGGGCTGTCGATCATCGTGATCAGCTACTACCTCTTCAGCCTGTTCAAGCTGGGCCTGCAGAGCCTCGATGCCCTGGGGATGCCGATCGTGCCCGCCGTGGCCGCCGCGGTGCTGGCGCCCCTGGGCCTGGGCATCCTCGGCGTGCTGGCCTGGCGGATCTGGCGGGTCAAGCAGCACTGACCCTCAGGCCTCGGTGCGCCTCACCCTGGCCCGCAGGGCGAACAGCGCCACGGCCAGCAGGCCCAGCAGCGCCATCAGCAGCAGCGGGAAGGCACCGGTACCGGCCCGCTCCAGCAGCGGGCCGGCCAGCGAGGGCACCGCCATGGCCCCGACGCCGGCGGCCAGGAAGATCCGGCCGGTGGTGCGCCCGTTCACGGTCATCAGCTGGTTGCTGAGGCCGAACAGGGTGGGGAAGATCGCCGAGGCGGCCAGCCCGAAGAGCAGCGAGACCACGGCCAGCGGCAGCCACCCCAGCTGCAGCGCCAGGCCGCTGGCCAGCCCCAGGGCCAGGCAGCCACGCAGCACCCACCAGGGCGAGAAGCGGCGCAGCAGCGGGATCGCCAGCAGCCGCCCCGCCGAGAGCGCCAGCCAGAACAGGGTGGCCAGCAGGGCCGCCTCCTCGCTGGGCATGCCCGCCAGGGTGGCGTAGGCGGTGACCCAGCCGGCGAAGGTGATCTCCATGCCCACGTAGAGGCCGAACATGAACAGGAACAGCGCCAGCCGCCAGCCGTCGGCGGGCGGCATGGGCGCCTCCTCCTCCCGGGCCGCCGGGGCCGTCGGGCTCGCCAGGCCGGCCAGGGGCCAGAGCAGCAGCAGCGCGTAGAGCGCCACCGCCCAGAAGGCCCAGGCGAAGTGGCCGGTCAGCGCCAGCACCGCCACCAGCACCAGCGGCACCAGGGTGTTGCCCAGCCCGAAGCAGAAGTGCAGGGCGCTAATCCAGGGTGGCGCCTGCCTGCCATGGGCCCACAGCAGCAGGGTGTTGGCACCGGCATTGGCCGAGACCTCGGCCAGGCCCAGCAGGAAGACCACCGCCGTCAGCACCGCAAGCCCCTGGCTGAACGGCATCGCCGCCAGCCCCGCCGCCATCAGCACCAGCATCGCCGCCAGCACCCGGTGGCCCGGGAAGCGATCCACCAGCCGTCCCGAGAGCAGCGAGCCGAGCATGTTGCCCAGCGCCCGAGCGGTGAACAGCACCGAGATCTGGCCCATGGTCGAGCCGGTCATCGCCGCCAGGTGGGGCAGCGCCGGCCCCAGCAGGCCACCGCTCATGCCCACGGCCAGCATGACCAGGAAGTAGCGATGGGTGACCCGGTGGGCGTGGGGCGTCGTGGCCGGCATGTCCTCTCCTTGGCAGGCAGCAGAGGGCGCGATTGTGCCATCTTTGCTCGCCCGGCGACTCCTCCCCGCCTACGCCTCCCCCACCACGGTCAGCACCGCGCGCCATCCCGGGCGGGCATCCAGCGCCGCCGGCTTGATCTCGCCCAGCCGGCCACGATGCTGCGGGGCTTGCAGGTAGGCCCGCTGGGCGCCCCGGACGGGCTGGAGGGCGGCGGGGGCCAGCTGGCCGAGCCAGCGGGCGTGGGCATAGTGGGGGTTGTCGGCGAGCCCCAGCTCCAGCCGGGCCGCCCCGTCCGTCGGCGGCGTCTCGGCCTCCAGGAACAGCGTGTAGCCGGGCCGGCCGTCGGGCCGCGGGTCGGGCGCCAGCATGGCGAAGCGTACCCCGCGGGCCGTGGCCAGCAGGCGGTCCAGCACGCCCTGCACGAAGGCGTCGCTGAGCTTCTCGCCGCACAGGTCCGAGGCCCGGTCATCCCGTCCCAGGAAGCGCAGGGTGGGCGTCGCGCCCAGCCGCCCGGTCACCTCGATGAGGTCCCCCAGGTCGAAGCGGTAGAGCCCGCCGCCGGTGGTCACCAGCGGCCGGTAGCGCTCCCCGGGGGTGACCTCGTGGGCCTGGCGGGCCCGGCCGGTGTCGTCGAGGAACTCGACGAAGTGGGAGGTCACCGCCAGCGGGTGCCGGCCGGCGAAGGGCAGGCTGATCACCGCCTCGGTGGCCAGCAGCCCCTTGGCCTGGAACGCCACGCCCGGCAGGCGCTCGGCCAGCTCGGCGGCGGGCTCGGCGGCGCGGGCGTCGGCCCAGGCGCTGACCAGGCGCAGCCCCGTCCACAGCGAGGTCGGGGCCGTGAAGTCGGCACTCGCCAGCGCCCGGGCCCGGGCCGGCAGCGGGGCGAGCCGGCGACCCAGGGCCGCGATCCGCGCCGACGGCACCTCTTCCTCCGGCAGCGTCAGGCCGCCCCGCGCGATGTCGGCGAGCAGGCGTTCGCGGTGGCGGGGCAGGGCATCGAGCAGCAGGGTCAGGAAGGAGGGATGCCAGACCGAGATCAGGCGCAGCGCGGGGGTGCGCAGCAGGCAGAGCAGGGTGACGTAGCGGAACGCCTCGATCTCCTGGAGGTCGCGGACCGCACCCGGCACCGCCAGGGTGGCGTCCACCAGCGGCGCCAGCCAGCGCCCCAGATAGGCGCTGTCCGCCGCCAGGCCGATGGGCACGGCGCCGCCGGCCTCTTCGGGCACCGGTCCCGCCGGCGAGATCGACCAGTAGGCGGGCCCCGCCATCAGCGCCGGGTCGCGGGCGAAGAGGTCGTGGGTCCAGGCGCCGACCGCCCGGCCGAACTCCCGCTGCAGGCGGCTCGTCCAGGGGATTAGCCGGGCCGGGCCGGTGGAGCCGCTGGTGGGGACCAGCCGCCGCACCGGCTCCCGGGTCAGCACGGCCGTTTCGCCGGCGCGTATCGCCTCGACCCAGGGGGCGAGGGCCTCGGGGGGCTGGATCGGCACCCGCGCCTGGAACTCCCGAACGCTGCGGATGCCGGCGAAGCCGTGGGCGATGCCGAAGCGCGTCTCGGCGTTGCGCAGCAGCAGTGTCTGCAGCAGCGCCTGCTGGGTCTGCTCCGGCCGGGCCAGGGCCCGGGCGAAGCGCCGGCCATGGCCGCGGTTGGCGAGCTGCCAGAGCCCGTGGGCCAGCCGGCAGCGGTTCACGGCGCGGCTCCCGGCCGGGACGACAGCGCCCGCAGGATGCGCCGGCCGGCACGGGTGAGGTTGTGCTCGTCGAGCTCGGTCAGGCAGGCCAGCTCGTCGCCCTCGGCGTGGCCGGGGTTGCACCGGGCGAAGAAGGCCACGTGGGGGTCCGCCAGGCGGGCGGCGGGAATCCCCGCCAGGTGGTCGCGCAGCCGCTGGGGGCGGGCGAAGCGCACGATGCCTGTGGCGGGGTCGAAGGCCGCGCCGTAGCGGTGCCGGGCCAGGGCGGCCAGGCGCCGTCGCGCCGCCGGCGGGGCCTCGGCGTCGTGGCGCGGGTGGAAGTCGCGCCAGAACAGCGGCAGGAAGCGGTAGGTGCGATAGCCCGAGACCAGCAGCAGCCAGTAGAGGGGGCGGTCGCGGCCGGCCCGCTCGCGCAGGGCCAGCACCCCTTCGAGCCAGGCGCGCATCAGCGCCGTGCTGCCCCAGGCCCGCGGGTCGATGATGGTGTCGCCGCTGGAGAGCAGGTGGCAGGGACCGCCCGGGCCCTCGAGGGTCTCCAGGCGCAGGCTGGTGAAGCCGGTCAGCTCGCCGGCGGCGTCGTGGAGCAGGATCACCCACTGCTTCTCGGCGAGGTCGGCGTCGAACTGCGACGGCGAGACGTTGGTGAAATGGCGGTCCATCAGGGCCAGCATGGCCTGCCGCTGCGCCGCGGTGAGGGCCTCGCGGGCGATCAGCGGCCCGCTGCGGGGTGGGCTCATAGGGCGCTCAGCTCCACCTGGAGGCCGTCGTGCCGGGCCGCCTCGCGCAGCGCCTCGGCCCAGGCGTCGGCCGCCGGGGTCCAGGCCACCACATAGAGGCGGGTACGGTAGCGTCGCGCCGGCAGGGCCCGGTCGAGCCAGGGGGCCAGGCCGTCCCGGGCCAGGCCGCCCACCAGCAGCAGGTCGAGCCCCAGGCGGGCCGCGTGGAAGGCCGCATGGCGCAGCAGGGCCACCGCGGCCGGCTCCTCGTCGGGCTGGTGGGCGAGCGACACCACGCTGGCGCTGGTCAGGGCCTGGCCGGCCCGGGGCAGGCGTGGCGTGCCGATCCAGGGGGCGGCGAGGTTGGCCAGCGGCCGACTCCAGCGCAGCGGCCCACGATAGCCCTGGACCACGAACTGGCGCCAGGGCGAGGCATCCAGCAGGCCGAGCCCGGCCAGCAGCCGGCCTCGGCGCAGGGCCACCAGGCGCAGCGCCAGCGGCGCCGTGGGGCCGGGCAGGGCCAGGGCGGCAGCGTCCAGGCGCCGGCGACGCAGGCCCTGGAGCTCCGCCCACTGCGCCTCGCTGGCCTCCCGGATCTCGATGCCGGTGCTGGAGGGCGGGCGGCGGCTGGTCGGCAGGGTGCGCACCGTGTAGTCGGCCAGCGGGCGGTAGGGCGGCTGGCCGGGCAGCCCCCGCTCCAGCAGCCGCCGGGCGGCCAGGTTGTCGCGGGTGATGCTGGTGAGGTCGAAGGGCGCCTCGCGGGCCTGGCGGGACTCGGCGAATAGCCGCCACGCCTCGACCATGGCCCGGCGTGGCAGGCGGCGTCCGGGCGCCAGGCGGACCTGGCTGAGGTAGCCCAGCCGGACCGCCGCACCCTCGAGGCGTGCCGGCTGGACCTGGCGGGTGCCCATGCCGACCAGTGCGCCCGTGTCGGCCTCCTCCACCAGCAGGGTGTCATGGCGCAGGCTCTCCCGGTCCAGGGAGGCGAAGAAGGAGGGCTCCCGGGTGAGGCTCAGGCGGATCGCGCCGTCCAGCGCCCGCTCGCGCAGCAGGCGGCGGATGGCCGCGTCGTCGTCGGGCCGTGCCGGGCGCACCCGCAGCGTGGTCTCCCCGGGCCTCATGACGCCGCCTCCAGCAGCTCGCCCCGGAAGCCCTCGTCGCCCAGCGGCAGGCCGTTGCGCCCCTCGATGTCCCACTGGTGCATGGCGTTGATGGCCATGAAGTTGGCCAGCATGTAGGGCGTGGCGCGGTTCACCCGGTGGGTGGCCCGGCGCAGGATGCTGGGCCAGCCGTAGAAGCGCCGCCGCGCCCGCACGCAGTGGGCCTCGAGCGCCTCGGCGCTCATGCTCGCCGGGTGGAAGGGCACCATGTTGTAGCGGTAGCCCGCGTCCAGCCACCAGGTGTCGAAGCGCAGCCGCCCGGCCTCGCGCAGGCGCTGTTCCAGGGGCGTGCCGGGGAAGGGGGTGATGTGGTTGAAGGCGGCGATGTAGAGCCCCTCCTCCTGGGCGAAGCGGATGGTGGTGTCGATGGTCTGGGCCGTGTCGGCGTCGTAGCCGAAGATGAAGGTGCCGTAGATGCGGATGCCGTGGCGGCGGAAGTTGGCCAGCGCCTGCACCGGGCCGCCGTGCATCAGGTTGAAGCGCTTGTTCATCTCGGCGAGCCCCGCCGGGTTCAGCGACTCGAAGCCCACCAGCACGCCCTGGCAGCCGCTGCGTCGCATCAGCTCAAGTGCCTCCTCGTCGAAGGCCACGTTGATGCTGGCCTGGCTCACCCAGCGCAGCTTCAGCGGGATCAGCGCGCGCATCAGTTCCTTGGCGGCCGGCAGGTTGGAGACCAGGTTGTCGTCGATGAAGAACACCATCTGGCCGCGGCGGCGCACCCGGGCGAGTTCCTCCAGCACCCGGTCGATGGGACGGTGCGACTGGGAGGCGCCGAAGAAGGCGGTGATGGCGCAGAAGTCGCACTTGAAGCGGCAGCCCCGGGCGAACTCCACCAGGCGGATGCCCAGGTAGCGCTTGCCGGCGAAGATCGAGCGGTCCGGGGTCACCGTCAGGGCCGGGCGCCCCTCGGCGCGATAGGTCCTGCGCGGCCGGCCGTGGCGGTAGTCGTCGATCACCTCGGGCAGGGTGCGCTCGGCCTCGCCGATGACGATGGACTCGCAGTAGCGCGATACCTCCTCGGGGCAGAGGGTGGCGTGGAAGCCGCCCATCACCACCGGCACCCCGCGGCGGCGGTACTCGCTGGCGATCTGGTAGGCGCGCCGGGCGGTATAGGTCTCCACGCTGATCGCCACCAGGTCGGTGGGGGCGTCGAAGGGGATCGGCTCCAGGCGGTCGTCGTAGAAGCGCTTCTCCACGTCGTCGGGCGCCAGGGCGGCCACCATGGCCGCCGGGATCGGTTCCATCTGCCAGGTGCGGATGTAGCGCTTCATCCCCGCCCGGCGGCCCACGCAGGGGTGGACGATGGTCAGCCGGAAGGGGCGCCGGCTCACGCCTTCTCCTCGCTGGCCGGTGGGTTCCCGGCCGGTTCGCGATGCAGCAGTCGCCAGGGCGACGGGGCGTCGAACAGCCAGTCGCAGGTGTAGAAGCGGTGCAGGTTGTGGGCATAGCGCCGGTAGCCGAGGTTGGTCAGCGCCGCCACGTGCCATGGGGCGGCGGTGCGGCGAAGCCGCCGGGCGATGCCGGACCAGGAGTAGGCCTGCTTCCAGGCCGCCTCGGTGCCCTGCTGGAGCTCCTCCACGCTCATGCGTGCGGGCCGGAACACCACGTGCTGGCCGTCGTACTGCTCCCAGTTCCGATGCAGCAGCCGCCCCTCTCGCGCCAGCCGCCTGAACAGCGGGGTGCCCGGGAAGGGGGTGACGATGGCGAAGCGCGGCAGGTCGATGCCGGCCTCCACGGCGAAGCGGGCGGTCTTCTCGAAGACGTCCGGCTCGTCCTGGTCGAGGCCGAAGACGAAGCAGCCCTGCAGGGCGATGCGCCGCTCGTGCAGCCGCTCCACTACGGTCGCGTAATCCTCGGGGCGGTTGAAGCCCTTGCGCGAGGCCCTGAGGCTCACCGGCGAGATCGACTCCAGCCCCATCAGCAGGCCGCGGCAGCCGCTCTCGGCGGCCAGGTCGAGCAGCGGCAGGTCGTCGGCGAGCAGGGTGGTCGCCAGGCCGTACCACTGGATGCCCAGCGGCTTGAGCGCCGTGAACAGTCGGCGGGCGTAGTGGCGGTCGGCGATCAGGTTGAGATCGACGAAGATCGCCTTGCGGGTCCGCATGCGCTTCAGGTCCTCGACGATCACCTTCGGCGGCTTCTGCAGCGGCCGGCGCCCCCAGGCGCTGGGCACCACGCAGAAGTCGCAGGTGTGAATGCAGCCGCGGGTGGCCTCGAAGACATGGGGCGTCAGGTAGCGCCAGCGCGGCAGCACCGAGCGGTCCGGCAGCGGCGACTCGGCCAGGTCCAGGTGCGGGGCCTGGTCGTAGCGCGGCGCCAGTCGGCCGGCGCGACGTCGCGCAGCAGCCGGGGCCAGCTCTCCTCGGCATAGCCCACCACGATGGCATCGGCGTGGGGCGCGGCGTCCTCCGGGGCCAGGGTGACGTGGGGGCCGCCCAGCACCACCGCCACGCCGCGGGCGCGAAACGCCGCCGCCAGGGCGTAGGCCCGAGGCGCGGTGCCGGTGATCACCGTCATGCCGACCAGGTCCACGTCCATGTCGGTATCCACGTCCTGGACCCCCTCGTCGAGGCAGGTCAGCGCGATGTCGAGCTCGTCGGGCACCAGCGCGGCCAGGGTCGGCAGGGTCAGCGGCATGTAACGCAGCGACTGCCCGAAGATGCCGCCGCGGTGGCGGTAGAGCGGCCCCTTGGGCGAGATCAGGGCGACGCGCAGTCGCCGGGTCGGCTCGGCGGTGACGTCGCCCCGGGGCGGGGCGACGTCGGGGCGTTCAGGGGACATCCGTCTACCTCCCGAGAGGGAATGGGGCCTGGTGCGGGCCGGGGCTCCCTGTCAGCATAGTCAGGCTGGCTGGGCACGAAAAAGAACGCTGTTCGGAAACACTGTTTTTGAACTAGCCTAGCCGAGACGTCGGGCATTGCAAGTGGCCCGTGAGGCGCCCCGGCGGCGCTGGACCAGCGCAATCAGCAGGAGGAGGCATGCAGCAAGCGAACGACAGGCACCCGGCGCCCCGGGATCGCTACCCCGATGCGCTGCGCGCCATGGCGCTGCTGGTGGTGGTGTTCGGCCACTGGCTCGCGACCCTGCCGCGCCTCGACGAGGGGCTGATGGTGGCGACCGACCACCTGCTGGTGGTGTGGGAGGGAGCCGGGGTGCTGACCTGGGTCGTCCAGGTGGTGCCGCTGTTCGTGTTCGTCTCGGCGGCGGTGAGCGCCGACGGCGTGCGCCGCCGCCTGTCCGACGGCCATCGCCAGCTGCACTGGTGGGCCAGCCGGGCGCTGGCCCTGGCGCGGCCCACGGTCACCTACCTGGCGGTGCTGGGCGCGGTGGTGCTGCTCTCGCGCGTGACCGGCGGCCGCTTCCTCGAGCCGCTCAACCACTCGCTGACCATCCACCTGTGGTTCCTGCTGATGCTGCTGGGCGTGCAGGCGCTGCTGCCGCTCAGCGTGCGTGCCGACCGCCGCTGGGGGCTGGGGGCCGTGGCGGCGCTGGTGGCCATCGCCGCCCTGGTGGATATGCTGCGGGCGCGGCCCGGCTCGCCGGCGGACCTGCTGCGGCTCGGCGAGCTGGTCACCGATCATGCCACCGTGCTCGGCTGGCTCAACCTGCTGGTGATCTGGCTGCTCCCCCAGCAGCTGGGGATTGCCTGGCGCCAGGGGCGTTTCTCCGGCACCGGCACCGGGCTCGTGCTGATCGCGCTGGGCCTGGTGTGGCTGGGAGCCACGGTCAGCTCGGGCTATCCGCTGGCCATGGTGGACGGCGAGGTGGGTGGACGCAGCAACCTGCTGCCGCCGACCCTGGCGCTGATGGGGGTGATGTGGCTGCAGGTCGGCACGGTGCTGGCCTTCGAGTCACCGGCGCGGCGGCTGCTGGCCAGGCGCCCGGTCAGCCGCCTGGTGACGATCCTCGGCGCGCTGGGCATGCCGCTCTACCTGTGGCACAAGTTCGCCGAGCTGCCGGCGGCCTGGCTGGGCGAGAAGCTGGGGGCGCCCATCGATGCGGGGCTGCCCGGCGAGGCGGGCTTCTGGTGGGGACGGCTGGTGTGGCTGCTGCTCTGCGCGCTGATGGTCACCCCGGTGATGGCTGCGGTGGTGGCCTTCGAGATGCGCCGCCGGCAGGACGTGGTCTCGGCCACCGGCACCCGGGCGATCCTCGCCGGCGGGGCCGCGCTGTTCGCCGGCATCCTGGTCAGCATGGCGCTGGGGGCGGTGCCCGGGGCGATCATCGGCCTCGGCGGCCTGGCGGCGGCCTCCTGGCTGCTGCGTGCCCACCCGCAGCCGCGGCTCGCGTCCGGTTAGCCCTGAGCCGGCGCGGCCTCGCCCTCTCGCTCCAGCCTCTGCCAGACCCGCCCCTTCTCGGCCTCGCTCATCCGGCTCCAGCGGGCGATCTCGTCCAGGGTGCGGCGGCAGCCCAGGCAGGTATCCTCCTCCAGATGGCAGACCCGGATGCAGGGCGAGGCGGGGCGCGCCTCGGTCTCGCCGGCGCGGGGTGGGCGGGTGTCCATTGTCATCGCGTTCCTCCGTGTCGGCGCGCCTGGCGAAGCGGGTCGAGCAGCTCGTTCAGGCCGTTGTGGTCGATCTCGTGCATCAGCTGCAGCAGCCGGCCGAGCTGGCCGTCGGGAAAGCCCTCCCGCGCGAACCAGGCCAGGTAGGGGCCGGGCAGGTCGGCGATCAGCCGGCCCGCGTACTTGCCGTAGGGCATGCGCAGCGTGACCAGCGTCTGCAGGTCCTCGGGGTTCACTCGCCATCCTCCCATGCGGTGGTGGGTCTCGCCCACGGGCGTCGGGCGCCTACTGTAGAGGGGGCGGTCGTTGACTGCCAGGGGCGGCGTGAACCGGGCCGGCCAGAAACGCAACGAGGCCCGCATGAGCGGGCCCCGATGTCGAACCTGGGAGGTTCGAGAAATCACATGACCGTAAGGGTCAGGCAATTGCCTTGATGTTCGACGCCTGAAGGCCCTTCTTGCCCTGGGTCACGTCGAAGGAGACGCTCTGACCTTCCTGCAGGGACTTGAAGCCTTCGGCCTGAATTTCGGAGAAGTGGGCGAACACGTCATCGCTGCCATCGGCAGGAGAAATGAAGCCAAAACCCTTGGAATCGTTGAACCACTTTACGGTGCCGGTCGTCATGATAATAATCCTTTCGCGCTTAGCGCCTTGCCATTTTCCTGGTGTTACCCAGAGGAGTAGCGGGTAGAACAAGGAGGGTAATGTCAGGCTGTCGAAAGAATTCGAATGCTTCTGAAACCGTGCCACTTGCTAACCAACTGGCACCCACGGTGTCACCTATCCGGCGTCGGGTCAAAGCCTTTCGGGAATTCTTTTTCCCTCGTCGCGCTCGTCGGGCAGTGCTCGATAATCGGCCGAAAGGCCAAAGTCCATGGATTCATGCGGTTGCCATGAAGCCACGATGCTATTGCGCCTGCTCCACCCGATTGCGGCCATCGGCATCGGCATCGGTGACACAGGTGCCGATGGGGGCGGCCTGGATCACGCGAGCCGTGTTGTCGTCGAGCGGGGCGGTTGTCAGCGGCATCTGGACACTCCGGTGCGAAGGGGTGGGTCGAGCACCGCCGCGAAGGCGGGCTCGAGGTCGCCAGCCAGGGCGTCGACGGCCGGCCGCGCGAAGAAGAAGCCCTGCTGCAGCCTGATCCCGGCCTGGTGGAGCCAGCGTGCCTCGCCGGCCTCCTCCACGCCTTCGGCGATCAGCGTGATGCCGAGACGACGGGTGGCCACCACCATGGCGTCGATCAGCGCCTGGCGGCGCGTGTCGCGGTGGCAGCCCTTGATCAGCTGGCGGTCCAGCTTGAGCTTGTCGGGGGTGAGCTCGGTGAGCAGGTCCAGGTTGGCATAGCCGGTGCCGAAGTCGTCCAGCGCGACGCGAAACCCCATGCGGCGGTAGGCGGTGATGATGTCGTGCAGGTGCTCGCGGTCGGTGATCTGCTCCGACTCCACCACCTCGAAGATCAGCCTGTCCAGGGGAAAGCCCACCCGCCGCGATGCCTCCAGGGTGGCCTGGATGCACGCCTCGGGTTCATAGACGGCGTTGGGCAGGAAGTTGATGGAGAGCGACTCCTGAATGCCCAGCCGGCTGGCCTGCTCGATGGCCTTGACCCGGCAGGCCTGGTCGAAGCGGTAGAGCAGGTCATCGGTGACCCGCTCCAGCACCTGTCCGGCGGACTCTCCATTGGGGCCGCGCACCAGGGCCTCATAGGCGTGGATCTCGCGGCGGTCGAGGTCGACGATCGGCTGGAATGCCATGAGGATATCGAAGGGAAGGTCCCCCTCGCAGCGACGGCAGTCTCCGTCAACTCTTGCGCAACCCATGGGGCCTCCTGTGGGTCTCTTTCTGCTTGGGCAATGGATACTGCTGGCGGTCGGCCGGCGGGCTCGCCGTCAGTGGTCTTCTTGTCGTGGGTCCAGCCCGGCACAGGATACAGGGTATCCCTCAGCGGAGTCGCTCCTGGAGGATTGAAAGGTAGGCCTGGATGCGCGCCGCGTTGGTCCCCAGGTCGCTGCGGCCGATGCGCGAGGCGGAGCGCACGTCCAGCGTCACGCCAGTCCCCGTCTCGGTCAGGCGGACCACCACGTCGTCCTTGAAGCCGAACCAGCGGGTGGTGGCGGTGGCCTCCAGGGTGGTGTCGGTGACCGCGGCGATCTCCCAGCCCATCTCCCGCGCGGCGGCCTCGGCGGCTGTCATGACCTCCTCGGCCGGGCGATCCACCTCCAGCGGCTGGAGCGAGGGGTAGGCCCGGCGCTGCTGGCTGGCGAAGGAGGGCGTGTAGCCCACCGCATTGGGCGCCGCCTCGCGGGCCGGGGCCAGGGTCACGAACTCGGGCGGGTTGCGGGTATCGGTGGTGATGTCATGGATCGGCGGCACGTGCTGGGCGCGCTGCATCATCTGCCAGGGCACGGCCATCATGCCCGCCACCGCCAGGATCACCAGCAGGCCGGCCAGTGCCGGGCGCAGCCGCCGGCAGAGCGTGGCGATGACCAGCGCCAGCAGGCCCAGGGCCGCGGCAGCCACGGCCAGGTAGGCGCCCAGGCGAAGCAGGTCGAAGGCAGTGCCCAGAGGCACCAGTCCCATCCGGTGGCTCGGCCCCGCGCCCCCCATCAGCGCGGCTGCCGCCACCAGCAGCAACCCGCCGAGCCAGGCCGGCACCACCGGCCAGCGGCCCCCGCGCGGGCGGCTCCTCAGGCGAAACGTCGACATCTCGGCTCCTTGTTCGGGTCTCCGCCACAGCATAACGGCTCGGGCCCGGGGCTGCGGCGGGGCGCTTTCCACGCTAGCTTGGAAATATCCGTGCATGAACCCACACCCGGGAGCGAGATGCCATGTGGAAAGCCTATGACGAACTGGCCTGGACCGAGGCGTGGCTCGAGGACCCGGCCGGGGTCGAGGAGGAGGTGGCCAGCTACCACCGCCTGCTGAAGGAGCACGCCGGCCGCCCGGTGCGGGAGGTGCTGCACCTGGGCTGCGGGGCAGGCGCCCACGACCGCGCCCTGAAGCGCCACTTCCGCATGACCGGGGTGGACCTCAATGCCGCCATGCTCACCCTGGCGCGGCGCACCAACCCCGAGGTGGAGTACCACCAGGGCGACATGCGCAGCGTGCGGCTGGGGCGGCGGTTCGACGCCGTGGTGATCCCCGACAGCATCGACTACATGGCCAGCCGCGAGGAGCTCACGCTGGCCTTCGAGACCGCCCGTCACCACCTCCACCCCGGCGGTGCGCTGCTGGTGGTCGCCAAGCCCCGCGAGCTCTTCCACGACAACAACTTCGCCTATGTCAGCGAGCGCGACGGCATCCACATCACGGTGCTGGAGAACAACTACGTGCTGCCCCCGGGAGACGAGCAGTACGAGGCCACCCTGGTCTACCTGATCCGCCAGGGGGGCGAGCTCGACGTCCAGGTGGACCACCACCGGCTGGGGCTCTTCAGCCAGGCGACCTGGGAGCAGGCCTTCCGCGACCAGCGGCTCGACCTGCACCAGCAGGACCTGGAGGGCATCTACGAGCCCTTCATGATCGCCGAGGGGGAGTACCCCATGCGGATGTTCATCGGCGTGGCGCCGGGCGGCCAGGCACCGGCGGGCTGAGCCGGCCGCACCGGGAGGCCGGGAAGGCGTGCCCCGCGCCCCGTTGTGCCGCGCCTGTCCGGCTGCGTTATGCTGGGCGACACCCTTGGCCCACCCGCGAACGAGGTCCCATGAACCCCACCATCGAACTGCTGAAGTCCCACCGTTCCATCCGCAAGTTCACCGATCAGCCGGTCTCCCGCGAGCTGCTGGAGGAGCTGATCCGCGCCGGCCAGGGCGCGGCCACCTCCAGCCACGTGCAGGCCTACACGGTCATCCACGTCAAGCATCCGGCGAACCGCGAGGCGATTGCCGAGCTGGCCGGCGGCCAGTCCTACGTGGCCAGCTGCGGCGCCTTCCTGCTGTTCTGCGCCGACATGAAGCGCCCCACCGAGGCGGCCGAACGCACCGGCGCCCGGGTGGTGCGGGGCATGACCGAGCAGCTGCTGGTGGCCACGGTGGACACCGCCCTGATGGCCCAGAACGTGGCCGTGGCCGCGGAGTCCGAGGGGCTGGGCATCTGCTACATCGGCGGCATCCGCAACAACCCCCAGGAGATCAGCGACCTGCTGGGCCTGCCCGACCACGTCTACCCGGTGTTCGGCATGTGCCTGGGCTATCCGGCCCACCAGCCGGACGTCAAGCCGCGCCTGCCGGTGGAGGCGGTCCTCAAGGAGGACACCTACACGGACGACCGTGAGCTGGTGGCGGCCTTCGACGACACCATGCACGCCTACTACCGGTCGCGGAAGGGCGGTCCCAAGGATTCCACCTGGTCGCAGAACCTGACGCCGCTGTTCGACACCAAGCTGCGCCCCCACATGCGCGACTTCCTGGTCAGGCGCGGTTTCGAGATGAAGTGAGGGGACCGTCATGGAGACGCTGCTGAACGCCGGCGCGCCGGTGACCGAGGCGGCCCTGGCCGCCATCGCCCACATGCCCTCGGCCAGCCTGCCGGCGCTGATGGACGACGAGTTCGCCCGACGCCTCTCCGATGCGGACCTGATGCGCATCGCGGTGCTGCTGGCCCGGAAGAGCCATGACGAGGGCGGCTGCCCCATCGGCGCGGTGATCATCGACAACGCCACGCGGCGCATCGTCGGCAAGGGTCACAACACCCTGGTGCAGGAGAACCACCCCTACAACCACGGGGAGACCTCGGCCATGCGCGATGCCGGCCGCCTCGACTTCGGCCGCACGACGCTCTTCACCTCGCTCAGCCCCTGCGAGGTCTGCGCCACCCTGCTGCACATGCGCGGCGTCTCGCGGGTGGTGGTGGGGGATGTCACCAACGCCTCGGGCACCGAGCCCCTGCTGCGCGCGAAGGGCGTGGAGGTGGAGATCCTCGAGGACCCTCAGGGCATCGAGCTCTACGCCCGCTTCCGCGCCGGGAACCCCGAGCTGGACCTGGAAGACTGGAAGGGACTGAGTGCCACCCACCGGCCGTGACCTCGCGGTGAGCGGCGCCGCTGCGGAGGTCACCGCCGAGCGGCCCATCGGCGTGATCAGCGACACCCACGGGCTGCTGCGGCCCGAGGCGCTGACGCTGCTGGAAGGCTGCGGGCTGATCCTGCACCTGGGCGACGTGGGCCACCGCGACGAGGATGCCGCCATCCTCGAGCGGCTGGGCGAGCTGGCCCCGGTCAGGGCGGTGCGCGGCAACATCGACACCGCCCCCTGGGCCGAGGCGCTGCCGAAGACCCTGGATCTCGCCGTCAACGGCTGGCGCCTGCAGCTGGTGCACATCCTGGCCGACGTCGACCCGGCCACCCCCTGCGACGCCGTGCTCCACGGCCACTCCCACAAGCCACGCAACGAATGGCGGGAGGGGCGGCTGCTGTTCAACCCCGGCGCGGCGGGCAAGCGCCGCTTCCGGCTGCCCATCACCCTGGGCAGGCTGTGGGCCGACGACCGCGGCCTGCGCGGCGCCATCCCGCACCTGCCGCTGTAAGAACACGCTTTGATGCGTGATGCGCATCAGGCTATGATAGTTGCATGATCGTTTCATTTCGGCACAAGGGGCTGCGCCGGTTCCACGAGACCGGAACGACTGCCGGTATCCAGCCAAACCATGCCAAGCGGCTGCGCATGCAGCTGGCGGCGTTGGAGACCGCGCAGTCAGTCGACGATATGGACATCCCGGGATTTCGTCTCCACCGCCTGAAGGGACGTGACAAGGCGCGCTGGTCCATCTGGGTCAGTGGCAACTGGCGGCTGACGTTCGAGTTTCGAGACGGTAACGCCCACATACTCGACTATGAGGATTATCACTGATGGCCATGCACAATCCTCCCCACCCCGGCGCGTTCATTCGTGAGGTCTACCTCGAGCCCTTCGGGCTCAGCGCCCGTCAGCTCGCGGAGAAGCTGGGGGTCTCGTCTTCCACGCTGTCCCGTGTCATCAAGGGAACCAGCGGTGTCAGCCCCGAGATGGCGCTGCGGCTATCCAAGGCACTGGGGCGCTCCCCGGAAAGCTGGCTGGCCATGCAGGATCAGTACGACCTCTGGGTGGCGCGACAGGAAGTCGATCTGGCAGCGGTCGAACCCATCGCCTTCGATGCGGCTTGACCGCCTGATGTGATGTGCCTGACGGTGCCGGGCCTGCCGCGGGGTGTCATGCCAGCCCGAGCGTCTCCAGCACCGCGGCAAGCTGCTGGCGCTCCTGACCCGCCAGCGTCCTCAGCGGCAGCGGCAGGCTGGGCGGCTCGGCGAGCCCCAGCAGCTCTGCTGCGGTGGCCACCACGCGCAGGCTGCCCCCGTGCTGCCGGAACAGCGCCCACAGGGGCTCGAGCCGCTGGCTCAGGGCCGTGGCTTCCTCCTGCCGGCCGGCCCGGGCCGCGCGGGTGATGGCCAGGGCGGTTTCGGGAAAGAGGCCGCCGATCACCGAGTACCAGGCGTCGCAGCCGGCATTGAGCCCCGTGGCGGCGAAGGCATCGCCGCTGACCCCGATCGTCACCTCCGGCGGGACCAGGGCGCGCAGCCGCGCGACACGCTCCCGGGCGGCCGCCGGCTCGGCGGGCACCCCGGGGATCTTGATGGAGGCCACCCCGGGCAGCGCCGCGATGCGCCCATGCAGCTCGTCGCTGAACTGGAAGCGGGTGGTGCCGGGGTTGTCGTAGACGCACAGCGGCACCGAGAGCCGGGCGCTGACCGCCTCATAGAGGCCGAAGACCTCCTCGTCGGCCAGCGGCTGGTAGGACATCGGGGCCAGCAGTACCGCGCTGGCCCCTGCGGCCTGGGCATCCTCGGCCAGGGCCAGCACATCGCGGGTGCGCAGCGCGCTGATGCCGACGATCACCGGCACGTCGCCGGCGTGGGCCACGGCCAGCCGGGCGATGCGAGCGCGCTCCTCCCGGCTCAGGTAGGCGTAGTTGCCCGTCGAGCCGAGGGCGCCGATGGAGTCGACGCCCGCGGCGACCAGCCGCTCGACCAGCCGGACAAAGGCCGCCTCGTCGATGGCGCTCTCGTTCATGGGGGTCAGCGGAAAGGCGCTGAGACCGGTCAGCATGGCGGGGTCTCCTGTCTGGGTAGCCGGGGGTGGCACTGGCTCGAGAATAGGCCACGGCGAAGGCTCGGCATAGCATCGCCGGGCCGAGTGCGGGAGGATGGCCGCCAGCCTGGAAGTCACTTAAAGGGAGAAAGAGAATGGCGGACCCGGCCGCGACCGAGCTGGCCCCGCGCCTGCGCACGCTGCTCGAGCAGCTGCCCGAGGACGCCGTGCCGATCACCTACCAGCAGGCCGCCGAGGCGCTGGGCCTGACGCCGCCGCGCACCATCCAGCGCGTTGCCCTGGCGCTGGAGGCGCTGATGCGCGAGGACGTCGCCGCCGGCCGCCCGCTGATCGCCGCCCTGGTGGTCAGCCGCCGCGGCGACCTGCCCCGAGAGGGCTTCTTCGCGCTGGCGGTCGAGCTCGGCCGCTTTCCCGCCGACCCGGCACGCCACGAGGCGGCCTATCGGCAGGAGCTGGCGCGGGTGATGCCGCTGCGCCCCTGAACGGTGGGTGAGCCCGGTGCAGGGCCTGGCTCCGCCGCCACTGGCGGAGGTCTCACTGGTAGCGCTGCTGCCAGCCCTTGACCGCGATCTGCTCCTTGAGCAGCTCCAGCATGTCCACCAGCACCTGCTCGGTGACCTGTTCGGTGTGGGGGTCGGTGCGCAGCCAGGCCTCGAAGCCGCTCTCGGCCAGGTGCTCCACCAGGGCGGTGAACTCCGCCGACTGCAGCCCCTCCAGGGCCTCGTTGACCAGGCGGCAGGCCAGGTCGGAGAGCGAGGCCTCGAGCCCCCGGCTCACCTGGCTGCCCAGCGGCAGTCGCGCCAGCCGCTGAAGCTCCGGACTCTCCGCCAGGGTGCGGCCGACCAGGCCGCGCACGTAGCGCAGGGTGTCGTCGCGATTGTGGGCATAGGCGTTGCCGGCCATGGCCTCGAGTCGCTGGCTGATCTCATGGATCAGTGCCTGCTGGCGGGGGCGCACCACCCGCTCCACCAGCCGGGTGGAGACCGACTCGCCGGAGCGCAGCTGGGCCTGGACGTTGTCGAGCATGCGGATGGCGATGCGGTCGGTGAGCTCCTCCAGCAGGATGTCGTAGTACTTGGCGATTACCCCGTAGAGGTACCAGCGCCGCACGTCGATCAGCCCCAGCCGGTGCAGCCGATGCAGCAGCGAGACGACGCGCAGGATGCGCAGCAGCCGGAAGCCGCCCACCGGGATGCAGCCGAGCACGTCGTACCAGTGCACGAAGGGGTAGAAGAACCAGCGGTGATAGCGCCGCTCGGCGATGGCCACCGCCCAGCCCAGCAGCACGTCGAGCACGAACACCGCCACGAAGGCCAGGTCGATGGCGATGAAGCGGGCGTGGACATGCTGGTCGTAGGCGGCGTGCAGCCCCGGCGCGGCGGCCTCGAAGGCGGCGTTCAGCGGCGCGAGCAGGAAGAGGCTGTCGAACAGCAGCAGGGTCAGGTTGGCGATCACCAGCACGATGATCAGCAGGTCCCACGCCAGGTGGATCCGTTCCAGGGCGGGGCTGAGAGATCGTTCGCGGGTGGCAGGCATGGCACCTCCTCGAGCGCTGTGCCGCGATGTTCCTTCCCAGCCTAGACGCTCGGCCCGCCGGTCACAGCCTCGAGCCCCTGGGCCGCCGGCAGCGACAGCAGCAGCGGCGTGCCGGCCAGGCCCTGCTCCAGGCGGGTGGCGAGGATCGCCACGATGCCGTCATGCTCCCCCGCCAGCCGGGTGGGGGTGACGCGCAGCCCGGGGGATTCCGCCATGGCCTGGGCGCAGATCTCCGCGATATCGCCGCCCTCGCCGGCGTGGCGCCCCGGGGAGAGGAACAGCATGGCGAGTATCACCTCGCTGCCGGCCATGGCCTCGGCGGCCAGCAGGTCCTCCAGCAGCGGCTCGTTGAAGCGGTAGGCGTCGCCGTCGCGCCGCTCCATGGAGGCGAAGGTGACGCACTCGGCCTCGTCGCTGAGCAGCACGCTGAGCTGGCCGGCGAGGTAGTTGCGCACCGCCGTGACCTCGGGGATCGGGCTGCCGTGGTCGACCAGCACCACCTTCGGCCGCGACGGGCCTGTGATCTGCTCGCGCACGTTGTCGGCCAGCAGCCGAGCCAGGCGCAGGTCCACCGGGGCCTGGCTCTCCACCAGCGGCAGCGCCACCTTCACGGCGAGCCGCGGGTGGCGGGCCTGCACCTCGGCCAGGCGCTCCGGCAGGTAGCGGGTCAGTGCCTGGCTGGGCCCGAAGAAGAAGGGCAGGATCACCAGCTCCGTCGCGCCCTCTTCCGCCAGCTGCTCGGCCCGGGGCCCCAGCGACACCGCCTTCTCCCCGTCGAGTTCCTCGGCCGGGATCTTGTAGGAGTGCAGCAGGGAGGCGGCCTCGACCTCCTGGCCGGTGGCCTGGCCGAGGGCCAGCGCCAGGCGGCGCAGGTTGAGCGTGGCCTGGGCCCGCAGGGAGCCGTTGTCGACGAGCAGGATCTTGCGCATGGAGGCCTCTTGGCGGGCAGGGATGGGCTGATACGCCGTGGGTGGTGCGTCCACGGCGCCAGGGGCCATGACACTACCGGGCGGAGGCGCGGTCAAGCGGAAGGGGGCGCCATCAGAGCCCCAGGTGGCCCGCGTCGAGTGCCTCGCCGAGGCGGTCGACGGCGGCGGCCAGCTTCTCGTCGATGATGGGCAGCGTCTCCGTCCAGTCACCGACGTGGCGCAGCTCCGCCTTGCCATCCGAGATGCCGCGCAGCACCACCAGCGGCACCGCGAAGCGCATGCAGGCGCGCAGGCAGGCGAAGCTCTCCATGTCCACCATGTCGGCGGCGATGGCGTCATAGGCCGCGCCCGAGACGACATTGGCCCCGGTCGAGAGCGAGGCCTCGCGGATGCCGGGAATGCGCAGCGGCAGCGGCACGGTCGCCGGCAGGTCGAGGAAGGGCGTGGCGCCCCGGGCGAAGCCCAGCGGGGAGGCGTCCATGTCGCGGTAGGTGACGGAGGTCGCCTGGTAGACCTCGGTCTGCTCGAGGACGCGGCTGCCGGCCGAGCCCAGCGACACCACCAGGTGCGGCAGGCGCCGGTCCCGGGCGAGGGCGGAAAGCGCCGCCGTGAGCTCGACGGCCGCCTCCACGGGGCCGACGCCGGTCATGAAGGGCGAGAAGCGCGCCCCGAGGTGCAGGCCGTACTCGGCCTCGGCCGCCATCACGAAGAGGACGTCGCGGCCAGCCAGGGGCGTCGGCCTGGCCGTGCTGGTCAGCATGTGCTCGGCTACTTGAAGCGCGAGCGGGCCTTCTCGAAGGCGTCGCTGAAGGACTTCCAGGCGCGCTCGGCGCCATCCCGCAGGTCGTCCCAGGCCTCGTCGCCGGCCTCGCGCATCTCCTTGAGCTTATCGCGCACCTCGTCGCGCTTCGCCTCCAGGCGCTCGGCCTCCTTCTCCCGCTCGATGCGGGCATCGGCCTCGGCGTTCCTGGCCCTGGCCCTGAGCTTGTCGATCTCGGCCTGCCACTCGTCCAGCTTGGCCTGCAGCTTCTGCTCGTAGGCGTCTCGGTTGCTCATGGGTCCTTCTCCTCGTTGTCGACGGTCTGGATGACCTCGAATCCTTCGAAGGCCGGCGGGCCCAGGTATAGCCCCTCGCGCTTGCTCTGGCCGGCGCTGGCGTGGGCCTTGCGGAATGCCTCGGAGCGGGTCCAGGCCTCGAAGTCCTCCCGCGAGCGCCACACGGTATGGGAAGCATAGAGCACATGGTCCTCCCGTTCCGGTCCGCGCAGCATATGGAAGGCCTCGAAACCGGGCAGCCCCTGCAGGTGGGTCTCCCGCTCCAGCCACAGCTGCTCGAACTCCTCCACGCGCTCGGGGTTGACCCGGAAACGGTTCATGGCGATGTACACGGGCATCTCTCCTGATGAGTGGGGGGGCTTCCGACGATGCCAGCTCGCCCCCGGCGCGACAAGCCGCGGCCAGGCCTCAGGCATAGGGGCAGGTGGCCATGGCGGCGCCCCGGTGTTGCCGGCGTGAGATTACCGTGTGTGACAGTGCGACGGTTGTCGATATCGCCATGCTGCTCCACGCTGGGGGAGTGCCGACACGCCATCGCGCACCCAGGGGCGGCGACCGGGCGCCGGAAGCGGTCCACCACTTCGTGGCAGTCAGGCGGAGGACGCATGATGAGGCTTTCCAGCACGGGGTTCGCGGTCCTGGGGGCCGCGCTGATCGCGATCAGCTACGGGCTCGCCCGCTTCGCCTTCGGTCTCTTCGTCCCGCCGATTCGCGACGAGCTGGGCCTCTCATCCTACGTGATCGGCATCATCGGCTCGCTGCCGCTGATCAGTTTCCTGCTGGCCACCGCGATCGCACCGCTCGTCACCCGCTACCTCGGCGCCCGCTATGCGGCGGTGCTCTCCGGCGGCTTCGGCGTCGCCGGGCTTGCGCTGATCAGCCGCGCCACCGACCCGGTGATGCTGGGCGCGGGGGTGTTCGCCTGCGGGATCTGCACCGGGCTGATGATGCCCGCGCTGACGGCGGCCATGCAGGCGATCGTCAGGCGCTCGCTGCACGGGCGCGTCAGCTCGGTGATGAACGCGGGGACCAGCATCGGCGTGATCGTCGCCGTGCCCACGGTGCTGTTCCTGGTCGGCGCCTGGCGCCTCGCCTATCTCTCCTTCGCCATCCTCGCCGGCCTCGGGGTGATCGCCGCCTGGCTCTTCCTGCCCTCGGTCTCGCGGATCGTGCCGGCAAACGCGGCGGACCCGCCGCCCTTCAACGAGCTCCCCTGGTCGCGCCTGATCCGGCTCACGCTGTTCGCCTTCCTGATGGGCTTCGTCTCCGCCGCCTACTGGATCTTCGCACCCGACCTGATCGTGACCCTCGGCGGCCTGCCTGCCAGCGCCACCGCCTGGCTATGGCTCGCGGTGGGTGTCGCCGGCCTCGGCGGGGCCGTGGTGGCCGACCTGGCCGATCGCAACAACCCGCCCATCACCCAGGCCCTGATGCTGATGATGCTCTCGGCGAGCCTGGCCCTGCTCGCCGCCAGCCCCGACCAGCCGCTGCTGACGGCCTTCTCCGCGCTGGTCTTCGGCCTGGCCTACATGAGCCTGACCGGGCTCTACCTGATGACCGGCATCCGCCTGCTGCCCGGCCGCCTCTCCGTGGGGCCGGTGCTGCCCTTCATGGCGGTATCGCTCGGCCAGGCCACCGGCTCGCCGGCGGTCGGCCGCCTGGTGGAGGGCTTCGGCTATGCCGATGCCTTCGCCATGTTCGCCGCGCTGGGCATCCTGGTGGCCATCCTCTCGCCCTTCTACCCGGGCGCCATCGCCGAGGCGGAGGAAGAAGAGGCCAGCGAGGAGGAGAGCGGCCTGCAGGCGGCCTACGACAGCCAGCTCCTGGACGAGGAGGGCGAGCCGCTGGAAGACCCCCTCGAGGAGGAAGAAGAGCAGGCCGCCGCCAACTCGTGAGCGGCGCCTTGTCGGCCACGCCGTGGCCGGCAAGGCTTTAGTCGTAGGAGATCTGCCGTCGGCGGGGGCTGCCTCGCCTGTTACGCTACGTAAAAAGAATATTAGAAAAGACACACAGGGAATGATCATGGACGATGCCACAGAGCCGCGCATCACGCTGCACCCGCACTCCCGCCGGGTGCGGGTCGTCATCGACGGCACCGTCCTGGCCGACACCACCCGCGCCATCGAACTGCGCGAACGCGGCTACCCGCCACGGCAGTACTTCCCCCGCGACGATGTGCGTATGGACCTGCTGACCCCCTCCGAGACCGTGACCCATTGCCCCTTCAAGGGCGATGCCACTTACTTCTCCTTTGGCGAGCACAAGGATGTGGCGTGGAGTTATGAGCGGCCTGTGGAGGGGATGAAAGCGATCAAGGGGAGGGTGGTGTTTTTTTGGTGGGGTAGAGGTGTTTGAGAAATGAGGGTCCGCCTCCGATTTCTCATTAATGTTAATTGACCTTCTCTTTTCTAGGGTTGTTATTGTGATTTATAGGTTAAGGAAGTAGGAGCCGCTTCCTTAACCTTGGTGTTTATTTACGTTGATTTTTAGGTTTGCAAGGTGTGATATGATTTATCAAACTGTTGAGATACTGCCTCTGCTCTTAGTGCGTCTCTGCATTTTTCCCTTGAGGTCACGCAGTTCTCTTTCATAATGCTGTCAAGTGTTTCTGCAACCTTTGTGAAATGTTTTGATAGCAGCTCTTCATCAGAAAAGGTGTCAAGTATTTTTTGGCACGCTCTGTTTTGCTCTGTTTTTTTCATATTGAAGATGTCGCGACCGCTTGTGACCTCTTTTCCAATTGCTGAGAGGAAGTAGTATTTGTAAATGCTCCATGAGCTGTTTATGCGCTTGTTTCTTATGGAAAAATCTGTTTTGTAGGCCGCGAATGCTGCTGTATGGTATGGTACGACAGAATGAGACTCCTTGAATAATCTGTCTGAAAAGTCATTTCTTATCCCGCGGTAGTCGCGAGCGGATCTGTGAGGCTGAAAAAGAAACATTGCAGCAATTGACTTGACAAGGTCGCTAGGCCGAAAGATTCTAGTTCTTTCAAGTATCTCATTGCGGTACTGGTTTTCTCTTCTTTCTATGAAGAGTTGGAGGTCAGTGTTTTGCTCTCTGCAGTATTCTTCAAGGTTCTTCATGAACGTGGTTAGCGCCCAGAATTGGTCATCCTTAACCTCGTTTTGTTTATTGGTTCCAATTATTATTCTGGACACAAAGTCGGCATCATTGCTGCCTATGAGCCTGAAAGGAACGTTTATATCTTTGCGATTTTCGCCTGCCATGAATAAGATGTTGCTTGTTTGGCAGCCGTTTACTATTTGGTAGTCCTCTAAGTGGAAAGTGTCGCCTTTCCTATTTATTTCCTTTGACACAACTGTGACGCCATTGTTCTTAAATATGAATGAATCTTGATCTCCGTTCTTGATTTCATCAAGTATTCCTTTGTTTATGGCGGAGTTTTCATTGAAATCACGAATGTTGTCAAAAAAGACTGCTTTGTTTATTCTTCTTTCCGAGCCTTCTCCTGAAGAAATGGTTGCGAGTTTTACAAGCTCTTCTGCAGACACATATCCAAGAAAAGCTTGTTGGACTGATGGGTGTTCAGGAAGAGTTATTGGTTTTTTTATGTCAATACTTTCTGATATTGAGTTTGTTGCTGAACGGTATCCGGTCTGAAGGTCTTTTGCTCCATACGCCTCAATTTCAACATTGCTGAATATGTTGAGGTCCAATAGGTTCTGCTTTCTTTCTCGTATTAGTTTAGATATTTGCTTGCTTTTTTCACCTGTCCCGGTTGAAACAAAGAAAAGGCGTAGTGTGGGATTTTGCTTAAGAACTTGTTCGTAAACCTTGTCTTTGGCTGCTATAAGGTCGGATAATTGCTCGGTGGGAGATATAAATGTCCCGTTGAAAAATTCAGCTACAGCGTCAAAGAATTTTGACATTTCACCGTAGTCAAGTTTCTCGCTGGTTTTTGATTGGAAAAAATTGAACTCTATGGAATGGTTTTTACCTCCTGTAAGAGCGCTGGAGATTTCATCAGAGTTTGTGCATATTTCCCCTTGGATCATGATTGAGATGCCGTCGATCCCAAATTCATCGCCCTGAAGGTGAGCCGAGAAAGGGTCTATTGTATCCGTAAGAATTCCATTTGATATTGAAAATATAGTAAAAATTTCAAATAGCTCGCTTTCAGAAAGCTCGCTTCTCTTGGTTTTTTCTTCAAAGGACTTAAGCTGTGCTTTGATTACGGGATTCATTTTTTGCTCCTGCGTTGGTTGGCGTTTTTTTGTTTATTATTGTAACACCTGGATTCATAGAATAACCGCAGCACTTTGGTCCACCCGGTAGAAGCAAGAGAGAGTCTGCAGTGGGCGGGGATGATGCCTGTGTGGACCAGTTCCTAGGGCAAGGTCATGCTGGGAGCTTCGGTGAGCAACAGCTCCCCATCACGCCTCGCCCTCCACCTCCTGACTCACCACCACCCGATTCCTTCCGCCGTGCTTGCCGGCGTAAAGGGCCTGGTCGGCCTGGTGGATCAGGGCGTCCAGGTCGGTTGCCTCGTCGAGGACACCGGCGATGCCGATGGTGACGGTCAGGCGGTGGTCGGGAATAGCCTCCATCACCGCAAGCTCGCTGACCTTCTGCTGCAGCCGCTCCGCCACCATCTGCGCGTCCTTCGGATGAGTGTCCGGCAGGGCGACGATGAACTCCTCGCCGCCGAAGCGGCCGATCACATCCTGGGGCCGGAGGGACGCCTTGCAGGTCTCCGCGATCGCCTTGAGCACCGAGTCGCCCTGGCCGTGCCCCCAGTTATCGTTGATGGCCTTGAAGTGGTCCACGTCGATCATGAACAGGCTGAACGGTGACCGGTCGAACTGCGCGCGCTGCAGCAGCTCCCGGGCGCGCTCCATGAAGTGACCGCGAGCGTCCAGGCCAGTCAAACCATCCTGCTCGGCGACACTGCGCAGCTGGGCTTCCAGCGACTTGCGGTGGGCGATCTCCTCGACCAGCTGGCGGTTCTGCACCCGCTCCTCCTCCAGCAGCGCGAACTGCCTGCGCTGCAGCGTTTCCAGGCGCAACAGGGCGAAGAACCCCACGGCGTTGGTCATGATCAGCAGCAGCGAGATGCGCAGCACGACCACGGCGGGAGTGTCGGCCGCCATTACCGCCGCGGCCAGGAAGCCCAGGTTCAGGTAGAGGCTGGCAGTGGCCACCACGGGCAGCAGGTTGGGGATCAGCAGGTAGAACGCCATGGTGGCCACCACCACCGCAGTGACCTGAGTGGGAAGGCTCTCGGGGCGCAGGGGAACGATCAGGATGATGGCCGTGGCCAGTATCCACAGGGGCAGGGCATGCAGCCACATCCGGCGGCTGTAGTCACCGACGCGGCCGATCACGAAGGCCAGCACCAGGCAGGAAACCACCACCACCAGGCGCATGGCGAGCAGCAGATAGAGTGCCGGGCCCAGGCCGACGAAGTGGTAGTCGGAGATGGCGAACATGCCGAAGACCAGGGCCGCCACGATCAGCGTCACGCAGGACTCGCGTCGAACCCGGGGGGCGACCTCCCGGCGATACATCGCTTCCCTCCCCCACTGTCAAGCTAGTTGGAGCCTCAGCGGCTGTTAGACTCTGAACGATGTGGGGCGTGACGAGGTTCCGATGAAGTACTCCGACGAG
>NZ_JACHZF010000029.1 GCF_014193375.1 Halomonas campaniensis
TTCGTCATGGCGGCTGATGCGGTTGATTCTTGTGTAGGAGCTTGAATTATAATCGATTTTCAGCCGCCTTTTTCATGCCCGGTGCAATATCCGGGATAGCCCGGCTGACCGGAGATCTGCACGATCTGGCCCTCGCCCCCCAGGGCATCGCACATCATCTCGGCGGACGAGATGCCCTGCTGGACGTTGTCCGGACCGGAAAAGGCCGCAATGAAGTCGAGCCCGGCCTCGGCGATCTTGGAGTTGGTCACCACCACCGGAATACCGGCGTTGTAGGCCTGGCGAATGGCGGGAATGACCGCCTGGCCATTGGTCGGCCAGATGATGATGGCGTCGACCTGCTGCTGGACGAGGTCCTGCATCTGGCCGATCTGGCGAGCGACATCGCCACCGGCATCGAGCACCACGACATCGACATTCCCCGCCGCCTCCGCGGCCTCCTCGAAGGCGCTTTCGTAGGTGGTCTGATAGCTGTCGACGCCGACATTATTCTGGGTAATGCCGATCCGATATGTCGTCTCGGCGTGGGCGATGCCCGAGGAAAGGAGGAGCACACTGGTGGCTAGCGCTGTCTTGTAGAACATGGTGTCACCCGTTGTTGTAATGGCTTGTTGTAATAGCCTGTTGTATTGGCAATCTGGCGTTGCTTCGCTGACCTGGGCGGCTGCCCGTCAGGGTGAATGAAGCTTATGGCCCGGGGAGAGCGCACGGCAACGAGGCGGGAGGCGAAAAATGGCCATTCTGGTTATTTCTGCCATGAGGGGGAAACAGCGGTCGGCCACCACATGAACAGGCCCCGACCGTCGTGACGGTCGGGGCCTTCAGCATGGCGGGGAAGCAACGGAACGGGGCCGGCCGGGCACAGCCGGGCCTGGCGAGGGTCAGGAGGCCGGCGGCTCCAGCAGCCGCTCCCAGGCCGCGATGACCGCCTGGCGATGGGCCTCGAACGCCTCCGTGCGGCCACGGGCGGGCTCGCGGGTCAGCGAGGCGCGGTGGGCGGCGCTGCGCAGCGCCAGGTAGGCCTCGCGCAGGCGCCGGCACTCCTCGGCGGGCAGGCGGCCGGTGGCCTCCAGGGTCTCGAGCAGGCGCATGTTGTCGCTCCACTGCAGCAGCTCGGGCGTCTCGTGGCCCATGGAGAGCACGGCAAACTGGCAGAGGAACTCGATGTCGACCATGCCGCCGGGGTCGTGCTTGAGGTCGAACTCGCCCTCCCCGCTCTTGCCGCCCAGGTGGTCGCGCATCTTGTGGCGCATCTTCACCACCTCGTCGCGCAGCGCCGGAAGCTCGCGCTCGCGCCCGAGGATCTCGCCGCGGATCTCGGCGAAGCGGGCCGCCAGCCGCTCGTGGCCCGCCACCACCCGGGCGCGCACCAGCGCCTGGTGCTCCCAGGTCCAGGCATCGCGGCGCTGGTACTCGGCGAAGGCCTCCAGGGAGCTGACCAGCAGCCCCGAGTTGCCGGAGGGACGCAGCCGCATGTCCACCTCGTAGAGGCTGCCGGCGGGGGTCACCGCGGTGAGCAGGTGGATGATGCGCTGGCCCAGCCGGGTGAAGAACACCGGGTTGTCCAGCGGGCGCTTGCCGTCGGTGCTGCCGCGGGGGGCGCCGTCATGGATGAACACCAGGTCCAGGTCGGAGCCGTAGCCGAGCTCGATGCCGCCGAGCTTGCCGTAGCCGACCACCAGGAATTCCGGGGCATGGCCGGCACGGCCGCCCTCGGCGCGCTCCGGGAAGCCGTGCTTGCGGGTCAGGTGCTTCCAGGCCATGGCCAGCACCGCCTCGAGGATCACCTCGGCGATGAAGGTCAGGTAGTCGCTGACCTTCATCAGGTGGCGGGTGCCGGCAATATCGGAGGCCGCCACGTGCAGCACCTGGGCGTGCTTGAACACCCGCAGGGCCTCCAGCTGGGCCTCCTCGTCCTCCTCGGGAATCCGCCCCAGCGCCTGGCACAGCTCGTCGGAGAGCCGCTCCTTGTCGGCCGGCGTGTAGAGGGTCTCCGGAGTGAGCAGCTCGTCGAGCAGGATCGGGTAGCGGGCCAGCTGCTCGGCGATCCAGGGGCTGGACGAGCAGAGCGACATCAGGTGGCCCAGGGCGTCGGGGTTCTCGCGCAGCAGCGCCAGGTAGGCGGTGCGCCGCAGCACCGACTCGACCAGCGGCAGCACCCGCTCCAGCGCCGTGTCCGGCGCCTCGCTCTCCGCCACGGCATCCATCAGCAGCGGCATCAGCGCCTCCAGCCGCTCGTAGCCGATGCGCTGCATGCCCTGGACCTGGCGCGACTGGTAGAGCCCGTGCAGGCGCCGGGCCGCCGCCGCGGGGTCCTCGAAGCCGGCCTCCTCGAGCAGCTCGGCGACCTCCTCCGCGTCGAGCTCGCCGCGCCACAGGGCGCGCCAGCTCTCCAGGGCGATACCCTCCTCCTGGCCGGCGTCGCCCTCCTCGACCTCCTCCTCCGGATCGGCGATCACCGCATCGAAGTGCCGGCGTACCCGGGCCCGTACCTCGTCGAGGCGGGCCATGACCGCGGGCCAGTCCTCCATGTCCAGGGCCAGGGCCACCCGCTCCCGGTCCAGGTCGTCGTCGGGCAGGCTCTGGGTCTGGCGATCCTCAAGGGCCTGCAGCACATGCTCCAGGTCGCGCAGGAACACATAGTCGGGGGTAAGCTCCTCGACCACCTCGGCGGGCAGCAGGCCGAGCTCGGGCAGCCGCGTCAGGGCGGTCCTCAGCGAGGTGACCTGCAGCTCGGTATCGCGCCCGCCGCGGATCAGCTGGAAGGCCTGCACCACGAACTCCACCTCGCGGATGCCGCCGGGGCCGAGCTTGATGTTGCCCTCCATGCCCTTGCGGCGCACCTCGCGGTTGATCATGCCCTTGAGCTCGCGCAGCGACTCGATGGCGCCGAAGTCGAGATAGCGGCGGTAGACGAAGGGCCGCAGGCTGGCCAGCAGCTCGGCGCCGGCGTCGAGGTCGCCGGCCACCGGGCGCGCCTTGAGCATGGCGTAGCGCTCCCACTCGCGCCCCTGGTCCTGGTAGTAGCCGGAAAGCGAGCTGAAGCTGCCCACCAGGGGCCCACCATCGCCCAGCGGGCGCAGGCGCATGTCGACCCGGAAGGCGAAGCCGTCGGCGGTCACCGCGTCCAGGGCGCCGATCAGCCGCTGCCCCAGCTTGGTGAAGTACTCCTGGTGCTCCAGGGACTTGCGGCCCCCCTCGGTCTCGCCCTTCTCGGGAAAGGCGAAGATCAGGTCGATGTCGGAGGAGAGGTTGAGCTCGCCGGCCCCCAGCTTGCCCATGCCCAGCACCACCAGGCGCTGCTCGCTGCCGTCGCGTCGGGGCGCCGGGCGCCCCCAGCGCGGCTCGAGGAAGCGCTCCAGCCAGGTGAGCGCCCCCTCCAGGCAGGTCTCGGCCAGCCGCGACACCGCAGCCGCAGTGGCCCACATGTCGATCCCCTCGGGGCGGGTCAGGTCACGCCAGACGATGCCGGTCATCCGCGCGCGCCGGAAGCGTCGGATCGCCGCCTGCATGGCGGCCTCGTCCTCGGCGGCCTCCAGCCGCTCCTCGAGCCAGTCGCGCAGCACCTCGGCGTCGGGGGCGGTGTCCAGCTCGCCGCTGGCATCCAGGTGCAGCAGCCACTCCGGGTAGCGCACCAGGGTCTCGGCGACGAAGTCCGACACCGAGAGCACCCGCGCCAGCTGCTCCCGGCGTTCCGTCGAGAGCCCCTGCCAGTCCTCCAGCGGCGACTCCCGCCCGGTCATCCCGGCCAGGTTGTCGGCCTGCTCGAGGGCCTCGGCCAGGCGCCGATGCACGTGTCCCAGCGGCGCCTTGAGGGGCTCGGGAATATCGAACAGCGGCAGGAAGTCGTCGGAAAGGGCCATGGGCGTCTCGCATCCGGGGGACGAATGCCCCCAGCATAGCGAAGGCCAGGCGCCAGCGGCACCCGGCACGGCGAATCAGCCCAGGAACTTCTGCCAGGCCAGCAGCACCCAGGTGAACCCGGCCAGGAACAGCGCCAGCATCACCGCGGCGGAGCCGATGTCCTTGGCGCGCCCGGAGAGCTCGTGGTGCTCGGTACCGATGCGGTCCACCACGCTCTCGATGGCGCTGTTGATGAGCTCCACGATCAGCACCAGCAGGCAGCTGCCGACCAGCAGGATCCACTCCACCGGCCCCTGGCCGATCCACCAGGCCAGCGGCAGCAGCAGCCCGCAGAGGGCGAGCTCCTGGCGGAAGGCCGATTCGTTGCGCCACGCCGCCCGCAGCCCCTTGAGGGAGTAGCGGGTGGAGTGGATCAGGTGCCGCCAGCCGGTGTGTCCAGGTTTCATGCCATGTCCTCAATGCGCCTCGATCATGCGTTCCAGGTCCAGCGACAGCGGGTCCAGGACCTGCGACCAGCTCAGGTAGGGCGTGCTGCCGGTGCCGTTGACCAGCACGCTGAACACCCCCCAGCGTCCGCTGCGGGTGCGGAAGTAGCCGCTCAGGGCGCGCACCGACACCGGCTGGTTGAGGGTGCCGGTCTTGAGCATCACCTGCTGCTGGAAGGCGGGCGGCCCCCGGCGGATGAAGCGCATCACCCCGTTGTCGGGCGACTGCAGGGTGGCCACGAAGCTGGGGAAGAGCGCCGCGCGGTGGAACATGCTCTCCAGCAGGGCGTTGGCGCCCCGGGCCGAGGTACGGTTCTCGGGGGTCAGCCCGCTGCCGCTGAGCAGGGTCAGCGGGCCGTGGTCGGGAATGCCGGCGACGAATGCCTCGATGGCCGCGCCCCCCAGGCGAAGGTCGCCGCGGGGCGTCTCCACCAGGTTCAGGGCCAGCATGTCGGCCATGAAGTTGTTGGAGTAGTTCATGACCCGCAGCAGCAGCTCCTGCAGCGGCATGCCGTCCACCGCGGCCAGGGCATGGGCCGCGGCCGGCGGCTCGGCCTCGCTGGTGATGGCCCCCTCGCTCACCGCGATGCCGGCCTGATCGAGCATCGCCAGCAGGGTCGCGGCCGTCTGGCCGGCCGGGTCGGAGCTCGCCCGGTAGATGTCACGGGGCCTGGCGTTGGTGGAGATCTGGCCGCGCACCACCATCACGTCACGCCCCTCGCGGGTCACCCGCTCGGCGTTGAGCTCGGTGCCGCTGTTGTCGGGCTTGGTCTCGACCCGGTTGTCGATCTCCACCAGGGTCGCCTGGCTGTCGCAGCTGGTGACCCGTGCCGGCTGGCCGGGGGAGGCCGCCGGCGCCACGCTGACGCACCAGCTGCCGTAGTTGACCCCCGCCGAGGAGAGCAGCGCGCTGTAGGCATTGGCCACCCGCTGGCGGGCATCGCAGCGATCCGTGGTGATGCACTCCACCGGCCCGAAGCGCCACTGGCTGACCACCAGCCGGCCCTCCACCCGGCGCACGCCGCGCTGGTGCAGGCGCTGGGTGAGCCGCCACAGGTCCTCGGTGGTCAGCGAGGGGTCGCCGCCGCCATCGAGGATCAGGTCACCCTCCAGGGCTCCCTCGCCATCGGGCTTCGCCTCGCTGACCAGGCGGGTGGTGAAGCGGTGCTGGGGGCCCCAGCGATCCAGCGCCGCCGCCGCCAGGTAGGACTTGCTCACCGAGGCCGGCGAGAGCTGGCGTTCGGGCTCGATGGCCCCCAGCACCTCGCGGTCGTCGAGCAGGCGGGCCTCGGCGCCGATCAGGAAGCCCTTGTCGGCCAGCCGGCCGAGCTCGGCGAAGCCCGAGGCGTGGGCGGCCAGCGGCAGCAGCAGGGCCAGCAGGAGGGGGAGTCGCAGCATCACGGACATGAAACGTTACCCGGCAGCCAGGGAATGGACGGGCTCTAGCCTAGTGACCCGAGACCGAGGAGAAAAGCTGAATCACCACCACGCCGCCGATGATCATCGCCATGCCCAGCAGCGCGGGCAGGTCGGGACGCTGGCCATAGACCACCACCCCCACCGCGGCGACCAGCACGATCCCCAGCCCCGCCCAGATCGCATAGGCGATGCCCACCGGAATGCTGCGCAGCACCAGCGACAGCAGATAGAAGGCCAGCAGGTAGCTGACCGCCACCAGGACGCTGGGCCATAGCCGGGTGAAGCCGTCCGTGGCCTTGAGGGCGGTGGTGCCGACCACCTCGGCGACGATGGCCAGGGCCAGGTAGACGAAGGGCATCAGGACTCTCCTTGCAGGGCGGGAACCCGGTCGGGGGCGTGGGGCAGCTCCACCACCAGCCGCCAGAGCGCCTGGCCGCTGGCGTGGTACTTCGCCTCGAAGGGCGTCAGGAAGGCGTCGCCCGGCCGGTAGCGCGACGCCTCCGCCACGATCCCGGTCGCCTGGGTCAGCGCCAGGGCGAACTCCTCCACGTAGAGGCGCCAGTTCGAGCGCAGCTCCAGCCGGCCGCCCAGGGCCAGGATCACCGGGAACACCGGGTGCCCCTGCCAGCGCATCTTGAGGTGGGCCGCCTTGGGATAGGGGTTGGGGTAGAGCAGGTAGTGGCGCGCCGGGCGCCAGCCCGCGGCCAACGCCAGGCGCCAGAAGTCCACCAGGTCGGCGCGCACCAGCAGGGCGTTGTCGGGCAGGGCGCCATGGTCACGAGACAGCCGGTCAGCGCTGCGATCGATGCCGATCACCGCATGGTCGGGAAAGCGCTCGGCCAGCCGGCGGGTGGAAAGCCCCACGCCGCAGCCGGCGTCGAGGATCAGCGGTCGGTCGGCGCGATCGGCGAGCCAGCGGGAGGCCGCCGCGAAGGCTTCCCGGGTATGGTCGGCCACCGGCTTGCGCAGCGGGTGCTCGAGGGCACGCGACACCCGGCGCGCCAGGTCCTGGTGGGGACCGGACTGGTTGGTGACGATGGCGCGGGAGCTGGCAGGCATGGCGGCAACCGGACGACGAAAGGACCCGGCATTCTAACAGCCTCGGCGCACTCGGGCAGGTCGTTGCCCGGTGTGTCGCCGGGAATGAAAACGGGAATGAAAAAAGGCGCACCCCGGTGAGGCGCGCCCATGACCACTCGCATGACTCAAACAGCCGTTTCATCCTGGCATGGCGGGGCGCGAATTTCAAACATTCGTTTCACTGCCGGCGGGTGCCGGCCACTGCCCGATGGCCGCCGCCGCCGCATGACGCCGCCGCGGGCCGGGTGCTATGATCCATGGCCTGATACCTATAACGACTCGCAGACATCAACAGCACAACGAGGAACCCGGCTTGTCACATTTACCGGTGATCGTCGGCATGGGCGGTGTGAATCCCGCCGGCAGAACCTCGGGCCACCAGGCGTTCCGGCGCACCGTGCTCGACGCCCTGTCCGAAGACGACCAGGCCCGGACCCTGCTGGGCCTGGCAGCCATGATGCGCCTGGCCAGCGGCCAGGAGGACGGCAGCTGGAAGGATGCCATGGGCCAGCCGCTCGACGCGGCCTCCATCGTCGCCCAGACCCGGCAGCAGGTGCTCGACCACACCCTGATCCGCCGCATCGAGGACCCCCGCTTCAATGACGAGGGCCTGCCGGCCAATCGCCGGGCCAGCCTCGCCCTGGACTCCCCCCTGACCTTCCGCATCCGCCGTCGCCAGCTGCCGGACGACCTGCCGCCCACCTGGCAGGTGCGCGAGCTCGATCGCCACCATCTGGAAGTCACCGTTCCCGCCGGCCCCATGGACGTGATGCTGCCCGAGACCCGCCAGGCCCAGGTGCGCGCCGCCGGCCAGCTGCCCTCGGGCTTCGAGCCCAGCACGCTCTACCGCAGCGTGCACCACCCCCGCGGGCTCTCCATGGCGATCTTCGCCGCCAGCGACTGCCTCGGTGACAGCGGCCTCTCCTGGGACAGCCTGCGCGACCGGCTCGACCCCGACGCGGTCGCCGTCTATGCCGGCAACTCCATCGGCCAGCTCGACGACGAGGGCTGGGGCGGCCTGCTCAAGAGCTTCGTCTCCGGCAACCGGGCCACCTCCAAGCAGATGCCGCTGGGCTATGGCCAGATGCCCGCCGACTTCCTCAACGCCTACGTGCTGGGCAGCGTGGGGGGCACCGGCGCGGCGCTGGGCGCCTGCGCCAGCTTCCTCTACAACCTGCGCCTGGGGGTGGACGACATCCAGGCCGGCCGCCGCCGGGTGGTGATGGTCGGCACCGCCGACGCCCCGGTCACCCCGGAGATCATCGAGGGCTTCCGCGCCATGGGTGCCCTGGCCGACGACGACAGCCTCAAGGCCCTGGACGCCCTGGAGCTGCTCACCGATGCCGACTACCAGCGCGCCTGCCGCCCCTTCGCCCGCAACTGCGGCTTCACCATCGCCGAATCCAGCCAGTTCGTGATGCTGATGGACGACAGCCTGGCGCTGGAGGTCGGGGCCGAGATCCTCGGCAGCGTGCCCGCCGTGTTCGTCAACGCCGATGGCTGGAAGCGCTCCATCTCCGCCCCCGGCATCGGCAACTACATCACCCTGGGCAAGGCCGCGGCCTTCGTGCGCGACATGCTGGGCGAGCGCGCCCTGCGCGAGCGCACCTTCCTGCATGCCCACGGCACCAGCACCCCCAAGAACCGGGTGACCGAGTCCCATGTCTTCGACCTGGTGGCCCGGGCCTACGGTATCCACGACTGGCCGGTGGTGGCGGTCAAGGCCTTCGTCGGCCACTCCCAGGGCAGCGCCGCCGGCGACCAGATGGCCAGCGCCCTGGGCAGCTTCGCCCACGGCCTGCTGCCGGGCATCGCCACCCTGGATGCGGTGGCCGATGACGTCCATGCGGAGCACCTGCGGCTCTCCCGCGACCCGCTGCGCTTCGCCGCGGATGCGGCCTTCATCAATGCCAAGGGCTTCGGCGGCAACAATGCCACCGGCGTGGTGCTCTCCCCGGGGGTGACCGAGCGGCTGCTGGTGCAGCGCCATGGCGAGACCGCCGTGGCCGCCTGGCAGGCCCGCCGCGAGGCCACCCGCGAGGCCGCCGCCGACTATCGCCGCCGCGCCGACCTCGGCCGGTTCCAGGCCCGCTACCGCTTCGGCGAGGGCGTGCTGGAGGGCCCCGAGCTGGAGGTCAGCGATACCTCCATCCGCATCCCCGGGTATGCCCGCCCCGTCTCGCTGGCGGTGGACAACCCCTTCGGCCGACTCGAGGACTGACACCGATGAACATCGCCGTCTATCCCGGCACCTTCGACCCCATCACCAATGGGCACTACGACCTGATCGAGCGTGCCGCGCACCTGTTCGACAAGGTGGTGGTGGCCATCGCCTCGAGCCCCGGCAAGGGGCCGGCGTTCGACATCGATACGCGGATCGCCCTGGCTCGGGAGGTGGTCGCCGGCCTGGACAACGTCGAGGTGGTGGGCTTCTCGGGGCTGATGACCGAGTTCATGAAGGCGCAGCAGGCGCGGATCCTGCTGCGCGGCCTGCGGGCGGTCTCGGACTTCGAGTACGAGCTGCAGCTCGCCAACATGAACCGCGCCCAGATGCCGGAGCTCGAGACCGTCTTCCTGACACCGGCGGTGGAGAACTCCTACATCTCCTCCACCCTGATCCGCGAGATCGCCAAGCTGGGCGGCGACGTGTCGCAGCACGTGCATCCCGGGGTCGCCGCGGCGCTGAAGAGCCATTACAATACCTGACCAGAACGGTCGGGCTTGACCCGCGCCGAGACAGCACCCTGCCGGGGCACGCCCATCGCGCCGGCCAGAGACTTCCGTGAGGTACCCCATGGCCCTGATGATCACCGACGAGTGCATCAACTGCGACGTCTGCGAGCCCGAATGCCCCAACGGCGCCATCTCGCCGGGGGAAGAGATCTACGTCATCGATCCCAACCTGTGCACCGAGTGCGTCGGTCACTACGACGAGCCCCAGTGCCAGCAGGTGTGCCCGGTGGACTGCATTCCGCTGGACCCCGAGCGCAAGGAGAGCCACGACGAGCTGATGGCGAAGTATCGCCTCATCACCGCGGCCTGAGGCCCGGCCTCCGCCAGCCCCTGCTGCAATGCAGAACGCCCCGCCATCGTGCGGGGCGTTCTGCGTTCCGGGCCCTTGCCTACAGCTCGTCGGCGCGCTTGCTGACGGTGCAGCCCAGGCAGCGCCGGAAGGTCGCCTCGGCCGGGGTCTTGATCAGCGTCTCGGCGGCGGTGTCCACCCCGCCCCCCAGGGCGGTGAAGGGCAGCGACACCAGGAACACCGCGGTGCCGGCCACGGTGGCCACCGCCAGCAGCGGCCGGGCGATCAGCGCATCGGCCACCATGGCCCCGCCGCTGGGCTGGGCCTCCAGCCGCTGCTGCTGAGCCACCGCCGGCGTGCTGCCCAGCGCCGCCACCAGCGCCAGTACGAAGAAGAATACGGTCCGCTTGCCCATCGCTTTCACTCCCCTGCTCCCTGCAGTCTCTGCTGCCGTTGTCGCCCTGCCAGTACCAGCCAATCGATACGCCGGGTATGGCACTAACCATTGTTAGCTTCTAGAATGCCCGAGGTTACATCCTTTCACAGGATCTTACATCAGGGTAGTCGGCTTTCGCCGCCAGCCCAACCCGCAGGCCCCGCCTGCCCCACCATGCAATGGAGCGCATGATGAAACGTCTGATCGCCACCGCCGCCCTGGCCACCCTGGTCGCCACCCCCGCCCTTGCCCAGAGCTATCCCGGCGTGCCGGACGAGGGCGTCTACCTGGGTACCGCTCTCGGGCAGTCCAAGCTGAAATTCGACATGGGTGGATTCTATCGCGACCTCGGCTACCCCAATGTCAGTTCCGACGACACCGACACTGCCTTCAAGCTGTTTGCCGGCTATCAGTTCAACCCCAACTTCGCCGTGGAAGCCAGCTACGTGGACTTCGGCGACTTCACCGCTAGCTCTTCGGCACCCGGCTACTCTGGAGAAGCCAAGCTGAGCATGGATGGCTTCACAGCGGCTCTGGTCGGTAAGCTCCCTATCCAGGATGGCTTCAGTGTCTTCGGCAAGCTGGGCCTGATCGCCTGGGATGCCGATCTCAATGAAAGCGAGCAATTCATGGGGCAGTCCGGCTCAGCAAGTTATGGAGAAGATGGTACTGATCCATACTACGGCATCGGCGCAGAGTACGTGGTCAATCAGGTCATGATGCGCCTGGAGTTCGAGCGCTACGATATCAGCGAGAGCGGCGAGGACTTAGAGATCGACCTGATCTCCGCCAGCATCGGCTACCGCTTCTGAGCCAACGCCACTGCCCTGCCGCCGCCCCGCCCTCGCGCGGGGCGGTTGCGTTACGGGATGGGCGGCGCCAAGATGGCGCGTTTTCGCCGCCCGCAGGACTGTCGTGAACCGCTCCACCCCCGACGCCGCCCGCCCCGAGGCCGCCCGCCGGCGAATCCTGGCGCTGGCCTGGCCGATCATCCTCTCCAATATCACCGTGCCCCTGCTGGGGCTGGTGGATACCGCCGTGGTGGGCCACCTGCCGGACTCCCGCTACCTGGCCGCGGTGACCCTGGGCGCCACCCTGTTCAGCTTCCTCTACTGGGGGTTCGGCTTCCTGCGCATGGGCACCACCGGGCTGACCTCCCAGGCGGTGGGCCGCGAGAACGACGGCGAGGTGCGCAACCTGCTGGGCCAGTCGCTGCTGCTGGCGGCCGGCATCGGCGCGATGCTGATCCTGCTCTCCCGCCCGCTGATCGCGCTGGGCCTGTGGCTGCTCGACGGCAGCGAGGTGGCCACGGCCCTGGCCGCCGAGTATGCCCAGATCCGCATCCTCTCGGCCCCGGCGGTGCTGGCCAACTACGCCATCCTCGGCTGGTTCCTGGGCCAGCAGAACGCCCGGGTGACGCTGGCCATCCTGGTGCTGACCAACGGGGTCAATATCGCCCTCGACCTGCTCTTCGTGGTGGGGCTGGGCATGACCAGCGACGGCGTGGCCTGGGCCACGGTGATCGCGGACTATACCGCCCTGGCCTTCGGCCTCTGGCTGGTGTCGCGCCAGTTGAAACTGCTCGAGGGCCGCTTCCTGCGCGAACGGCTGCTGCGGCTCACCGCCTACGCCGAGCTGTTCTCGGTCAATGCCAACCTCTTCGTGCGTACCCTGGGGCTGCTGTTCGCCATGGCCTTCTTCACCTCCCGCGGCGCGGCGCAGGGCGACACCGTGCTCGCCGCCAACGCCGTGCTGCTGCAGTTCATCATGCTGACCAGCTACGCCCTGGACGGCTTCGCCCATGCCGCCGAGGCGATCACCGGTCGCGCCGTGGGCCGCCGCCGCTGGGACGAGTTCGGCCAGGCGGTGCGCAGCGCGGCCGGCTTCTCGCTGCTCACCGCCGGGGCGGCCTCGCTGGCCTTCGCCCTGGGCGGCGAGTGGTTGATCGCCCTGCTCACCGGCCTGCCGGAGGTGCGCGCCACCGCCGCCGACTACCTGCCCTGGATGGTGGCGATGCCGCTGATCGCGGTGTGGAGCTACCTGCTGGATGGGGTCTTCATCGGCGCCACCGCGATCCGCGAGATGCGCAACAGCATCTTCGCCGGACTGGCCGCCTACCTGCCCGCCTGGTGGCTGCTGCAGGCCATGCTGCCCCCGGCGCTGGAGAACCACGGCCTGTGGCTGGCCTTCCTGCTCTTCGCCGTGGTGCGCTCGGCGGTGCTGGGCGCCTACTACCGGCACCATCGCCGCCACCGCTGGTGCCCGAATCCCGCCTCGCCATCGCCATGACAGGCCGCCCCGGGGGCCCGAACGTTGAGGCAAGGGTGGCGCAACTGCCTGTCACTGCGCTACTTTCTGTGTGACACGCCAATATCGATAACAGAAGAAGGGAACCCCCATGCTCAAGGCCCTGTCGAGACCGGCCGTCAAGCTGGTCGAACGCTACCTGCCCGACCCCTACATCTTCGTGCTGCTGCTGACCATCATCGCCGCGGCCGCCGCCATCGCCGTGGAGCGCCAGACCCCGCTGGCGGTGATGCGCATGTGGGGCGACGGCTTCTGGAACCTGCTGACCTTCTCCATGCAGATGCTGCTGGTGCTGGTCACCGGTTTCATGCTGGCCAGCTCGCCGCCGGTGAAGAAGCTGCTGCAGCGCCTGGCCGCCCTGGCCAAGGGGCCCGGCGGCGCCATCCTGCTGGTGACCTATGTCTCGCTGGCCGCCAGCTGGATCAACTGGGGCTTCGGCCTGGTGGTGGGGGCGCTGTTCGCCAAGGAGCTCGCCCGCCTGGTGCGCGTGGACTACCGCCTGCTGGTGGCCAGCGCCTACTCCGGCTTCGTGGTCTGGCACGGCGGCCTGGCCGGCTCCATCCCGCTGACCATCGCCACCGACGGCCACTTCAGCGCCGACCAGATCGGCGTGATCGGCACCGGCTCGACCATCTTCGCCTTCTTCAACCTGGCCATCGTGGCCTGCCTGTTCATCAGCATTCCGCTGGTCAACCGGCTGATGCTCCCCGACGACAAGGAGAGCGTCTACGTCGACCCCAAGCTGCTGGGCGATGACGAGGAGACCCGGGTGCGTATCACCCGGCCGGCCGAGCGGCTCGAGAACAGCGTGACCCTCGCCTGGCTGGTCGGCATCCCCGGGCTGCTCTTCCTCCTCGACCACTTCCTGCTGCGCGGCGGCGGCCTCAACCTGAACATCGTCAACTTCCTGTTCCTGTTCCTGGCCATCGTGCTGCACCGCACCCCGCGCAGCCTGCTCGAGAGCCTCAACGAGGCGATCAAGGGCGGCGCCGGCATCGTCATCCAGTTCCCCTTCTACGCCGGGATCATGGCGATCATGGTGCAGTCCGGCCTCGCGGCCACCATGTCCGAGGCGCTGGTCTCCTTCGCCACCGAGACCTCGCTGCCCTTCTGGTCCTTCCTCAGCGCCGGCATCGTCAACCTCTTCGTCCCCTCCGGCGGCGGCCAGTGGGCCGTGCAGGCGCCGGTCATGCTGCCCGCCGCCGAGGCGCTGGGCGTGGACGTGTCGCGGGTGGCCATGTCGGTGGCCTGGGGCGACGCCTGGACCAACCTGCTGCAGCCGTTCTGGGCGCTGCCGGTGCTGGCCATCGCCGGCCTCAAGGCCAAGGACATCATGGGCTTCTGCCTGATCCAGCTGTTCATCACCGGGGCGATCATCTCGGTGGGCCTCACCTGGTTCTGAGCCCCGCCCTGCCCCCGAGGATCCCCGGCCCGGCGCCGGGGATCCTGTTCCACGGGCCGCCGGCCCGCCCGACGGGAGCCCGCCGATGTCGCTCTTCCTCGCCGTGATCACGACCGTCACCCTGGTCATCGAGACGCTGGGGGTGATGATCATCGTCGCGGGCTTTGCCATCGCGACCTGGCGCTTCCTCAAGCACCGCAACTTCTACGACAACCGCAACGCCTACCTGGAGTATCGCCACGGCATCGGACGCTCGATCCTGCTGGGGCTGGACTTCCTGATCGCCGGTGACCTGATCAAGACGGTGATCGTCATGAACAGCGGCGAGCACGTGGCCACCCTGGCCGCCGTGGTGCTGATCCGCGCCTTTCTCGGCTTCACCCTCCATGTGGAGGTGGAAGGCCACTGGCCATGGCGTCCCCCCCACCCACCCCAGCGGCGCCGCAGTCACGACGATGAGCCCGGCGACGCCTGAGCCCCCTGCCACGAGGACCCCGCCCATGGAAGAGACTGCCCTGCCCGGTCAGCACGAGCTGAGCATGACCGTCCTGATGACTCCCGACATGGCCAACTTCAGCGGCAAGGTGCATGGCGGTGCCATCCTCAAGAAGCTCGACGAGGTGGCCTACGCCTGTGCCAGCCGCTATGCCGGCCACTACGTGGTGACCCTCTCCGTGGATCAGGTGCTGTTCAAGCAGCCGATCCACGTCGGCGAGCTGGTCACCTTCCTGGCCAGCGTCAACCACGTGGGTCGCTCCTCCATGGAGGTCGGCATCAAGGTGGTCGCCGAGGACATCCGCCACAAGGTGATCCGCCACACCAACAGCTGCTACCTGACCATGGTGGCGGTGGACGACGACGGCAGGCCGGCGCCGGTGCCCCCGCTGGCGCTGACGACCCGGCTGCAGAAGCTGCGCTTCGAGAAGGCGGCCCTGCGCAAGAAGCTGCGCAAGCAGGCCGAGGAGGAGGAACGCCGCACCCAGGCCGAGCACGGCGTGGAGTGAGGAGTGTCAGCCGCAGCCGATCTCGGTGATGACATCGTCCTCGTCCAGGCGGACGTTGATGCGGTCGCTGCGATAGTCGAGGGTGACCGCCTGGCCGGGGCGGATGACGCGCAGGCTCGCCGCCCGGCTCTCCCGCTGGATCGACTCGCCCAGCGCCTCGCTGTACTCGCGCCCGACCCGGTCCTGCACGCGCTCCGCCCCGCAGGCGGCACTCGTCTCGACCCGGGGCGGCGGCGGCGCCGGCTCATGAGGCGGAGTGGATGACAGGCCGGCACAGCCGGCCAGCATCAGACCGGCAGCGACGGCAGTGGTAAACAACCTGAGGGGCATGGCCTTCTCCTCTTCCTTGATGAAAAGGCCGGAGCGGGGAACCCGCTCCGGCCTGTGGCAGTTCCTTGCAACGGATCAGTCGGTGGAACGCTGGATCGCTTCCCCGCCCTGCTCGATGTCCTCGCCGACACCACGCCAGGTGTTGCAGCCAGAAAGCAGCGAGAGGGTGAACAGCGACAGCAGCACGATGGCCATGGTGCGTTTCATTGAGTTGCCTCCTTGCCGGTGGATCTTGGATACCCATATGCAATCTAGCACTACCGGCGGCACTCTGCCGCGCTATCCCAGCAGCAGCCGCAGGATAATCGCAGCGATCACCGCGACGGTGAGCCACTTCACCACGAAGGCCCCCCGCGGGCTCATGTTGACCTTCACCGCCAGCCAGGCGCCCAGCATGCTGCCGCCGGCCAGCACCAGGCCATAGCCCCAGCGCACCTGGTCGTTGACCAGGAACAGGGCCAGGGCCGGCAGGGTGTAGACCAGGATGATCAGCACCTTGAAGACGTTCACCTGGGCCAGGTCGATCTTGAGCATGCGGTAGAGCACCACCAGGAACAGCACGCCCACCCCGACCTGGATGAAGCCGCCGTAGAGGCCGATGGCGAACATCGCCAGGGTAACCGTCGGCGTGAGGCGCTCCGCCGTGAGCGGGCGGGTCTCCAGTCGCGGCTGGGGCAGCAGCATCAGCACCGCCGACCCCGCCATCACCGCGATCAGGATCGCCTCGAAGAGGGCATCGCCGGTCTGCAGGGCCAGCCAGGCCCCGATCAGCGAGCCGACCACCGCCGGCACCGAGAGCCGCAGCGACAGCGCCACATGGCGGGCACCGGCGCGGAAGAAGCTGGTCACCGCGGAGAGGCTCTGCAGCACGATGGAGACGCGGTTGGTGCCGTTGGCCTCCTGGGCCGGCAGGCCCAGGAACATCAGCAGCGGCAGGGTCAGCATCGAGCCGCCCGCCGAGAGCACGTTGATGAAGCCGGCCACGGTGCCGATCGCCAGCAGGGCGAGCGCTTCGAGCAGGGTCATGCGGGCATCCTTGTCCTCCGATGGCAGGCCGCACAGCATAATCCCCCCGCCACGAGGGGGAAACTCGCCGGGCGTTGTGTGCCATGATGCCGACAGGAAAGCGCCACGCGAGAGGAGACCGCCCATGGCCGATTTCGAAACGGACGCCCGCCTGGTGGCAGACACCTACCCGGTGACCGAGCTGCCGCTCTGCCAGCTGCGGCTGATGAACGACACCCGCTACCCCTGGCTGGTGCTGGTGCCGCGCCGCCACGGTGCGAGCGAGGTCTTCGATCTCGACGAGGACGAGCAGCAGCAGCTGTGGCGGGAGGGAACGGCGGTGGGGCGCGTGCTCAAGGCGGTGATGGGGGGCGACAAGCTCAATATCGCCACCCTGGGCAACGTGGTGGCCCAGCTGCACCTGCACGTGATCGTGCGACGCCGGGGTGACGATGCCTGGCCGGGGCCGGTATGGGGCCAGGGCGAAGCGATCCCCTATGACATGGACGCCCTGGTCGAGATGCGCGACCGCCTGCTGGCCGAGGTGGAGGGACTGGACCTCGAACCGGCGCCGGCTCAGCCGCCGAAGGGGTGACCCGCCGGGGCCGACTGGGCGGGCGCGCCGCGCGAGGGCGGCTCGCCCAGCAGCGGTGCGCCCGCCGGCTGGCTGACGCCGGTCAGGGTCAGCGACACCCCCAGGGCCATGATGGCCAGCCCGCCCGCCAGGGCGGCCCAGCCGAGCAGTCGACCGGCGCGGCGCGCCTGGCGCTGGCCGGCCAGCCGACGCTCCGCCCAGCCGCGGGCGACCACGCTGGCCAGGGCCAGGGCCGAGACGGTTAGCGCGGTACCCAGCGACATCACCAGCACCGCCGCCACCCCCACCGCGAAGTTGCCGAGCAGGCTGGCCGCCCCCAGCAGCAGCACCCCCCCGCTGCAGGGGCGGATGCCGATGGCCACCACCGTGGCCAGCGCGGTGCGCCACTCCCCGGCCTGCTGCGGGTCCACGTGGTGGTGCCCCCCGCAGCAGGCCGCATCATGGTCATGATCATGGACAGGGGCCCCATGGGGGTGATGCGCCTCGCCCGCGGTGGCCCCTGCCACGGCCGAGGTGGCGCGCAGCTGGCGGATGGCCCTCAGGCAGAGCCAGGCCCCCACCAGGGTCACCATGAGGAAGCTCGCCTGCTCCACCCAGGCCACGCTGCCCATGGCCTGGCGGGTCAGCCAGCCCAGGCCGTGCACCAGCACCACCACCAGGGCGATGGCCACCAGCCCCTGCAGCAGCGAGGCGGCGAAGGAGAGCGCCAGGGCCCGACGCCGCGCGCCGCCCTGGGAGAGCAGGTAGGTGGTCAGCACCGCCTTGCCGTGGCCGGGGCCGGCGGCATGGAAGACCCCGTAGCCGAAGCTGATGCCGAGCAGGGTCATCCAGGTCGCCGGCGAAGGAGTTCCGGAGAGCTCGGTGATCGCCAGGGTCAGCGCCCGGTGGAAGTCGCGCTGCCAGGCCACCAGCTGCAGGCTGAGCCCCTGGAGGCCGCCCTGGAACAGCAGCTGCCAGGCCAGGGCGGCCAGCAGCAGGCCACCGACGAGCCATGCCAGGCGGGTTCGGGTCAGCGGCATGTCACCTCCCCGGTCTCGGCGAAGTGGCGGCCGAGCCCGGGCTCGGCCTCGTCGGTGACGTCGAGCATCGCGGCCTCCATCACCTTCGCGGGATCCGGGTCGGCGGGCAGGACATGCGTCTCGCAGTCGAGCTCGCCGCCCACCGCCAGGGCGTCGTCCGCCGGCGCCCCGTCCTCCTCCTCGTGCACCACCTCGATGTAGTAGGTCGGGTCGAACACCTGGTAGCGCAGCGTCCGGCCGTCCAGCGCCGTCGGGGTCTCCAGCGGCAGCAGGAAGACGAACTCCACCCGCCCGCCACGCTCCAGCACGGTGTAGTCGTTGACCTCGGCGAAGGCCAGGGGCTCGCCGTCGAGGCGAAGCTCGGTGAAGTAGCCCTGGTCGACCAGGTTGTTGCGGATCTCGAGGCCGAGCTGGTCGAGGCCTGCCTCGAGGCCGCCTTCGCCCTCGGCGCGCCCCAGCTCCTCGAGCACCACCAGGCTGTAGAAGGGGTCCATGCGCCAGGACTGGTGCAGCCCGGTGAGGCGCCCCTCGTCATCCACCACCAGGCGCATGCGCAGGTCGATCCAGCCATGGGGGTGCGCCTGGGCCAGGCCGCTCATGGCCAGGCACAGCAGCAGCGTGGCAGCCAGGGCGAGGTGGCGTCGCGGGTCATCGAACATGATCTCTCTCTTGTGCTTCACGCCATGCGAAAAGGTGAGCCGGAACCGGGACTCAACGCCCCCTGCCCAGCTGCTCCTGCAACTCCATCAGCAGGCGGTCCAGGGTCCGCGGCGGCATCGGGCGCCCGCCCCGGGTCGCGGCCAGGCTCACTCGGCTCTGCTCGCCCTCCCCCGACACCGCCACCCGCACCCGGTAGCCGGGCCAGCGCGAGAACACCGCCTCCAGGCGACCCAGCTCGGCATCGGCATGGCGCACCACATAGCCGTTGGCCATCAGCACCTGGGCCGAGGCGCGCAGCGTGGCGTCGGGGGCGAAGGGAACCTCGAGCTCCCGGGGCATCTCCCGGGGAGAGGGCGTGGCGCAGCCCGCCAGCAGCGCGGCGAACAGCAGTGCCAGCAGCAGGCGGCTCATCGGACACCCCCCGCCTCGATGTCGCCGCGCAGCCGCTGGCAGAACTCGGCGGTGCTGGCGCTGCGCGACTCGGCCAGTTCGCCGCGCCAGTCGATGACCTGGATATCGCGGCTCACCCGCACCTCGCCCTCGCCGGCCAGCAGCGAGACCCGCTCCAGCTGGGTGGCATCGCGGGTCAGGCTGCCCACGCCGCCGAAGCCGATCATCACCCCGCTGCTCACTCCGCCCCGGCCGCCGCCGATGCCGATCCCCCCGAACATCCCGCGGGTCTCCCAGCCATCGTAGCGGTCTCCGTAGCCGGGCAGGATGCGCGTCCGCTCGGCGCTCACCAGCCCCAGCGCCAGGTCGGTGTGACGAATCAGGAAGCCCTCGGCCTCCAGGGCATCGACGGCGGCGCGAACCAGCGGCCGAGGAGCCTGGTCGCCGAGCGGCCAGCGGCACTCCGCCGCGGGGCGAGGCTCCGCCGCCGGCAGCGTGGAGGGCGTGGTCTGGCATCCGGCCAGCACCAGCACGAATCCCAGCACGGGAAGCAGCAGCCAGGGGCGCATGGGCAATCTCCGCTGAATGGATAGGGGCAGTGTACGCATCGCTCCGGGCCGTGGAAACGTCGGGCTTCAGCACACCGCCCGGGAGGGCTAAGCTGGGCCGGAAACCCGCGACACGAGCCCGCCCATGAAGATCCTCATCTGCCCGGATAGTTTCAAGGATGCCCTGCCTGCCGAGGCGGCGGCCCATGCCATCGCCTGCGGCATCCGGCGCCTCGGCGGCGACATCACCAGCGTCGAGTGCCCGCTGGCCGATGGCGGGGAGGGCAGCCTGGACGCCCTGCTGGCCGCCACCGGGGCCGAACGGCGCACCGCCCGCGTGCACGATGCCCTGGGGCGCGAGACCCGGGCCGACTGGGGCTGGCAGGCGGCCAGCCGCACCGCCTACGTGGAGCTGGCCGAGGCCAGCGGCCTCCAGGCGCTGGCCCCGGCCGAGCGCACCGCCCTGCACAGCACCACCCTGGGCGTGGGCGAGCTGATCCGCGAGGCGCTGGACGCCGGCGCCGAGCGGCTGTTGCTCACCCTGGGCGGCAGCGCCACCAACGACGGCGGCGCCGGCATGCTGGAGGCGCTGGGCGCCCGGCTCCTGGATGCCGAGGGACGCCCGCTGCCCCGGGGCGGCGCGGCCCTGGCCGACCTCGCCGAGCTCGATCTCGGCGGGCTCGACTCGCGGCTGGCCGACCTTCGGGTGGAGACCGCCGTGGACGTGGACAATCCCCTGCTGGGTGAGCGGGGCGCCAGCGCCGTGTTCGGTCCTCAGAAGGGCGCCACCCCGGACGATGTCGCGCGGCTGGATGCCGCCCTGGGGCGCTTCGCCGACGTGACCGCCGCGGCCCTGGGCGAGGAGCACCGCGAGCTGCCCGGCGCCGGGGCCGCCGGCGGCATGGGCTTCGCCGCCCGGGCCTTCCTTGGCGCCACCCTGCGCCCGGGCATCGAACTGGTGATGGCCCAGGCCGGCTTCGAGGCGCTGCTGGATGACGCCGACCTGGTGATCACCGGCGAGGGCCAGCTGGACGGCCAGAGCCTGGCCGGCAAGACCCCGGTGGGCGTGGCCCGCGCGGCACGGGCGAAGGGGGTGCCGGTGGTGGTGCTGGCCGGACGCCTGGCACCGGGCTGGCAGGCCGCCCTCGAGGAGGGGGTCACCGCCGCCTTCGCCCTGGCCGACGGCCCCATGGGGCTGGACGAGGCGCTGGAGCGCTGTGCCGAGCTGCTCGCCGACCGCGCCGAATCCGTGGTGCGACTGCTCGCCGCATCCAGGGCGTGACCCGGCCCACTTGAAACCCCGCCGGCACGTCGGCATGTCATGCACAGCGGCTATGGTGGCCATGACCATCATTGGCTCTCCGGCCTTCCGGCCGGCGGGTTAGACTGTTCCCATCGCGATCAAGGAGGCATCCGCATGAGCCACACCAACACCATCGGCCTGCACGAGGGCAGCGCCAGCCAGCTGGCCGAGCAGCTCAACGAGCTGCTGGCCAACTACCAGATCTTCTACATGAACGTGCGCGGCTACCACTGGAACGTGAAGGGGCCCCAGTTCTTCCAGCTCCACGAGAAGTTCGAGGAGCTCTACACCGACCTGCTGACCAAGGTGGACGAGGTGGCCGAGCGCATCCTGACCCTGGGACACCAGCCGGTGCACGCCTACAGCGACTACGTGACCATGTCGGGCATCGCCGAGGACAAGAACGTCACCGACGGCGAGGCCTGCGTGCGCGGCGTGCTGAAGGGCTACCAGACCCTGATCGAACTGCAGCGCGAGATCCTCTCGCTGGCCTCCGACGCCGACGACGAGGGCACCGCCGCCCAGGCCGGCGACTATATCCGCGAGCAGGAGAAGACCGTCTGGATGCTGGGCGCCTACCTGGGCTGAGCCTGCCCGGTACCGACCGGCGCAACGCCGGCTGCCGTTGCCACGACACCGCCCGTGGGCGGTGTCGTCGTTTGCGGTCACCCCCTCCGACATTATGGAGAGAATCGGGAACGGGGCCCCGCGGGCCACGACATGCCGCCGCGGGCGATAGACTTCCTCCAGTACGCAGGGACGAGCGATCGCCCCGAACGAACAGGGAGGAGAGACCATGAACCGACTGCTGCTGGCCACCCTGATGGCCACCCTCGCGCTGGCCATGAGCCTGCCGGCCATGGCGGATCGCCCCCGCCACGGCGGCTACCAGCCCCAGGTGCAACACCATTACTACCAGGATCGCCGCGCCGACCGCGGACGACACCACTACCAGAAGCGCCACAAGGCAGCGAAGCGCAGCAAGCACCGCCATCGCACGCCGAGTCGCGTGGTGGAGCACCACTACTACTCGTCACCGCCCCGCTACCGCGAACCCCGCCGGGACTCTCGCCGCTACCATCGCCGCAGCACCGACATCCCGCTGGTGACCGTGGGCGGCTACCCGGCGGTACGCATACAGGTCAATCACTGACCCTCTCGGCCGCCCAGCCAAGGACAGGCAACGCGAGGGGCGCCGGGGACAGCCCGAAGGGGAGGTCCTATGCCAGGGATGGCATCGGTAGCGCCCAGGGAGGGGTTCACAGCGCCTCCCTGCAGGGCTGTCGACGGATCAGCCCCGAGCCTGAGCGCTGGGCTCTGTGCCCGCCAGGTCCTCGACCAGGGCGCGAAGCAGCGTCCAGAACTCCCCCACCGAGGCGATCTCCGCCCGCTCATCGGGGGAGTGGGCGCCACGGATCAGCGGGCCGAAGGAGATCATCTCCAGGTGCGGGTACTTGCCGCCGAGGATCCCGCACTCCAGCCCCGCATGGATCACCTTGACCGCCGGCTCGCTGCCCAGCCGCTCGCGATGCAGGCGGCAGAAGCGCGCCAGCAGCTCGCTGTCGGGCCGGGGTGTCCAGCCCGGGTAGGCGTTCTCCACTCGCACCCGGGCGCCGATCAGGTCGAAGAGCGCGGCAAAGCGGTCGGCCAGGTCGGCCGTGGCGCTGTCGCGCAGCGAGCGAACCAGGGCGCAGAGATGGAAGCGGCCCGCCTCCAGGCCGACCACGCCCAGGTTGTTGGAGGTCTCCACCACCCCGGGCACCTCGCTGCTCATCCGCTCCACCCCGCAGGGCGCCGCGTGCAGCGCCGCCACCAGCAGGTGGCTGGCCTGGGCGGTGAGCGCCTCGCCGACCGTCGCCTCCGGGGCCGAGACCGCCAGCGCCAGGCCGTCATCCACGCCGGCCAGCTCGGCACGCAGCTCCGCCTCCAGGGCGGCGACCCGCTCCCCCACCGCCTCACGCCGGTCGGCCGGCAGGGCCAGGGTGGCGAAGGCCTCCCGCGGCAGGGCGTTGCGCAGCGTGCCGCCCTGGTAGTCCACCAGGCGCACCTCACAGCCCTCCAGGGCGCGCAGCACCCGCACCAGCAGCCGGTTGGCGTTGCCCAGCCCCTTGTGGATATCCATGCCCGAGTGGCCGCCCCTGAGGCCGGTGAGCGAGAGGCGCAGCGCCACCTCGTCCTCGGCCAGGGAGGCGGTGGGCAGCTGGACCTCCACCACCACATCGGCGCCGCCAGCACAGCCGATATAGACCTCGCCGCGATCCTCGGAGTCCAGGTTGAGCAGCCGCTGTCCCGCCAGCCACCCCTCGGCCAGGTTCAGCGCCCCGCCCATGGAGGTCTCCTCCTCCAGGGTGAAGAGCGCCTCCAGCGGCCCATGCGCGAGGCTCTCGTCCTCGAGGATCGCCAGCGCCGCGGCCGCGCCCAGGCCGTTGTCGGCGCCCAGGGTGGTATCGGTGGCGCGCAGCCAGCCATCGTCGCCGATGCGGGTGCGGATCGGGTCGCGGGTGAAGTCGTGGGCGGAGCCGGCGTTGGCCTGGGGCACCATGTCCAGGTGGGCCTGGAGGATCACCCCCGGCGCCGCCTCGCACCCCGGCGTGGCCGGCTTGCGCAGGCGCAGGTTGCCGAAGGCGTCGCGGTCATGGGCCAGGCCCCGGGCGTCGGCCCACCGTTCGAGGGTCGCCACCAGCGCCGCCTCGTGTCCGGAGGGGCGGGGCGTGTTGCACAGGGTGCGGAAGTGGCGCCACAGCGGCTGCGGCTCAAGCCGCTCGAGATGTTCGTTCATGAGGTGTCTGCTCTGCGATAACCGGCCTACCTTACTCAGCCCGCCCGGACAGGGGAAGCAGCAGCGATGGTATGGCTCGGGGCTATTCCGGCGACAAACCTGCGAGGGGGCGCCATGAACCCCTCCCTGGGGGCTACCTTGACCGTCCCTGGTCCACGGACCCCCTCTTCGGTTTATCCCCGGCGCCCCTCGCCATGAGCGACTGCCACAGCGTCTATCATCGCCGCTGCGGCCTGGCGCAGCCGGGCGGTGACCTCGCGGCGCCCGGAGACGCCGAGCCGGGCGGCCAGCCGCTCGGTGCTCGCCCCCTGGAGGCCCCAGGCCACCAGCAGGCAGAGCGATTCGTCGTCGACCGCCACGCCCCGCGCCAGGGCGTGGCGCACCAGCGCCTGCAGCGCCGGGCGGACCAGGGCCGGCTCGCGCAGCGCGTAAGCCACGTCCTCCAGATCGCGGCGGTCGGCGGCAACCGGCGCCGGGCCTTCGCCCTCCGCCAGCAGGGCGGCGGCGATCTCGGGCTCCAGCTCGCGCAGCTCGAAGGCCAGCAGCCCCGGCAGGCCGCGCTGGAAGCGCGTGGCCAGTTCATCCATCAGTGCCTCGCCGCGCTCGCTCAGCGGGCGCGCCACCATCAGCGCATGCTCGCCGGTGGCGGTCTCCCGGGTCAGCCCCAGCCGCACGGCGCGAAAGCCCAGCGAACGCCAGAAGGCGATCAGCCCCGGCTCGGCGCCGAAGCTGGCGCCGAGCAGGTCGATGCCCTCCCGCCGGGCCTCCTCGGCCTCGGCCTCGATGAGCCGCCGACCCAGCCCTTCCCGGCGATGCTCGGCCGCCACGGCGATGCGCACCACTCGCCGCAGCCGCCCGGTCAGCGCCTCGCGGCTGCCGGCGTGGGCGGCCAGCGACTGGGCCATCAGGTGGCCGCGGGGGCGGCGTTCGCCGCGGGCCACCCGCTCGGCCAGCTCGGACGGAAAGCCGCCCTCGTCGCCGGCGACCAGCACCCCCGCGGGCTGCCCGTCGACCTCCAGGGCGCCGAGCCCCACCCCGGGACCGTCCAGCAGGCGCCGCAGGTCGGCGGGGGTGGTGCGGTAGTGGGCCTGCACCAGCAGGCCGAACAGGGCGCGCAGCCGGACCTCGTCACCGGCCAGCTCGGCGGGCGGCACTCGCCGCCAGGCCGGCGCCGCCAACGACCGGGCCGGGGCGGGCTCGGCGTCGAGCAGCAGCAGGCGGTCGACCAGCGGCTCCAGGGGGTCGTCAGTCGCCCAGCGGATCGGCTCGCGAAGGTGCCAGCCCTGCCAGTCGGGGGTGCGCTGTGCCAGGCGCTCGCGGAAGCGCACCGCGAAGCCGCGCCCCGACCCCTCGTAGCCGTGCAGCGTGGTGGCGAAGGCGATCCGCGGGAAGGCGTCGAGCCACTCGCCGAGCAGCGCCGCGGGGATCGCCGCCGCCTCGTCCACCAGCAGCCGGGCGCCGGCGCCCCCGGCCTCGCCCGCCCGGGCCAGCCGGACCAGTTCGTCGGGGGCGACGAAGCGCACCCGCCGTTCGCCCAGCACGAACGCCTGCCCGCGGCGCTGCCCGGCGGGACAGAGCGTCGCGAGGCGCTCGAGCAGCGTGGCGATCGCCGCCGGACGCGGGGCGGTGACGAGGATCTCCCTCTCGCCGGCCGCCAGCAGCCGCGCACAGGCGATGCCCAGCGCCGCGCTCTTGCCGCGGCCACGGTCGGCGGTAAGCACCAGCGGGCGGCGGCGGCGCAGGTGCACCAGGCGCGCCACCGCCTCGGCCTGGTCGGCGGTCAGGCAGTCGGGATCGTCGGGCCGGACGGTCGCGGGGCAGGACGGGGCGGAGAGGGTCGGCAGGCCCGGTGGCCGATCGACCGGCCAGTGGATCACCTCGGGGGCCGCCGCCAGGTGCCTGGCCAGCCGCGCCAGGTAGCGGCAGGTCAGCTGCTCGGGGCGCCAGGGATACTCGGCCAGGCGGGCGTAGTCGGCGTCGGGGCGTGCGCCCCAGTCGGGCGGGGTCATCAGCACCAGCAGGCCGCCGGCCCGCAGCGTGCCCGCCAGGGCGCCGAAGGCATCGGGGTCGAAGCCCGCCCCCCGGGAGACCGCATCGACCACCAGCAGGTCCTGCTCGCCACCCAGGCGGGTACGCGCCCTGCCCGGGGTCAGGCAGTCCCCCTCGGCCAGCTCCGGCGGGGCGTTCGGGGCCACCCAGAGCGGGGCCTGCCAGCCACCGGCCTGCCACAGCGCCAGGGCGGCGTGGCGGCAGGCATCGGCGCCGCCGGTGAGCCACACCAGCCCGCGCCAGCGACGGGCCGCCAGGCCGCCGGCATGCTCGAGCAGCGCCGCGACGGCCCGGTCCACGGGCTCAGCCATGGGGGGTCGTCCCCGGGGTCATCAACTTTAGTCGCACACTCCCTCCCATTCAACGCAGCCACTGCCGTGCCGCTCGCTTGCCCCCCGTACGAAACAAGTCAGTAACAGGCTGAAAATAAAGATAATGTAGTCCCGACGGAGCAGGCCCTGGTGGCGTGTCGCCCCCTCCGGCCAGTGTACTTGGCAAGCTATCGATTGTGACAGTGGGCGCGTGCTAGCTTTGATGCTGTCGCCTCGCCTGCCCAGGCGGTCAAGCACCCCCGGCAGGTGACCCCGCCCCGACACGTCCTTCATCCGGGGCGGCATCGGCACGCCGTCTTCTCTACACGAACAGCAACAATCCCCAAGGGAGCACAGCATGAAGAAGATGACCAAGTTTGCCCTCACCGGCCTGGCCGCCGGTGTGGCCCTGGCCGCCCTCTCCGGCACGGCCCACGCCCAGGAACGCTGGACCATGACCACCACCTGGCCGGACAACCTGGACCTGATCCAGATCGACCGCCACTGGGCCGATCTGGTCAACAAGCTGGCCGGCGACGAGCTGCAGATCGAGTTCCGCGCCGGCGGCACCCTGATGCCCGGCACCGAGGTCTTCGACGCCACCGAGACCGGCAGCATCGAGGCCGCCGGCGACTGGCCCGGCTACTGGGCCGGCCGCAGCCCGGCCTTCTCGCCGCTGGCCACCACCACCAGCCTGTTCAACGGCGTGGACTACCTCAACTGGATCAACCAGTGGGGCGGCTTCGACCTCTACCAGGAGGTCTACGGCGACTACAACATGGTCTACCTGCCCTACGGCATCACCAACAACGAGTCCGGCTTCATGGGCCGCACGCCCATCGAGAGCCTGGCCGACCTGGAAGGCAAGCGCCTGCGCCTCTCCGGCCGTGACCAGGGCCGCGTGCTCGAGGAACTGGGCGGCTCCCAGGTGACCCTGGCCGGCGGCGAGATCTACCAGGCCATCGAGCGCGGCGTGATCGACGCCGGCGAGTTCTCCACCCCGGGCGTCGACTATAACGCCGGCTTCGCCGAGGTGGTCGAGCACTGGTCGGTACCCGGCTGGCACCAGTCCGCCAGCGTGTTCGGCGTGATGATCAACAAGGACGCCTGGGACGCCCTCTCCGAGGAGACCCAGGAGAAGCTGAAGATCGCCGCCGAGGCCACCATGACCTGGTCGCTGGCCTGGTCCGAGCGCCAGTCCACCGAGGGCACCATCAAGTTCCAGGAGGCCGGCGTGCAGATCAACCAGCTCTCCGAGGAGGAGCTGGCGCGCATCCAGGACATCACCAACGAGGTGATCCTGCGCGGCGCCTGCGAGGACCCGATGCATGCCAAGGTCTACCACTCCATGATCAGCTATCTGGAGCACTACGCCAACTGGCGTGACATCTCCGCGCCGTTCAACATGAGCCGCACCATGGACAACCTGCCGTCTCTGGAAGAGATCGAAGCCTGCCTGTAAGGCCCCTGCCGCCGCCCCGGTGTCCGCACCGGGGCGGCCTGCGTTCCGACGTCGGAGACCGTTCCCATGAATGCGATTGCCAAGGCGATCGACACGCTCAACGAGGCGCTCGGCCGGCTCATCGCGCCGCTGATCGCCGTGATCACGCTGATCGTCCTCTATGACATCGGCCTGCGCTTCTTCGCCGGCCGACCCAGCGACTGGGCCTTCGACATCACCAAGATGCTGTTCGGCGCCCACTTCATGCTGATGGCCGCCTACGGCCTGCGCCACCATGCCCACGTCGAGGTCGACGTGCTCAAGCGCCTGCTCTCGCGCAGGAAGCAGGCCGTCGTCGAGCTGCTCGGCTACCTCATCTTCTTCGTGCCCTTCATCTGGATGATGCTGACCCTGGGCTGGAGCTTCTTCATGCGCTCCTTCAGCCGCGGCGAGACCACCTACGGGGTGGTGTCGATCCCGGTCTACCCCATCAAGGGGGTGATCGTGGTGGCCGCCGTGCTGATCCTGCTCCAGGCCGTCGCCATCGTCATTCGTGCCATCCAGCAGCTGCGGGAGGAGAGAGCCGCATGAACCTGAGTCCCGAACTGCTCACCCTGGTGATGTTCGGCGGGCTGCTGATCGGCCTGTTCATGGGCCATCCGCTGGCCTTCGTGCTGGGCGGCGTGGCCGTCATCGGCGCCTACCTGGGCCCCGGCGAGCGCGTGCTCGGCACCATCATCAACAACATCTACGGCAACGCCATGGACAACTACGTCCTGGTGGCCATTCCGCTGTTCGTGCTGATGGCGCGATTCCTCAATGACTCGGGCGTCACCGAGAAGATGTTCGAGGCGATGCGCCTGCTGATGGCCAACCTGCGCGGCGGCCTGGCGCTTACCGTGGTCATCGTCTCGGTGCTGCTCGCCGCCACCACCGGCATCGTCGGCGCCTCCATCGCGGTGATGGGCATGATCGCCCTGGCCCCGATGCTCAAGTACAGCTACAACAAGGAGCTCAGCACCGGGGTGATCATGGCCAGCGGCTGCCTGGGCATCCTGATCCCGCCGAGCATCATGCTGATCCTGATGGCCAGCTACTCGCCGGTCTCGGTGGGTGCGCTGTTCGCCGGCGCCCTGGTGCCGGGCGTGATGCTGGGCGCGATGTATGCCCTCTACGTGCTGGTGATCTGCTTCGTGAAGCCCAGCTACGGGCCGCCGGTGCCCGCCGAGGAGCGCGCCGAGACCAGCACCGGCCAGCTGCTGATCATGCTGGCCAAGTACGTGCTGCCGCCCATGTCGCTGATCCTCGGCGTGCTGGGCTCGCTGTTCACCGGCATCGCCACCGCCACCGAGGCCTCGGCGATCGGCGTGGGCATCGCCTTCCTGCTGTTCCTGATCTTCGGCGACCGCAAGGTCTCGACCTGCTTCAGGACCCTGATCGAGGCCGGCAAGACCACCACCATGGTGATGCTGGTACTGGTCGGCGCCACCGCCTTCACCGGGGTCTTCTCCCGCGGAGGCGGCATGACGGTGATCAACGACCTGGTCATGGCGATGCCCGGCGGCACCGTGGGGGCGCTGATCTTCATGCTGTTCCTGGTATTCATCCTGGGCATGTTCCTGGACTGGACCGGCATCGTGCTGCTGAGCTTCCCGATCATGCTGCCGATCGTCGAGAGCATGGGCATCGACGTGCTGTGGTTCGTGGTGATGGTGGCGGTGGTGCTGCAGACCTCCTTCCTGACCCCGCCGTTCGGCTATGCGCTGTTCTACATGAAGGGCGTGGCGCCACCGGGGATCGAGATCGTCGACCTCTACAAGGCGGTGCTGCCCTTCGTGGCGCTGATCGTGCTGGCCTGCGTACTGATGGCCTTCTTCCCGGCTCTGGTCACCGGCCTGCCGGCGATGCTGCTCGGCTGAGGCTAGTCCCTCCCGCCACAGAGCGCCCGCCGTGACGACACGGCGGGCGCTTTGCATTGACGCCCGTCAGCCGAACGCGGCTGCAGCCGGTCGGCGCACCTGATACTATTCCCCACCGTCAACGCAACTCATTTGCAACTGCTCTGCAAGGAGTCACCCGCTTGTCTAGATCCAGCAGTGGCGGCCTGCCCGCCGCGAAGCGCCGGCTGATCCCCCACCTGACCCCCTGGACGCTACTCCTGCTCGGGATTGCCCTGATCGTGGCGCTGCCGATCCTCTCCATCATGGCGCACATCGTCATGCCGACGGGCGGCGTCTGGCAGCATCTGGCCAGCACCGTCCTGCCGCGCTACCTGGCCAACACCCTGTTCCTGGTCATCACGGTGGGGATCGGCACCCTGGTGATCGGGACCGGCACGGCCTGGCTGGTGGTGATGTGTCGCTTCCCCGGGCGCCGGCTGTTCGAGTGGGCGCTGCTGCTGCCGCTGGCCGTGCCCACCTACGTGATCGCCTATGCCTACACCGACTTCCTGCAGTTTTCCGGCCCGCTGCAGAGCTGGCTGCGCGAGCTCTTCGGCTGGAGCCACGGCGACTACTGGTTTCCCGCCATCCGCTCCCTGGGCGGGGCCGCGACGCTGATCACCCTGGTGCTCTATCCCTACGTCTACCTGCTGGCCCGCGCCTCCTTCATGGAGCAGTCGGTCTGCATGCTCGACGTGGGCCGCTCCCTGGGGCGGGGCCCCTGGCGGCTGTTCGGCAGCGTGGCGATCCCCCTGGCGCGGCCGGCGCTGATCGGCGGCGTGTCGCTGGTCCTGATGGAGACGCTCAACGAGTTCGGGGCGGTCCAGTACTTCGGCGTGGATACCTTCACCACCGGCATCTATCGCACCTGGTTCGGACTCGGGGAGCAGGTCGCCGCCGCCCAGCTGGCGGCCTGCCTGCTGGCCTTCGTCATCGCGCTGGTGCTGCTGGAACGCTGGTCGCGGGGCAAGCGGCGCTACTTCCACACCTCCAGCCGCTACCAGCAGCTGCCCGAGTTCCACCTGGGGGGCTGGCGTGCCGCCGGCGCCTTCCTGGCCTGCCTGGTGCCGATCCTGGGCGGCTTCCTGATCCCCAGCGGCATCCTCGCCCAGCTGGCCATCGAGCAGGGCGACGCCCTGTTCGGCACGCGCTTCCTGACCTACGCCCGCAACAGCCTGGTGCTGGCCAGCGTGGCCTCGCTGGTCGCGGTGGCCCTGGCCGTCGTGCTGAGCTACGGGGTGCGCCTCAACGACACGCGGCTGACCAGCACCGCTGCCCGCATCGCGGCGATGGGCTATGCGATTCCGGGCTCGGTGGTGGCGGTGGGCATCCTGATCCCCTTCGCCTGGCTCGACAACACCATCAATACCTGGCTACTGGAGCACCGCGGGGAGGTGATCGGCCTGATCTTCAGCGGCTCGGCGTTCATCCTGATCTACGCCTACGTGGTCCGCTTCCTGGCCGTCTCGTTCAATGCCGTGGAGGCAAGCCTGGGCAAGGTCACGCCGAGCATGGATGCCGCGGCACGCACCCTGGGGCAGACCGCCACCGGCACGCTGCGGCGCGTGCATACGCCGATCATGCGGGGCAGCCTGCTGGCGGCCTGTATCCTGGTGTTCGTGGACGTGATGAAGGAGCTGCCGGCGACCATCATCCTGCGCCCCTTCAACTTCGATACGCTGGCGGTGAGGGCTCACAGCCTGGCGGCCGACGAGCGGCTCGCCGAGGCCTCCACGGCCTCACTGGCGATCGTCGTCGTAGGCATAGTCCCGGTGATCCTGCTCAGCCTGGCCATGCGCCGCTCCCGGCCCGGCAGCGGCAAGTGAGGGAAAGACGAATACCTGGGAGGGGTCCAGCCGCAGCGTCACCGGCTGCCCCTCGGCGGGCAGGAAGACGCCGGGCATGCGGGCGTGGACGTGGGCCTCTTCCCCGTCGGGCCCATGGGCACAGATGTGCAGCAGGCTGGTGCGCCCCAGCAGCTTGGCCATGACGACATGGCTGTACCGGTGCGACTCCCGCGGCGCGTCCAGCACCGCGACCTGCAGGGCTTCCGGACGCACCATCACCCTCGCCTCGCAGCCATCGGCCAGCCAGCCGGCCTCGACATTGCCCACCGGCGTGCTGATGACGCCGTCGCGAACTACGCCCGAGAGCTCGTTCACCTCGCCGAAGAACGACACCACGAAGGGGTCATTGGGCGTGCAGTAGAGCTCGCGCGGGGTGCCCATCTGGATGATGCGGCCATCGCACATCAGCGCGATACGGTCGGCCATGAACATCGCCTCTTCCGGATCGTGGGTCACCAGCAGCGTGGCGGCCCCCACCTTCTTGAGCACGTGCAGGGTGTCGTCACGGATCTGGTCGCGAAGCCGCGCATCGAGGCTGGAGAAGGGCTCGTCGAGCAGCATCAGCTGCGGCTCCGGCGCCAGGGCACGGGCCAGGGCCACGCGCTGCTGCTGTCCGCCGGAGAGCATGTGCGGGTAGCTGTCGGCGTGGGCCGCCATGCCCAGCTGCTCGAGCAGCGCCAGGGCCCGACGGCGGCGCTCGCGGCCGGGCAGGCGCTTGAGGCCGAAGGTGACGTTCTCCAGCACCGACAGGTGGGGAAACAGGGCCGAGTCCTGGAAGGCCAGGCCGACGCTGCGTTTCTCGGGGGGCAGGGTGTTCCCGCCGGGCCGAGCCACCTCCTGCCCGTCCAGGACCACTCGCCCCTGCTGCAGGGACTCGAGGCCGGCCGCGATCCGCAGCAGGGTGGTCTTGCCGCAGCCGGACGGCCCCAGCAGGCAGACGACCTCGCCCGGGGCCACTTCCAGGTCGACTCCCTTGACCACGTCGCGCTTGCCGAAGGCATGGTGGATTCCTGCCATCGACAGCGCCAGTTCCCGGGGCCCGGAGGCTTGCATGAGATTGTGCTTCATGGGCGTTCTCGACATCGTGCCGGACAACATGGCCCTATCATAACCGATCCCAAGTGTTAATGCGTTTGAAAGACACTCGCATTTCGATCGTTCCCTGCGCCAGCGCAAGAAACCGGCCTCCCCGGGCTTGACGGCTCTCGGCGGAGAGGGTTCAATGGCCACGAGTTAATACAACGAATTATCATTCCCATTCCTGAGGCACACGAGGTCCCCATGATGAAGCCTGTTCGTCTTGCCGCCCCGCTGGCCGTTGCCCTGGCCGGCTCCGCCTTCGCCACCGCGGCGAGCGCCGATTCGCTCAATGTCTATTCGGCACGTCACTACGATTCCGACGAGGCGCTCTATCAGGCCTTCTCCGAAGAGACCGGCATCGAGGTCAACCTCCTGGAAGGCGACTCCGCCCAGCTGATCGAACGGATCAAGCGCGAGGGCGTGGCCAGCCCGGCCGACGTGATGATCACCGTGGACGCCGGCAACCTCTGGCGCGCCGAGCAGGACGGCATCTTCCAGGGCGTCGAGTCAGCGGTGCTGGACGAGCGCCTGCCGTCGTCCATGCGCCACCCGGAGGGGCTGTGGTTCGGCTTCAGCCAGCGGGCGCGGGTCATCTTCCATGATCGCGAGGACTTCGATCCGAGCCGGGTCGCCAGCTACGAGGACCTCGCCGATCCCGAGTTCGAGGGCCAGGTCTGCATCCGCTCCTCCAACAATATCTACAACCAGTCCCTGATGGCCTCGCTGATCGAGCACCATGGGGCCGAGGGGGCCGAGGAGTGGGCCCAGGGCGTCGTGGCCAACCTGGCACGCGACCCCGAAGGCGGCGACACCGACCAGATCAAGGCCGTGGCCAGCGGCGAGTGCGACCTCGCGCTGGCCAACCACTACTACTATGTTCGCCTGCTGCACTCGGACAGCGAGGCCGATCGCGAGGTCGCCCGGCGGGTCGGCGTGATCTTCCCCAACCAGGACGGCCGCGGCACCCACATCAACGTCGGCGGGGCCGGCGTGGTCGCGGGCGCGCCCAACCGCGACAACGCCGTGCGCTTCCTGGAGTTCCTGGCCTCCGACACCGCCCAGGAGATCTTTGCCAACGGCAACTACGAGTTCCCGGCGGTCGAAGGCGTGAAGAAGAACCCGGTGCTGGAGTCCTGGGGCGACTTCAAGAAGGACGACCTCAACATCAGCATCCTGGGCGAGAACAACCCCGAGGCGATTCGCATCTTCGATCGCGCCGGCTGGCGCTGAGCCTTCCGGTCCCCGCCCCGACCCGAAACGCCACCGCCGCCGCGGTGGCGTTTTTGATGGTCAGTGCGCCTCGTCCCAGTTCGCCCCCGACTCCGCCTCGACGATCAGCGGCACGCTGAGCGCCGCGGCGGCCTGCATGCGCCCCTTCACCTGCTCGATGAAGGCCTCCACCTGCGCGTCCGCCACCTCGAACACCAGTTCGTCGTGGACCTGCATCACCATCCAGGCATCGATCTCGCCCGCCTGCAGCCAGGCGTCCACGTCGATCATCGCCCGCTTGATGATGTCCGCCGCGGTGCCCTGCATGGGGGCGTTGATCGCCGTGCGCTCGGCCCCCTGGCGGCGGGCGCGGTTCTGGGCGTGGATCTCCGGCAGGTAGAGGCGCCGGCCGAACACCGTCTCGACGAAGCCGTCCTCGGCCGCCTGGGCGCGGATGCGCTCCATGTAGCGGGCCACCCCGGGGTAGCGGTCGAAGTAGCGCTCGATCCAGGTCTGGGCCTGGTTGCGCTCGATATGCAGCTGACGGCCCAGGCCCCAGGCGCTCATGCCGTAGATCAGCCCGAAGTTGATCGCCTTGGCGCTGCGCCGCTGGTCGCCCGAGACCTTCTCCAGGGGCACCCCGAACACCTCCGCGGCGGTGGCGGCATGGATATCGCGCCCCTCGGCGAAGGCCTCGAGCAGCCCCCTGTCCTCGGAGAGGTGCGCCATGATGCGCAGCTCGATCTGGGAGTAGTCGGCGGCGACGATGCGGTAGCCGGGCCGGGCGATGAAGGCCTGGCGGATCTTGCGCCCCTCCTCGGTCCGGATCGGGATGTTCTGCAGGTTGGGGTCGCTGGAGGAGAGCCGCCCGGTGGCGGTGACCGCCTGGTGATAGCTGGTGTGCAGCCTGCCGGTTGCCTTGTTCACCAGCCGCGGCAGCTTGTCGGTGTAGGTAGACTTGAGCTTGGCCAGGCCGCGGTGCTCCATGATCACCTTGGGCAGCGGGTAGTCCAGCGCCAGCTCCTCGAGCACGGCCTCGGCGGTGGAAGGGGCCCCCTTGGGGGTCTTCTTGATCACCGGGATCTTCTGCTCCTCGAAGAGGATCTGGCCGAGTTGCTTGGGCGAGCCCAGGTTGAACTCGCGCCCGGCCAACTCATGGGCACGGGCCTCCAGCTCGCGGATGCGTCCCTCGAGCTCGCGGCTCTGGGTGTGCAGCCGCTCGGGGTCCAGCGCCACGCCGGTGCGCTCCATGCGCGACAGCACCGGCACCAGCGGCAGCTCGATCGTCTCCAGCACCTCGGCCAGGCGCCCCTCCTTCGCCAGGCGCGGGCGCAGCTCGCCGTGCAGGCGCAGGGTGATGTCCACGTCCTCGCAGGCGTAGGGGGCGGCCTGCTCCAGGGCGATCTGGTTGAAGGTGAGCTGCTTGGCCCCCTTGCCGGCGATCTCCTCGAAGGAGACGGTCTTCTCCCCCAGGTACTTCAGCGCCAGGGAGTCCATGTCGTGGCGGGTGGCGGTGGAGTCCAGCACGTAGGACTCCAGCATGGTGTCCTCCAGGGGCCCCGCCACCGCGATGCCGTGGCTTGCCAGCACCGAGATGTCGTACTTGAGGTTCTGGCCGATCTTGGTCTTGCCGGCATCTTCCAGCAGCGGCTTGAGGGCGGCCAGCACGGCGTCGCGATCGAGCTGGGCGGGGGCGTCCAGGTAGTCGTGGGCCAGCGGGATGTAGGCCGCCTCTCCCGCCTGAAGCGCCAGCCCCACCCCGACGATCTCGGCCTCCATGTAGGCCAGGCTGGTGGTCTCCAGGTCGAAGCAGAAGGCCTCGGCCGCCTGCAGGCGCGCCAGCCAGGCGTCCAGCGCCTCCTGCTCGAGGATCACCTGGTCCTCACGGGCGGCGCTGCTGCCGGCGCCATCCGCCTCGGCGGCGTCCGGGGTCGCGCTGCCACCGGCGACGTCATCCACCCCTTGGTCCTTGCCCTCCAGCAGCTCGGCGAGCCAGGCCTTGAACTCGTACTCGCGATAGAGCTCGAGAAGCGCCTCGCGGTCGGGGTGGGCGATATCGAGGTCGTCGAGGCCCACCGGCAGCTCGCAGTCGGTCTTGATGGTGGCCAGCTGATAGGAGAGGAACGCCTGGTCACGGTGCGCCTCGAGCTTCTTCGGCAGCGTCTTGGCACCGCGGAAGTCCAGGGTAGCAACCCGCTCGAGGTCACCGTAGATGGCGTCCAGGCCGCCCTCCATGCCCTGCAGCAGGCCCAGCGCCGTCTTCTCGCCCACGCCGGGCACCCCGGGGATGTTGTCGACCTTGTCGCCCATGAGCGCCAGGAAGTCGATGATCAGCGCAGGCTCCAGGCCGAACTTCGCCTTCACGCCCTCCACGTCCAGGGTCTCGTCCTTCATGGTGTTGACGAGGGTGATGTGCCCATTGACCAGCTGGGCCATGTCCTTGTCGCCGGTGGAGATCACCGCGTCGCGGCCGGCCTCGGTGGCCTGGCGGGCCAGGGTGCCGATGACGTCGTCGGCCTCCACCCCCTCGATGCAGAGCAGCGGCAGGCCCAGCGCCCTGACGCAGGCGTGCAGCGGCGCCACCTGGGAGCGCAGGTCGTCGGGCATCGGCGGCCGGTGGGCCTTGTACTGCTCGAACAGCTCGTCGCGGAAGGTCTTGCCCGGGGCGTCGAAGACCACCGCCATGGGACTGTCCGGGTAGTCCTTGATCAGCCGCTTGAGCATGTTGAGCACGCCCTTGATGGCGCCGGTGGGCTGCCCCGAGGAGGTGGTCAGCGGCGGCAGGGCGTGGAAGGCGCGGTAGAGGTAGGAAGAACCGTCGACGAGAACGATGGGCGTGTCGGCCATGTATCGGCATCCATTGGGTCGGTGCACCCGGCAGGTGCAGGGAATCGTGATTCTGGTCATCCATGATACGCATTGCGGCCGCGTTTTGCCGCGGGTGGTGGGCAGCGTGCGCCGTGCGCCTTACACTGCGGGTATCTCCCCTCGCCCCTGCCACCGGCAGCCAGGAGGCCACCATGATCGTGACACGCACCCTTATCGCCCTGCTGATGGGACTCACCCTGGTCGCCACCGGTCCCGCCCTGGCCCAGTCCTCCGCCGACCTGGAGCCGGACATCACCATCCGCCAGGAGGAGGATCGCACCATCCGCGAGTACCGCATCAACGGCGAGCTCTACGCCATCGAGATCCGCCCCTCCCGCGGCCCCTCCTACTACCTGGTGGACCACGACGGCGACGGCAACTTCGAGCGCCAGGAGGGCGACCGCATCGCCGTGCCCCAGTGGATCCTGCGGAGGTTCTGATCAGGGGCTCTACCAGGGTCGGGACACGTGCATCACTCGGCCAAGTCGCTACAATAGGCGGCTTGGCATTCCCGGGTGAGAGACACATGGCCGTATTCACACCGCTTACCGAGACTCAGGTCGCGGACTTCCTGGCACAGTTCGATGCCGGCTCGCTGGTCTCCCTGGAAGGCGTGCCCGCCGGCACCGAGAACAGCACCTTCTTCGTCACCACCGACCGGCGCGAGCTGGTGCTGACGCTGTTCGAGCAGGGTGAGCACGAGGAGCTGCCGTTCTTCGTCGACCTGCTCGACTACCTGGACGAGCACCGCCTGCCGGTGCCGGGGCCCCTGCACGACCGCGACGGCGTGGCGCTGCACAGCCTGGCCGGCAAGCCGGCGCTGCTCTTCCCGCGCCTGCCGGGCCGGCACCCCAGGCATCCCAACCTGGCCCAGTGCCGGGCCCTGGGCGACGCCCTTGGCCACATGCACAAGGTCTCGCAGCGCTTCCCCGGCCACCGCCCCAACCCGCGCGACCTCCACTGGCTGCTGCCCATGCACCACAAGGTGCTGGTCTACCTCTCGCCGGAAGACCAGACGCTGATGAAGGACGAGGTGGAGACCTACCAGGGATTCTTCGGCGATGCCCCGGCGCTGCCCCAGGGTGCCCTGCACGGCGACCTGTTCCGCGACAACACCCTGTTCGAGGGCGACCGCCTGGGCGGGCTGATCGACTTCTACAACGGCTGCACGGGCGACCTGCTGTTCGACCTGGCCATCGTCATCAACGACTGGGCCACCGAGCCCGACGGCCGGTTGAATGTCGAGCGCCACGACGCCCTGCTCGGTGCCTATCAGGTCCGCCGGCCGCTCACCGCCGCCGAGCGCGACGCCTGGCCGATGATGCTGCGCATGACCGCGCTGCGCTACTGGCTCTCGCGGCTGCTGGTGGTCTTCGTGGACCCGCCGGCCCACGACCTGACGCCCCATGACCCCGAGCAGTTCCGCTCCATCCTGCTGGCGCGCCTGGAACACGGCGCGCTGCCCCTACCCGAGGTGAATGCATGAGTCTCGCCATGGCCAGTGCCGGCAGCCCGGCGAAGCGCGCACGCCGCATCTGGAACATCGACCAGTGGGGCAGCGGCTACTACGACGTGGACGACTCGGGGCATGCCCTGGTGCGCCCCCTGGGCAGCGAGGCCGAGGGCCCGGCCCTGCCGCTGGACGAGCTGGTCGCCGAGCTCAAGCGCGCCGGCCTGCGCCTGCCGGTGCTGGTGCGCTTCACCGACATCCTCCACGACCGGGTCGAGCAGCTGTGCGCCGCCTTCGATACCGCCATGCAGGAAGAGGCCTTCGGCGGCGGCTACACCGCCGTCTACCCGATCAAGGTCAACCAGCAGCGCCGGGTGGTCGAGGAGATCCTCGCCACCCAGGAGCGCGGCCGCGGCCGCGTCGGCCTGGAGGCCGGCAGCAAGCCGGAGCTGCTCGCCGTGCTGGCCCTCTCCGGGGACGGCCCCTCGCTGATCGTCTGCAACGGCTACAAGGATCGCGAGTACGTGCGCCTGGCATTGATGGGCGAGAAGCTCGGCCACCGGGTCTACCTGGTGGTGGAGAAGCTCTCCGAGCTGCCGCTGATCCTGGAGGAGGCCGAGCGCATCGGCGTCAGGCCGCGGATCGGCCTGCGCGCCCGCCTGGCCACCGTGGGCCGGGGCCGCTGGCAGAACACCGGCGGCGAGAAGTCCAAGTTCGGCCTCACCGCCAGCCAGATCCTGACGGTGGTGGATCAGCTGCGCGAGGCGGATGCCCTGGCCAGCCTGCAGCTGGTGCACTTCCACCTGGGCTCCCAGATCGCCAACATCCGCGACATCCAGGGCGGCCTGCGCGAGTGCGCGCGCTTCTACCAGAGCCTGGTGGAGCTGGGCGCCCCGGTGGACACCGTGGACGTGGGCGGGGGCCTCGGCGTCGACTACGAGGGCACCCGCTCGCGCAGCTTCTGCTCCGCCAACTATTCGATGCTCGAGTACGCCCGCAACGTGGTCTACGCCTTCCGCCAGGCCTGCCAGGAGCAGGGGCTGCCCGAGCCGCACCTGATCAGCGAGTCGGGGCGCGCCCTGACCGCCCACCACGCGGTGCTGATCACCAACGTCATCGGTGAGGAGCGGGTCAGCGAGCAGGCGCCGGAGCGCCGCGTCGAGGGCGACCCCCAGGTGGACGAGCTGTGGCGGGTCCACGACCTGCTGCATGCCCAGATGGAGCCGCGGGGCCTGGTCGAGGCCTGGCACGACCTGGTGCAGGCCATGGGCGAGCTCCACGAGCGCTTCGTGATCGGCATGACCGACATCAACGCCCGCGCCGAGGGCGAGGCCGTCTACTTCGCCGCCTGCGCCCGGCTGCGCTCGCGCCTGGATACCCGCAACCGGGCCCACCGCGAGATCTCCGACGAGCTGGCCGAGAAGCTCGCCGACAAGCTGTTCGTCAACTTCTCGCTGTTCCAGTCGGTACCCGACGTCTGGGGCATCCAGCAGATCTTCCCGGTGCTGCCGCTGGCCGGCCTGGACCGCGAGCCCGAGCGGCGCGGGGTGATCCAGGACATCACCTGCGACTCCGACGGCCGCATCGACGGCTACGTGGACGGCCAGGGCGTCGAGACCACCCTGCCCCTGCCCGAGTGGCAGGAGGGCGAGGAGAAGCTGCTGGGCTTCTTCCTGGTAGGCGCCTACCAGGAGATCCTCGGCGACCTGCACAACCTGTTCGGCGACACCGACTCGGTGGACGCCGCCCTGGACGATAACGGTAGCTGGGTGATCAGCCACGTGCAGCAGGGCGACCGGGTCGCCGACGTGCTGGGGTACGTGAACTTCGATGCCGAGGTGCTGCGCAACAACCTGGCCGAGCAGCTGGCCGGCAGCGGCCTCGATGAGCAGGAGCAGCAGCGCTTCCTCGACGACCTCTCCGAGGGCATCGCCGGGTACACCTACCTGGAATAAGCGCTCAGCTTGATCGCCATGAGAGGGCGCCGGGGACAGAACGAAGAGGGGGTCCTACGCCAGGGATGGCGTCGGTAGCGCCCAAGGATGATGAGATGGTCTCCTCCCCCTTTAACGGCGTCGCAATGCGCCAGAATGGAAGAGACATCCATTCAAGGATCGGGCGATCCGAAGGAGGAG
>NZ_JACHZF010000030.1 GCF_014193375.1 Halomonas campaniensis
ACGGGTCTTCTTCATCGGGGTAGCTTGCTTGGCCATGGGTCACCTCGTTGAGTGTACTACCTTAACGGGGTGTCCACTGTTGCTGGGCAAGATCACCATCGTCGGCATTTTTAACCAACTGATCAATCAGCGATTTAAGGCTTGGATGGATTGGAATTTTTCTGATGCTCGCATCTGTCTTGCCTTCCTCAATATACAGGCTTAAAACCCCATTTTCAGCCACAATATGGTTTTTTGTTAGCCTACATATTTCTTCGATACGACAACCTGTTAAACCGGCGATTTTTATAGCATAAGCGACCTGATGCTTTCGCTTCGATATAGCGAACTCATACAGTTTCTTGACCTCTTCAGTTTTGAAGGCTAGTCGTTTCTCTTCCTTCTTTTTGCCTTTCTTCTTATCATTTGGCAACTCGTGCCCTAAGAACGGGTTGTCTCTTGTGTCATATCGACTTTTATAGTCTTTGTCGTATTTTGAAGCCCACTTGTGAAAGCTTGAGCCAGCATGGATGTGGTTTTTCTTTGTGCTTGTGCTTACATTCAAGCTGTCTAAAAACTGCTGGTAGCTTTCGAATGATAATTCAATCCCTTCTTTTTCAAGATAATTTTTAAGCATTTTCAGTTTGGATCTAAAAGTGTCAACAGTTTTTTGAGCCAGCCCTTTAATTTCGACTTGATGTTTAGCGAAAGCATCGAGCCGTTGCGAAGTGAAAGGGGATTTCGGCTTAAAGTCTTCAGGATTGTTTATTGTGCTGATTAACTCGTCAGCCTGCTTTTCACTGAATCCCTTATCTTTGAAGCCCCAGTGGTTAATGAGGTTGCGGATATCTTGGCTGATCTGCTGATATTCAAGCACAAGCTCAGCACTAGCCCGCTCATTTTCAGGGAAGCGGTTTTCTATATCATCTAGCTTATCATTCCACCTTTTAAGACCATCCGCATCATTTTCAAAAATATATACAAGATGTTTTTTATTCAGCTCGTTGTTGTTTTTGACAATTTTCTTGTTAAAATCGATCTTGCCATAAATGTGATTCATAAGAATATCTTGATATATTCTTCTCAGCCCCAGACCTGCCGAGTGATACGAATGCAACTCATTATCAAGAATGTCTTGCTCAACACCTCGTCTGGCTTGGCGGACCCGTGCCTTCCACTCACTCAGGACAGGTAGCTTTCTGATGTGTGCTTCTACTTTGTTTCCAGTCTTGAGCGATTTCGTTAGCTTCCTACGATTTCCAAATGCATGTCGCACATCAGCAGGCAGTTCGAGGCGAACATGCCAAGTGGAACCTTTCAAAACCAGATTGTCAGCCATGCGATTCCCGCTAATTTGTCCCAAAATAGCAGAAATCCGCTGTATATCAAGGATTTCAAAGGCTTGGGTGGCGAATCGGATAGTCCCTGTCCCTCCGCCACTTTCTATTAAGAATCAGGCACCTGCGGGTGCCTTTTTCGTTTCTCGCCCCTTTCCCTGCCGGGCTCCCCTGCCCGACCTCAACCTCGGTGACTCGCTGATGGCCCTCAAGGCAACCATTCACAAGGTGCAGCTTCAGGTCGCCGACATGGACCGGCACTACTACGCCGACCATGCCCTGACGGTGGCGCGGCATCCCTCGGAAACCGACGAGCGGATGATGGTCCGGCTGCTGGCCTTCGCCCGGCATGCCCACGAGTCCCTGGCCTTCGGCCGTGGCGTCAGCACCGAGGACGAGCCCGATCTCTGGCTCAAGGACCTGACCGGTGCCATCGAGCTGTGGATCCAGCTGGGGCAGCCGGACGAAAAGAGCCTGCGTCGCGCCTGCGGTCGGGCCCGGCAGGTCGTGCTCTACAACTACAGCGGCCATGGCGCCGACCTCTGGTGGGAGCCGCTGGCCGGCAAGCTCGCCGGCCTGGACAACCTGACGGTGATCGATGTCGCGGCCGACTCGGTGCGGGCCCTGGCCGGCCTGGCGGAGCGGAACATGTCCCTGAACGCTACCCTGCAGGACGGCATGGTCTGGCTGGCCAGCCCCGAGCAGTCGGTGGAGGTCGAGTTGACCACACGCCAGACTGCCCGCTGAGGGCCAGCGCCGCCCTCGCCCTCAGTAGAGCCGCAGGCCCACCCGGGTCACGGTGTTGCCCTCCATCTCGCTGACCACCCAGTGGATGCCGTGCCAGTCCACGTCGTCACCCACCACCGGGTGCCCCCCCACCCGCAGCGAGACGAACTCGGCGAGGCTCATGTCCTTCTCGCCGGGACTCAGGGTCAGGCCATAGGCATCGGCGATATCCTGCATGCGCGCCTCGCCGTCGAAGGTGAAGGTGCCGAAGAAGGCCCGCTCCTGCTTCAGCTTCGCATCGCCGTTGAACAGCCGGTTGAGGGCCGGCAGGTCGTCGGTGCGGCCGATCACGCAGATCACGTCCCCGCGCTGCAGCCGGGTGCTGCCCTTGGGGTGCAGCATGGCGTGCTCGCGGAACAGCGCCGAGATCAGGGCGCCGGAGGGGAAGCGCAGCAGGCGGATCGGCACGTCCTCCAGGTCCGCGTTCTCCACCACGTAGACGAACATCTCGTAGTCGTTCTCGGGCAGGATGCCCAGCGGTCCGCGGCGGTTGGGCGTGACGCTGGTCGGCACCATGACCTTCATCCAGCGCGCCATCCAGGAGAGGGATCCGCCCTGGATCAGCAGCGACATCAGCACCACCGCGAAGGCCACGTTGAAATAGAGCGAGGCGTTCTCGACGCCGCCGATCACCGGGAAGATGGCCAGCACGATCGGGACGGCACCCCTCAGGCCCACCCAGGCGATGAAGCCGGTTTCCCGCCAGCGGAACTTGAAGAACGGCTTGATGGCGATCAGCACCGCCAGCGGGCGGGCGACGAAGATCAGTGCCAGGGCGACCAGCGAGGCCGGCAGCGCGTACTCGATCATCTCGCTGGGGGTGACCAGCAGGCCCAGCACCAGGAAGAGGCCGATCTGGCTCAGCCAGGCCAGACCATCGTGTACCGGCAGGATGAAGTTGAGATGGCGTCCGGGCTGGTTGCCGATCATCAGCCCGGTCAGGTAGATGGCCAGGAAGCCGCTGCCCCCCAGCAGGCTGGTGAGGCCGAACACGCAGAACCCGAGCGCCAGGGCCAGCAGCGAGTAGAGCCCCGGCGCCAGGTCCACCCAGCGCAGCAGACGGCCGCTCAACCAGCCGACGCCCACGCCGATGACCAGCCCAAGCCCGAACTGGGTGACCAGGAACAGGCCGGTGTCGAGGATGCCTCCGACCTCCCCCACCAGCATCTCGACCAGCACCAGGGTCAGGAAGATGGCCATGGGATCGTTGGTGCCCGACTCGATCTCGAGGGTCGCCCCGACCCGCTCGTTGAGGTTCACGCCGCGCCCACTGAGCATCGAGAACACCGCCGCCGCGTCGGTGGAGCCGACGATGGCGCCGACCAGCAGCCCCTGCAGCAGGGACAGGTCGAAGATCCACATGGCGAACAGCCCGACCAGGCCGCTGGTGATGAACACCCCCAGGGTGGCCAGGGAGAGCGCCGGACGGAAGCCGACGCGGAAGGTCTTGAGGCGGGTGCGCAGGCCGCCGTCCAGCAGGATCATGGCGAGCGCCAGGTGGCCGATGATGAAGGCCAGGGAGTAGTCGTCGAACTGGATGCCCAGGAGTCCCTCTTCTCCCGCCAGCATGCCGAGGCCGAGGAAGATCAGCAGCAGCGGCACGCCCACCAGGGTCGAGAGCCGGCTGGCCAGCACGCTCAGGGCAATCAGGAAGCCGCTGAGCAGGAAGAGGGTGTTGATCGCGTCCATGGGATCCTCACGGCGGCAGGGATCCGCATTATCGCATGCCGCCCGGCACACCGCGACGGCCGCGGGGAGAGGCTGGCCAGGGATGTCCCACAGCGGCTAAACTTGGCGCCGCGCCAAGCGCCCTTGCCGCTGTTGCCGCCGGAGCTCCCCGCATGACCACACTCGCCCCCCGCCGGACCGACCGGCCATGGCGGCTCGCCTGCCTGCTGCTGCTCGGCCTTCTGGCCGCCCGGCCCGGCGAGGCAGACGAGGCCCTGCCGGCACCGCCGTCGACTTACCCGCCCCTGGAAACCCGGGTGATGGTGCCCCGGCTGGACGCCATCGGCGCCGAGGCCCCGGTCCCGGAGCAGGCCACCGAGGCGGTCATGATGCCCGAGGAGGAAGCGGCCACGAGCGGCGATGACGCCTCGGCTTCGCCCGTCGCCCCCGAGACCGAGGAGGCCGATATCGAGCCGGTGCCGACGGTGGCCGTCGCGGCCCCCGAGCCACTGGCGCCGCCTCCCCTCAAGCGCCTCGAGATCATGCTCGACTGGTACCCGAGCCCGCGCCACGCCGCCCTGATCCTCGCCCGGGACAACGGCGTGCTCCCCCGCAACGGCCTGGAGATCGTGCTCTCGACCCCGGCCGACCCCAGCGTGCCGACCCGGCTGCTCGCCGCGGGACGCGTCGACCTGGCGGTGACCCGCCAGCCGCTGCTGCACCTGCAGGTGGACCGTGGCCTGCCGCTGATCCGGGTCGCCACCCTGGTGGGGCTGCCGCTGGCGGCAGTGATCCTGCGGGACGGGCAGGGGGAGGCGTCCCTCGCGCGGCTGGCCGGGAAGCGGGTCGGCTATGCCGACGAGGATGGTCGTGACATCCTGCTGCCGGCGCTGCTCAAGCCCCACGGCATCATGCCCGCCGAGCTCACGCTGACGGACGTCAACTTCGCCCTCGCCGCCGCCATGGTCGAGGATGAGGTGGACGGGCTGATCGTCAGTTCGCGCCTGCAGCTCCCCCGCCAGCTGGCTGACGAGGGCGTGGCCGCGCAGCTGTGGCGGGTTGAGGCGCATGGCATCCCGCTCCATGACGGCCTGATCCTCGTCGCCAACCGTGATCGCCTCGGCGGGCAGAAGGAGGCAATCCGCAAGCTGGTCGCCGCGCTCGAGGAGACCACCGCCTGGATGATCGAATTCCCCGACGAGGCCTGGCAGCGACTGATCACCTCGGAGCCGGGCATCGACACCCCCGCCAACCGTGCCGCCTGGCCCGAGATCCTCCGGCGCTTCAGCGCTCGCCCGGCCGCCATGGACTTCCAGCGATATGCCGGCTTCGAACGCTTCCTCCATGAGCGCGACCTGGTCGGCGAACAGACCCCGGTCGACAGGCTGGGGGTCGACCCCGGAGCCCCCTGATGGAAGCGCCCCTGGTATTCCTCGACCTGGAGACGACGGGCACCCGGACGACCCGCGACCGGATCACCGAAGTTGCCGCCCTGCGGGTCGAGCGCGGCATGGTCACCGCACGCTGGCACCGACTGATCGACCCGGAGGTGCCCGTTCCTTCCCACATCACCGCGCTGACCGGCATCCATAGTGAGATGCTCCGGGGTGCCCCCACCTTCGACGAGATCGCCGCCGAGCTGAAGGCATGGCTGGGCGATGCCATCCTGGTCGCCCACAATGCCCGCTTCGACTACGGCTTCCTGCGCAACGCCTTCAGGCGCGCCGGCGAAGCGTTCAGCGCCGAGGTGATCTGCACCCTGCGCCTGTCCCGCCGCCTGGCGCCGGAGCATCGCCACCACAACCTGGCCGCCCTCCTCGAGCGCCACGGCCTCGACGTCGACGGCCGTCACCGCGCCATGGCGGATGCCGAGGCGCTGTTGTCACTCTGGCAGTGCTGGCAGCGGCGCTACCCGGCACCGCGGCTCGAGGAGGAAGTACGTCGCCAGCGCCGGCAGCCGAGCCTGCCGGCTCACCTCGACCCGGGCCTGCTCCAGGAGCTGCCGGCCGGGCCCGGCGTCTATCTGCTGTATGGCGAGAACGACCTGCCTCTCTATATCGGCAAGAGCGTCAACCTGCGGGCCAGGGTAATGAGCCACTTCCAGGCGGATCACCGCCAGGACCGCGAGATGCGCCTGGCCCAGCAGGTGCGCCATCTCGACTGGCAAGAGACGGCCGGCGACCTGGGGGCCCAGCTGCTCGAGGCCCGGCTGATCAAGGAGCGCCTGCCGATCATGAACCGCCAGCTGCGACGCGCCGGGCGCCTGGCCGGGTGGTCATGGCCGGCGGGAGTGCTGCGGCCCGAGCTGGTGAGCACCGAGACGTTGACCGGCCCCCAGGCCCAGGGACTGATGGGCCTGTTCCGCAGCCCGCGGGAGGCCCGCCAGGCCTTGCGCCAGATCGCCACCGACCAGGCGCTATGCATGCGCATGCTGGGTCTCGAGTCGGGGCGTGGCGCCTGCTTTGCCAGCCAGCTGGGGCGCTGCCGCGGGGCCTGCCGGGGGGACGAGACGCCGGAAGCCCATGCCGCCCGCGGGCGGGCCGCGCTTTCACGGCTGCAGATTCACCACTGGCCCTGGGAAGGCCGCCTGGCCATCGGCGAGAAAGGAGAGAGCGATCGACAGGCCTGGCACCTGGTGGATCACTGGTGCCATCTCGGCAGCGCCGCGTCCCTCTCGGCTCTGATGGCGCTCGCCGCCGGCGAGGGACGCTTCGATGTCGATACCTACCGGATCCTCAGGCGCCATCTCGATGGCCCCGAGGCGTCGGGCCTCACGCTGGTGACCCTGCCCCGCTAGTGGTCGGCGACGAAGCGGTCGACGGCCTCGCGAAAGGCCTCCGGCTGCTCCGCATGCAGCCAGTGGCCGGCGTCCAGGGTCACCACCTCGGCGGCGGGCAGCACCTCGCGCAGGGCCGGCAGCATGTCATCGGTCACGTAGGGGGAGCGGGCGCCGCGCAGCACCAGGGTCGGGCCCTCGAAGGCCCCTTCCCCCAGCGGCGGCCCCATGATCGCCTCGTAGTCCTGCTGGATCTCGTCGAGCCCCAGGCGCAGGCGCAGTCCGCCCTCCTCGGCCCGCTCCAGGTTGGTGGCCAGGAACAGCCGCACCGCCCGCTCCTTGACGTGCTCGCCCAGCAGCTCGTCGGCCTCGCGGCGGTTGGCGGGGTGTCCGGCCTCCAGGCGGCGCAGGCCGGCGAAGACGACGTCGTGGTCGTGGCCATAGGCCCGCGGCGCGATGTCGGCGACGACCAGCGAGGCCACCCGCTCGGGTGCCAGGCGTGCCAGGGTGATCGCCACCTTGCCCCCCATGGAGTGGCCCAGGACGTGGGCTCGCTCGATGCCCAGGCGATCCATCAGGGCCAGCACGTCCTCGGCCATGGCGTCGTACCCCATGCCCTGGGCATGAGGCGAACGGCCGTGGTTGCGCAGGTCGACGGCGATCACCCGACGCTGCGCCTGCCACTGCTTGACGTGGGAACGCCAGTTGTCGGCACTGCCGAACAACCCGTGGATGACCACCAGCGGGGCTCCCGCATCGGACGCCTCCGGTGCGTCGCTATCCAGATGGTTCAGTTCGATGGGCATGGCGCTCTCCTCGCGCAGGTTGGGTTCAGGAACGGGCCCGGGCGGCCTCCGGTGCCAGGTCGGGGCTGCCGGTGGCGGCCACCAGGCGGCGGCTCAGCCAGGCCAGCAGCACGCCATAGAGCGGCAGGAAGAACAGCAGGCTGATGGCCAGCTTGATCACGTAGTCGACCCAGGCGATCTCCAGCCAGTTGGCCGCCATGAAGGGATCGGGGCTGTTGTAGAAGGCGATGGAGAAGAAGGCGAAGGTATCGGCCAGGTTGCCGAGCACCGTGGAGATCGCCGGCGCCACCCACCAGGCCCGCAGGCCACGCAGCCGGTCGAAGACGCTCACGTCGAGCAGCTGCCCGATCAGGTAGGCCATGAAGCTGGCCACCGCGATGCGAGCCACGAAGAGGTTCCACTCCCCCAGCGCCTCGACCCCGGCGAAGCTTCCCCGGGGGAAGACCACGGAGACCACATACGAGATCAGCAGGGCCGGCAGCATCACCCGCATCACGATGGCGCGGGCCGGCTCCTTGCCGAACAGGCGTACCGTGAGGTCGGTGGCCAGGAAAATGAACGGGAAGCTGAAGGCACCCCAGGTGGTATGGAAGCCGAACAGGGTGAAGGGCAGCTGCACCAGGTAGTTGCTGGCGGCGATCACCAGGATATGGAAGCCGACCAGCAGGGCCAGGCAGCGACGGTACTGGAGATCGGAAAGCACGAACATGCGGGTATCCTTTTTGGTGGAGGGGTGAGGGAACCCTCGTGGAACGGGCTGCCGTTGGCAGCGAGCAGCCGCGCATTATACGGGCCCGGGCGCGTGCTGGCCATGCCGACCAACGCAAGCGCCGCCCGGGTGGGCGGCGCTGAGGATCATGATGGCGAAAGGATCAGACCTGGCGAGCCTCGTGGGCGGCGCCGACCTCCCGGGCCTTCATGGCATCGTGGACGTCCTGCAGGCTGGCCGGGTCGTCGATGGTCGAGGGCACGCCATACTCCTTGCCGTCGGCGATGTTACGCAGCAGCTTGCGCAGGATCTTGCCCGAACGGGTCTTGGGCAGGCGGTCCACCACCAGCACCTGCTTCAGGCAGGCGATGGGGCCGATCTTCTCGCGCACCAGGGCGACCAGTTCCTGCTCGAGGTCCGCCTCGCGGCCCTCGAAGCCATCCTTGGGAATCACCAGGCCGACCGGCAGCTGGCCCTTCAGGGCGTCATGGATGCCGATCACCGCGCATTCGGCCACTGCCGGGTGGGCCCCGACGACCTCCTCCATCTCGCCGGTGGAGAGACGGTGGCCGGCCACGTTGATGACGTCATCGGTGCGCCCCATGATGAACAGGTAGCCATCCTCGTCGAAGTAGCCGCCGTCGCCGGTCAGGTAGTAGCCCGGGAAGGCCGCCATGTAGGCCGCATGGAAGCGCTGCGGGTCGCCCCACACGCCGACCAGGCAGCCCGGCGGCATGGGCTGCTTGATCACCACGCTGCCCTGCTCCATGGGCCCGACCTGCTCGCCCTCGCGGTCGAGGATCTGCACGTTGAAGCCCGGCACCGGCACGGTGGCGCTGCCGGCCTTGGTGGGCATGGGCTCCAGCCCGTGAAGGTTGGCGGCGATGGGCCAGCCGGTCTCGGTCTGCCACCAGTGATCGATCACCGGGACGTCGAGGAGGTCATCCAGCCAGTGGAAGGTGGGCGGGTCGAGGCGCTCACCGGCCAGGAACAGCGCCTTGAGGCAGGAGATGTCGTACTCGGCCAGCAGCTTGCCGTCCGGATCCTCCTTCTTGATGGCCCGGAAGGCGGTGGGCGCGGTGAAGAAGCTCTTGACCCGGTACTCGCTGATCAGCCGCCAGAAGGCGCCGGCATCCGGGGTCTTCACCGGCTTGCCCTCGTAGACCACGCTGGTGCAGCCGCGCAGCAGCGGTGCATAGACGATATAGGAGTGGCCCACCACCCAGCCCACGTCGGAGGCGGAGAAGAAGACCTCGCCCGGCTCGACGTCGTAGATGGCATCCATGGAGTAGGCCAGCGCCACGGCATAGCCGCCGGTGTCACGCACCACCCCCTTGGGCTTGCCGGTGGTGCCGGAGGTGTAGAGCACGTAGAGGGGGTCGCTGCCCTTGACCGGCACGCAGTCGGCCGGTGTCGCCGCGTCCAGCAGGGTCGCCCAGTCGTGGTCCCGCGGGCCCAGCTCGGCCAGATGCTGCTCGCGCTGGAACACCACGCAGGCGTCCGGCTTGTGGGCGCTCTGTTCGATGGCCGCGTCGATGATCGGCTTGTAGGGCAGCACCTTGTTGACCTCGACGCCACAGGAGGCCGCCACCACCACCTTGGGGGCGGCATCCTCGATGCGCACCGCCAGTTCATGGGGGGCGAAGCCGCCGAACACCACCGAGTGCACGGCCCCGAGCCGGGCACAGGCGTACATGGCCACCAGCGCCTCGGGCACCATCGGCATGTAGATCACCACGCGATCGCCCTTCTCGACCCCCAGGCCCTTGAGCGCGCCGGCGAAGCTCGCCACCTGGTCGCGCATCTCGCGATAGGTCAGGGTGCGCTTGCTGTCGGTCACCGGGGAGTCCCAGAGGATCGCCGGCTGGTCGCCGCGCCCCTGCTCCACGTGGTGGTCCAGGGCCGCGTGGCTGATATTCATCTCGCCATCGACGAACCAGCGGGCATGGTTGGCCTCGTCGTACTCGAGGATCGTGGAGGGCGGCGTGAACCAGGGGATGCGACGCGCCTGCTCGGCCCAGAAGGCCTCCGGCTGGTCGATGGAGCGGCGGAATTCGTTGGCGTAGGTGCTCATGGTCTTCCTGTCTGCAATACGATGGCGGTCGTTGATTGTTGACACTGTAATGCAGAACGGGGCGATTGCCTTCCGACCAAAGGCTAACTTTCGACAAAAGGGGGAGACCCTTGGGGGCTTATTGTCGACAACAGTGCCGGGGCCGCGGCTCGCCGAGCAGGGCAAAAACCCTGCTTCAACGAAAATGTAGCGGGCAGGCCACCTCGCCACTGGTCTATGCTTGAGCGATAGTTAAAACAGCAAAGGGCCATTCGTCGTCCAGCGACGAAGGCGAGACGTCATGCCGGCTCATCGCGGCATACCGACAGGGCAATGGCGAGCGCAGGGGATCGACATGGGCAGTTCCAGCAGCGTGGCATCGCGACTTCTCGAGGGCGGGGACCCGGTCATCGACCAGGCCACTGCCCTGCTCAAGGCCCTGGCCAACGACAACCGGCTGAGGATCCTCTGCCTGCTGGAGGGCCAGGAGCTGTCGGTGACCGAACTGAACCAGCGGCTGGCCCTCAGCCAGTCGGCCCTCTCCCAGCACCTGGCCATCCTGCGCCGCGAGAACCTGGTGAGTACCCGGCGCGCCTCCCAGACCATCTACTACTCCCTTCAGGGAGAGAGCGCCCGCACGATCATCGACGCCCTGGGCAGGCTGGGGCTGGACCGTCTCGACTGAGGGGGCTCCTAGCGACGATGCCAGCGGCTGTTCTCCAGCAGCTCGAGCCCCCGCTCCATGGCCCGCTCCACCCCGGCGGAGACCACCAGCCCCAGGCGCTCCCCCAGGCGGCGCTTCGCCTCGAGCCTGACGCTGACCACCCGGGCCTCCTTCATCCGCTCCACCAGGTAGGCCTCGCTGGTGCCCAGCGTATCCACCAGCCCCTTCGCCAGGGCCTCGCGGCCATACCAGGTCTCGCCGGTGGCCACCGCCTCGATGTCCAGCGCCGGACGCCGCTCGGCCACATGGCGCTTGAACAGCTCATGGACGCTCTCCAGCTCCTCGATGAACTTCTCCCGGCCCTCCTCGGTGTTCTCGCCGAACACCGTCAGCGTGCGCTTGTAGCGGCCGGCCGTGAGCAGCTCCACGTCGATGTCGTGGCGCTTGAGCAGGCGATGGACGTTGGGAAGTTGGGCCACCACGCCGATGGAGCCGAGCACCGCCAGCGGGGCCGCCCGCAGGGTATCGGCGCCGCAGGCCATCAGGTAGCCGCCGCTGGCGGCCACCTTGTCGATGCACACCGTGGTGGTGAGCCGGGCCTCGCGCAGCCGGTCGAGCTCCGCCGCGGCCAGGCCGTAGGCATGGACCAGCCCGCCCGCGGACTCCAGGCGAACGACGACCTCATCCCCCTCGCTGGCCGCGTCGATCAGCGCCGAGACCTCCTCGGCCAGGCGCGGGGTCCCGCTGGCGCGGATGTCGCCATGGAAGTCGAGCACCCAGACCGTAGGGCGCGGCGCCTGGGCCTTGCGACCGGCCTTTCCCCGGGCCTTGTCATCGCGACGGAACGACTTGAGCAGGCGCTTGCGCTCACCCGGCTCGCTGGCGGCCAGGGTGAGGCGGCGACGGCGATAGTCGCGGGCCTCGTTGAGCTCCTCCAGGCGCAACCGCATCTTCTCGCCACCCTCGCCCCGGGTCCTGACGCCCACGGCCACCGCCAGGCCGACGATCACCACCAGGCTGACCAGCTGGGCCAGGAACATGCCGAAGTCCGACAGCCACTCGCTCATTCTCTCCTCCTTGTCCTGGCGCGCGCCCGGGGCTTGCGATGCCGGGGGCGGGCCTTGATTGAAACGTTCGTTTGAAATAAGCTCGGGGCTGCCATCGAATCCGGACCACCCAGCAGGAGCCCCCATGAGCCTCTCGACCCTCGACAAGCTGCAGTCACGCTTCGACCCCCAGGCCGCCAGCGGCATGGACGAAGTCTTCCAGTTCCACTTCAGCGATGCCGGCAGCCACTACCTGACGGTGAAGGATGGCGCCCTGGAGATCCAGGAGGGCGAGCATGACGACCCCTCCGTCAGCCTGAGCATGTCCACCGACACCCTCAAGGGCATCATGACCGGCGAGGTCAACGGCATGACCGCCTTCATGACCGGCAAGCTCAAGGCCACCGGCAACGTGATGCTGGCCACCCGCCTCACCAGCCTCTTCCCCAACGGCTGAATCGTCTCCTGACAGCCAGGGCCGACCACGGGCCGCCTCCGGGCGGCCCGTGGTTCGTCAGCGCCCCGCCACCTCGGCCAGGTGGGTCTCGATCAGCGCCCGGGAGATCGAATAGAGCGGCGGCAGCTGCGGCAGCTTCCGGGGGGAGAACCAGGCCGCATCGGCGATCTCGACGCCGTCGATGCGGATGCGGCGGCTGGCCGCCTCGGCGAAGAAACCGAGCATCAGCGAATGGGGGAAGGGCCAGGGTTGGCTGCGGAAGTAGCGGATCCGTCCGACCTGCAGCCCCACCTCCTCGAAGATCTCCCGTCTCACCGCCTCCTCGGCCGACTCGCCCGGCTCGATGAAGCCGGCCAGGGTCGAGTAGCGGCCGGGTGGAAACCGCGGGCTGCGGGCCAGCAGCAGCGCGTCGCCGTGGGTCACCAGGGTGATGATGCAGGGAGAGATGCGCGGATAGTTGCGGTGCCCGCAGGCGTGGCAGTGCATGGCGAACTCGGCGTCGAGACGGTCGGCCGGGGCCCCGCACCGTCCGCAGAAGCGGTGGTCGCGCAGCCAGGCGCCCACCTGCAGGGCCGTCGCGATCAGGGCAAACCAGGATTCCGGCAGCCGGGACAGCCAGCCGCGACCGTCCAGCCACTCCTCCCCGGCCCGCTCCTCCAGCGAGAGCGCCACCGGCCTGTCGTGCCAGTAGCAGAGCGGCTGCATCGCCGGCGTCCACGCCGTGACCGGCTGGAGCGGGCCGCCGTCGACGGCCGGGGCGATGCGCCCCTGGGCGAGTCGGATCACGTGGCCGGAGGTGTCCTCGAGGGGAAGCTCGCGGCGCAGCATCAGTGGGGCGCTCCCCCGTCGAAGCGGTCCCAGTGGCACTCCCCCGCCGCCTCGCGAATGCTGGCCAGCTTCTGGCGATGAGCAGCCAGCTCGGCCTCGTCGGGACGGACCACCCGCAGCTGGCCGGGCGACATGGCGATGCGGCGGATCGCCAGGCCGGAGGCGCCCACCGAATCGCCCTCGCCGCCCGCCGAGGCGTCGAGCGACAGCGCGGTCTGCCCGCCGGTCATCGCCAGATAGACATCGGCGAGGATCTCGGCATCGAGCAGGGCGCCGTGCAGCACCCGGTGGCCATTGTCGATCTCGTAGCGCTTGCACAGGGCATCGAGGTTGTTGCGCTGGCCGGGATGCTTGTCGCGGGCCAGCTGTAGGGTATCCAGGATCCGGCAGTGCTCGGCCACCGGGCCCAGCCGGGGCTCACCCCGCTGGCGGTTGAGGCGATCGAACTCGTGGTCCATGAAGCCCACGTCGAACGGGGCGTTGTGGATCACCAGCTCGGCGCCCTGGATGAAGGCCCAGAACGCATCGGCGATCTCGGAAAATCGCGGCTCGTCGGCGACCCGCTCGTTGGTGATGCCGTGGACGCCGATCGCCTCTGCCTCGATCTCGCGCTCGGGGTTGATGTACTGGTGGTAGGTGTTGCCGGTCAGCCGGCGGTTGACCATCTCCACCGCGCCGATCTCGATCAGGCGATGGCCTTCGCGCGGGTCGATGCCGGTGGTCTCGGTATCCAGGATGATCTGGCGCATGCGGATCTCTCGTGTCTCGGGCGGGGTTCTGGCACAGCGGCCCTGGTGCGGAGAAGGTAAGGCGCGGCGAGGGTCAGGCGCGGGCGCGGTGGGCGTCGATGGCCTGGTTGGCCAGCTCATCGGCCCGCTCGTTGCCCGGGTGGCCGCTGTGGCCCTTGACCCAGTGCCACTCGATCTGGTGGCGATGCGTCTCCTCGTGGAGCTCACGCCACAGCTCGGCATTCTTGACCGGCTGGCGGCCGGCGGTCTTCCAGCCGCGCTTGATCCAGCCGTGGATCCATTCGGTGATGCCGCGCCGCAGGTATTCGGAATCGGTCCACAGCTGGACCCGGCACGGACGCTTGAGCTCACGCAGCGCCATGATGGCGGCCATCAGCTCCATGCGGTTGTTGGTGGTCACGGCCTCGAAGCCGTTGAGCGCCTTCTCGTGGCGGCCGCTCAACAGCAGGGCCCCCCAGCCACCCTGGCCCGGGTTGCCACGGCAGGCGCCGTCGGTATAGATGGTCACCTCGGGCCGCGAGGCGGCGGCATTCGAATCAGTCACCCTCGGTCATCCTTTCCTGTTCCGACTCGAAGCGCTGGCCCAGGCGGGTCGCCCCGAGGGCCGAGCCGCCGAAGGGCCGGGCAAAGCTCAGGCGGGTTCCCTGAGGCTGCACCAGCTGGGGCCTGCGCCGAGCCTGAATCATGTAGCTGTCGCCCAGCGGCAGGTTGTGGCGGCGCCCCAGGGTCTCAAGCATGGCATTGCGCGGCAGGCTGCCGGGCAGATGGAAACCGCAGTAGTCTACCCGCTCGATCTCGAAGTCGACAAATGCGAGCCAGTCGCGCAGGCGGGCCGGGGTGCGCCAGTGGCCGCGCCAGGGCAGTCGGCGGCGGCGCGGGGGCCAGGCACGCGCCAGGGCCGCCGAGGAGAGTGGCATCCAGCCGAAGATGATCAGGAATCCCTCGTCGGCGGTGACCCGCGCCGCCTCCTGAAGCATGTGGTGAGGGTCGGGCACCACCTCGAGGAGGTGGTGGACCACCACCAGGCTGAGGCAGTCATCGGGCAGCGGCAGCGCGTCCGGCGGACAGACCAGGGTCGACGGGTGCTCGGCGAGTTCCCGGGTCGGCGCCCAGCGCATCGCATGGCGTACCGGGCACATGTCGGCGAGGCTGGTGGCCATGCCGAGCTCCAGGCTGTGGGCACCGAAGAGCCGCTCGCAGACCGGCCCCAGGCAGGCGCGCTCGGCCTGGCGGACCGCCTGACCGCCCGGACTCGCCCAGAAACGGCGCCCGTCACGAACCAGTCCGGCCAGGGAGTCCGCGGTAGGGGAAGTTGACATGGTGCGCTAGTTCCTCCATGGTGGGCGGATTTTGTGACCCGTTCATGCCCATTCAGGACGCCATGCCCATGTTGAGCGTGACACCGATTCCCGCGTTTGGCGACAACTATATCTGGCTGCTCCGCCAGGATACGAGCACCGAGGTCTGCGTCGTCGACCCGGGTGATGCCGCACCGGTCATCGAGTTCCTGGAACGCGAGGGGCTGACCCTCTCCACGGTGCTGATTACCCACCATCACCAGGATCACACCGGCGGTCTGCCGGACCTCATCCAGCGCTACGCCCCTCGAGTGATCGGTCCGGCGAACCCCAGGATCGATGGCATCGACGAGGCCGTGGGTGACGGTGACGAGCTGCGTGTCATGGGGCGGCTGTTCGAGGTGCACGAGGTCCCCGGCCATACGCTGGACCACATCGCCTTCTTCACCGCCGGGATCCCGCCGCTGCTGTTCTGCGGCGACAGCCTGTTCAGCGCCGGCTGCGGGCGGCTCTTCGAGGGCACGCCCAAGCAGATGCATGCCTCACTGACGCGGCTGGCAGCGCTGCCCGACGACACTCTGGTGTTCGCCGCCCACGAGTACACCCTGTCCAACCTGCGCTTCGCGCTGGCCGCGGACCCCCACAATCCGGACGTGACCCAGGCCATGGAGGAGTGCCAGCGAGCGAGGGAGCTCGACCGCCCCACGCTGCCCAGCAGCCTCGGCCGGGAGAAACGCATCAACCCTTTCCTGCGCTGCGCCGATGCCGGTGTTCGCCAGGCCGCATCAAGCCACGGCGATACCGACAGCGACCAGGCCACCTTCGCCACGCTGCGCGCCTGGAAAGACCATTTCTGAGCTGAACCCGATGGACGCCACGGCGCCCCGGCGGCTCATGCCGGGTTCGCCCGCGACCAGGAGGATAACTACCGGATGACCTACCACACGACCCGTCGCAGTCTTCTCGGGCTGGCCAGTGCGGCTGCCCTGCTGGGATCCCTGATGGCTGCCGGCACCTACAGCCAGGCGGCCACCCTGCCCCCCGGCGGTGCCGAGGCGGGTGGAACCGCCAGCGAGCAGATGAGCTCCCGGCACTCCTTCGGCCAGCACTTCTGGGACGCGCTCGCCCTGGAGCCGAGGGACGCCTGGAGCCGGCTGCGAGCCAGCTTCCAGTGGCAGGACGAGCCCCACGACGAGCGGGTCCAGCACTGGATCGACCACTACCGTGCCAGCCCCCACAACATCGTCGAGATCACCGAGCGGGCCCGCCCCTGGCTGGCCTGGATCACCGAGCAGATCGAGTCGCGCGACCTGCCGGGCGAGATCGCCCTGATCCCCTTCGTGGAGAGCTCCTTCGACCCCATGGCGCGCAGCCACCGTGGTGCCGCCGGCCTCTGGCAGTTCATGCCCGGCACCGGGGACGCCCTGGGGCTGCGGCGCAACGGCGCCTATGACGGGCGCCTCGACGTGGTCGCCTCCACCCGCGCCGCCCTGGACTATCTCGAGCTGCAGGCCGACCAGTGGTACGAGGGCGACCTGGAGCTTTCCCTGGCTGCCTACAACGCCGGCGCGGGCACCGTGAACCGCGCCCGCCGGGCCGCCCAGTCCCGCGGCGAGAGCGGCGACTACTGGAGCCTGCAGCTGCCCAGCGAGACCATGCACTACGTGCCCAAGCTCAAGGCGATCGCCGCGATCATCGACAACCCTGACGAATACCAGGTCGCCCTCCCCGAGATCGAGGACGCTCCGGCCTTCGCCAAGATCCCGCTGGAGCGCCCCCTGGAGCTGGGCGAGGCGGCCCGCCTGGCCGGCGTCTCGCGCAGTGAGCTGGCCGAGCTGAACCCCGGCCTGATCGGCGGCACGGCGCACCCCAACCAGTCGCGTGTGCTGCTGGTGCCCGCCGAGCGCGCCGATACGCTGATGGCTCGCCTGGAGTCTCCCGCGACGGCCCCCGCCACCGGCACGGCCGAGGGCTATGTGGTACGCAGCGGCGACAGCCTCTCCGCCATTGCCTCGCGGCAGGGCGTCAGCGTCGAGGAGATCCGCCGGCACAACGACCTGAACGGCGACGTCATCCATGCCGGCCAGGTACTCGAGCTGCCCCAGCGCAGCCTGGCCTACCGCTGAGCCGGGCCGGGAGGAACCCTCCCTCCCGGCAGAGGTTTACAATCCGACGGCGTCCTGACACCTTATTGCCGGAGGTTCCCTGCCGGGAACGGAGCCGATCAAGGATGTCCTCGATGTCGACTGCCCTGCGCTGCCTGCTGCTCGGTGCCCTGGTCACCCTGGGCGGGCTCGCCCCCGTGGCCTCCCTCCTCGCGGAGGAGGCCGAGGCGGTACCCACCGTCCACGGGCTCGCCCTCTACGATGACCCGGAGCTGCCGGCCGGATTTCCCCACTTCCCCCATGTCAATCCGGACGCCCCCCGGGGCGGCACCCTGACCCAGGCGGCCGTGGGGGGCAGCTTCGACTCCACCAACCCCTTCATCATCCGCGGCACGCCCGCGGCAGGGGTCTCGCAGATCTACGATACCCTCCTGGAGGGTAACCCCGGCGAGCCCTTCTCGGTCTACGGCCTGCTCGCCTCGGGAATCCGCCTGGACCCGGAGCGCCACTGGATCGAGTTCGACCTGCGCCCCGAGGCGCGCTTCCATGACGGCGAACCGGTCACCGCCCACGACGTGGTCTTCAGCTTCGAGCTGCTGCTGGAGCAGGGCAACCCCTTCTACGGCGCCTACTATGCCGACGTGGCCAGCGTCACTGCGCTTGACGATCACACCGTACGCTTCGAGTTCAGCGCCAACCACTCACGGGAGCTGCCGCTGATCGTCGGCCAGCTGCCGGTGCTGCCCAGGCACTACTGGGAGGCGCGGGACTTCACCTCCCCCACCCTGGCGGCCCACCCGGGGTCCGGTCCCTACCGCATCGACGAGGTCGATCCGGGGCGGCGCATCGTCTACCGGCGCGACCCCGACTACTGGGGCCGGGACCTGCCGGTGAAGCGCGGCCGCCACAACATCGACCGGCTGATCTACGACTACTACCGCGACCGGGATATCGCCTGGGAGGCCTTCAAGGCCGGCGTGCTGGATTACCGCATCGACGCCCGGGCGGCCACCTGGGCGATCGGCTACGACTTCCCCGCCTACCGGGACGGCCTGGTACGCCGACTCAGCGTGCCCGACGGCCAGCCGGCCCGCATGCAGGCCTTCGTCTACAACCTGCGGCGCGACAAGTTCGAAGACCCGCGGGTCCGCGAGGCCCTGGCGCTGACCTTCGACTTCCCGTGGCTCAATGCCAACATCTTCTACGACGCCTACCGGCGCACGGAGAGCTTCTTCCAGAACTCCGACCTGGCCGCCGAGGGGCTGCCCGACGAGGCCGAGCTGACCCTGCTCGAGCCCCACCGCGAGGCCCTGCCCGAGCGGGTGTTCGAGGAGCCGGTGCCCATCGACCACCCCCTCGAGCTGCGCGAGCGGTTGCGGCTCGCCATGGACCTGCTGCATGACGCGGGTTACGTGGTGCGCGACGGGCGCTTGGTCGACGAGGCGACCGACCAGCCGCTCACCGTGGAGGTGCTGCTGTTCGATACCGGCATGGAGCGCGTGACCCAGCCGATGCTGCGCAACATGTCGCGGCTCGGGGTCCAGGGCAGCATCCGCATCGTCGATATCAACCAGTACCTCAACCGCCTGCGCAGCTTCGACTTCGACATGACGGTGGGCCAGTTTCCGCAGTCCAACAATCCCGGCAACGAACAGCGCGAGTTCTGGACCAGCGACTTCGCCGAGAGCCCCCAGAGCCGCAACCTCATGGGGCTGGCCAACCCGGTGGTGGACGACCTGGTCGAGCGGCTGATCCGCGCCGAGAGTCGCGAGGAGCTCAACACCATCGCCCGTGCCCTGGACCGGGTGCTGCTGCACGAGCATATCCTCATCCCCCACTACCACTCCGGCGAGACCCGCATCGCGATCTGGGACAAGTTCGCCTGGCCAGAACCCTTCCCGGCGTACGGCATGGACCTGGAGGCCTGGTGGGTGGATGCCGAACGTGAAGCCGAGATCAACCAGCGCCTGCGTCGCCGCTGACGCGCCGACGCCGACCGCCCCTCCTGCCACAAGGACGACGATACGTGAGCCGCTACATCCTGCGCCGCCTGCTGCTGATGATCCCCACCCTGCTGGGCATCATGCTGCTCAACTTCGTCATCGTGCAGGCCGCGCCCGGCGGCCCCATCGACCAGATGCTGGCCCGCTTCGAGGGCATCGACAGCATGGCCAGCACCCGGCTGGACGCGGGCGGTGGCGACGTGGTGGTAAGGGACGAGTCGCGCGGGTCCCGGGGGGTCGACCCCCGCTTCATCGAGCAGCTGGAGGCCCAGTTCGGCTTCGACCAGCCCGCCCATGTGCGCTTCATGGGCATGATCGCCGACTACGCCACCTTCGACTTCGGCAACAGCTTCTTCCGCGACCGCCCGGTGGTCGAGCTGATGATCGAGCGCCTGCCCGTGTCGGTGTCACTGGGGCTCTGGACCACGCTGCTGGTCTATCTGATCTCGATCCCGCTGGGGATCCGCAAGGCGCTGCGCCACGGGTCCCGCTTTGACGTCTGGACCTCGGGGCTGGTGATCGTCGGCTACGCCATCCCCGGCTTCCTGTTCGCGATCCTGCTGATCGTGCTCTTCGCCGGCGGCAGCTACTGGGACCTCTTCCCGCTGCGCGGCCTCACCTCGCCGGACTTCGACGAGCTCTCCGCCTGGGGCAAGGTCAAGGACTACTTCTGGCATATCACCCTGCCGGTCGTGGCCATGACCATCGGCAGCTTCGCCACCCTGACCATGCTGACCAAGAACAGCTTCCTCGACGAGATCCACAAGCAGTACGTGCTGACGGCTCGGGCCAAGGGCGCCAGTGACCGTCGCACCCTCTACGGCCACGTCTTCCGCAACGCCATGCTGATCATCATCGCCGGCCTGCCCGGCGCGCTGGTCACAATCTTCTTCACCGGGTCGCTGCTGATCGAGGTGATCTTCTCGCTGGAGGGGCTCGGGCTGCTGGGCTTCGAGGCCGTGATGCAGCGCGACTACCCGGTGATCTTCGGCACCCTCTACCTCTATACGCTGATCGGGCTGATCCTAAAGCTGATCTCCGACCTGACCTACGTGTGGGTCGATCCCCGCATCGACTTCGAGACACGGGAGTCCTGAGCCGATGGCCGCACCCCTATCCACGACACTGGCAGGGCGCTTCTCGCCCATCACCCGCCGCCGCTTCGGTGTCTTCCGCGCCAATCGCCGCGCCTGGGTCTCGCTGTGGATCTTCGCCGCGCTGTTCGCGGTGAGCCTGGCCGCCGAGCTGATCGCCAACGACAAGCCGCTGGTGATGAAGTACGACGGGCAGTGGTACCTGCCCCTGCTGGTGGACTACCCCGAGACCGAGTTCGGCGGCTTCCTGCCCACCCGTGCCGACTACCATGACCCCTTCGTCCAGGCGCAGATCGAGGAGCACGGCTGGGCCCTCTGGCCGCTGATTCCCTTCTCCTACCAGACCCTGGACATGCAGATGATGCGCCCCTCCCCGGCGCCCCCCGACGCCCGCCACTGGCTGGGCACCGACGATCAGGGGCGCGACGTGCTGGCCCGGGTGATCTACGGCTTCCGGCTGTCGGTCTTCTTCGCCCTGGTGCTCACTGCCGGTTCCCTGGTGATGGGGGTCCTGATCGGTGGCATCCAGGGCTACTTCGGGGGCAAGACCGACCTGATCGGCCAGCGCCTGACCGAGATCTGGTCGGGGCTGCCGGTACTCTTCCTGCTGATCATCCTGGCGAGCTTCGTCCAGCCCGGCTTCTGGTGGCTGCTCGGCATCATGCTGCTGTTCTCCTGGCTGGGGCTGGTCGACGTGGTGCGCGCCGAGTTCCTGCGCGCCCGCAACCTGGAGTATGTGCGTGCCGCCAAGGCCATGGGGCTGACGCCGCCGCTGATCATGTGGCGCCATGTGCTGCCCAATGCCATGGTGGCGACCCTGACCTTCATCCCCTTCCTGTTCACCGGGGCCATCACCACCCTGACCGCCCTGGACTTCCTGGGCTTCGGCCTGCCGCCCGGCTCGCCGTCGCTGGGCGAGCTCGTCGCCCAGGGCAAGAACAACCTGCATGCCCCCTGGCTCGGCATCACCGCCTTCGTCAGCCTGTCGCTGATGCTCTCGCTGCTGGTGTTCATCGGCGAGGGGCTGCGCGACGCCTTCGATCCCCGCCATATCCAGCATGCCGCCTCGCCCACCCCGCCGCCGAGGAATCTCCGCGATGCCTGAGACATCCGCCGCCGACCTGCTGCGCCTCGATGACCTGACCGTCGCCTTCGACGAGGTGACGGTCGTCGATCGGCTCTCGCTGCGGATCCGCCGAGGCGAGACCCTGGCCCTGGTGGGCGAATCCGGATCGGGGAAGTCCGTCTCCGCCCTGGGCGCCATGGGCCTGCTGCCCGACAACGCCCGGGTGGAGGGGGGGCGCTGGCTCGGCGACACCGACCTGGCCCGGCTGCGGGGGCGCGACTGGCAGGGGCTGCGGGGCGGCCGGGTGGGCTTCGTCTTCCAGGAACCGATGACCTCGCTGAACCCGCTGCACACCGTGGCCCGCCAGATCGGCGAGACCCTGCGCCTGCACCAGGGGCTCACCGGCCGGGCAGCCCGGGAACGCACGCGGGAACTGCTGGTCCAGGTCAAGCTCCCGCGGCCCGACGAGCTGCTGGACGCCTGGCCTCACCAGCTCTCCGGCGGCCAGCGCCAGCGCGTGATGATCGCCATGGCCATCGCCAACGATCCGGAGCTGCTGATCGCCGATGAGCCGACCACGGCGCTGGACGTCACCGTCCAGCGGGAGATCCTGGCCCTGCTGGCCGAACTGCGCGATCGCCACGGCATGGGCATGCTGTTCATCACCCACGACCTCAACCTGGTACGTCGTCATGCGGACCGGGTCTGCGTGCTCTTCCAGGGGCGCGAACAGGAGACGGGGCCGGTCGCCGAGGTCTTCGCCTCGCCACTGAGTCCCTACACCCGCCTGCTGCTCGATGCCGAGCCCGAGGGGCGCCCCGCCCCGGCCGAGCGCGGCGCACCGCTGCTGCAGGCCCACCGGCTGGGCGTGCGCTTTCAGCGCCCCAAGCGCCTGTTCGCGCGGCGCCCGCCCGCCTTCGAGGCGCTCAGGCCCCTGGATCTCGCGATTGCGCCGGGCGAGACCCTGGGCATCGTCGGGGAGTCCGGCTCCGGCAAGACCACCCTGGCCCTGGCCCTGCTGCGGCTCACCGAGAGTCACGGCGAGATCACCTTCGGCGAGGAGCGGCTCGACCGGCTCTCCGGCAAGGCGCTGCGTCGCCAGCGACGGCGCTTCCAGGTGGTCTTCCAGGATCCCTACGGTTCGCTCTCCCCTCGCCTGCCGGTTTCCGAGATCATCAGCGAGGGACTGCGGTTCCACTACCCCGAACTCGCCGAGGAGGAGGTCGTGCGGCGGGTCCAGGCGACGCTCAGGGAGGTCGGCCTGCCCGAGGACTGCGCCTCGCGCTACCCCCACGAGTTTTCCGGCGGGCAGCGGCAGCGCATCGCCGTCGCGCGAGCCATCATCCTCGAACCCGAGATGTTGGTGCTGGACGAGCCCACCTCGGCGCTGGACCGCACGGTGCAGAAGCAGCTGGTGGCGCTGCTGCGCGACCTCCAGGCGCGCCGCGGGCTCAGCTACCTCTTCATCAGCCATGACCTGGCGGTGGTGCGGGCGATGGCCCATCGGGTGATGGTGCTGCGGGACGGCGAGGTGGTGGAACAGGGGGAATGCCTGGCGGTGCTGGAGCAGCCTCGCAGCGACTATACTCGCGCCCTGGTCGCCGCGGCGGGCCTGTCACCGAGGCTGGGCCAAGGCTGAGGCCCCGGCCCGGCACCGCGAGGCGCTGTGCTCGGGCATGCTCTCCTTATTGGCCGTGTCCGCTTGGTGAAGGATCTTTTGCGACATTCGCCAGCCCCCCGATTTCCTTACTTGCCAGATAACGGTATAAAAATGGACTGATTGAGCCTTGCCTTGCTCAGCGTCGACAAAGCGTGACATTCCATGGGCCTGGCCTGCCGTATACTCGCCGGATTTCCCGCCCGGTGCCCCTCGATGCGCTGCCTTCCCGCCCTGCTGTGGTCCCTGCTGCTGTTGTTGCTGGTCGTTCCGGCCGCCCAGTCCGCCGCGCCGCCCCTGGCGATGGATCAGGGCTGGGAGTACCGCTGGGGAGACTCCCCGCTGTCCCCCGACGGCCGTCCCGCCTGGCTGAACGATGACGAGGGGTGGCGGGCCATCGCCTTCCCCTCGAACCCGCCGGGCCGCGAGGGGCGCCGCCACGTCTGGTTCCGCACCACCCTTCCCGACGGCGAGTGGCGCGACCCGGTCCTCTACCTCACCAGCATCGACCTGATCGGGCAGGTCTACCTGGACGGCGAGCTCCTCTACCAGTACGGCGAGTTCGACGAACAGGGCGAGGGCGATTTCGCCGGCTGGCCCTGGCACATGATCGAACTGCCCGAGGCATTCGCCGGCAAGTCCCTTCATATCCGGGTCTACTCCTACTACACCGACATCGGCCTGTGGGGCGAGATCCGCATCATGGACCGCATCGACCTCCTCAAGCGGGTGATCCAGGACTCGCTCGAGGACCTCACGGTCGGCGCCTTCGTGCTGCTGCTGGCCGTGCTGGCCGGCATCTTCGCCCTGCTGGGACCGGATCGTCGCGCCTTCGGGGGCCTCGCCCTGTTCGCCTTCGCCTCGGGCACCATGCTGCTGGCCGAGGCCCCGGTCCGCCAGCTGCTGCTCGACCGGACACTGCTCTGGGATACCCTGCGTGCGGCCAGCTACTATACGCTGCCGGTCGCCATGGGCATCCTGCTGGCCAGCTGGCTCGACGAGACGCCCCGACGCTGGATCCGGCGCCTGTGGCAGCTGCATCTGGCCTATCTCGTCGGGGCCATCGGCCTGGTCCAGGCCGGCGCGATCAGCCTCTCGCTGACCTTCCCGGCCTTCGATGCACTGCTGGCGGTCACCCTGCCGCTGATGCTGCTGCTCGCCCTGTGGCATTTCACCCGGCTGAGCCATGAGCAGCGCCTGGTGGCGGCCAGCTTCGTCCTCTTCGCCCCCCTGCTGCTGGCCGACATGCTGGTCGCCCATGGCCTCGTCGCGTGGCGCACAGTGCCCCTGAACCTGGGCACCCTGGGCTTCTCCCTGGCGATCGTCGGCGTCTCGCTGTGGCACTACCGACGTACCCGACAGGAACTCGACCGGCTGAATCACTCCCTGGAGCAGCAGGTGGCCGACCGCACCCTCGAGCTGGGCCGGCTGGTGCAGAAGCTCGAGGGGCTCTCCTACGAGGACGCCCTGACGGGCCTGAAGAACCGTCGCCACTTCGATGAACTGCTGCCGCACGAGTCTGCCCGCGCCCGGCGTGCCCGCACGCCACTCGCCCTCGTCATGATCGACATCGACCACTTCAAGCGTTTCAACGACCTGCACGGGCACGAGGCCGGCGACGCCGTGCTGACCGCCGTGGGCGGATTGCTCCGCCAATCCTTCCGGGATGGGGACGTGGTGTGCCGCCTGGGGGGCGAGGAGTTCGTGGTGGTCATGCCGGGAGCAACGGCGGCCACGGCCGAGGCGAGGATCGGCCGGCTGCTCCAGGGGGTGCGCGGCTATCGATTCCGCCATCGCGACCGTGAGCTCGAGGCCATCACCCTCTCCTGCGGCGTCGCGGCCTTCCCGGAGCACGGCGATGACCCCCTGGCATTGACCCGGCTCGCCGACAGGGCGCTGTACCGGGCCAAGCACCGTGGCCGCGACCGCAGCGAGACCTGGTCACGGGAGTGAAGGCGCTCAGAAGGCGGCAATCTCCTCCTCGGTCAGTTCCCGCCACGCCCCCTCGGGGAGGTCCCCCAGCGCCAGCGGCCCGATCGATTCCCGGTGCAGCGCCGTGACGTGGTTGCCGATGGCCGCGAACATCCGCTTCACCTGATGGTACTTGCCCTCGAACAGGGTGAGCTCGGCGACGTCCGGCTCGCGCATGACGAGTTCGGCAGGCCGCGTGGGCTTCTCCTCGCCGTCGAGCAGCACCCCCTCGGCGAAGGCGTCGATGGCCCGCGACAGCGCCTCCCCCTCCAGCGGCTCGGCCAGGGTCACCCGATAGACCTTGCCGCAGCGGCGCTTCGGCGAGGTGACGCGATGGGACCACTGGCCGTCGTCGGTGAGCAGCACCAGGCCGGTGGTGTCCACGTCGAGGCGCCCGACGGTCTGCAACCGCTCGAGATGCGGCAGGTCGAGCAGGTCGATGGCCCGGGGATAGAGGGTCCGCCGCGCGGTGCACTCCACGCCTTCGGGCTTGTGGAGCATCACGTAGCGATGCCCGACCAGCGCGAGCGGCTCGCCGTTCCAGGTCACCCGGCTCGTCTCGCCAACCTGGGTGGCGGGGTTCTTGATCACCTCGCCGTCGACGCTGACCTCGCCGCGATGCATCGCCTTCTTGGCCAGGCTGCGGGTCAGCTCGGTGGTCTCGCAGAGGAAGCGGTCCAGGCGCATCAGTAGCCGACCCCGTCGGAGAGGGTGAAGTGGTCGGCATCCCGCCAGGCGGGAAACTTCTCGCGGAACTCGCGCAGCTCATCCAGCGAGAGCGACCCGGTCTTGACGAAGGGCGCATCGCGGGGCTCGTCGATCAGCGCCTCGCCCTTGGCGTCGACCAGCATGGAGTCGCCGGCATAGGGAAGCCCCTTGGCATCCTCGCCGACCCGGTTCACGCCGATCACCGGGCAGAGGTTCTCGATGGCCCGGGCCTGGAGCAGGATGCGCCAGGGGTGGCGTCGCGGCGCCGGCCAGTTGGCGACGCAAAGCAGGGCGTCATACTCGAAGTGCTCGTCCGGCGCCGGCTGCTGGCGCAGCCAGACCGGGAAGCGCAGGTCGTAGCAGACGCTGAGCAGGATGCGGAAGCCCTTCAGCTCGACGATCACCCGCTCGTGGCCCATGCCGTAGCGCTCGTGCTCGCCGGCCATGCGGAACAGGTGACGCTTGTCGTAGTGTGCCAGGCTGCCGTCAGGGCGCGCCCAGATCAGCCGGTTGAAGTAGTCCCCACCTTCCACCACGGCCACGCTGCCGGTCACCACGCAGCCGCGCCGGCGGGCCTGCGCCTGGAGCCAGGCCACGGTGGCACTCTCCTCCATGGGTTCGGCCATCTCCCGGGAGTTCATGGTGAAGCCGGTGGAGAACATCTCGGGCAGCACGATCAGGTCGGTCTCGGCGGCCCCGAGGTCGCCCAGGGTCTCCTCCAGCATACGGCAGTTGGCCTCGGGATCTTCCCAGCGCAGGTCGCACTGCACCAGGGTGGTTCTGAGTTCGCTCATGGGGACTCCGATCCGGTGGCTGTCATCCCCGCCAGCCTACCCCACTGCCGCGCCGCCGTCAGCCGATGCGCCGGGGCGATGGCGGGCAAGCCAATAGCCTGCTAAGTTGGCTCCTTTTCGCTGCGAGGCTCCCATGTCCGCCACTCCCGTCTCCCTGCCCGACCGCGAGGCCACCAAGGGCGTCGCCTTCGGCCTGGGCGCCTATATCGCCTGGGGCTGCTTCCCGCTGTTCTTCGCCCTGTTCGACGGGGTGCCGGCCTTCGAGATCCTGATCCACCGGGTGCTCTGGTCCTGCCTGTTCCTGGTCGGGCTGGTCACCCTGCTGGGCCGCTGGGGCCCCATCCGCGACGCCCTGGGCGAGCCGCGACGACTCGGCCGCGTGCTGGGCTGCGCCGTGCTGATCGCGATCAACTGGGGACTCTACATCTATGCCGTGGAGACCCGCCATGTGCTCCAGGCGAGCCTCGGCTACTTCATGACGCCGCTGGTCAACGTGGCGCTGGGCATGCTGGTGCTGCGGGAATCCATGCACCGCCTGCAGGCGGTGGCCGTGGCGCTGGCGGCCCTGGCCATCCTCATCCAGCTGGTGCTGCTCGGCGAACTGCCGTGGATCAGCCTCGGCCTGGCCTTCTCCTTCGGCACCTATGGCCTGCTGCGCAAGCAGGTCCCCCTGGACGGCCTGTCGGGGCTGTTCGTCGAGACCCTGCTGCTGCTGCCGCTGGCCCTGCTCACCCTCGCCTGGCTGAGCCAGGCCGGACTCTCGCATTTCCTGGGCGGTGCCGAGGTCACTCTGCTGCTGGTCGCCAGCGGGGTGATCACCGCCCTGCCGCTGCTGGCCTTCGCCGGGGCGGCCCGACGCCTGCGCCTCGCGACCCTGGGGTTCCTGATGTACATCAACCCCAGCATCCAGTTCCTGATCGCCCTGATGGTCTTCCGCGAACCGCTGTCGATGGTCCAGCTCGCCACCTTCCTGCTGATCTGGGCGGGCCTGGCCCTCTACTCCTGGTCGGCATGGCGCTCGCGCCCGCGCCGGGCATCGGTAGCCGCCACCGACTAGCGATGCGTCGCGCCATCCGGCACATTCCGCTACCATCACGCGATGCCCCTCGCTCCCGATATCCCCCACTCCTCTCGCCCCCGCCTGCTGCTGGTGGGGGCCGGTCACGCCCACCTGCACCTGATTCGCCACCGCCAGCGCTTCGGTGATGCCGAGGTGTGCCTGGTCGACCCGGGCAGCTTCTGGTACTCCGCCATGGCCGGCGGCGTGCTGAGCGGGCGCCTGCCGGCGTCGGCCGATCGCCTCGACCCGGCGCGCCTGGCACGGCGCCACGGCGTGACGCCGATCCGGGGTCGCCTGGCCAGCCTGGACCTGCCCGGCAAGCAGGCGCTGCTCGAGGACGGTCGGCGCCTGCCCTTCACCCTGCTCTCGCTCAACGTGGGGTCGCGCACGCCTCCCCCGGTCGCACGCCAGCCGGGACCCGCGGTCTGGACGGTCAAGCCGCTGCCCTGCCTGGTGGCGCTCCATCACCGCCTGACCCGCGACTTCCGAGCGGGTCAGTGCCCCTCCCTGGTGGTCGTGGGGGGCGGCGCCAGCGGCATCGAGGTCGCCAGCAACCTCCATGCCCTGGCCAGGCGCCATCGCGTCGCCTGCACAATCACCCTGGTGACCCGGGGGACGGGCCTGATTCCGGACGCGCCGGCGGGGGCTCGACGCTTCCTCGCCCGCCTGATGGCGCGACGCGGCATCCGGGTGATCACCGGGGCCGAGGTCACCGGCACCCTGGGCCGGGGGGTGATGCTGCGCACCGACGAGACGCGCAGCGGGGAGGACAGCCTATCGCTGGTCGAGGCCGATCATGTCGTCCATGCCGGCGGCCTGGTGCCGCCCGCCGTGCTGGGGCGCCTCGGCCTGCCGCTCTTTCCCGACCGGGGGCTGGCGGTGTCGGCGACCCTGCAGAGCCTGGGCCACCCCGACATCTTCGCCGCCGGCGACTGCGCCGCCATGCGCGACCATCGGCTGCCGCGCCTGGGCGTCTACGGCGTGCGCCAGGCCCCGGTGCTGCTGGACAACCTGGTCGCCCGCCTGGCGGGCCGCGAGCTGCGACACTTCGAACCACAGCCGCGCGCCCTGGCGATCCTCGACCTCGGTGAGGGGCTGGGGCTGGCCATCCGCGGCCGGCACTGGTGGGCCGGGCGCAGCGCCCTGCTCTGGAAGGGGTGGCTGGACCGGCGTTTCATGGCCCGCTATCGGTGAACAGCGACGGGAGCCGCCGCCCGGGGGCGGCGGCCGGTGGGGAGGAGACGCTCAGCGTTGGCTGGCGGCCAGCGCCTGGTCCAGGTCGGCGAGGATATCGTCGATGTGCTCGATGCCGATGGAGAGGCGCACCATGTCCGGCGTGACGCCGGCGGCGACCAGCTCCTCGTCGTTGAGCTGGCGGTGGGTAGTGGAGGCCGGGATCGACGAGCAGGTCTTGGCATCGCCGATGTTGACCAGGCGCAGGATCATGCCCAGGGCGTCATAGAAGCGCGCCCCGGCCTCGCGGCCTCCCTGGATGCCGAAGCTGAGGATCCCCGAGGCGCGTCCCCCCATGTACTCCCGGGCCAGGCCGTGGTCCTTGTGGCTCTTCAGGCCGGCGTACTTCACCCAAGTCACCGCAGGGTGCCCCTCCAGGTACTCGGCCACCCGCTGGGCGTTGTCGCAGATGCGCTCGATGCGCAGCGACAGCGTCTCGAGCCCCTGGAGCAGGTTCCAGGCCGCCTGGGCGGAGAGCGCCGCCCCCATGTTGCGCAGCGGCACGACCCGGGCGCGGCCGATGAAGGCCGCCTCGCCCAGGTCACGGGTGTAGCAGACGCCGTGATAGGAGACGTCCGGCTCGTTGAGCAGCGGGAAGCGCTCGGGGTAGTCCGCCCAGGGGAACTTGCCGGAGTCGACGATCACCCCACCCACGGTGGTGCCATGGCCGCCCATGTACTTCGTGGCGGAGTGGATGACGATGTCGGCCCCCTGCTCGATGGGCCGCCACAGGAAGGGGGTCGGCACGGTGTTGTCGACGATCACCGGCACGCCGTGGCGATGGGCGACCTCGGCGAGGGCCTTGAGGTCCACCACGCTGCCCGAGGGGTTGCCCACCGTCTCGCAGAAGACCGCCTTGGTGCGCGCGTCGATCAGCCCCTCGATGCCTGACAGGTCGTCCTTGTCGGCGAAGCGCACTTCGATCCCCTGGCGCGGCAGGGTGTGGGCGAAGAGGTTGTAGGTGCCGCCGTAGAGCTCGCTGATCGAGACGATGTTGTCGCCCGCCTCGGCGATGGTCTGGATGGCATAGGTGATGGCGGCCATGCCCGAGGCCACGGCGAGGCCGGCGAGTCCGCCCTCCAGGGCCGCCACGCGCTGCTCGAGCACCGCACAGGTGGGGTTCATGATCCGCGAGTAGATGTTGCCCTCGACCTTGAGGTCGAAGAGATCCGCGGCATGCTGGGCGCTGTCGAAGGAGAACGAGGTGGTCTGGTGGATCGGCACCGCCACCGAGTGCTGGTCATCGGGGGCATAGCCGTGGTGCAGGGCGATGGTTTCGGGCTTCATGGCGTGTCCTTGTCGTTCATTAGACCCCTGATGCTAACCAACTCTGAACGCCACCACTAATATCGTTTAGTCTCTAGCGTTATATCCCCCGACGGTGCCTGAACGGATGCTCAAGCGCTACCTGCCGGTCCTGACCTGGCTGCCCCACTACCACCGACGGCTGTTCGGCGCCGACCTGCTGGCCGGCGTGATCGTCACCGTGATGGTGATTCCCCAGTCGCTGGCCTACGCCATCCTCGCCGGCCTGCCGGCGGTGGTGGGACTCTATGCCAGCATCCTGCCGGCGGTGCTCTACGCCCTGCTCGGCACCAGCCGCACCCTGGCGGTGGGTCCGGTGGCGATCATCGCCCTGATGACCGGCGCCGCCCTCTCCGGGGTCGCCACCCCCGGCAGTCCCGACTACCTGGCGGCGGCCCTGGTGCTGTCGCTGCTCTCCGGAGCCATGCTGGTGGCCATGGGTCTGCTGCGCCTGGGCTTCTTCGCCAATTTCCTCAGCCACCCGGTGATCGCCGGCTTCCTGTCGGCCTCGGCGGTGCTGATCGCCGCCAGCCAGGCCGCGCACCTGCTGGGGATTTCGGCCAGCGGCTATACGGTCACCGCGCTGCTCGCCAGCATGGCGGGCAACCTGGCGCAGACCCACTGGCCCACCCTGGCCATCGGCGCCGGTACCCTGCTGTTCCTGATCGCCATGCGTCGTCACGGCCAGTCCCTGCTCCAGCGCCTGGGGCTGGCCCCCGCCACCGCCGCCCTGCTGACCCGCGCCGGCCCGGTGCTGGCCGTGGTGGCCACCACCGCGCTCACCTGGCACTTCTCGCTGGCCGAGCGGGGCGTGGCAGTGATCGGCGCCATCCCCGCCGGGATCCCGCCGCTGACGCTGCCGCTGTTCGAATTGGAGCTGTGGCAGGCGCTGCTGGTGCCGGCCCTGCTGATCAGCGTGGTGGGCTTCGTGGAGTCGATCTCCATGGCCCAGATGCTGGCCGCCCGGCGCCGCCAGCGCATCTCGCCCAACCAGGAGCTGATCGGCCTGGGCGGGGCCAACCTGGCCGCGGCCTTCTCCGCCGGCATGCCGGTCACCGGCGGGCTGTCGCGCACCGTGATCAACGACGAGGCCGGTGCCCAGACGCCCCTGGCGGGGCTCTTCGCGGCCCTGGGCATCGGCCTGGTCACCCTGCTGTTCACCCCCCTGCTCCATCACCTGCCCATCGCCACCCTGGCCGCGACGATCATCGTGGCGATCCTGACCCTGGTGGACCTGCCGATGATCCGCCAGACCTGGCGCTATTCGCGCAGCGACTTCTCGGCCATGGCGGTCACCATCCTGCTGACCCTGGTGGAGGGGGTCGAGGCCGGCATCATCAGCGGCGTGGTGCTCTCCATCGGGCTCTTCCTCTACCGCACCAGCCGCCCCCACAGCGCCGTCGTCGGGCGCATCCCCGGCACCGAGCACTTCCGAAGCGTCGAGCGCCACGAGGTCGAGACCCTGAGCCACGTCGCCTTCCTGCGCATCGACGAGAGCCTCTACTTCGCCAACGCCCGCTACCTGGAGGATACCCTGCATGCCCTGGTGGTCCGTCACCCCGGCCTCGAGCACGTGGTGCTGATCTGTTCGGCGGTCAACCTGATCGACGCCTCGGCGCTGGAGAGCCTGGATGCCACCAATGCCCGCCTCCGAGACGCCGACGTGACCCTGCACCTGGCCGAGGTCAAGGGACCGGTGATGGACCGCCTCAAGCGCAGCGACTTCCTCGACGACATCACCGGGCGGGTGTTCCTCAGCACCTATGCCGCCTGGCAGGCGCTGGGCGCCTCCTCTACCGCCAGCAGCTGATCAGCTGGCGTCGCATTGCAACTCGGTCCTAGACATTAGTCTAGGGCCGCACACTCCCTCGTTTCCTCAAGTGCCCCGGCCAGCGCCTTTTTTCCTGTGCGCCCCCTCAAGATGGGGTCCGCTTCTTATCACGATGTCGTTGACACCGCTGCCAGCGCTTCCCTAGTATCGATACGGTATTCGGAACACAATACCGCAGAGCAAAACAATATCGATACCCTCAGGAGCCCGTTATGCGTCCGCTCACTCGCCGATTCGCACTCGCCAGCCTTCCCTTCGCCTTGTTGGGCAGCAGCCTCGCACTGGCCAATGACGTCAACCTCCCTCGAACCATGGCGTGGACCGCCTACGGCACCAACTCCAGCGGCTATGCCCAGGCAGTGGCTATCGGCAACATGCTGCAATCCAACTACGGCACCTCGGTCAGGGTCCTGCCGGGAGACAACGACGTATCGCGCATGACGCCGCTGAAGCAGGGGCGAGTCGATCTCTGTGCCTGCGGCATTGCCAGCTACTATGGCGCCGAGGGGGTGATGATGTTTGCCCATCCCGACTGGGGCCCTCAGCCCATCCGCCTGATCACCACGTCTACCGCCTCATTCGGCCTCTCTCTTGCGGTAGCCGGTGACCTGGAAGTCGAAACCCCGGCGGACCTGCGCGGCAAGCGCATCGCCTACATCCGCGGCGACGACGCACTCAACAAGGGCACCGAGGCCTATCTGGCCTTCGGCGGCCTGACCTGGGATGACGTCGAACGCGTCGACTATCCCGGCTATGGCCGCTCCTTTGACGGCATCATCGCCGGTAACGTCGACGCCTCCTTCACGACCACCGTCACCCCTCCCGCCCAGCAGCTCGCCAGCAGCCCCCGCGGCATCAGCTGGCCAGTGCTCGACCCCAATGATGCCGATGGCTGGGAACGCATGGCCGCCGTCGCGCCCTACTTCCAGCCTCATCGGATCACGTCGGGAGCCGGCGGCGTCAGTGCCGACAACCCCGTCGACAGCGCCAGCTACCCCTATCCCATCGTGGTCGGTAACGCCGATCTTGACGAGAAGGTTGCCTATGGCTTGATCCGTGCCCTGCAGGACAACTATGACGACTACAAGGACAACGCTCCCGGTGCCGTCGGCTACGCCCTGGAGTATCAGGATCTACAGTGGGTGATCCCCTTCCACGATGCCGTCGTGGGCTACTACGAGGAGATTGGCGTCTGGACCGATGAGATGCAGGCCCACCAGGAGCAACTGGTCGAGCGTCAGAATCTCCTGCTGACCACCTGGGAAGTCTTCGTCAGCGATGCCCCCAGCGAGGAAGAGGCCTTCAGAAACGCCTGGATGGAGGCACGCGCCACCGCACTGCGTGACGCCGGTTTCGACCCCATATTCGAATGACTCTTCGGGGCGGCGCAGGCCGCCCCCAGCTTTCTGGACACCGCCATGACGCATACTGCTGACAACGACGGCACCCGGCAGGCCAAGGAGAAGATCCGCCAGATGCGGACCCTGCCGCTGCCACTGCGCTGGATTCCCGGCGCCGTGACGGTGGCCCTCCTGCTGATGACCCTGGACTACCTCTTCAATTTCGGCCACTTGACCTTCATCACCGGACTGGAGACCCAGTTCTACTATGCGGTGGTGGCCCTTCTGCTGCCGCTGATCTATCTGCTCTGGCCGCTGACACCGGCAGGCCAGCATCGCCCCATTCCCTGGTACGACTATCTGCTCAGCGCCGTGACCCTGTCGGTCAGCGGCTACTTCGTGATCAACGCCGACTCCATCCTGGAGCGGGGCTGGGCCTTCGCGGCGCCGGATACCGCTCTATGGGTCAGCTATGCCTGGTGGCTGCTGATCATCGAGGCGTCGCGACGCGCCGGCGGCTGGCCCATCGCCGTGATCGTCACCCTCTTCTCCCTCTACCCGCTGGTCGCCGACGTAATGCCGGGCCCCATTCAGGCCTTTCCCTCATCACTCTCGGAAACCGCCATGTACCACACCATGAGCACCGAGAGCATCATGGGCATTCCGCTGCAGGCCTTCGCCGGCCTGGTGATCGGCTTCCTGGTATTCGGGGTGGTGCTGCAGAAAAGCGGCGGAGGCAAGTTCTTCATCAACCTGGCCTTCGCCCTGCTCGGCCATGTACGGGGCGGTCCGGCCAAGGTATCGATCTTCTCCAGCGGTCTGATGGGCTCGATGAGCGGCAGTGTGATCAGCAACGTGCTGACCACCGGCGTGCTGTCGATTCCCGCCATGCGGCGCATCGGCATGAACCGCTCCTTCGCCGGCGGAGTCGAGGCCTGTGCCTCCACCGGCGGGGTACTGATGCCCCCGGTGATGGGCGCCACCGCCTTCGTCATGGCGATGTTTCTCGACGTGCCCTATTCCGCCGTTGTACTGGCCGCCATCATCCCGTCGATCCTCTATTTCCTGGGCCTGTTCATCCAGATCGATGCCTACGCCGCACGCAACGACATCAAGGGGTTGCCCACTGTCGAATTGCCATCACTCTGGCAGACGCTGAAGGAGGGCTGGTACTTCATCTTCGTCTTCGCGCTGCTGGTCTGGATGCTGCTGGTGATGCAGCGCGAGGCCGTGGCCCCCTTCTACGCCACCGCGCTCCTGCTGGTCCTCAACCAGCTCTCCCGCCACAACCGATGGGGCTGGAAGGAGCTTGGCGAGGCGCTGTCGGGTGCGGCCAAGCTGTTCGCCGAGCTGATCGCCATCCTGGCAGGCGTGGGGATGCTAGTGGGCGCGCTCTCCATGACGGGGCTCTCCGGCACCATCGCCAACGACTTCATCCACCTGGCGGGGGGCAGTGTGCCTCTGCTGCTGATCATGGGTGCCCTGACCAGCTTCGTGCTGGGTATCGGCATGACCGTTACCGCCGCCTACATCTTCCTGGCGGTGGCCCTGGCACCGGCCCTGATCCAGGGCGGCGGCCTCGACCCGATGGCGGTGCACCTGTTCATCCTCTACTGGGGCATGCTCAGTTTCATCACGCCGCCGGTGGCGCTGGGCGCCTTCGCCGCCGCTACCGTCGCCGGCGCCCGACCGATGTCGACCGGCCTGCAGGCCATGCGGCTGGGCAGCGTGATCTACTTCATTCCCTTCCTGTTCGTGCTCAACCCGGCGCTGATCATGCAGGGCGAACCACTGCAGATCGTGCTGGTGTTCGTCCAGGCACTGGCGGGCATCGTGCTGTTCGCCTCGGCCATGCAGGGCTACCTGATCGGGGTCGGTCGATTGGGTCATGGCGCGATTCAGGAGACAGCGATCCGCGCCCTGGTGCTGATCTCGGGGCTCACTCTGGCCCTGCCCGGAGGCGGCATGGTGCCGCTCAGCCAAGTCGAACTGCTCGGTATCTCGCTGGCCGCCCTGGTGCCTGCCGTCCTGCTGGCCCGCTGGAGTCAACGCCACCGTCGTGACGGCTCGCACGAGCCGAGCCTGTGAAACGAACCGGCCACACACCACGCCCATAACCCGGAGCTCATTGCATGCCAGCCTGTGTCCACTACCAGCGCCATGACGACATCGGTGTGATCCGCATCGACAACCCGCCCGTCAACGCCCTCGGCCATGCCGTGCGCAGCGGCCTGCTCGAGGCGCTCGATCGGGGCCTGGCCGATGACGGCGCACGCGCCCTGGTGCTGATGGCAGACGGCCGCACCTTCATTGCCGGTGCCGATATCCACGAGTTCGGTCAGCCTCCGCGGCAGCCGATACTGCCGGAGGTCATCGCCCGTCTCGAGGCCAGCACCAAGCCCCTGGTGGCGGTACTGCACGGCACAGCCCTGGGCGGCGGCCTCGAGGTGGCACTGGGCTGCCACTACCGTGTGGCCCTGCCGGGCACCCGGGTCGGCCTGCCCGAGGTCAAGCTCGGCCTGCTGCCCGGTGCCGGCGGCACCCAGCGGCTGCCCCGCCTGGTCGGTGTGGACAGCGCCCTGGCACTGATCACAAGCGGACGTTTCGTGCCCGCCGAGGAGGCATTGGCGCTGGGTATCATCGATGCCATTGACGCGACCGCTGCCCCGCTCGATGCCGGCCTCGGCGCCGCTCGCGACATCCTGGCAGGCCAACGCACCGCCCGCCGAACCGGCGAGCTGCCCGCGCCCGCCGCAGACCCCGGGGCCATCGCGCGCCATCGGGCTCGGCTCGACACCGAGGCGCCCGAACTGTTCTCGCCATTCCGTTGCCTCGAGGCGGTCGCGGCCAGCAGCGAAGCGAGCCTGACCGAGGGGCTGCGCCGCGAGCGCGAGCTGTTCCTCGCCTGCATGGACTCTCCCCAGCGGGCCGGACTGATCCATGCCTTCTTCGCCGCCCGCGCCCCGCACAGGGTGCCGGATACCGAAGAATCCGCGACGCTGACCCATATCGCCCTGCTCGGTGAGCATCCGCTCTTCGAGCGCCTCAAGGGCAATGCCGGGCGCACCGGCATCGCGTTGACGGACCAGCCGGAGGCCTCGACACAGGTCTGCCTGATCGCCCCTGACCACGCGGTTCCCCGCTGTCCGGCGGGGTGTGCGTCCATCGTCTTGCGGCCGGCCGAGGGCACCGGCCGGCTGGCTGAACTGGACGCAGACCTGGTGCTGGTCACGCCGCCACAGGGCGCGCTGATGGAGCTGGTCGCCACTCGCGCCAACGCCCAGCAGCAGCAGGCCGCGGCCTCTGCCCTCAAGGCGCTGTGTCAGGCCGTCGTGGTGAGCCGCCGCGACAGCCTGCTCGCAGCGCTGCATCGGGCGGCGAACGCCGCGCCGGATAACCGCTGCGCCGCCATGGAGGCGGCCAGCCTGCTCCTCGCCGAGCAGGGCTTCTGCTACCGCTCCAGCGATATCGACCTGCTGGCCGTCGAGGTCCTGGGCTACCCGCGTCACCTCGGTGGCCCCCACTACCAGGCCACTCTCTCTGCATCCGCCACCTCGGAGACATCCCCATGAACCTGACCTACAGTGCCGAGGAGCAGGCGTTCCGCCAGGACGTACGCGACTTTCTCGCCACGTCACTCCCCGACGACATCCGCGAACGCGTGCGGCTCGGCCGTCGGCTCTCCGCCGATGACCACGTGCGCTGGCAGAATATTCTCAGTGAGCGCGGCTGGCTGGCCGCCAACTGGCCCGAGGCACACGGGGGGCCCGGCTGGGGCCCGGTGCAACGGCACATCTTCGACGAGGAGTGTGCCGCCGCCCATGCGCCGACCGTGGTGCCGTTTGGCGTCAACATGGTCGCGCCGGTGATCATGAAATTCGGTAGCGAAGCGCAGCAGCGCCACTACCTGCCGCGCATCCTCGCCAACCGGGACTGGTGGTGTCAGGGCTACTCCGAACCCGGGGCCGGCTCCGACCTGGCCAGCCTCAAGACCCGCGCCGTGCGCGACGGTGACCACTATGTCGTCACCGGGCAGAAGACCTGGACCACCCTGGGACAGCACGCCAACATGATGTTCTGCCTCGTGCGTACCGACCCGGACGCCAGGAAGCAGGCCGGCATCAGCTTTCTGCTGATCGACATGGCAAGTCCGGGCATCACGATACGCCCGATCATCACCCTCGATGGCGCCCACGAGGTCAACGAGGTCTTCCTCGACGAGGTCCGCGTGCCGGTGGCCAACCGCATCGGCGAGGAGGGACAGGGCTGGACCTGTGCCAAGTTCCTGCTGACCCACGAACGCACCGGCATTGCCGGGCTCGGCCACGCCAAGCAGGCACTGCGCCATCTCAAGTCACTGGCCACCCGGGTCCCGCATCGCGGGCGACCGCTCCTCGAGCTGGCGAGCTTCCGCCAGCGGGTGGTGAAGGCCGAGCTCGAGCTGATGGCACTGGAGGTCACTAACCTGCGGGTCATCGCCGCGGCTCAGGATGGCAGCGTGCCGGGAGCGGAGAGTTCGCTGCTCAAGGTCCGCGGCTCGGAACTTCGCCAGGAGCTCAGTGAACTGACCCGCCGCGCCCTGGGGCCGGCCGCGCTGCCCTTCTTTCCCGACTTCCTTCACGGAGACGGCGAGCTCGACGACCCGACCCTGGCGGAGAGCGCCGCAGGCGCCGCCCAGTACTTCAATCGCCGCAAGCTATCGATCTATGGCGGTGCCAACGAGATCCAGAAGAGCATCGTCGCCAAGACAATTCTTGGCATGTGAATCGCCGATCCTCCGTACCCAAGGAGCCGTCCATGGACTTTTCCCTGACCGACGAGCAGCGCATGCTCGCCGACACCCTTGATCGCCTGATTGCCGACCGGGTCGCCCCCGAGCAGCGCCGCGCCATGCTCGAAGCACCTGCCGATGAACCTTTGGCGCTGTGGCAGACCTTCGCCGAACTGGGGCTGCTGCACATGCCCTTCGCCGAGGAGGTCGGCGGCCTCGGCGGTGAGGGCACCGACCTGATGCTCATCATGCAGGCCCTGGGACGCGGCCTGGTGCCCGCCCCCTACCTGGCCGGCCTGGTGCTACCTGGTGATCTGCTGGCCCGGCTCGGCGATGCCGGGCAGCAGGCGCGCTGGCTGACCCCGCTGCTGGAGGGCGAACATCAGCTGGCACTGGCCTGGCAGGAGAACGACGCCCGCTACGATGCCCACGGCATCACCACCGCGGCGCGCCAGGATGGTGATGGCTGGCGCCTCGATGGCAACAAGCAGCTGGTGCTCAATGCCGCCTCGGCCGCTGCCCTGCTGGTCACCGCCCGACTCGACGATGGGCGCCTGGGCCTGTTCGTTGTCCCCGCCGACGCCCCCGGCCTGTCGCGTCGCGACTACCGCACCATCGACGACCAGTCGGCCAGCGACCTGACTCTGGACGCCGTCTCGTTGAGCGACGCCAGCTGTCTCGGTCTCGACGTCGCCCAGGCCCTCGATGCCACCCTTGCGCTCGGCCGCGCGGCGCTGTGTGCCGAGGCAGTCGGTGCCATGGAGGTCGCCTGCGAGCAGACCCTCGACTACCTCAAGGAGCGCCAGCAGTTCGGCACCTCCCTGTCGGCGTTCCAGAGCCTGCAGCACCGCATGGTCGACATGCACCTGCACCTCGAGCAGGCCCGCTCCATGGCGATTCTCGCCGCCACCAGCCTGACCCTTCCCGATGCCGAGCGTGACTATCGCCTCGCCGCGGCCAAGGCCTACTGCGGCGAGGCCGCCCGCTTCGTCGCCGAGCAAGCCATCCAGTTGCATGGTGGCATGGGCATGAGCGAAGAGTGCTACGTATCGCACTACGCCAAGCACCTGGTGATGTTCGATCACTACCTGGGTGACGTCGATCACCACCTCGACCATGTCAGCGACCACCTTGTCGACGCGGCCTGACCGCTGATTGCAACAAAGGAGAACGACGTGGCAACAAGCGAACGCGATTCGATGGATTTCGATGTGGTGATCGTCGGCGCCGGGCCTTCGGGCCTGGCCGCCGCGTGCCGACTGATGCAGCAGGCCAATGAGGCCGAGCAGGAGCTGACGGTTTGCGTGGTGGAGAAGGGCTCCGAGGTGGG
>NZ_JACHZF010000031.1 GCF_014193375.1 Halomonas campaniensis
TCGCTGATAGCCCCTCGCTTCCTGATCCGAAGGCATTGAGGATGACCACATGCAACAGAGACAACCGACCCCTTGACGGGTCAATCCATACCAGGAGCCCGATTTATCGGGCGATGGCCGGTCCTCAGCGATGGCCGGCCTCTCCGGCAATAACCATGAACCAAAAAAGCGCCCCGCCCGGTCTGTCCGGGCGGGGCGCCTGTCATCAGAGCCCGGTCATTCCGGTCAGGGCGCCTCGCCGCCCATGGCCTCGATCATGCGCTCGCGGCTCGGCACGCCCTGGAGGCGTTCCAGGCTGTCGCCGTCGCGGTAGAAGGTGGTCGGGGTGGCCATCAGCCCGAGCTCCTCGAAGAGCTGGTTGTTGGCATAGACCTGCTCCTCGATCTCGCGGGACTGGGCGGTGGGCTCGACCTCCTCGCCGCCGCCGCTGTGGGCGTGCAGGGCCGCGGCGGGGTCGTCGGCGGCGAGCAGGGTCGCCGCCTTGGCCGGGCTGTTGGAGGCCAGGATGCCGACCATGATGTGGCGCAGCTGGACCTCGCCGGCCTCCACCCAGGGCCGCGCCTCCTCCCAGAACTGGCGGCAGTAGGGGCAGTTGGCATCGGTGAAGGTGTAGAGCACCCGCTCGGCGTCGGGGTCACCGTCGAGGATCCAGTGGCTCTCCTCCAGGGTCTCCCAGAGCTCGGCGTTCTGGGCGGCGCGGACGTGCTCGTCCAGGGCGGCCTTGGAAAGGTCGCGGCCCTCGGCATCCACCAGGGTGCCGACGATGGCGTGCTCGCCGTCCGGGGTCAGGTAGATGGCCACCTCGCCGCTCGGGTAGCTGGCGGCGTAGCCGGTGAGGCCCCCGGGGGCCTCGAACTCGGCGTGGATGCTGAGCCCCTGGTCGGTGAGGGCCTGGACGGGAGCCGGCCAGTGGTCATCGGCCTGGGCGGGGGCGGCCATGGCCAGGGCCAGGGCCAGGGCGCCGACGGGAAGCAGGGGAGAGGGCAGTCGCATGGTGAGGTCCTTTCTCATGATGGGGGCAATGAAACCGGCAGGGCTCGGCCGGGGCCTCAGCGCAGGCGCTCCAGCCCGCGCTGCAGGGTGGCCCGGGAGAGCTCGCCGAAGTGGGTGTCCACCAGGCGCCCCTCGGCGTCGTAGTAGAGGGTGGTCGGCATGGCCATGGCGCCGGTGGCATCGCCCAGGGCGTTGCGGGCATCCAGCAGCACGTTCTCCAGGGAGAGGGACTCGTGGTCGAGGAAACGGTTCACCAGGGCCACGTCCTCGCCCTGGTTGACGAAGACGAAGGTGATGTCCTGCTCCTCCCGCTGGGCCTGCTCGAAGACCGGCATCTCGCGGCGGCACGGCGGGCACCAGGTGGCCCACAGGTTGACCACCATGGGCCTGGCCTCCCGTTCGGCCAGCGCCGGCAGGTCGGTGGAGTCACCCTCGAGGGTGGCCAGCGGGGTGTCCGGCAGGGGCCGGCTCTGGCTCTCGAGCAGCAGCAGGGGGCCGGCGGTGAGCCCCCAGGTGAAGGCGCCGGCCAGCAGGGCGCCGGAGAGCGCCGTTCGCTGCCGCGGGGCCTTCCACAGCCGCCAGGCGGCGTAGCCGAGGCCTGCCACCACGCCGCCCAGCGGGTCGAAGCCGCCGTCGCGGATATCCAGCAGCGAGAGCAGCCCGTCGTAGCTGCCCCAGTAGCGGGCCACGAACAGCAGCCGGGCGCCCACCAGGGCGACCAGCAGCAGGGAGAAGAGGGTGTCGGCAACCGGGACGCGATGGCGGCGGCCGATCAGCGCACCGGCCATCAGGGCGACGCCGAAGGCCAGCACGATCAGCAGCTGGCCGATCGAGAGCCCGAGCGGGCCGACCGCAACGCTCTGGTTCAGTGCATGCATGGGCAGATGGCTCCGGAGCAGGGTCGTAGGGGATGGCGCGGCTGCGCCAAGGGTCGCCGCCGAGAGTGGCAGCCGGAGATTAGCGCGGTATTATCGATGGCGCGCCATCGCCGCCCTGGGGCGTTATGCCGCAACGCGGTGGCGGCGGCCTCGCAGTAGGATAGCGAAGCGAGACCGGTCACCGTCTCGCGAGTGAAGCCAAGCAAGGAGCCTTTGCATGCCCGCCACCCCGCTGCACACCCTGCGCCTCGCCCTGGCCGGCCTGGCCATCAGCTTCGTCACCCCGAGCGTACTGGCCCAGTCGCTCAGCGTCGAGGAGGCCCAGGTGCGCGCCGTGCCGCCGGTCTCGACGACCAGCGCCGCCTTCATGGTCCTGCACAACGGCGGTGAGGCCGACCTGGCGGTGGTCGATGCCCGCTCGCCGGCCGCCCGGGTCGCCGAGCTGCACAACCATGTCGACGTGGATGGCGTCATGCAGATGCGCCGCGTGGACGGGATCGGCGTGCCTGCCGGCGGCACTACCGAGCTGGCCCCCGGCGGCCTGCACCTGATGCTGATCGACCTGGTCGCTCCCCTGCAGGAGGGCGAGGAGGTGGAGATCACCCTGGTGCTGGACAACGACGAGGTCCTGACCCTGTCGGCGCCGGTGCGGCGCATCGAGGTGATGGGGAGCGGCATGTCCGGCGGGATGTCCGGCCACGGTGGCCACCAGGCGCATTGAGGCGACGCGCTGGGCGGGGGCGGTCCCAGCCGTTACAATACGGCAACGCCACCTCCCCCCGTCCCGGAACCCAGCGATGCACTGTCCCTTCTGCGGTACCCATGACACCAAGGTCACCGACTCGCGGCTGGTCGCCGAGGGCGACCAGGTGCGCCGCCGCCGGCAGTGCGTGGCCTGTGGCGAACGCTTCACCACCTACGAGACCGCCGAGCTGGTGATGCCGCGGGTGATCAAGGGCGACGGCTCTCGCGAATCCTTCGACGAGCAGAAGCTGCGTGCCGGCATGCTGCGGGCGCTGGAGAAGCGGCCGGTCAGCGCCGAGTCCATCGAGGCGGCGGTGCAGCGCATCCGCCAGACCCTGCGGGCCCGGGGCGAGCGGGAGATCCACGCCCGCGACATCGGCGAGGAGGTGATGCACGCCCTCAAGCGCCTGGACCAGGTGGCCTACATCCGCTTCGCCTCGGTCTATCGCCGCTTCCAGGATATCGACGAGTTCCGCGCCGAGATCGACCGCCTGGCCCAGGAGCCAAGCTTTCGACCCGACGAGCCGCGGGACTGACCCTCCCCCAACGTCGAGGAGCCCCATGGTCGAGCAGACCCCCGAAGCCTGGATGGCCCGGGCCCTGGTGCTGGCCCGCCGCGGCCTCTACACCACCGATCCCAATCCTCGCGTCGGCTGCGTGCTGGTCAAGGACGCACAGCCGGTCGGCGAGGGCTTTCACGCGCGTGCCGGCGAGCCCCATGCCGAGGTCCACGCCCTGCGCCAGGCCGGCGAGGCCGCCCGCGGCGCCACCGCCTACGTGACCCTGGAGCCCTGCTCCCATCACGGCCGTACCGGCCCCTGCGCCCGGGCGCTGGTCGAGGCCGGGGTGGCGCGGGTGGTGGTGGCCATGGCCGACCCCAACCCGGCGGTGGCCGGCCGCGGCATCGCCCTGCTGCGCGAGGCGGGGATCGAGGTGGAGGTGGGGCTGCTGGAAGAACAGGCCAGGGCGCTGAACCCCGGCTTCATCATGCGCATGGACCACGGGCGTCCCTTCGTGCGGCTGAAGATGGCCATGAGCCTCGATGGCCGCACCGCCATGCGCTCCGGCGAGTCCCAGTGGATCACCGGCCCCCAGGCGCGCCGCGAGGTGCAGCGCCTTCGCGCCCGTTCCAGCGCCGTGCTGACCGGCGTGGAGTCGGTGATCTTCGATAACTCCCGGCTCACCGTGCGCGCCGACCAGGCCGAGCTCGAGGGCGTCGAGCTGATCGCCGGCCGGCAGCCGCTGCGCGTGGTGGTGGACAGCCGGCTGCGCCTGCCCGAGGCCGCGGCCTGCCTGACCGAGCCCGGCCGTACCCTGGTGGCCACGGTCGCGGGGCACGAGGCCGAGCGGCGCGAACGGCTCGAGGCCGCCGGCGCCGAGCTGGTCGTGCTGCCCGCCGATGCCGCCGGCCGGGTCGACCTCCACGCCCTGCTGCGCCACCTGGCCGACGTGGAGCAGGCCAACGAGGTATTGCTGGAGACCGGCGCCACCCTGGCCGGGGCCATGCTCGACGCGGGCCTGGTGGACGAGATGCAGCTGTTCGTGGCGCCGACCCTGCTGGGCGGCGAGGCCCGGCCGCTGTTCCAGCTCGCCGGCATCGAGACCATGGCCCACCAGCGCGGCCTCGAGATCCTCGACATCCGCGCGGTGGGCCGCGACTGGCGCATCACCGCCCGGCCCGAGCGCCGTACGCTGGCCGCACGGTAAGGGCGCCGGGTAGGCCCGTCGCAGCTACCGACAGGGTGGTAGCGAAAGGCGCCGGGGACAGGTCGGAGAGGGGGTCCGAGGGCCAGGGATGGCCGAGGTAGCCTACAGGGAAGTACTCGTAGCGCCCCCTCGAGGGCCTGTTGCCGGAACAGCCTTGAGCGGTTTGCTATCTGCGCGCCGGGCTCACTACTGGCGCCCGACGCCGCGCCACGGCTCTTTACTGGCGCCCGACGCCGCGCCACGGCTCTTTACTGGCGCCCGACGCCGCGCCACGGTAACCTGACGCCGTTTCGAGGCGAGGCGACGCCTGTGGACGACGCGACCGTCGCCGCTGGCCGACGCCCGCCACGCTGAATTTCTGGAGATCACATGGTGAACGCAACTGCCGGCGGCCTGGCCCCCATCGAGGAGCTGATCGAGGACATCCGCCAGGGCAAGATGGTGATCCTCATGGACGATGAGGACCGCGAGAACGAGGGCGACCTGATCATGGCCGCCGAGAAGGTGCAGGCCGAGCACATCAATTTCATGGCTCGCCACGGCCGCGGGCTGATCTGCCTGCCCATGACCCGCGAGCGCTGCGAGCGTCTCAACCTGCCGCTGATGGTCACCGACAACGGCTCGGGCTTCGCCACCAAGTTCACCGTCTCCATCGAGGCCGCCGACGGCGTGACCACCGGCATCTCCGCCGCCGACCGGGCCCGCACCGTGCAGGCCGCGGCGGCCCGCGACGCCCGGGCCGAGGACATCGTCCAGCCGGGGCATATCTTCCCGCTGATGGCCGAGCCCGGCGGCGTGCTGCGCCGGGCGGGTCACACCGAGGCCTCCTGTGACCTGGCGGCGCTGGCCGGTTTCGAGCCCAGCGGCGTCATCTGCGAGATCATGAACGACGATGGCAGCATGGCGCGTCGCCCGGAGCTCGAGCGCTTCGCCGCCGAGCACGGCCTGAAGATGGGCACCATCGCCGACCTGATCCACTACCGCATCCACAACGAGCAGACCGTGGAGCACGTGGAGGCCACCCCGGTCCAGACCGCCTTCGGCGAGCTGACCCTGCACGTGTTCCGCGACAGCATCCAGGGCGCCCACCACCTGGCGCTGGTCAAGGGGCGCCCCAGCCCCGAGACCCCGACCACGGTGCGCGTGCACCTGGCCGACGCGATGCGCGACCTGCTCAGCCTGCAGAAGGGCGACAGCGCCCAGTGGAACGCCCACCGGGCCATCGCCGAGGTGGCCCGCAGCGAGCGCGGGGTCTTCGTGCTGCTCGACGATGGCCGCCCCCGCCAGGACCTGCGCGACTATCTCGATACCTTCCTGGAGCGCCGGCGGGCCCCGCGCAACAGCGCCTCCGACGGGGCCGGCAACTACCTGACCATCGGCACGGGCTCGCAGATCCTGCGCCACCTCAATGTCAGCAAGATGCGCCTGCTCAGCTCCCCCTGGAAGTTCTCGGCCCTCTCCGGCTTCGACCTGGAAGTGGTCGAGCGCCTGAGCCCCGAGGATGTCGCCTCGGCAGACGCTGCCGAGGCCGAGCACCGCGTCGACTGACGCCGACCCCGACTCCGATCCCGACCATCATGCGGGCGCGGCCCCGGGCCGCCCCCAGCATCATCAGGAAGACAGACATGGAACCCATTTCTCAAGTGGAAGGCAGCTTCGTCGACGTGGACGGCCGCTACATCATCGTGGTGGGCCGCTTCAACCACCACGTGGTCGACAGCCTGGTGGAAGGCGCCGTGGACAGCCTGGTGCGCCATGGCGTGTCCGCCGAGCACATCGACATCGTCCATGTGCCGGGCGCCTGGGAGCTGCCGCTGGCGGTCAAGAAGGTGATCAAGGCGGCGCGGCCCGACGCGGTGATCGCGCTGGGCGCGGTGATCCGCGGCGGCACGCCCCACTTCGAGTACGTGGCCGGCGGCTGCAATGCGGCCCTGGGCAACCTGCAGCTGGAGTTCGAGACCCCCATCGCCAACGGCGTGCTGACCGTCAACTCAATCGAGCAGGCCATCGAGCGCGCCGGCACCAAGGCCGGCAACAAGGGCGCCGAGGCGGCCATGGCCGCCATGGAGATGGTCTCGCTGCTGCGCTGCTTCGGCGACGACGAGGAGGAGGAGGCATGAGCCGCGAGCGCTCCCGCGAGCCCTCGAAGGCCCAGCTTTCCCGGCGTGCCGCCCGCGAACTGGCGGTGCAGGGGCTCTACCAGTGGCAGATGACCGGCAAGTCGATCACCGCGGTGGAGGCGGAGTTCCGCAGCCAGCTGGCCGATGACGACCTCGAGGACCACGAGAACTGGCACAAGGTCATGGAGATCGCCGACCTGGCGCTCTTCCATGAACTGCTGCACAACGTGGCGCGCTTCAAGGCCGACCTCGACGCCTCCATCGCGCCGCTGCTGGACCGCCGCCTCGACGACCTCGACCCCATCGAGCTCTCCATCCTGCGGCTGGGGGCCTACGAGCTCTCGCGGCGCCTGGAGGTGCCCTATCGGGTGGTGATCAACGAGGGGGTCGAGCTCGCCAAGTCCTTCGGTGCCACCGACGGCCACAAGTACGTCAACGGCATCCTCGACAAGCTCGCCGGCCGGCTGCGCAGCGCCGAGGTTGCCGCCCGCCGCCGCTGAAGGTTGCCACCGGATGCACAGCGAATTCGAACTGATTGCCCGCTACTTCACCCCCGCGCCGCCCGGTGTCGATGCCGGCGTGGCGCTGGGGGTGGGGGACGACTGCACGCTGCTGGCCCCCGCCCCGGGATGCCGGCTGGCGGTCAGCGTCGACACCTCGGTGGCGGGCGTCCACTACCCCGCGGATGCCCCCGCCGAGGCGGTCGGCCACCGGGCCCTGGCGGTGAGCCTCTCCGACCTGGCCGCCATGGGCGCCCGGGCCCGCTGGTGCCTGATGGCCCTGACCCTGGCGTCGGCCGACGACGACTGGCTCGAGGGCTTCTCCCGCGGTTTCCGGGCGCTGTGCGACGCCACCGGTACCGCCCTGGTGGGCGGTGACGTGACCCGCGGCGCGACCACCATCGGGGTGACCGTGATGGGGGAGGTGGCCCCGGAGGCGGCGCTGACCCGCAGCGGCGGGCGCCCCGGCGACCTGGTCGCGGTGACCGGGGCGCTGGGCGGTGGCGCCGGGGGGCTGGCGCTCTGGCAGCGCGGCGAGCGCGACCCGTCCCATCCGCTGCTGGTTCGCTACCTGCGGCCCCAGCCGCGCCTGGCCGCCGGCGAGGCGCTGGTGGGGCTGGCCAGCGCCGCCATCGATGTCTCCGACGGCCTGCTGGCCGACCTGGGCCACGTGCTGGAGCGCTCCGGCGTCGGCGCCACCCTCGACCCCGAGGCGCTGCCGCTGGCCGAGGGGCTGGTCGCGGCGCTGGGCGAGGCCGGGGCCCGGCGGGCGGCGCTCTCCGGCGGCGACGACTACGAGCTGCTGGTGAGCCTCCCGGCCGAGCACCTCGCCGAGGCCCGGGCGCGGCTGGCCAGGATCGGCCTGCCGCTCACCGTGATCGGCCGGCTCGAGGCCGAGCCCGGCCTGCGTGGCGTCGAGGCCCGTGGGGAGGGGGGCTGGCAGCACTTCTCGGCCGAGCCCGCGGCGGGCGAGGGGGGCGGCGCATGAACCGTGCCCCCGCCAGCATCTGGCACCGTCCGACCCATTTCCTGGCCTTCGGCCTGGGCAGTGGCGCCGCGCCCTGGGCGCCGGGCACCTTCGGTACCCTGGCCGCCATTCCCTTCTACTGGCTGCTCTCCGACCTCCCTCTGGACTGGTACCTGGGGGTGATCGTGGTGGCCTTCGTGTGGGGGGTCTGGATCTGCGAGAAGACCTCCCGTGACCTCGGGGTGCACGACCACTCGGGCATCGTCTGGGACGAGTTCGTCGGCTACTGGATCACCATGGCCGCGGTGCCCTTCTCCTGGGAGGCCGCGCTCTGGGGGTTCCTGCTGTTCCGCATCTTCGACGTCATCAAGCCCTGGCCGATCCGCTGGATGGACCGGCGCGTCGCCGGGGGCTTCGGCATCATGATCGACGACGTGATGGCGGGCATCTACGCCTGGAGCATCATGCACATCTGGTTCTGGCTACACTGAGGGGCCGGCGGCTCCGCCGGCGCCGTCACCCGGGCTCGTCACAGGGAGGGGAGCCGCCATGCGCAAGGAACGTCTGATCGCCCCGGTGGTGGTAGGGCTGGCGGTGATCTGGGCGGTGGCCCAGCTGGTCGCCTCGCTGCTCTTCGAGCGCGAGCTGGCGCGCGCCCTGGGCGACCTCGAGGCCCGCGGCGAGCTGGTGGTGGAGCGCAGCGAGGTCGAGCAGGGCTGGCTGGCCTCCTCGGGGACCATCCGCATGTCGCCGCTGCTGGGCGACGGCTGGCAGCTCGAGCTCTCCTACGAGGCGCGCCACGGCGTCTTCAGCACCCGCGTCTCGGGGGAGGCGATGCCCCTCGCGGGCCCCCGGCAGGTGCGGCTGTTCGGCGACTGGCTGCCCTCCAGCCCGCCACGCTGGCATGCCAGCTACCAGACCCTCGGCGGGACCCTGGAGGGCAGCATCCAGCTCGCCCCCTTCATCGCCAGCCAGGGGCCCCGGGAGCTCGACTTCCGCGGCGGCCAGCTCACCTTCGGCGGCCAGTACGGCGACTGGCGACTGCGGGTTCGCCTGCAGCCCTGGCGCCTCACCGACGGCGTGGCCATCCTGGAATCCGGCCCCATCGCCCTGGAGAGCCGCTACGCCTATACCGCCGGGGCCCACCATTTCACCCAGCATGACCTGCTGCGCATCGACCGGCTCACCTGGCAGCAGCCCAACCTGGCGCTGGAGGCCAGCGAGCTGCTCTATCGCAGCCTGATGCAGCTCGATGACCGCGAGCTGAGCATCGACGGCGAGCTGACCCTGACCGAGGTCCAGGCGGCCGAGCAGGTGCTGCTGACCGGCCGGGTGGCCCTGGCGCTGTCGCGGATCAATGCCGACGCCGTGCGCGAGGCGCTGGCGCGGCTGCGCGACGAGGCGGCCAAGGGTCAGCCCCTGGAGGGACGCGAACTGCTGGCGCGCCTGGAGCCGGAGCTGATCGCCACCCTGCAGGACTCCCCTCGGCTTGACGTCCCGGTGGTCGACCTGGAGAGCCCCATGCTCGGCCTGAAGGCCCGCGGCGAGGGGGCGCTGTTCTTCGACCCCCGGCGCCTCGACGAGCTGAGCCTCGCCCGCCTGGACGAGAAGGCGCAGCAGGCCCGCTGGCTGGCCCGCCTGGACGGCGACTTCACCTGGCACGACGTGCCGACGGTGGTGGCGCTGTGGCTGGGCCTGCCGCTGGACACCCGGGAGCTGGAGATCGACGTGATCCGCGGACGGGTACGCGTCAACGGCCGTCCGCTGCCGCCCCTCTGGCGATGAGCCGGGGCGGTGATCGGAGGCGCCGGCCCGGCCCTGCGACTTGAAGTTGGTCACCATCGCCCGCATTCCTGAACCCAACGGCACGAGCCATCACAGGATCAGGACGAGACCCCATGAGCGATGACCAGGATCGCCGCCACGACCCGGACGCACCGGAGTGGCTGCACGATGACCGCGAGTCCCATGACGAGGACGAGGCCTTCGACCTCGACGATGCCCACGACGAGCCGCATCACGCCGTGGTGCCGGCCGGCGACACGCTGCCCGAGCGCATCTACCTGCTGCCGATCCACAATCGCCCCTTCTTCCCCGCCCAGGTGCAGCCGCTGGTGATCAACCGCGAGCGCTGGGCCGAGACCATGCGCCGGGTGGGCAAGACCCCGCACCACACCGTGGGCCTGGCCTTCGTCGGCGAGGCCGCGGTGGAGGGGCTGGCCCACGACGACTTCCCCGAGATCGGCACCGCGGTCAAGGTGCACAAGCTGCAGGGCGATGACAGCCAGATCCAGTTCATCGCCCAGGGGCTCAAGCGTTTCCGCATCCAGCGCTGGATCTCCCGGGAGCCGCCCTACCTGGTGGAGGTGAGCTACCCCCGCGAGCCGGTGGACGCCGAGGCCGACGAGGCCCGCGCCTACGCCATGTCGCTGATCAACGGCATCAAGGAGCTGCTGCCGATCAACCCGCTCTACGGCGAGGAGCTCAAGCACTACCTCAACCGCTTCAGCCCCCACGAGCCGGGCCCGCTCACCGACTTCGCCGCGGCCATCACCTCGGCCAAGGGGCACGAGCTGCAGGACGTGCTGGCCACCCTGCCGGTGCTCTCGCGCATGCAGAAGGTGCTGCCGCTGCTGCGCAAGGAGATCGAGGTCGCCCAGCTGCAGAGCGAGATCAGCGACCAGGTCAACGCCCAGATGCAGGAGCGCCAGCGCGAGTTCTTCCTGCGCGAGCAGCTCAAGGTGATCCAGCGCGAGCTGGGCATCTCCAAGGACGATCGCGAGAACGACGTCGATACCTTCCGCGACCGCCTGGAGGGGCTGGTCGTGCCGCCCCGGGTGCTGACCCGCATCGAGGAGGAGCTCGACAAGCTCTCGGTGCTCGAGACCGGCTCGCCGGAGTATGGCACCACCCGCAACTACCTCGACTGGCTGACCAGCCTCTCCTGGGGCGTGCGCAGCCAGGACCAGCTCGACCTGGCCCATGCCCGCCAGGTGCTCGACCGCGACCACGACGGCCTGGCCGACGTGAAGGAGCGCATCATCGAGTTCCTCGCCGAGGGCACCTTCAAGGGCGACGTGGGCGGCTCCATCCTGCTGCTGGTGGGCCCGCCCGGGGTGGGCAAGACCTCCGTGGGCCGCTCCATCGCCGAGGCGCTCGGTCGCGAGTTCTACCGCTTCTCGGTGGGCGGCATGCGCGACGAGGCGGAGATCAAGGGCCACCGGCGTACCTATATCGGTGCCATGCCCGGCAAGCTGGTGCAGGCGCTCAAGGAGGTCGAGGTCGAGAACCCGGTGATCATGCTCGACGAGATCGACAAGCTCGGCCAGTCCTTCCAGGGCGACCCGGCCTCGGCGCTGCTCGAGGTGCTCGACCCGGAGCAGAACGTCGACTTCCTCGACCACTACCTGGACGTGCGCCTGGACCTCTCCAAGGTGCTGTTCGTCTGCACCGCCAACACCCTCGACTCGATCCCGGGGCCGCTGCTCGACCGCATGGAGCAGATCCGCCTCTCCGGCTACATCGCCGAGGAGAAGCTGGCCATCGCCAGGAACCACCTGTGGCCCAAGCTGCTCAAGCGCGACAACATCCCGAAGAAACGCATCAACCTCACCGAGGCCGCGCTGCGCCAGGTGATCGAGGGCTATGCCCGGGAGGCGGGGGTGCGCCAGCTCGAGAAGCAGCTCCACCGCATCGTGCGCAAGGCGGCGGTCCGGCTGCTGGAGCATGACCAGCAGTCGGTGAAGGTGTCGGTGAAGAATCTCGAGGACTTCCTGGGCGCGCCGATCTTCCGCAAGGAGCAGGTGCTCGAGGGGGAGGGCGTGGTCACCGGCCTCGCCTGGACCGCCATGGGCGGGGCTACCCTGCCCATCGAGGCCGGCAAGGTGCACTCGCTGACCCGCGGCTTCAAGCTCACCGGCAAGCTCGGCGAGGTGATGCAGGAGTCGGCCAACATCGCCTACAGCTACGTGCTGGGCCACCTGGCCGAGTACGGCGCCGACGCCGACTTCTTCGACTCCGCCTTCGTGCACCTGCACGTGCCGGAGGGCGCCACGCCCAAGGACGGCCCCTCGGCGGGGGTCACCATGACCACCGCGCTGCTCTCCCTGGCCCGCCACCAGGCCATCGACCGGCCGATGGCGATGACCGGCGAGCTGACCCTCACCGGCCACGTGCTGCCGGTGGGCGGCATCCGCGAGAAGGTCATCGCCGCCCGGCGCAGCGATATCTTCGAGGTGATCCTGCCCGACGCCAACCGCCGCGACTACGACGAGCTGCCCGACCACCTCAGGGAGGGCATGACGGTGCACTTCGCCAAGCGCTACAAGGACGTGGCCCGGGTGGTGTTCGGGTAGCAGCGCCCGGCGGCCAGCGCCAAGCCGGCAGATAACCGCCGAGGCAAGCGGCACCGGGGACAGGTCATAGCAGAGGTCCTATGCCAGGGACGGCATCGGTAGCGCCCAGGGATGGGTTTACAGCGCCTCTGCGGAGGCCTGTCCCCGGGAAAGCCGCGTCCTTCGAGAGTCAGGCTTTTCGAGTGCTCGCCTGGGTGTCTGGCCAGGCCGCGCCGCGCATGCCAGAATCCTGCGGTTGACTGGACACAGGACTGCCCGCGCGACAGGGCGGCCGAGAAAAGAAGAGGACACCATGCCCGAGTATCGTTCCCGCACCACCACCGCCGGCCGCAACATGGCCGGCGCCCGCGCCCTGTGGCGCGCCACCGGCATGAAGGACGAGGACTTCCACAAGCCCATCATCGCCGTGGCCAACTCCTTCACCCAGTTCGTGCCGGGCCACGTCCACCTGAAGGACATGGGGCAGCTGGTGGCCCGCGAGATCGAGAAGGCGGGCGGCGTGGCCAAGGAGTTCAACACCATCGCCGTGGACGACGGCATCGCCATGGGCCACGACGGCATGCTCTACTCGCTGCCCAGCCGCGACCTGATCGCCGACAGCGTCGAGTACATGGTCAACGCCCACTGCGCCGATGCCCTGGTGTGCATCTCCAACTGCGACAAGATCACCCCGGGGATGCTCAACGCCGCCATGCGCCTGAACATCCCGGTGATCTTCGTCTCCGGTGGCCCCATGGAGGCCGGCAAGACCAAGCTGCTCGACCACAACATCGACCTGATCGATGCCATGATCTACGCCGCCGACGACCAGTACAGCGACGAGCAGATCGAGGAGATCGAGCGCAGCGCCTGCCCCACCTGCGGCAGCTGCTCCGGCATGTTCACCGCCAACTCCATGAACTGCCTGATGGAGGCGCTGGGCCTGGCGCTGCCCGGCAACGGCACCGTGCTGGCCACCCACGCCGATCGCCGCCGGCTGTTCGAGGAGGCGGGGAGCCGCATCGTCACGCTGGCCAAGCGCTACTACGAGGGCGACGAGGCGCACCTGCTGCCCCGGGCCATCGGGTCGAAGGCGGCCTTCCGCAACGCCATGACCCTGGACATCGCCATGGGCGGCTCCACCAACACCATCCTGCACCTGCTGGCCGCCGCCCAGGAGGCCGAGGTGGACTTCACCATGGCCGACATCGACCGGCTCTCCCGGGAGGTGCCGCAGCTCTGCAAGCTGGCGCCCAACACCCAGCAGTACCATATCGAGGACTGCCACCGGGCCGGCGGGATCATGGCGATCCTCGGCGAGCTCGATCGCGCAGGCGTCCTGGATACCCGCGTGCCCACCGTCTACGGCGATACCCTCAAGGACGCCCTGGACGCCTGGGACATCATGCGCAACCCCAGCGCCGAGGTGGTGGAGTTCTACAAGGCCGGCCCCGGCGGCATCCCGACCCAGACCGCCTTCTCCCAGGCCGCGCGCTGGCCGAGCCTCGACGGCGACCGCGCCAACGGCTGCATCCGCGACCTCGAGCACGCCTTCTCCCGCGAGGGCGGCCTGGCCGTGCTGTTCGGCAACATCGCCCTGGACGGCTGCGTGGTGAAGACCGCCGGGGTCGACGAGTCGATCCTGGTCTTCGAGGGGCCGGCCCACGTGGTGGAGTCCCAGGACCAGGCGGTGGAGCACGTGCTGGGCGGGCTGGTGAAGCCCGGCGAGGTGGTGGTGGTGCGCTACGAGGGCCCGCGTGGCGGCCCCGGCATGCAGGAGATGCTCTACCCGACCAGCTATCTCAAGTCCAAGGGGCTCGGCAAGGTGTGCGCACTGATGACCGACGGGCGCTTCTCCGGTGGCAGCTCCGGCCTCTCCATCGGCCATGTCTCCCCGGAGGCCGCCGCCGGCGGCGCCATCGGCCTGATCGAGAGCGGCGACATCATCCAGATCGACATCCCCAATCGGTCGATCAACGTCAGGCTGACCGACGCCGAGCTGGCCGCCCGCCGCGAGGCGGAGGAGGCCAAGGGCGCGGCCGCCTGGAAGCCCAGCATCCAGCGCGACCGCAAGGTCTCCGCGGCGCTCAAGGCCTACGCCATGCTCGCCACCTCCGCCGACAAGGGCGCGGTGCGCGACCTCTCGAAGCTCGACTGAGCGACCTTCCTGCCCCGGCCTCGTGCCGGGGCATCCACTCCTGCAGGGAAGCCCGAGCCATGAAGACCCAGACCCTCAACGTCGGCCTGATCGGCTACGGCATGGCGGGCCGGACCTTCCACGCCCCGCTGATCCAGGCGACGCCCGGACTGGAGCTGACCGCCGTGGTCAGCCGCGATGCCGACCGGGTCCACGCCGACCTGCCCGAGGTGGAGGTGCTGGCCAAGCCGCCGGCGCTGTTCGCCCGGCGCGACATCGACCTGGTGGTGATCGCCACGCCCAACGCGACCCACTTCCCGCTGGCCAAGGCCGCCCTTAATGCCGGCAAGCACCTGGTGATCGACAAGCCGTTCACCGTCTCGCTCTCCGAGGCGCGCCTGCTCAGGACCCAGGCGGAGGAGGCCGAGCGGTCGGTGAGCGTCTTCCACAATCGCCGCTGGGACAGCGACTTCCTGACCCTGCAGGCACTGCTCGAGGGCGGCACCCTGGGCCGCGTGGTGTCGCTGGAGTCGCGCTTCGATCGCTTTCGGCCCACGGTCACCGACCGCTGGCGCGACCACCACCAGCCCGGCGGCGGCATCTGGTTCGACCTGGGGCCGCACCTGCTCGACCAGGTGCGGGCCCTGTTCGGCATGCCGAAGGCGATCCTGCTGGAGCTGGCCACGGTGCGCGACGGTGCCGAGGTGGACGACGACTTCCTCTGCCTGCTGGAGTACGAGGGCCTGCGGGTGACCCTGCAGGCCAGCTCCCTGGTGGCGGACCCCACGCCGCGCTTCCGGGTGCATGGCACCCGCGGCAGCTACGTGAAGTTCGGCCTGGACCCCCAGGAGGCGCGGCTCAAGGCCGGGGAGTTGCCGTCACCGGGCTGGGGCGAGGACCCGGAGCCCGGCCGGCTGGTGCTGGCCGAGGCAAAGGGCGAGGGGCCCGAGGGCCGGCCGCATCCCGGCCTGCCCGGCGACTGGCCGGCCTACTACGCCGGCGTCGCACGGGCGCTGCTGCACGGTACCCCCCTGCCGGTGACCCTCGATGAGGCCATGGACGTGATGACCCTGCTCGAGACCGGGCTGGACAGCTATCGCCAGGGCCGCTGGCTGCGCTTTCGCGAAAGCCGTCCGATCCGCCGCCTGCACGGCCATTAGCGCCTACCAGAAGCGGGTCGGCACCTGCTCGCTGCGCAGCCGGTCGCGGGCGATGTAGAGGGCCGCGATGGCCCGCGCCTCGTGGAAGTCGTCGCGGGCCAGCAGGGCCGGCAGCTCCTCGATGGCGTGGGTCTCGACGATCAGCGGCTCCGGCTCGTCGCCGGGCAGGCGCCGGGGGTAGAGGTCGCTGGCCAGCAGCACCTGCATGCGGTGGCGCATGTAGTTGGGCGCCAGCGACAGCTCCACCAGCGGCTCGATGCGGTTGGCGCCGAAGCCGCACTCCTCCATCAGCTCGCGGTTGGCAGCGGTGACGATGTCCTCGCCGGGGTCGACCAGCCCCTTGGGCAGGGTCAGCACGTAGTCCTCGAAGCCGGCCGCGTACTCGCGGATCAGCAGCACATGCTCCGGGTCGGGCATGGCGACGATCATCACCGCCCCCTGGTCGCTCCCCGTCAGCCGCTCGAAGGTGCGCTCGGCGCCGTTGGAGAAGCGCAGGTCCAGGGATTCGACGTGGAACAGGCGGCTGCGGGCTACCGAGCGGCGCTCGAGCACCTCGGGTTTCTGCGGCCAGCGGGACTCGGTCATGGGGGCTCCGTTTCTGGGTAGGGAAGGCGCCTGATACAATACCACCCCTTGCCAGCCACCACCCCTTGCCACAACCCTTTGCCTTAACCCTTTGCCACAACCCCGGGAGTCGCGATGATCGACTGGCGCGCCATCGATACCGTCCTGCTCGACATGGACGGCACCCTGCTCGACCTGCACTTCGACAGCCACTTCTGGCTGGAGCACCTGCCGCGGCGCTACGTGGAGCTGCACCAGCTCGACGAGGCCACCCAGGAGGTGGTGCGCTCGAAGGTGCTGCACGAGCAGGGCACCCTCAACTGGTACAGCCTGGCCTACTGGAGCCGCGAGCTCGACGTGGACATCGTCGCCCTCAAGCGCGAGATCCAGCACCTGATCGGCCTGCGCGGCGACGCCCTGGACTTCCTCAAGTGGCTCCGGCAGGCCCACCCCCGGGTGGTGCTGGCCACCAACGCCGACCGCGAGAGCCTGGCGCTCAAGCTGCCGCTGACCGGCCTCGAGGAGTACCTGGATGCCATCGTCTCCTCGGCGGACCTCGGCGTGCCGAAGGAGGCCCAGGAGTTCTGGTTCGCCCTCCAGGAGGTCGAGCCCTTCGACCCGGGGCGCACCCTGTTCATCGACGACAACCCCAGGGTGCTGGAGAGCGCCCGGGAGTTCGGCATCCGACACCTGCTCGGCATCAAGCAGCCCGACAGCACCCGGCCGGAGAAGGAGCTCGAGGAGTTCATCGCCCTGGATCGCTTCGCGTCGATCCTGCCCGGCAACGTGCCGCCGGGGCAGGGGGGCGATGGCAGGCCGGAGGCGGGCGCCCATGGATAGCGTGCGGCTCGACAAGTGGCTGTGGGCGGCGCGCTTCTTCAAGACCCGCGCCCTGGCCAAGAAGGCCGTCGAGGGCGGCAAGGTCCACTACAACGGCGCCCGTGCCAAGACCAGCAAGGCCGTGGAGGTAGGCGCCCTGGTGCGCGTGCCCCAGGGCTGGGACCTCATGGAGGTGGAGGTGGTGGCGCTCTCCGACCAGCGCCGCGGCGCACCGGAGGCCCGCGCCCTCTACCGCGAGACCGAGGAGAGCGTCGCGCGGCGCGAGCGCGAGGCCGAGGCGCGCCGCCTCACCAACCAGGCCATGCAGCACCCGCTCAAGCGCCCCGACAAGAAGCAGCGCCGGGAGATCCACCGCTTCCAGCGCCAGCAGGATGACTAGACAGAGAGCCCCATGACCGACCAGATCCAGCGTTTCCTCTTCGACGACACCAACGTGCGCGGCGAGATCGTCACCCTCGAGCAGGCCTATGCCGAGGTGCTCGATCGCCACGACTACCCGCCGGTGGTCAACCGCCTGCTCGGCGAGCTGCTCGCCGCCGTGGCGCTGCTCACCGACACCGTCAAGCTCGACGGCACCCTGAGCATCGAGGTGCGCGGCCAGGGCGCCCTCTCCCTGCTGATGGCCGAATCCAATCCCGGCGGCGAGCTGCGCGCCATCGCCCGGCTGGCCGAGGACGCGCCGATGCCCGGCGAGGCGACGGGCTTTCGCGAACTGCTCGGCGAGGGGCAGATCATGATCACCCTGGACCCGCGGGAGGGGCACCGTTACCAGGGCATCGTGGCGCTGGACCGGGACAGCCTGGCCGAGTGCCTGGCCGACTACTTCGCCCAGTCGGAGCAGCTGCCGACGCGGCTGTGGCTGGCCGCCGATGGCCAGCGCGCCGGCGGCCTGCTGCTGCAGCGGATCCCCGACGAGTCCCGCAACCAGGACAGCGATGCCTGGGAGCGTTCGGTACTGCTGGCCGATACCGTGAAGGCCGAGGAGCTGCTGGGGCTGGCCCCCCTGGAGGTGCTGCGCCGCCTCTACCACGAGGAGACGGTGCGGGTCTTCGAACCGAAGCCGCTGCGCTTCGGCTGCACCTGCTCCCGGGAGCGCATCGCCGGCTCGCTGCTGACCCTGGGCGAGGCCGAGCTGCGCGACGTGCTGGCCGAGCACGGCACCATCGACACCCAGTGCCACTTCTGCCACTCCCGCTACGTCTTCTCCGAACAGGACATCGAGGCGCTGCTGGCCGGCGCCGATGAGCCGCCCCCCGTGCTCCACTGAGGCGCTGTGCCGTCGTGCGAGGCGCCCCGACAGCAATTGCTGCGGCGCACAAGACATCGTGGTGTGAAATTGCGCCATGTTGTAGAAAAACTACATGAATTTCGCCCAAAAACGGCGTTCCCCGCGGGGGCGGTTTTTGCCATAATGGCGCCGTTTTTTCGGCTCGATCGCCTCATCACAAGACGGGAAACCCGCACGCGGCGATCGATGGCAGGCACCCGTTGCGTCATCACCGGCGCCCGGCACACGAGAGAGAATCGGCCGCAAGGCCCAGGAATCGACATGACCACACCCCAAGCCGCTACCAACGCCCACGTCAACCTCACCAGCGCCGAGCTCATCGAGCGTTCGGTGGCCACCGGCGAGGGCCGCCTGGCCGCCAACGGCGCCCTGGTGGTGAACACCGGCGTGCGCACCGGTCGTTCGCCCAAGGACCGCTTCATCGTCGACGAGCCGTCCACCAGCGGCCAGATCGACTGGGGCAGCGTCAATCGCCCCTTCGAGGCCGACAAGTTCGATGCGCTCTGGGCCCGTGTCGAGGACTACCTGCTGGGCCGCGAGCACTATGTCTCCGAGCTGCACGTGGGCAGCGACCCCGAGTACTACCTGCCGGTGCGCGTGCAGACCGAGACCGCCTGGCAGAACCTGTTCGGCCGCACCATGTTCGTGCGCCCCGAGGCGTACAACCCCGCCGCCAAGGAGGAGTGGACCATCCTCAACGCCGCCGGCTTCGAGTGCGACCCGGCCCGCGACGGCACCAACTCCGACGGCACCGTGATCATCAACTTCGCCCAGAAGAAGGTGCTGATCGCCGGCATGCGCTACGCCGGCGAGATGAAGAAGGCCATGTTCTCGGTGCAGAACTTCCTGCTGCCGGCCTTCGACGTGCTGCCGATGCACTGCTCCGCCAACGTCGGCGAGGACGGCGAGACCTGCCTGTTCTTCGGCCTCTCCGGCACCGGCAAGACCACCCTCTCCGCCGACCAGGCGCGCTACCTGATCGGTGACGACGAGCACGCCTGGGGCCCGGGCACCGTCTTCAACATCGAGGGCGGCTGCTACGCCAAGTGCATCGACCTCTCCGAGAAGAACGAGCCGGTCATCTGGAACGCCATCAAGTTCGGCACCGTGCTGGAGAACGTGGTCCTCGACGACCGTCGCGAGCCGGACTACGCCGACGACAGCCTGACCCAGAACTCCCGCGCCGCCTACCCGCTGGAGCATGTCGAGAAGCGCGTGCCCGAGAACCGCGCCGGCGAGCCCAACGCCATCGTCTTCCTGACCTGCGACATGTCCGGCGTGCTGCCGCCGGTCTCCGTGCTTTCCAAGGAGGCCGCGGCCTACCACTTCCTCTCCGGCTACACCGCCAAGGTCGGCTCCACCGAGATGGGCTCCTCCGAGGGGCTCGCCGCCACCTTCTCCACCTGCTTCGGCGCCCCCTTCTTCCCGCGCCCGGCGCGTGAGTATGCCGACCTGCTGATCAAGCGCGTGGAGGAGAAGGACGCCCAAGTCTACCTGGTCAACACCGGCTGGACCGGCGGTGCCTACGGCGAGGGCGGCGCGCGCTTCTCCATCCCCACCACCCGCGCCATCATCAGCGCCATCCAGTCCGGCGTGCTGCGTGACGTCGAGACCCGGCAGATCGACGGCCTCAACCTGGCAGTGCCCACCGCGGTGCCCGGCGTCGACTCCCGCCTGCTCGATCCCCGCGGGACCTGGGAGGATCCGGCCGCCTACGACCGTCAGCTCAAGGACCTGGCCGCCAAGTTCGTCGACAACTTCAAGAAGTTTGACGGCGTCAGCGAGGCCATCGTCAAGGCGGGCCCCAGCCTGACCTGAAGGCGCCGCATGGCGAACCCCCGGTGCGACCGGGGGTCTGAACGGGGGAGCGGCATCGCCGCTCCCCCGTTCTGCTGTCTGTCCCCTGATGGAGAAGAAGAATGAAACGACGGCACTTCCTGGGCCTGGCGGGCGCCACCGGCGCGGTGGCCCTGCTGCCCGGCGCCGCCTTCGGCTTTCCCCGCCTGTCGCTCGAGGCCGCACCGGGGCTCGAGCGCCTGGAGCTCTCCCGCGATGCGTGGCGGGAGCGGCTCACCCCCGCCCAATACGAGATCCTGCGCGACCACGGCACCGAGCCCCCCTGGTCGAGCCCCCTGGACAAGGAGTGGCGCGAGGGCGAGTACCGCTGTGCCGGCTGCGACCTGCGCCTCTTCGAGAGCGCCATGAAGTACGACTCCGGCACCGGCTGGCCGAGCTTCTTCGACCACGTGGAGGGTCACCTGCTGAGCCAGCTCGACTTCAGCCTGGTCTGGCCGCGGGTCGAGTACCACTGCGCCCGCTGCGGCGGCCACCAGGGCCACGTGTTCAGCGACGGCCCCGAGCCCACCGGCCTGCGCTGGTGCAACAACGGCCTGGCGCTGACCTTCTACCCGGCATAGCCGGGAGCTGGAAGACGGTGCCAACCTCGCCGGGCGGCTCCGCCGCCAAACGCCGGGCAGAGCCCAGCTCCCACCAGAAGCAGAACCACCTGTGGCCTATTACATGCCACCCAGACATGTAACGACGGGTGGGAGCCCCAATTTATTGGTGGTCCGACATTTCGGCGATGCGGTGTTCCGGCGGTAGTCCAAGCCTTCAAGACTGAAGCTATTTTTGAAGGCTGCCAACCCCGCCCGGGCGGCTCCGCCGGCACTCGTCGAAGCTGCCGGAGAAGCCGGCCTTGTGGTACCTTGTCGCGATCGATTCTCGAGCATCAGCGAAGGTTTACATGGACGCCACCCAACGCATCATCACGCGCCTCGCCGAGGAGCTCTCCGTTCGCCCTCAGCAGGTCTCGGCCACGGTGGAGCTGCTCGACGGCGGGGCCACCGTGCCCTTCATCGCCCGCTACCGCAAGGAAGTGACCGGCGGGCTCGATGACACCCAGCTGCGCAACCTCCACGAACGCCTCGGCTACCTGCGCGAGCTGGAGGAGCGCCGCGCCGCGGTACTGGCCGCCATCGACGAGCAGGGCAAGCTTACCGCCGAGCTCGCCGGACAGATCCAGGCCGCCGACACCAAGCAGCGCCTGGAAGACCTCTACCTGCCCTACAAGAAGAAGCGCCGCACCAAGGCCCAGATCGCCCGCGAGGCGGGCCTGGAGCCCCTGGCCGATGCCTTGCTGGCCGACCCCACCCTGGACCCGGAAACCGAGGCGGCGAAGTACCTTCGCGCCGCCGAGGGGGACACCCCCGCCGTGGAGGACGCCAAGGCGGCCCTGGATGGCGCCCGCCAGATCCTGATGGAGCGCTTCGCCGAGGACCCCGAGCTGGTGGGCAGCCTGCGCGAGCGGCTGTGGCAGGAGGGCGAGCTCAGCGCCCGGGTGATTCCGGGCAAGGAGGCCGAGGGCGCCAAGTTCTCCGACTACTTCGAGCACGACGAGAAGCTGGCCAGGACCCCCTCCCACCGGGCGCTGGCCATGTTCCGCGGCCGCAACGAGGGCGTGCTGACGCTCGCCATCCGGTTGCCCGGCGAGGAGGAGGCCCCGATCCATCCCGCCCAGGTGGCCATCGCTAGGCATTTCGAGATTCGCGACGAGGGGCGCGCCGCCGACAGGTGGCTGCGCGACGTGGTGCGCTGGACCTGGCGGGTCAAGCTCTACACCCACCTGGAGACCGAGCTGCTGGGCCGGCTGCGCGAGCGCGCCGAGCAGGCGGCCATCGAGGTCTTCGCCGCCAACCTCAAGGACCTGCTGCTGGCCGCGCCGGCGGGGCAGAAGGCGACCCTGGCCATCGACCCGGGCCTGCGCACCGGCTGCAAGGTGGCGGTGGTGGACGCCACCGGCCAGTTCCTGGCCCACGCCACCATCTACCCCCATGCCCCCCGTAACGCCTGGGACGCGTCGCTTGCCGAGCTGACCCGGCTGGTCGAGAAGCACGACGTGGCGCTGATCGCCGTGGGCAACGGCACCGCCAGCCGCGAGACCGACCGCCTGGCCGGCGACCTGGTGAAACGCTTCGCTGGCAAGCGGGCGCTCGCCAAGGTGATGGTCAGCGAGGCGGGCGCCTCGGTCTACTCCGCCTCGGAGTACGCCTCCCGGGAGCTGCCGGATCTCGACGTCACCATCCGCGGGGCGGTCTCCATCGCCCGGCGCCTGCAGGACCCGCTCGCCGAGCTGGTCAAGATCGAGCCCAAGTCCATCGGCGTGGGCCAGTACCAGCACGACGTCTCTCAGGTGCAGCTGTCGAGAAGCCTCGAGGCGGTGATCGAGGACTGCGTCAACGCCGTGGGGGTGGACCTCAACACCGCGTCGAGCGCACTGCTCTCCCGGGTGGCCGGCCTCTCCCCGGCCCTGGCCGAGGCCATCGTCGCCCGGCGCAACGCCGAAGGCGCCTTCACCAGCCGCAAGGCGCTGCTCGAGGTCAGTCGCCTCGGACCCCGAACCTTCGAGCAGTGCGCCGGCTTCCTGCGGATCATGAACGGTGACAATCCCCTGGACGCCAGCGCCGTGCACCCCGAGGCCTACCCGCTGGTGGAACGCATCGCCGAGAGGAGCGGGCGAGGGCTGGCCAGCCTGATCGGCGACAGCGCCACGCTGAAGGCGCTCAGGCCCGCCGACTTCGCCGACGAGCGCTTCGGCGTGCCCACGGTGACCGACATCCTCGCCGAGCTGGACAAGCCGGGGCGCGACCCGCGCCCGGAGTTCAAGGCCGCCGAGTTCCGCGAGGGCGTCGAGACCCTCAAGGACCTGGAGCCCGGCATGATCCTCGAGGGCAGTGTCACCAACGTCACCCACTTCGGTGCCTTCGTCGACATCGGCGTCCACCAGGATGGCCTGGTGCATATCTCGGCGCTCTCCGACAGGTTCGTCGAGGACCCGCGCAGCGTGGTCAAGGCCGGCGACATCGTCAGGGTCAAGGTGATGAGCGTCGACCTGCCGCGGGCCCGCATCGGCCTCTCCATGCGCCTGGATGACCAGCCGGGCGAGGAGGGCGAGACGCCCCGCCGCCGACGTGAAGGGAATGCCGGCGAGCGCCAGGCCCGGGGCGGCAAGCCGCCGCGCAAGGGCGACGGTCGCGGCAACGGCAACGGCAATGGCAGCGGCGGGGGGCAGTCGGGCCAGATGGGCGCCCTGGGGGCCGCCCTGCTCGAGGCGAAGCGGAAGCGCTGACGGCGCCGACCGACCTTTGAATCACCGCCGCCAGGTACCATAATCTGCTCTTTACGGGCGCCTCGGGCGCCCGTCTCACAAGGATGAAGTGCGTCGCTCGTGACCGCTTCCCAGACAAGGGGTGTTCATCTTGTCCGATTCACTCGCCAGCCTTATCGCACGCCTGGAGGGCCCCGCGCGTGCGGGCCGCTTCAGTCGGCTGCGCCGCGGTCTCGAGAAGGAGGGGCTGCGCGTCGACCCCACCGGGCGCATCGCCGCCACGCCGCACCCGGCCGCCCTGGGTTCCAAGCTGACCCATCCGCATATCACCACCGACTATTCCGAGGCGCTGCTGGAGTACATCACGCCGGTCTACTGCCGCCCGGAAGATGCCATGGCGTTCCTCGGTGACCTGCACCGCTTCACCTATCGCCTGCTGGGCGACGAGCTGATCTGGCCGGCCAGCATGCCCTCGCGCCTCGACGGCAACGACAGCGTGCCCATCGCCGACTATGGCCCCTCCAACGTGGGGACCATGAAGCGGGTCTACCGGAAGGGGCTGGACGTGCGCTACGGGCGCATCATGCAGGCCATCGCCGGGGTCCACTACAACGTCTCGCTGCCCGACGACCTCTGGTCGCTGCTGCGCGAGCTCGAGGGCGCCGAGGCGACGCCGATGAACGACTACCGCTCGTCGCGCTACTTCGGCCTGATCCGCAACTTTCGCCGCCACAGCTGGCTGCTGCTCTACCTGTTCGGCGCCTCGCCGGCGCTGGATCGCAGCTTCCTGCCGGGCGGCGAGTTGCCCGAGAAGCTCGAGCGCCACGGCGAGGAGACCCTGGTCTCCGATCATGCCACCAGCCTGCGCATGTCCGACCTCGGCTACCAGAACAAGGTGCAGGCGCAGCTCAAGATCTGCTTCAACTCGCTCTCCAACTACGTGAATACGCTGCGGCATGCCATCTCCACCCCCTGGCCCGCCTACGAGGCGCTGGGCGTGCGGAGGGACGGCGAGTGGCGCCAGCTCAACGCCAACATCCTGCAGATCGAGAACGAGTACTACAGCGACATCCGCCCCAAGCGGGTGGCCCGCCACGACGAGACCCCCAGCCAGGCGCTGGAGGCCCGTGGCGTCGAGTACATCGAGGTGCGCTGCCTCGACCTCAACCCGCTGCTGACCCTCGGGGTCGACGAGACCCAGATCCGCTTCGTGGATGCCTTCGTGATGTGGTGCCTGCTCGCCGAGAGCCCCTGGATCCCCGACGAGGAGTGCGACCGGCTCGACGACAACCGCCGGCGGGTGGTGGAGCGCGGGCGCGACCCGGCGCTGCGCCTCTGCCAGGGGGACACGCCGCGCAGCGTGGCCGACTGGGGCGGCGAGATCCTCGACGAGATGACCCGGGTGGCCGAGCTGCTCGACCTGCTCGAGGAGGGCACGCCCCATCGCGACGCCGTGGCCGCCATGGCGCCGCGCCTGGCGGACCCCTCGCTCACCCCCTCCGGCCAGCTGCTGGCGCGGCTTCGCGAGACCGGCGAGGAGTTCTCCGACGCCATGCTCGCCATCGCCCGGGAGCAGGCCGACCGGCTGCGCGCCGAGCCCATGGACCCCGCCCGCGAGGCGCTGTTCGACCAGCTCGTCGAGACTTCCCACCAGCAGCAGGGGGACATCGAGGACGGCGATCTCGAGGCGTTCGACGACTTCCTGGCAAGCTACTTCGCCCGCGCCCGAGAGACCCGGCTGGGCCAGGAGGCCACCTCGTGACCGCTTCCCTCTCGCGGCTCTCGGTGCGCCACTGGAGCCTGGCCGGCCTGGCCTTCTGTGTGCTGATGATGGCCGTGGCCCTGGGCCTCGAGCATCTCGGTGGCCTAGAGCCCTGCCCGCTGTGCATCTTCCAGCGGGTGGCGGTGCTCGCCGCCGCCGCGGTGTTCGCCGTGGCGGCGATCCACAACCCTGCCGGGCGGGTCGGGGCGGGGGTCTACGGGGCGCTTGGCCTGGCCGCCGTGGCCGGCGGCATCGGCGTGGCCTGGCGCCATCTCTGGCTGCAGTCGCTCCCCCCGGACGAGGTGCCCACCTGCGGGCCGGGCCTCGACTACATGATGGAGCTGCTGCCGTGGCGTGATGTCGTCGCCATGGTGCTCTCGGGCTCCGGGGAGTGCGCCGAGATCGACTTCCTGCTGCTCGGCATCTCGCTGCCCGGCTGGACCCTGATCGGCTTCGTGGTGCTGGCGCTGGCCCCGCTGGGCCTTCTGCTCACGGCCTTCCGCGAGCGGGGCTGAGCCGGCGGCCGGGCAGGGATTGACACTCGCCACGGCAGGGGGGAATCTGGGGCCTGACGGTTCGGTGCTGCCTGCCACCGGCCCCCATGGAGCAACGGAGGTTCCCCATGCTGGAAGACTGCAAGAGCGCCCTGGAACGCTGGGGTGGCGTGCACCAGCTGATCGACCGCTGGCTGGACGGGCGACGCGAGCTGCTGGTCAACTTCGTCGAGCTCAAGGAAGCCTGTGACGCCGAACTCGAGGCGGTCAGCAAGGAGCGCATCGACGCCTTCAGCGAGCTGCTGATGGACTACATCAGCGCCGGCCACTTCGAGGTCTACCCGCAGCTGCGCGAGGAGGCCCATGCCTTCGGCGACGACCAGGCGCTGGTCATCGCCGACCGGCTGCTCGAGCGCCTGGAGATGTCCACCGAGCTGGTGCTGGCCTTCGACGGCGAGTACGAGAGCCCCGGCCGGGTGCGCCAGAATATCGCCCGGCTGCCGGCCTGGCTCGAGCGGCTGGCCCGCGGCCTCACCGAGCGCTTTAGCCTCGAGGACCAGCTGATCTCCCGGCTACACGCCGCCCACGCCCCCGACGCCGCCCGCGAGGAGGCCGAGGTCCAGTCACGGGTGTGACGTCATCCGCCTGAGCGGTCACGCCGGGTCATGGGCCGGGCGGGGCCGACGGCGCTCGAAGCGCCCGCCCAGCACCAGCATGCAGGGCGTCAGCAGCAGGGTCAGGCCGGTGGCGAAGGTCAGGCCCCCGGCGATGGCGCTGGAGAGCTGCGTCCACCACTGGGCCGAGGGGGCACCGAGGCCCAGGCTCGGGGCGAACAGGTTGACGTTGATCCCCAGCACCATGGGCGCAAGGCCCAGCACGGTGGTGATCGCTGTCAGCAGCACCGGGCGCAGGCGCAGCCCGCCAGCTTCCAGGGCGGCCTCCCGGGCCTCGAGTCCCTCGCCGCGCAGCTGGTTGTAGGTGTCGATCAGCACGATGTTGTTGTTCACCACGATCCCCGCCAGGGCGATGATGCCCATCCCCACCATGACAATGCCGAACGGCTGGGCGTTGACCAGCAGCCCCAGCAACACCCCGGCGGTGGAGAAGACGATCGCCGAGAGCACCAGCCCCGCCTGGTAGAAGCTGTTGAACTGGGTGACCAGGATCAGCGTCATCAGCCCGATGGCCACCAGAAAGGCGCTGCTCAGGAAGCGCATCGCCTCCTGCTGGTCCTCCTGCTCGCCGGCCACGTTCACCAGCACCCCCTCCGGCGGCGTGCCCGCCGCCTCCAACAGCGCCCGCAGCCGCTCGTCGGCGCTGCGGCCCGGGGCCACATCGGCTTCCAGGGTGATGGCGCGGCGTCCGTCGATGCGGTGCAGGGTGCCCACCTTGGGCGCCGGCTCCAGGCGCACGAAGTGCGAGACCGGCACCTGGCCCCGGGCGGTGTTCAGCGTCAGGCGGCCCAGCTGGTCCAGGGAGCGGTACCCCTCGGGCAGGCGCACGCGGATATCCACCTCGTCGTTGACCCCGGCCGGGCGGTAGCTGGCCACCTGCAGGCCGGTGGTGATCAGCTGCACGGCGCTGCCCACGCTGGCCACGTCGGTGCCGAAGCGCGCGGCGGCCTCGCGGTCCACCACGACCCGCCACTCCACCCCCGGCAGGCTGCGGTTGTCCTCGATGTCGCGGAAGCCGCCCAGCTCGCCCATCAGCGCGCGCAGGCCATCCACGGCCCGGTCGGTGGCCGTGGCATCGTGGCCGCTCACCTCCAGCACGATCGGCTTGCCGGCCCCGGGCCCCATCTCCTGCTCGCGGAACTCCAGGCGGATGCCCGGCAGGTCGGCGGTGCGCTCGGCCATCTCGGCGAGGATCCGCTCGGCCGGGCGGCGCCGCTGCCAGTCGATCAGCTGGAACTGCAGCGCGCCGATCACGTCGCTGCCGAGCTGCTCGTTGGGCACGGCGAAGGAGCGGGCGTAGAGCGCCTCCACCTCGCTCATGCCGGACAGGCGCGCCTCCACCCGGTGCACCACGGCGTCCTTCTCCGCGGCGGAGAAGTCGCCCCGGGCGCGCACCAGCACCTGGGCGCTGTCCGGTTCCACCGCGGGGAAGAAGTCCACGCCGTGGTGGAAGCGGGCATAGCCGGTGTAGATCAGCGCCATCAGCAGCAGGGCGGCCAGCAGCGTCAGGCCCGGCCAGGCCAGCAGGCGGGCGAGCAGGGCGCGGTAGAGGCGCCCGCCGGCGGTGACCAGCTCGTCGTCGTGCTTGGCGCGGGACGCGCGGGCGCCGAAGACGCCCCCCAGGGTGGGCAGGAAGACCAGTGCCATGGCCAGCGAGGCCAGCAGGCAGAGGATCACCGTGGCCGGCAGGTACTTCATGAACTCGCCGACCACGCCGGGCCAGAACAGCAGCGGCATGAACACCGCCAGGGTGGTGGCGGTGGAGGCGATCACCGGCCAGCTCATGCGCGCCGCGGCGTTGATCCAGGCCTCGCGGGGTGGCTGGCCCTGGCGGAGGTGGCGGTCGGCCAGCTCGCTGACCACGATGGCGCCGTCGACCAGCATGCCGGCCACCAGGATCAGCGCGAACAGCACCACGATGTTGAGGGTGTAGCCGATCGTCCAGATCAGCAGGATGCCGGAGAGGAAGGCGCCGGGAATGGTCAGCCCCACCATCAGCGCGCTGCGCGGGCCCATGGCGGCCAGGATCACGATCAGCACCAGCGCCACGGCGGTGAGCACGTTGTTGAGCAGCTCGTCGAGCATCTCCTCCACCATCTCGGACTGGTCCATGATGGTGGTGATCTCGAGCCCCTCGGGCATCAGCGCCCCGGCCTCCTCGAGCAGGCCCTGCACCTGGGCGATGGTGGCGATGATGTTGGCCCCGGCGCGCTTGGAGATTTCCAGCACCAGCGCCGGCTGGCCGTCGATGCGGGCGAAGCCGTCCGGGTCCTTGTAGGTGGGGCGGATCCAGGCCACGTCGCCGAAGCTCACCACCCGGTCGCCGTCCACCTTCACCGGCATGGCCATCACGTCCTCGAGGCGCTCGATCACCCCGGGCACCTTGAGGGCCATGCGGCCGGCCCCGGTGTCCAGGCTGCCGGCGGCCACCAGGCGGTTGTTTCGGCTGACCAGGGTGAACAGGCTGTCGAAGTCGACGCCGTAGCTGTCCAGCACCAGCGGGTCGACGACGATCTCGAGAAGGTCCTCGCGGTCGCCGCCGATGTCCACCTCCAGCACCTCGGCGATGCCCTCGATCTCCTCCTTGAGGCGCCGCACCACGGCCAGGCGCCGGGACTCGTCCAGCTGGCCCGACACGCCGATGGAGAGCACCGGGAAGAGCCCGACGTTGACCTCCAAGACCCTCGGCTCGTCGGCCTCCTGGGGCAGTTCGGCGCGGGCGATGTCGACGCTCTCGCGCACATCGGTGAGCGCCTGGTCGGGGTCGAAGCCGGCGTCGAACTCCAGGGTCACCGCGGCATGGCCTTCGCTGGCCTGGGAGGTCATCTTGCGCACCCCCTCGATGCGGCGCAGCTCCTGCTCCATGGGCCGCACCAGCAGCCGCTCGCCATCCTCGGGGCTCACCCCCTCCAGCGACAGCGAGACATAGATGATCGGGATGGTGACGTCGGGGTTGGCCTCCTTGGGCACCGCCTGCCAGGCGGCCAGGCCCGCCAGCAGCAGCGCGACCAGCAGCAGCAGGGTGGTGCGCGAGCGGTCCAGCGCCGCCTCGATCAGGGCGCGCATCTCAGCGCGGCTCCGCGGCGTCGGCGGCCGGCACGGGCGGGGCGCCGGGGAGCCGGGCCTCGCCCTGTCCCTCGTCGGCGGCGACCGGCACCGCGGTGACGCGCTCGCCGGGCGCGACGAAGCCGCCGCCCAGGGTGATCAGCCGGACCCGCTCGGGGAGGCCGGCCACCCGCGCCTCGCGGGCGTCGGCGTCCACCAGCTGCACCGGGCTCTGTGCCACCCGGTCGTCCTCGACCAGGTGCTTGACCGCCAGCCGCCCCTCGTCATCCAGCTCGAGCAGGGCCGGCGAGAGGCGGTGGACCCGGCGCTCCGGCAGCGCGATGCGCAGGGTGGCACTGGCGCCGGCCAGGCGGCGACGCTCGGGATTGTCCAGGGTGGCCTCCACCGCGAAGCTGCGGGTGGCATCCTCGGCCCGGCTGGCGACGTGGCTCACTTCGCCGGGCAGCCGCGTACCGTCCAGCAGCTCCAGCTCGACGGGCAGGCCCGGGCCCAGCGCGAGGGCGTCCCGCTGGGGTGCCGAGGCGGTGGCGACCAGCCGCGAGTCGTCGACCAGCCGTCCCCAGGCCTCGCCGACCTGCACCAGCTCGCCGAGCTCCGCGTCGAGGCGGTCGAGCACGCCGGCGAAGGGGGCGGTGGGGCGGGTGTCGTCCCGCTGGCGGCGCAGGCTGGCCACCTCGGCCACGGCGCGGGCGACGCCGCCCTGCAGGCGGAGGTAGTCGGGGTGGGAGATCAGCTCGCGGCGGCGCAGGTCGTCGGCACCGGCCAGCTCCGCCCGGGCCAGGGCGAGCTCCGCCTCGGCCTGGGCCAGCCGCTCGGGGAGGGCATCCGGCTCGAGCTCGAGGAGCACGTCTCCCGCTTCGACCCGCCCGCCGAGGGCCACGGGCAGCGCCGCCACCCGGCCGGCCTGGCGGGCCCGCAGCTCGAGTTCCCGGAAGGCCTCCAGCTGCCCCTGCAGCACCAGGGTGGGCGTGTGGGCCTCGGCGGTCAGCGTCGCCACCTCGACCCGGGGCGGCACGGCCGGCTCGGACTCGCCGGCCGTCGGGGGAGCGTCGCGGAAGCGGTCCAGGTCGCCCATGGCGAGCCACAGCAGCAGCAGCAGGGTCAGGCCGATGGCCAGCAGGGGCGGCAGGGGAGGGAGGCGGCGACGCGTCATGCGGTGTGGTCCATCAGCAGGCATGAAGTGCCAGCATAGCATTCCGGCCTCGTCCTACGTCGCATTGAGTTTTGTGCACTGCAGGCATAACATTCTGGCGGTTCGATTGCCGGCCAGGGCGGATGATCCGTCCGCCCGGCCCATCCTCACGGCGACAACCCGCGCGTTGACAACCCAAGGAGCCACCATGAAAGAGCCCGTTCGTATTGCCATCACCGGCGCTGCCGGCCAGATCAGCTACTCCCTCGCCTTCCGCATCGCCTCCGGCGACATGCTGGGCAAGGACCAGCCGGTCATCCTGCAGCTGCTCGAGATCACTCCGGCCATGGAGGCCCTGAACGGCGTGGTGATGGAGCTCAACGACTGCGCCTTCCCGCTGGTGCAGGAGATCGTCGCCACCGATGACGCCAACGTCGCTTTCAAGGATGCCGACTTCGCCCTGCTGGTCGGCGCCCGTCCGCGCGGCCCGGGCATGGAGCGCAAGGACCTGCTGGAAGCCAACGCGGCCATCTTCTCTGTCCAGGGCAAGGCCCTGAACGACAACGCCAGCCGCGACGTCAAGGTGCTGGTGGTGGGCAACCCGGCCAACACCAATGCCCTGATCGCCTCCTGCAACGCGCCGGACCTGGATCCCAAGCAGTTCACCGCCATGACCCGCCTGGACCACAACCGCGCCCTGACTCAGCTGGCCCAGAAGACCGGCAAGCACGTCACCGACGTCGAGAGCATGATCATCTGGGGCAACCACAGTGCCACCCAGTACCCCGACATCGCCCATTGCCAGGTGGCCGGCAAGCCGGCGGCCGAGCTGGTGGAGCGTGACTGGTACGAGAACACCTTCATCCCCGACGTGCAGCAGCGCGGTGCGGCGATCATCAAGGCCCGCGGCGCCTCCTCCGCGGCCTCCGCGGCCTCTTCCGCCATCGATCACATGCGCGACTGGGCGCTGGGCACCGACGGCAAGATCGTCAGCATGGCGATCCCTGCCGACGGCAGCTACGGCGTGGAGCCGGGCATCATCTACTCCTACCCGGTGACCTGCCAGGGCGGCAAGTACGAGATCGTTCAGGGCCTCTCGCTGGACGACTTCAGCCAGCAGAAGATGAAGGCCACCGAAGACGAGCTGCGTGAAGAGCGCGCCGCCGTCGAGCACCTGCTGGGCTAAGCCTGGTTCTGGTGTAGGAGGGATGCTCCGCATCGCGACGGGAGGCCGCAGGCCTCCTGGACGTGTACTTCAAGACCAGTAACACCGCCAGGCGCCTGACGGCGCCAGTCGCCCGGGGACCCCGGCCTCCTACAAGAAAGGCCCCGTTGGATAGCTATCCACCGGGGCCTTTGCTGTTTATTAGCTGATGGTTTCGGTCCGGCCGAAGGCCGGGTCAATCGCGCAGGCTGATGATCCGCCAGCCGCGGGCCTCGGCCACCTCGCGCAGTGAGGGATCCGGATCCACCGCCACCGGGTGTTCGACGATCTCCAGCAGGGGAATGTCGTTGTGGGAGTCGCTGTAGAACCAGGAATCGTCCAGGGTCAGCTCCTTGTCGGCCAGCCACTGCTCCAGGCGCGTGACCTTGCCCTCGCGGTAGCTGGGAGTACCGGTCACCCTGCCGGTATAGCGGCCGTCGACGACCTCGGGCTCCACGGCGATCAGGTGATCGACGCCCAGGCGCTCGGCGATGGGCCCGGTGATGAAGCGATTGGTGGCGGTGACGATCATCAGGGTGTCGCCGCGGGTGCGATGGCGGGCCACCAGCTCCTCGCCCTTGGCCAGGATGTGCGGCTCGATCTTGCTGGCCATGAACTGCTGGTGCCAGGCGGCGAGCTGCTCGGGGCTGTTCTCCGCCAGCGGCCTCAGGGCCACCTCCAGGAAGGCGTGGATGTCGAGGGTGCCCGCCTCGTAGTCGGCCAGGAAGCGATCATTGGCCTCGCGGTAGGCCACCGGGTCGACGGCGCCCTGCTCGAGCAGGAACTCGCCCCAGGCGTGATCGCTGTCGATCGACAGCAGCGTGTTGTCCAGGTCGAAGATGGCCAGGCTCACGGCAACTCCCCATTGATTGTCTGATGGCGCGGTCAGGGTCGAAAGTCGGCGATTATGGCAGAACGGGCCGCCGGCTTCGAGCGATTGCCGTCGTCGCCCGGCGACGGGGCCGCCGCACGCCGCGGCCTGGCCCAGATGTCGTATTGATGCGCTTCACGGCCTTGTGGAAGAATGGACCCCATTCTGGATTCATAAGGTGAAGTCCGTGATCGACGCTGACGGCTTTCGCCCCAACGTTGGCATCATCATCGCCAACGACCAGGGGCAGCTGCTCTGGGCGCGTCGGGTTGGGCAGAATGCGTGGCAGTTTCCCCAGGGAGGCATCAAGGCGAACGAGACACCGAAACAGGCACTTTTTCGCGAACTCTACGAGGAGATCGGCCTCACCGCCGATGATGTCGAGGTCCTTGCCTGCACCCGGGGGTGGCTGCGCTACCGCCTGCCGCGACGCATGATTCGTACCCATTCGAGGCCGGTGTGTGTCGGCCAGAAACAGAAGTGGTTCCTGCTGCGTATCCGCTGCCAGGAGAGTCGCATCTGCATGGATGGCACGCCGACGCCGGAATTCGACGGCTGGCGCTGGGTCAGCTACTGGTATCCGCTGGCCCAGGTGGTGCCCTTCAAGCGCGAGGTCTACCGTCGGGCCCTGCGCGAGCTCTCGCCGCGGGCCCAGCGCCTGGCGCTGGGCTTCGGCTGAGGCCGCCGGGACTTTCCCCGGCGGTCGGCAGGGGCCGGGCCGGAACACCGGCACCGGAGGCGGGTCCGACAGGAAGCGGCTCCGCCGGAGACAACCGATAACAACGAACGGACGACAGTACGCCCATGCTCGAGGTCTTGCGACGCATCACACAGGAAGTCAACGGGGCCCGCAACCTGGACGCGGCCCTGTCCACCATGGTGCGCCGCATCCGCAAGGCGATGCACACCGACGTCTGTTCCTTCTACCTCTTCGACGCCGAGCTCGACCAGCTGGTGCTGATGGAGACCATCGGCCTGCGCACCCAGGCGGTGGGCCAGGTCTCGCTGCCCATCGGCGAGGGCCTGGTCGGCCTGGTGGCAAGCCGCGAGGAGCCCCTCAACCTCGAGGACGCCCAGGCGCACCCGCAGTTCCGCTACTTCGAGGCCACCGGCGAGGAGCGCTACTCGAGCTTCCTCGGCGTGCCGATCATTCACCAGCGCCGCATGCTCGGCGTGCTGGTGGTGCAGCAGTCGGAGAAGCGCCGCTACGGGGAGGAGGACGAGGCCTTCCTGGTCACCATGGCGGCCCAGCTGGCCGGCGTGCTGGCCCACGCCCTGGCCACCGGCAACCTCACCCGGCCGAGCCTCGAGGGCCAGGTGCAGTTCAAGGGCGTGGCCGCCTCGCCGGGCATGGCCATCGGCGAGGCGGTGGTGATCGCCATGCCGGCCGACCTCGACAGCGTGCCGGACCTGATTCCCACCGACGTGGAGTACGAGATCACCCGCCTCAAGGAGGCGATCGGTCGCGTGCGCGAGGAGATCCGTGCCGCCGGCGAGCGCCTGGCCAGCCGCATCTCGGCCCAGGAGCTGGCGCTGTTCGAGGTCTATCAGCAGATGCTCGGCGAGGCGGCGCTCTCCCAGGAGGTGGTCAAGCGCATCCGCGAGGGCCAGTGGGCGCCCGGCGCGCTGGCCGATGTGGTGCGGCGCCACGTGCAGTACCTGGAGCGGGTCGACGACGACTACCTGCGCGAGCGGGCGGCCGACGTGCGCGACCTGGGCCGGCGCGTGCTCGCCCACCTGCAGGAGGAGACGCCCCAGACCCCGGAGGTCTACCCCGACAGCACCATCCTGGTGGGCGACGAGATCAGCGTGGCGATGCTCGGCGAGGTGCCCCGCGACAAGCTCGCCGGCCTGGTGTCGGTGCGCGGCTCCAGCACCTCCCACGTGGCGATCATCGCCCGCGCCATGGGCATTCCCACGGTCTCGGGGATGGTCGACCTGCCGCTGCCGCGGCTCTCCGGCTCCCGGGTGATCCTGGATGGCCACCGCGGGCGGCTCTTCGTGCGGCCCAACCAGGAGCTGGAGAGCCACTACCAGGGGCTGATCGCCGAGGAGCGTGCCCTGGCCGAGATGCTGGAGCACGAGCAGGACCTGCCGAGCCGGACCCCGGACGGCCACGACATGCCGCTGATGGTCAACACCGGCCTGGCGGTGGATGCCGTGGCCTCGCTGAAGAGCCGGATCAGCGGCGTGGGGCTCTACCGCACCGAGGTCCCCTTCATGATCACCGAGCGCTTTCCCGGCGAGCAGGAGCAGACGCGGCTCTACCGGGACCAGCTCGAGAGCTTCTCGCCGCTGCCGGTGGTGATGCGCACCCTGGACATCGGCGGCGACAAGGACCTGCCCTACTTCCCCATCGAGGAGGCCAACCCCTTCCTCGGCTGGCGCGGCATCCGCGTCACCCTCGACCACCCCGAGGTGCTGATGGTGCAGCTGCGCGCCATGCTGCGCGCCTCCCAGGGGCTCGACAACCTCCAGGTGCTGCTGCCCATGGTGACCAACGTCGACGAGGTCGACGACGCCCTGCGCCTGCTCGACCGCGCGATCCTCGAGCTGGGCGAGGAGGGGGTCAAGGTGGGGCGGCCCAGGGTCGGGGTGATGCTGGAGGTGCCGGCGACCCTCTACCAGCTCGATGCCCTGGCCCGGCGCGCCGACTTCTTCTCGGTGGGCAGCAACGACCTGACCCAGTACCTGCTGGCGGTGGATCGCAACAACCCGCGGGTGGCCGACCTCTACGACGCCTGCCACCCGGCGGTGCTCTCCGCCATGGCGAAGCTGGCCGTGGATGCCGAGCGCCTCAAGATGCCGATCTCGGTGTGCGGCGAGCTGGCCGGGGACCCGGCCGGCGCCCTGCTGCTGATGGGCATGGGCTTCAACGCCCTCTCCATGAACGCGCCCAGCCTGCCGCGGGTACGCGCCGCCATTCGCCGGGTGCCCCTGCAGGGCGCCCGCGAGCTGGTCCAGGAGACCCTCCGTCTCGACTCCCCCGCGGACGTGCGCCGCCACCTGGCGCAGCGTCTCGACGGCTGGGACCTCGCCCACCTGCTGCCGCCGCGGGATTGACGGGCAGCATCGCCCGGCGACTGGCGCCGCAGGTGCTGCTGGCGTGGGTGGCTTGCCTTGTAGGAGGGCAGCTCTGCTGCGCGACCGGCGCCGTCAGGCGCCTGGTGGTGTCGCTAACCCTGGGTAGCCTGCCGCAGTGAGGCCCCAGGCCTCCAGTTGCCCAACAGAGCCGAAGCGTCGGACCGTGGCCTCCTACATCGAGGCGGGTGCCGTCATCAGGCGCTCCACGCTCTCCCCCAGCGCCACCCCGTTCGGCCCGAAGCGCCGCTCCCCGATCTCGATCCGCCCGCTGGCCTGCCAGGCCAGCCAGGTCATGGCGCGGGTGCCGTACTGCTCGCCGACGATGAAGGGCGAGGAGAGCCGGCGCTCCATCTCCAGGCCCACGCCGGTCTCCGGCAGCCGGTCGTCGTCGGCGGGGTGGGGATCCGCCATCACCGCCAGGGCATCTCCGGGCCAGCGCCCGTGGCGCAGGCTGCCGGTGAGCCCCTGGCGCACGGCGATCAGCTTGGGCCAGGGGGTGTTCAGGCTGGCGTTGGAGAGGCCGTGCAGGCCGGGCGCCACGGCCCTGAGCGACAGGCCGTCGAGGCCCCGGTGCAGGTGCCACAGGCGCTCGCCGTCTCCGGCCAGCAGGTTGAAGCCCGCATAGTGCAGCCCCTCGCCGCCGGCCAGGCGGTCCAGCCAGGCCGTCAGGTCGTCGCGCTCGAGGGCCTCGCGCACTAGCGCCCCCCGGCTCGGCGCACCGGCGGGCACCTTGAGGCGCGGGTCGCGCACGTTGGTCACCGCGGCGAAGCGGCCCCGGCGATGCACGGCCAGCCAGGTGCCGCCGGCCTCCAGGTCGCGGCCGCCGACGATATCGGGGGCATCCTCCCAGGCCGCCAGCGAGGCGGCCGGGCGGGCGTGGAATTCGTCGCGGTTGGCCACCAGGCGCAGCGGCCAGTCGCTGCCGGGGCGGTGATCGAAGGCAATCAGGCACATCCGGGCAGCTTAACGCCTGGGCGCCGGCTTGTCCCCTCCATGACAGCGGCGTTGCGTCGTCGTACACTCGACCGTCAACCTCGTCGCTGCCCAAGGATGACCATGCGAGTCGAATCCCCCCGGAGGGCGCCAGCCACCTGGCGCCTCCGCCCGATCTGCCAGGCCGCGCTGCTGGTCCAGGGCGGACTGCTGGCGGCCGGGCTGCTGGTCGCGCTGCTCGCGTCCGGCGCGGCGGCCGTGGCACTGCCGGCGTTGCTGGTGGCCGCGAGCCTCAACCTGCTGGTCGTCGTGCTCTTCCTGCGCCGTCAGCCCGCGGCCGACGGCGCCGGCCAGGCACCCGACGTCGACCCGGAACCCCCTCGGTCGACGCGCGACTCCGCCGCCATCCAGTCCATCGGTGACCTGGTGCCTGCCGGCGACGAATCCCTCCGGCGCCGGCTGCAGGGCCTGGAGCAGGACCTGGCCCAGCGCGAGCGGAGGCTCGACCGCCTGATGGCCGGGCGCGAGCGCGCCCGGGAGGAGTCTCGCCTCAAGTCCGACTACCTGACCCTGCTGGGGCGCGAGCTGCAGCCGCTGATGACCCGGCTGGACGAGGTGGCGGAGCGGGAGGGCTATCCGGCCAGCCCCGAGGAGGGCCAGCGCCTGGTTCGCGAACTGCGCGAGCGGCTGGGGGACCTCTCGGTGCTGCTGGCCGGCCTCTCCGGCGGCGAGACCGAGGCCGCCGCCCCTCGCCTGCGTCCCGCGCGGGTGCTGATCGTCGACGACGGGCCGGTCAACCTGATGCTGGCGCGCCAGGTACTGGAGCGGCAGGGCCTGGAGGTCGTCACGGCTACCTCCGGTGCCGAGGCCCTGGCCTGCCTGGCGCGGGCTCCCTTCGACCTGGTGCTGATGGATATCTTCATGCCCGACATGGACGGCATGGAGACCAGCCGCCGCTGGCGGGAGGAGGAGGCTAGCCGGTATCCTGGCCGGCGCTGCGTGCTGGTGGCGCTGACCGCCAACGCCAGTGACGACGACCGGCGCCGCTTCGAGGACGCCGGCCTGGACGACTACCTGGCCAAGCCCTACCGCCCCCAGGCCCTGGTCGACCGGGTCAGGCACTGGCTGCCGGACGCCGTGGACGGCCACGAGGCCCCCTGATGACCGGGCCGACTCCCACCGGCCCACGCCTGCTTTCCAAGGAACCGCAATGCTGAACTACCCCGATATCGACCCCGTGGCGATCTCCCTGGGCCCCTTCCAGGTGCACTGGTACGGCCTGATGTACGTGGTCGGCTTCGTCGCCGCCTGGTGGCTGGGCCGCCGCCGCGCGGCTCGCATCGGCCTCACCCACGATGACATCGGCGACCTGCTGTTCTACGCCGCCCTGGGTGTGGTGCTGGGGGGGCGGCTCGGCTATGCGCTCTTCTACGGCATGGGGCAGTGGCTGGCCGACCCGCTGTGGATCTTCCGCGTCTGGGATGGCGGCATGAGCTTCCACGGCGGCCTGGTCGGGGTGCTGCTCGCCAGCTGGTGGTTCGCCAGGAAGAAGGGGCTGGCCTTCTTCACCCTGACCGACTTCGTCGCCCCCCTGGTGCCGATCGGCCTGGGCGCCGGGCGCATCGGCAACTTCATCAACCGCGAGCTGCCGGGCCGCGTCACCGAACTGCCCTGGGGCATGCCGTTCCCCGGCATGGGGCCGGCGCCGCGCCACCCCTCGGCGCTCTACGAGGCGCTGCTGGAGGGGGCGGTGCTCTTCGCGGTGCTGTGGTTCGTCTCGGCGAAGCCCCGCGCTCGCGGGCTGGTCTCGGGCCTGTTCCTGCTGCTCTACGGCGTGTTCCGCTTCGCGGTGGAGTTCGTGCGCCTGCCCGATGCCCATCTCGGCTTCATCGCCTTCGGCTGGGTGACCATGGGCATGCTGCTGACCCTGCCGATGATCGTCGCCGGCCTGGCCTTGATAGCCTGGTCGCGCCGCCAGCCGGTGGATGCCAGAATATAAAGACCGATACATCGCGAGGGTGTCCGATGCGACTGACGCCGGAGCAAGTGGAAATCATCAAGCATTCAGCGGCCGAGGTGTTCGGCGGCGGGGTAAGCGTCAGGCTGTTCGGTTCGCGCCTGGATGACGGCGCCAGAGGAGGGGACATTGACCTTCTGGTGGAAAGTCCCCTTGAGATCGAGGGCAAGATGGACAAGATGCTGACCCTCACGGCACGGCTTCAGCTTCGCCTCGGTGATCAGCCCATCGATATCCTGGTGGTCGATCCCACCACTCCCCTGAACCCGGTTCACCGCCACGCACGCGAAACGGCGCAGACGCTATGACAGACGGCAGGCAGTCACTCCTACCGATCGACCGCTTCCTCTGGACGCTCGAGATCGTTCGCCGAGAGGGACGCCACCTGAGCTACAGCTGGCGCTCCCTGTTTGAAAGCGGTACTTCACTCGATAGCGACTGGGTGGCGTCCCTCGATCAATGCCCGGAGGAGGCAGTGCGGCTCGAGGCCTTCGTCTCGCGTTACAGCCGCATGCAGGACACCATTGCCGACAAGCTGATCCCACGCTGGCTGCAGAGCCTGGCGGAACGAACCGGTAGCCAGATCGAGAACCTCAACCGTGCGGAGCGTCTGCGATGCCTGTCAAGATTGTTGGAACCTGGAATCAGGCGGCTTCTAATCGCTGATCGCGTTGAACCAGCGGGTCTTCCTGGTCCGGGTTCAGCCA
>NZ_JACHZF010000032.1 GCF_014193375.1 Halomonas campaniensis
AGGCCGCCGGCGAACTCCAGCACCTGCAGGGCGCCGGGATGCTCGATCAGCCGGCGGATGTGGTCGGTGACCACCTGCTCGGGGCTGATCAGCACATCGATGGGCACCGCCTCGTGGGCGAACAGCCCCTTGCGGGTCAGGTAGGCGGTGGCGCGTACCCGGGCGATCTTGGTGGGGGTGCGGAACAGGGTGTGGGCGACCTGGCAGGCGATCATGTTGACCTCGTCCTGGCTGGTCACCGCGATCAGCATGTCGGCGTCCTCGCAGCCCGCCTGGCGCAGCACCATGGGGTAGGAGCCGGGCCCCACCACGGTGCGGATGTCGAGGCGGGTGTGCAGCTCGCGCAGCCGGTCGCCGTCGGTGTCCACCACCGTGATGTCGTTCTCCTCGCGGGCCAGGTGCTCGGCCAGGGTGCCGCCGACCTGGCCGGCGCCGAGAATGATGATCTTCATCGGTTGTCGTTATCCGCTGTCATCGAGGGCGGCGCGGATGGTGCGCCGCAGCACGGTGACGGCAAGCCTAAACCAGCCGTCGCGAGAAAGACAGGGGGCGGCCCGGGATCAGTCCAGGGTGAAGCCCACCTTGAGGGTGACCTGCCAGTGGGCCACCCGGCCGTGCTCGATATGGCCACGGGTGTCGGTGACCTCGAACCAGCGCATGCCGTGCAGGCTCTCGGCGGCCTTGGTGATGGCGTTGCGGATCGCCTCCTCGATGCTCTTCTCGGAGGAACCGGTCAGCTCGATATGCTTGTAGGTGTGGTTGCTCATGCGGACTCCTGTCGCGTGCCGGATGGGGGGGGGGGGCAGCCGGTGGTTCAGCCCGACCGCTTCCTCAGTCTGGCATAGAAGAAACCATCGTGGCTGTCGATCTCCGGCAGCAGCTGGCGGCCGGCGCCGGCCTCGCGTCCCCAGGCGACGTCCCGGGGCGTGGTGGACTCGGCATCCGGGGTGCGCGCCAGGAAGGCGTCGACCTGGTCGCTGTTCTCCTCGGGGAGCACCGAGCAGGTGGCGTAGAGCAGGGTGCCGCCGGGCCGCAGCAGCGGCCAGAGGTTGTCGAGCAGCCGCGCCTGCAGCGCCGCCAGCGGCGTGATGTCCGAGGACCGGCGCAGCCGCTTGATGTCGGGGTGGCGGCGGATCACGCCGGTACCGGAGCAGGGCGCATCGAGCAGGATGGCCTCGAAGGGCACCCCGTCCCACCAGTCGAGGGCGGTGGCGTCACCATGGGCCAGCCGCGCGGAGAGGTTCAGCCGGGCCAGGGCGTCCTCGACCCGGGCCAGGCGCTCGGCATCGCTGTCCACCGCCTGCATGTCGATGTCGAACACCTCGAGCAGGTGGGCGGTCTTGCCGCCGGGGGCGCAGCAGGCATCCAGCACCCGGGCCCCGGGGCGCGGTGCCAGGGCCGGGCCGAGCAGCACGGTGGCGAGCTGGGCGGCCTCGTCCTGGACGCTGACGTGGCCCTCGTCGAAGCCCGGCAGGGCGTGGACGTCGCAGGGCGTCTCCAGGGTGATGCCGTCGGGGGCGTGCAGGCAGAGCCGGCCCTCCAGGCCGGCGGCGGCCAGCCGGTCGATGTAGGCTTCGCGGTCGCCATGGCGGCGGTTGACCCGCAGCGTCATCGGGCCGGGCTCGTTGTTGGCCGCGGCGATGGCGCGCCAGTCGTCGGGCCAGGCCTGGCGCAGCGCCTTGAGCAGCCATTTCGGGTGCAGCAGGGCGACCGCCGGGTCCCGGTCCACCTCGGCCTGCAGCTCGGCGGCCTCTCGCTGCAGGCGGCGCAGGCAGCCGTTGAGCACCCGGGTCGCCCACTCCTTGCCGAGCAGGCGGGCGGCGCCGGCGGTCTCGCCCACTGCGGCATGGGCCGGGATGCGCAGGTAGAGCAGCTGGTGGATCCCCAGCAGCAGCAGCGCCTGGACGTCGGCATCGCGCGCCTTGAAGGGCTTCACCAGCAGCTTCGTCGCCAGGGCCTCGAGGCGCGGCAGGGTGCGGCAGGTGCCGTAGCAGAGCGCCTTGAACAGGGCGCGGTCGCGGGCCACCACCTGGTGGTCGTCCAGGCCGGCCAGCGAGCCCTTGCCGGCGATCACCGGCGCCAGGGCCCGGGCGGCGGCGGCGCGCACCGCCAGGCCGCCGTCGTTCTGCAGTCCGCGGGACGCCGGACCCCGGCGGTTGTCGGGTGTCTGCTGGCTCATGCCGGCGTCTCCTCGTCCTGGTGGCCCAGGCGCAGGCCCGGGGGGAAGCGGTCGCCACGGGCCCGCAGCAGCTCGCCGACGGGCAGGGCCTTGCCGCCGGGCAGCTGGGCGCGGGTCACCCGCAGCACCTCGCGGCCCTCGGGGTCGCAGGCGATGCGCAGGGCGTCATCGTCATGGCCGAGCAGGGTGCCCGGCGCGGCGGGCGACTCGCCTGCGGCGGGCTCGCCCGCCTCCGCCAGCAGCAGCCGCAGGCGGTCGCCGTCGAAGCGGCACCAGGCCACCGGCCAGGGATTGAAGGCGCGGACCCGGGCGGCCAGCTCGGCGGCGGGGCGGCGGAAGTCGAGCTCGGCCTCGGCCTTGGAGAGCTTGGCGGCGTAGGTCACGCCGGACTCGGGCTGGGGCGTGGCGGTCAGGCCATCGCCGGCCAGGGCATCCAGCGCCTCGACGATGGCCTCGCCGCCCAGCGCGGCCAGGGTGTCGTGGAGCTCGCCACCGGTGGTGGCGGCGGTGATCGGGGCAGGGCGCACCAGCAGCATGTTGCCGGTGTCGAGTCCCTCATCCATCTGCATGATGGTCACGCCGCTCTCGGCGTCGCCGGCCTCGATGGCGCGCTGGATGGGGGCCGCACCGCGCCAGCGCGGCAGCAGCGAGGCATGGACGTTGAGACAGCCCAGCGGCGGGATTGCCAGTACCGCCCCGGGCAGGATCAGGCCGTAGGCCACCACCACCATGATGTCGGCCCCCAGGGCGGCCAGTTCGGCCTGGACGTCCGCCGTCTTGAGCGTCTCGGGCTGGTGGACCGGCAGGCCATGCGCGAGGGCCAGCGCCTTGACCGGGCTCGGCGTCAGCTTGCGCCCGCGGCCGGCCGGGCGGTCCGGCTGGGTATAGACGGCGATGACGCGGTGTCGGCTGGCCAGCAGCGCCTGCAGACTCTCGGCGGCGAAGTCGGGCGTGCCGGCGAAGATGACGCTGAGGGAGTGAGAGTCGTGGGATCGGGACATGTTCGGGGCCTTGCCGGAGTGGATGCCCCTTCATGATAACGGAGCCGGCCGCAAACGACGAAGGCCGACGCGGGGGCGTCGGCCTTCGGGAGGAACCTGAGCGGCGGATTCAGGCGGGTTGCATGAGCCGGTGGCGCTTCTGCATCTTCTTCATCACCCGGTCGCGCTTGAGTGGCGACAGGTAGTCGACGAACAGCACGCCCTCGAGGTGGTCGTGCTCGTGCTGGATGCAGTGGGCCAGCAGGCCGTCGGCCTCGAGCTCGTAGGGCCGGCCGTCGCGATCCAGCGCCTTCAGGTGGACCCGGAGCGCGCGGGGCACGTCGGCGTAGTACTCGGGGATCGACAGGCAGCCCTCCTGCATCGGTTCCCGCTCGTCGCCGATGGGGGTGTATTCGGGGTTGATCAGCACCAGCGGGCGTGACTGGTCGTCGCTGACATCCATGACGATCACCTGGCGATGCACGTCCACCTGGGTGGCGGCCAGCCCGATGCCGCGGGCGGCATACATGGTCTCGAGCATGTCGTCGACCAGCTGGCGGACCTCGTCGTCGACCGTCTCGACCGGCGCTGCCCGGGTGCGCAGCCGCTCGTCGGGGAATTCGAGGATCGGTAATTTGGCCATGGCGTTGGATTCACCGTTATGCTGTCATTTACAAGATGACACTATTCTAGAAGTGCGCAGGCGGTGGCGAAACCGCCGATCACGCATCACATCGATAACCTCAGACTATATCACGCCGTCATCGTTCCAGGTGACAGGCGTGGGGAAGGCAACGCGGGGGACAGCAGGGATGAAGCAGACGAGACGTGGCAAGGCATGGCGCCGCTGGCTGGGCGGCGCGGCGACCGTGCTGGGCATGGCGATGGCCGTGGGGCCGTTCGCCGGCGCGGCGCTGGCCCAGGGGCTTTCCTGGGACGACGGGCTGCGCGGCGATGCGCCGGAGCGCTACACCGTGGTGCGCGGTGACACCCTCTGGGACATCTCCGGTCGGTTCCTGCGCCACCCCTGGCAGTGGCCCGAGGTGTGGCAGGTCAACCCGCAGATCCGCAACCCGCACCTGATCTACCCGGGCGACGTGATCTACCTCTACGACTGCAACGGCCGTCCCTGCCTGGGACTGGAGCGCGGCCAGGGCCAGGTGCGGCTCTCGCCCGAGATGCGCACCATCCCCCACCGCGAGGCGATCGAGCCGATTCCGCTGGAGGCGATCCGCCACTTCCTGCGCGACCATCGCATCGTCGATGACCCGGAATCCCTGGAGGAGCTGGCCTACGTGGTGGGCGGCGACGACCGTCGGCTGATGAGCGGTCTCGGGGACCGGCTCTATGCCCGCGGCGAGGTCGAGGGCAGCGGCCGCGTCGGCTTCTACCGGGTGGGTGATCGCTTCCTCGACCCGGCCACCGGCGAGCTGCTGGGACTGGAGCTGGAGAGCGTCGGCCAGGCGCGCCGCGAGCGCCAGGAGGACGATATCGTGGTGCTGGAGGTGACCTCGTCCCGCCAGGAGGTCCGCAACGACGACATCGTGCTGCCGCTGGAGGTCCGCGACCTGGTCACCGAGTTCATCCCCCGCGCCCCGGAGCGCGAGGTGGAGGGCACCATCCTGGCCGTGCCCGGCGGCGTGCAGTTCATCGGCCGCCTGCAGGTGGTCGCCCTGGACCGCGGCCGTCGCGATGGCCTCGAGGCGGGCCATGTGCTGATGGTCGAGCAGCGTGGCGAGCTGGTCAGCGACCCGCGCACCGGCGAGTCCCTGCGCCTGCCGGGTGAGGATGCCGGCCTGGTGATGGTCTTCCAGCCCTACGAGAAGATGAGCTATGGCCTGGTGATGAAGGCGAGCCGCTCCCTGGCCGTGGGCGATCGCATTCACACTCCGCAGCGCGCCCTGGGCGCCGCCCTGCGCTGAGGCCCTTCCGGCGTGGTCGCCGCCAGGATGCAGGCCCGCGAGTGGCTGGCCCTCTTCCTGCTGCCGGGCATGGGGGCGGGCCGGCTCGCCGAACTGGCGGCCCTGGAGCCCCACTGGCCCGATGGCTGGCTTGCCGCCCTCCCCAGGGAGCCGGCCATGGCGCTGCGCCTGTGGCTGGACCATCCCGGCCGCAGTCCCCTCGCGGCGGAGATCGCCGCCCAGGAGGCCTGGCTGGCCGAGGCCCCGTCCCGTCACCTGCTGCATGCCGGTCACCCCGCCTGGCCGGCCCTGCTGTCCCAGATCGCCGATCCGCCCCCGCTGCTCTGGGCCTGGGGGGACCTCGCCGCGCTTGAGCCGCCCCGGCTGGCCATGGTCGGTGCGCGGCGCGCCACCCGTGAGGGGCTGACCAACGCCGCCGCCTTCGCCCGGGAGCTCGCCGGGCGGGGCTGGTGCGTGGTCAGCGGCATGGCGCTGGGTATCGATGCCGCCGCCCAGCAGGCGGCGCTGGAGGCCGGCGGCGCCAGCGTCGCGGTGCTCGGCTGCGGCGTCGACGTGATCTACCCGCCGCGTCACCATCGGCTGCATGCGCGGCTGCGCGAGCCGGGCGGCCTGCTGCTTGCCGAGCATCCCCCCTGCACCCGCGCCCGCCCCGGCTTCTTCCCCCGCCGCAACCGCATCGTCACCGGGCTCTCGTGCGGCGTGCTGGTGGTCGAGGCCGCCGAGCAGAGCGGCTCCCTGGTCAGCGCCCGGCTGGCGGCCGAGCAGGGGCGGGAGGTCTTCGCCCTGCCCGGCTCCATCCATAACCCCCAGGCCCGTGGCTGCCTGAGGCTGATCCGCGACGGGGCCGTGCTGGTCCGCGAGGTGGACGACATCCTGGTGGAGCTCACCCAGTGGGCCGGCATCGCGCTGCCGCCCGCCGGCGCCCCGGCCGAGCCTGCGGGGTCCCCGCCCGAGGTGGCGCGCACGACTGACCCCCTGCTGCGCTGGCTGAGCAGCGCGCCCACCCCGGTGGATGCCCTGGTGGGTCTCTCGGGGCTGGGCATCGCCGAGTGCCAGCGGCGCCTGCTGGAGCTCGAGCTGGAGGGGCGGGTGGCCCACGCCGCCGGCGGCTGGGTGCGGCTCTCGGGGGCGTGATAGAATCCTCGGCCATTCATGATCCCAGCCCTGTAAAGCGTCGAGGAGCTCCCATGAGCCAGGCCAGCCAGATCGCCCATGCCGTTGCCGCCCTGCGCCGTGGCGGCGTGATCGCCTATCCCACCGAGGCCGTGTGGGGACTCGGCTGCGATCCGGACAACGACGAGGCCCTGGCCCGCCTGCTGCGCCTCAAGCAGCGCGACCCCGCCAAGGGCGTGATCCTGGTGGCGACAAGCATCGAGCAGTTCTCGCCCTGGCTCGAGGGGCTGCCCCTGGAGCTCCACGCGCCCCTGGCGGCCAGCTGGCCGGGGCCCCATACCTGGCTGGTGCCCGACAACGGCCGCAGCCATGGCCTGGTGCGCGGCTGTCACGAGAAGGTGGCGCTGCGGGTCAGCGCCCACCCCCTGGTGGCCGCTCTGTGCGAGGCCTTCGGCGGGCCCATCGTCTCCACTTCGGCCAATATCGCCAGCGAACCGCCGGCCATGAGCGCCGCCGAGGTGCGCGAGGTCTTCGGCGATGGACTCGATGCCATCGTCGATGGCGAGCTCGGCGGCCTCGAGCGCCCCAGCACCATCCGCGACCTGGTCAGCGGACGGGTACTGCGCCCCTGACCCGGCGCATCCGTCACCCACGCCACCCGAGGAGATCGCCTTGGCCCACGCCCGACTCGACGCCGTCAAGACCTACCTGCTCGACCTCCAGGAGCGCCTCTGTGAGGGCCTCGCCGCCGAGGATGGCGGCGCGGGCTTCCGCGAGGATGCCTGGGACCGCCCCGAAGGGGGCGGCGGCCGCTCCCGGGTGATCGAGCACGGCCGGGTGTTCGAGAAGGGCGGGGTCAACTTCTCCCATGTCTTCGGCGAGCGGCTGCCGCCCTCGGCCACCGCGGCGCGGCCCGAGCTGGCCGGCCGCAGCTTCCATGCGGTGGGTGTCTCCTGGGTGCTGCATCCGCAGAATCCCCACGTGCCCACCAGTCATGGCAACGTGCGCTTCTTCATCGCCGAGAAGGCGGGGGAGGAGCCTGTCTGGTGGTTCGGCGGCGGCTTCGACCTGACGCCCTTCTACCCGGTGCTCGAGGACGTGGTGCACTGGCACCGGGTGGCGCGCGATGCCTGCGCGCCCTTCGGCGACGAGGTCTATCCGCGCTACAAGGCGTGGTGCGACGACTACTTCTACCTGAAGCACCGCGACGAGACCCGCGGCGTGGGCGGGCTGTTCTTCGACGACCTCAACGAGGGGGGCTTCGAGAGCTGCTTCGCCTTCCAGCGTGCCGTGGGCGACGCCTTCCTGGAGGCCTACCTGCCCATCGTGCGCCGCCGCCGGGAGACCCCCTGGGGCGAGCGCGAGCGCAACTTCCAGCTCTACCGCCGGGGACGCTACGTGGAGTTCAACCTGGTGTGGGACCGCGGCACCCTGTTCGGGCTGCAGAGCGGCGGGCGCACCGAGTCGATCCTGATGTCGATGCCGCCCCTGGCGCGCTGGGAGTACGCCTGGACGCCGGAGCCCGGCAGCCGCGAGGCGGAACTCTACGCCGACTACCTGAGGCCCCGCGACTGGCTGGGGGAAGAGGAGAACCCATGACCGACCGCTACTGCGTCTTCGGCCACCCGGTGGCCCATTCCAAGTCGCCGGCCATCCACGCCGCCTTCGCCGAACAGACCGGGGAGGCGATCGCCTACACCGCCATCGAGGCGCCGCTGGACGACTTCGCCGGGGCCTGGCGGCGCTTCGTGGCCGAGGGGGGGCGCGGCGCCAACGTCACCGTGCCCTTCAAGGAGGAGGCCTTCCGCCTCTGTGACACCCTGAGCCAGCGCGCCCGCCGGGCCGGTGCGGTGAACACCCTGATACTCGGCGGCAACGGCCAGACATATGGCGACACCACCGACGGCGTGGGCCTGGTGCGTGACCTGAAGCGTCACGGCGTGAGCCTGGCCGGCGCCCGGGTGCTGGTGCTGGGCGCCGGCGGGGCGGTGCGCGGCGTGCTGGAGCCGCTGCTGGCCGAGGCCCCGGGGAGCCTGCTCGTGGCCAACCGCACCGCCGAGAAGGCCGAGCGGCTGGCCGCCGACTTTGACGACCTGGGCGAGATCGCCGGCGGCGGCTTCGACGCCGTGGCCGGCCCCTTCGATCTGGTGATCAACGGCACCAGCGCGAGCCTCGCCGGGGATCTCCCGCCGCTGCCGGATGGCCTCTTCGCGAAGGTCGCCACCGCCTACGACATGATGTACGGCGCCGACCCCACGGTGTTCCTGCGCTGGGCCGCCGAGCGCGGAGCCCGCCCGGTGGACGGGCTGGGCATGCTGGTGGAGCAGGCGGCGGAGTCCTTCTTCCAGTGGCGCGGCAAGCGCCCCGACACCGCGCCGGTGCTGGCGCGGCTGCGCGAGGCGTTGTAGGAGGGATGCTCCGCATCGCGATCGGCGCCGTCAGGCGCCCCGGCGGTGTTGCAGAGGTTTCTGGCCCCACCGGGAGGCCTTCGGTCTTCAGTCGCCGGCGTCCACCCTTCCCTCAGCGCCGCTTGACGTACAGCCCCACCATGCAGAGCCCCATGCCGATCACGGAGAGCAGCATCCCGCCGTTGACCAGCCAGGGGTGGCGCTCCAGCCAGGAGACGAAGGGCTGGGGCGTGTCGCGGCAGACCCCCTCCAGGTAGTCCCAGTAGCCCCCCGAGAGCGTGCATTCGCGCACGCTCGAGTGTTCCCAGAAGAAGACCCCCATCAGCACCAGGAGGGGGGCGATCAGCAGCAGCAGGCCGAGTCTCAGCATTCGCTTTCCAGAAGTGTGTTGGATATCGAGCGCCGCAATGGATCAGTGTTTCCCTAGGGGCGCGGGCAGTTCGGGGTGCGTCCGGCCTGGCGGGCCTGCTGGTAGCGGGCCAGGGCGCTGTCCATCTGCGCCTGGAGGCCGCCCACCCGCTGGCCATGGCTCGGGTGGCTGGACATCCACGCCGGCGGCTGGCCGCCGCCCTGGGCGCTCATGTTCTCCCACAGGGCCAGGCTGGCGCGCGGGTCGAAGCCGGCATCGGCCATCAGCTCCAGGCCGAGCACGTCGGCCTCGCTCTCGTGGCGGCGGGAGAAGGGCAGCAGGATGCCGTACTGGGCGCCCAGGCCGAGTGCCCCCATCATCTGCTGGCCGCCAGGCCCCTGCATGCCGGACGCCGAGGAGAGCACCGACAGGCCCAGCTGGGTGGCGGTCTGGGTCGAGACCCGCTCGTTGGCATGGCGCGCCAGCACGTGGGCGATCTCGTGGCCGATCACCGCGGCCAGCTGGTCCTGGTCCCTGGCCACCTGCAGCAGGCCGGTGTTGACCCCCATGTAGCCGCCCGGCAGGGCGAAGGCGTTGGCCTGGTCGGACTCGAAGACGCGGATCTGCCAATCCTGGCCGCGCTGCTGTTCCGCCGGCAGGGCGCTGACCAGGGCGTCGGCCACGCACTGCACGTAGCGGTGGGTGGTACCGCCCACGGTGGGCAGGTCCTGCTGGTACTGCTGGAAGGCCTGGGCGCCCATCTGGTTGAGCTGGGCGTCGGATACCAGGGTGAGCTGCTGCCGCCCGGTGGGCGAGGTGGCGCAGGCGGTGAGGGTCAGGCTCAGGGCGCCTGCGGCGAGAAGGTGGAACCAGCGCATGGGGGAGGGTCTCCTGTGACCGGTCTTGTGCGTCCAGTTGAGTATGACGCTGGACGCCACGACAAGGTTCGCCACAAGATACCGGGAACGCCTGCAAGGTCAACCACGGGAAAGGAACGACAAGGAGAAGACCATGGACCCCGAGCTGTCGCGTCGACTGCTCAGCCTGCTGGATCACGTCGAGCACTGGCTGCCGCCGCCTCCCCAGGAGGTGGACTGGGAGCGTGATCTGGCCGCCCTCTGGCAGCGCCACGTGCTGGGGGGGCGGCTGCTGCCGGTGCCACCCCGCGATGCCCTCTCCCTGGATGACCTGCTGGGCATCGAGCGGCAGAAGCTGGCGCTGGTCGACAACACCCGCGCCTTCCTGCAGGGGCTGCCGGCCAACCACGCCCTGCTGTGGGGCTCCCGGGGCAGCGGCAAGTCGTCGCTGATCCGCGCGCTGCTCAACAGCCTGGCGCCGGAAGGGCTGCGCCTGGTACAGGTCGACCGCCACGACCTCGCGGGCCTGCCGATGCTGGTGGCCCAGCTGCGCGATCAGCCGCACCGCTTCGTGGTCTACTGCGACGACCTCTCCTTCGAGGGGCACGACGACGCCTACAAGGCGCTGAAGAGCGTGCTGGACGGTGCCCTGACCGGCCCGCCGCCCAACGTGCTGCTCTATGCCACTTCCAACCGCCGCCACCTGCTGCCGGAGTCCATGAGCGACAACGAGGGCTCGCGGCTGGTGGGCGACGAGCTCCACCACGGCGACGCCGTGGAGGAGAAGATCTCCCTCTCCGACCGCTTCGGCCTGTGGCTGGGCTTCCACCCCTTCAACCAGGACGTCTACCTGGAGGCCTGCTGCCACTGGGTCACCCAGCTGGGCAGCCGCGAGGACTGGAACGCCGAGGCCCGTGCCGAGGCGATCCGCTTCGCCACCCTGCGCGGCGGCCGCAGTGGCCGCGGTGCCTGGCAGTTCGCCACCCAGTGGGTGGGCCGCCGGCGCCTGCACGGGAAGTAGGGAAACGCGGCGAGACAAGGGGCGCCGGGGACAGGCCTGGAGGGGGTCCTATGCCAGGGGTGAGGAGCACGGCTCCGAACGGGCTGGCCATGGATGGCTAGCCCCGGACCTGCAAGCGGAGCGGGACGCGAGAGCGCAGCAGGGCATCGGTAGCGCCCAGGGAGGGGTTTACAGCGCCCCCGAACAGGCCTGTCGCCGGAACAGCCCCGCTTCGACCTGTTATCAGTGCTACCCCCGCGGAATCAGCCTGCCGTCCTCGCCCACGCCCAGGCGGATGGTCGGGGTGAGCAGGCCGGCGGGCAGGGTCATGCCCAGGCCCCGCAGGTCCCCCGGGGTGATGGCAAGCTCGCTGCCGGCGGGCAGTTCGCCCTGGCGGGCCAGCTGGCTGGCCAGCTCCACCATGGGGCCGAGCCGTTCGCGGCCGCCGGCCAGCAGGTCGAAGGCCACCGGCAGGCGCAGGTTGGCATCGTCACCCGAGGTCAGGGTCACGTCCTGGTCGTAGTTGCCGCTGACCGGGTCGACGCCCGGCATGTCCAGGGTCCAGCGGAAGCCGGACATCTCCACCGGCGGCATCCCGGTGGGCAGCCCCAGGCCCATGGCCAGGGTCGCCTGCACCGGCAGGCTGCCGGCGCCCAGGCTCGACATCGCCAGCGACATGATATCGCTGGTGTCGAGGCGGGCATCCACGGCGTAGGGGCCGATGCGCACCTCCTCCACCCCCAGCGAGGTCACCGCCAGGCGGAAGGCGAACAGCCCGGTCTGGGGCAGCGCCAGGCAGCCGGCGAGCAGGGCGGAGAGGCAGAGCGGGGCGAGCAGGCGCCAGCGGCGCGGCAGGTGGCGGGAGAGCGTCATGGGGTCCTCCGGGACAGGGCCAGTGCTGCATCGCAGCGAGGAGGGTATTTCAGGGCCGCCGGGCATCCCTGTCAAGGCTTTCGGGGCCCTGTCGGCCCATCAGGGAAGCGAAACTGTCGGCCCATCACGACAGCGCCCGCCCCGTCGTCGATGGCGAGTCGGGCGGGCGCTGATGGGGAGCGGAGGGGGCGGCTCAGCGGCGGCTCTTGCGCGCCTCCCGGGTGCGGCCCAGTTCGCGCTTCTTGGCCTTCTCGCGGTCGCTGGCGCCGGCCATGCTGTCGAAGGGGTTCTGTCCGGAGCGGAACTCGAAGCGCAGCGGCGTGCCGCGTACCTTGAGCACCTTGCGGAAGGTGTTGGTCAGGTAGCGGCGATAGGCCTCGGGCAGCGACCCGGTCTGGTTGCCGTGGACCACGATGATCGGCGGGTTGCTGCCGCCCTGGTGGGCCATGCGCAGCTTGATCCGACGACCGTTCACCATGGGCGGCTGGTGCTGCTCCACCGCGTCCTGGAGGATGGTGGTCAGGCGGTTGGTGGACCAGTGGCTGTTGGCGGAATCGAAGGCGCGCTCGATGGAGGGGTAGAGGTCGCCCACGCCGGTGCCGTGCAGCGCCGAGATGAAGTGCAGCTCGGCGTAGTCGGCGAAGCCCAGGCGGCGCTTGATCTCGGTGCGCATCCTGTCCCTGGCTTCCTGCTCCAGGCCGTCCCACTTGTTGACTGCCAGCACCAGCGCCCGGCCGGTGGTCAGCACGTAGTCGAGCAGGTGAAGGTCCTGCTCGACCAGGCCGGTACGGGCATCCAGCACCATGACGGCGACATGGCACTCCTTGATCGCCTCAAGGGTCTTGATGATCGAGAACTTCTCGGCGATCTCGCGGACGTTCTTGCGGCGCCTCACCCCGGCGGTATCCACCAGCACGTAGGGCTTGCCACGGCGCTCGAAGGGGATCTCGATGGCGTCGCGGGTGGTGCCGGCCTCGTCGAAGACCACCACCCGCTCCTCGCCGAGCAGGCGGTTGACCAGGGTCGACTTGCCCACGTTGGGGCGACCGATCACGCCGATGCGGATGCCCTTGGTACCGGTGTCCGCCGGGATGCTCTCGTCGCGCTCGGGGAAGGGCTCGAGCACCTCCTCGATCAGCGCGGTGACGTTGCGGCCATGGGCCGCGGCGATGGGCCGCGGCTCGCCCAGGCCCAGCTCCCAGAACTCGGCCACGGCGCTGGGCTCATCGAGTCCATCGGTCTTGTTGACGACCAGCCAGGTCTTCTTCTGGTTGACCCGCAGGTGGTTGGCGATGGCCTCGTCGGCCACGTTGAGGCCGGCCCTGGCATCCACCAGGAACAGCACGATGTCCGCCTCGTCGATGGCCGCCAGGGACTGCTCGGCCATGGCGGCGTCGATGCCTTCCTCGTCACCGCTGATGCCGCCGGTGTCGATCACCGTGTAGGCCTTGCCGCCGAGCAGGCCGTTGCCGTACTTGCGGTCCCGGGTGAGCCCGGGGAAGTCGGCCACCAGCGCATCGCGGGAGCGGGTCAGGCGGTTGAACAGGGTCGACTTGCCCACGTTGGGGCGGCCGACCAGGGCGATCACGGGTGTCATTGGATGTCCAGGGTCTCTAGGCTGCCGTCATTGGCGAGCACATGGATGCGGTTGCCCTCGGTGACCGGCCGCACGCTGATGCCGGAGCGGTCCACCCGGGTACGCCCGACCAGCTCGCCGCCGCGCGCGTCGATCAGGTGCAGGTAGCCCTCGAAGTCGCCGAACACCAGGTTGCCGGCGGCGAAGGCCGGGGCGGTGATGGCGCGCCCCTCCAGGGCGGTGTTGCGCCAGATCTCGCTGCCGCTGTTGGCGTCCAGGGCGAACACATGGCCCGCCTCGTCGACGACGAACAGGAAGTCGCCGACCAGTACCGGGGTGTGGTAGCTGGAGAGCTCGCGGTCCCACAGCGGCTCGCCGCGGGTGGCCTCCAGGGCGGCCAGGCGGCCATTGAAGCTGGTCACGAACAGCCGGCCGTCGGGGGCCAGCACCGGCTGGCCGGCCAGGTCGACCAGCCGATCGATGTCGCTGCGGCCCTGGGCGACGGCGATGCGCCGCTCCCACAGCGGCTGGCCGCTGCGGTTGTCCAGGGTCACCAGGCGGCCGTTGGCGAAGCCGGCGAAGGTGACCGGGTCGATCACCGTGGGGGTGCCGGTGCCGCGCAGGGTCAGCGAGGGGCGGTTGGCGGTGTAGGTCCAGCGCTCGTCGCCGCTGGCGCGGTCCAGGGCGGTGACACTGCCGTCGACGCTCTGCACCACCAGCAGCTGCTGGTTGGGCTGGGGCGCGGCCAGCACCTCGCTGGGCACCCGGGCGCGCCAGCGCACGCTGCCGTCTCGCTGGCTCACCGCCAGCACCTCGCCGTTGCGGGTGGCCAGGTAGACATCCCCGGCCACCGCGGTCAGGGCGCTGGAGACCGGCACCTCGAGGTCCACCTGCCAGCGGCGGTCGCCATCATCGGCATCGAAGGCCGCGAGGCGGCCGCGCTCGTCGGCGGCGAACAGGGTGTCGCCATCCCGGGCGGGGGCGATGGGGTAGGCGGCGCGGCCCAGGCCGCGGCCGACCCGCTGGCTCCAGGCGCTGGAGAGCTCGGCGCGCTCCTCGAAGCTTACGAGCGCCTTGGGCGGGTACTGCGGCTCGACCTTGTTGCCGGCGCAGCCGGCCAGCAGGGCCAGGCCGGCCATGGCGGCGATCAGGAATCTCGGTGTCATATCGTGGCCTCGTCATGCCCCAGGTTGTCGAGCTTGAGCTGCACGCCGTACAGCGGCTGGTCGCGCGCCTCGGCGAGTCCCAGCGCCTCGCGCCAGGCCCCGCGGGCGTCGTCGCGGCGGTCGAGGGCCAGGAAGGCATCGCCGCGCACCTCGGCACGCTGGGCCGCCAGGGCCTCGGGCACGCCGGCGTCCAGGGTGGCCAGGGCCGCCTCGGCGTCGCCCTCGGCGACCTGCAGGCGGGCCAGGCGCAGGCGGGCCAGGCCCTTGACGTAGTCGCGGCCGCTGGCGTCGATCACCGCCTCGAGGGCGGCTCGGGCGCCGGCCATGTCCTCCTGGGCGACGGCCAGGCGGGCGTCGATCAGCCGGGCCAGGTCGGCGTAGAGCGTCTTGCCGTGCTCGTCGGTAATCTCGACGACCAGCTCGCGGGCCTCGCCGAGGTTGGCCTCGTCCAGGTCGTTGCCGGCGGTCAGGTTGATCAGGTGCTGGTAGCGCAGGGAGGCGGCCGAGGCCTTGCCCTCCTGGTAGTCCTGCCAGGCGTTCCAGCCGAACACGCCGGCGGCGGCGATGGCCACCCCGGCGACCAGCGCCATGCCGTTCTCCTTCCACCAGCGCTTCAGCGCATCGACCTGCTCTTCTTCGGTTCTCAGCTCCGCCACGGGCGGTCTCCTTCTGTTCCTGGGGTCGGTGCCGGGCCCCGGTCGGGGTGGCGCCAGGGGGCCGGCGCGTCGGCCCGGCCCCGCATGATCAGGCGATGTCCTGGGCCAGCAGGCGGCTCAGGGTGGTGGCCAGCCCGGCCTGGGGCAGGCTCTGCTGGTCGCGCTCCTCGCGCAGGAACTTCAGCGTGGCCGTGCCGTTGGCCAGCTCGTCCTCGCCCAGCAGCAGGGCCAGGCGGGCGCCGCTCCTGTCGGCCTTCTTGATGCGGCTCTTGAAGCTGCCCCCGCCGCAGTGCAGCTGGGCGCGCAGGCCGGGCAGCTCGCTGCGCAGGCGCTCGCCGAGCAGCAGCGCCTGGCGGCTGGCGGCATCATCCATGGGCAGCACGTAGAGGTCCAGCTCGCCGCGGGCGGTATCCGGCACCAGCTCGAGGGTCTCCAGCAGCAGGATCAGCCGCTCGATGCCCATGGCGAAGCCCACCGCCGGGGTCGCCTTGCCGCCCAGCTGCTCCACCAGGCCGTCGTAGCGGCCACCGGCACAGACCGTGCCCTGGCTGCCCAGTGCGGTGGTGGTCCACTCGAAGACGGTGCGGCCATAGTAGTCCAGGCCGCGCACCAGCCGCGGGTTGAGCACGTAGTCGATGCCTGCCGCATCGAGCATGGCGCAGAGCGCCTCGAAGTGCTCGCGGGAGTCGTCGTCCAGGTGATCCATCAGCTTCGGCGCATCGGCCAGCATCGCGGCCATCTCGGGGTTCTTGGAATCGAGGATGCGCAGCGGGTTGCTGTCCAGGCGGCGGCGGGAGTCCTCGTCGAGCTGCTCATGATGCTGCTCGAAGTAGGCGACCAGCCGCTCGCGGTAGGCGGCACGCGCCTCCGTGGAGCCCAGCGAGTTGAGCTCCAGGGTGACGTGCTCCATCAGCCCCAGCTCGCGCCACAGGCGCGCGGAGAGCAGGATCATCTCGGCGTCGATGTCCGGCCCCTCGAGGCCGAAGGCCTCCACGCCGACCTGGTGGAACTGGCGGTAGCGCCCCTTCTGGGGACGCTCGTGGCGGAACATCGGCCCCTGGTACCAGAGCCGCTGGGTCTGGTTGTGCAGCAGGCCGTGCTCCATGGCGGCGCGCACGCAGCTCGCGGTGCCCTCCGGGCGCAGCGTCAGGCTGTCGCCATTGCGGTCGTCGAAGGTGTACATCTCCTTCTCGACGATGTCGGTGACCTCGCCGATGGAGCGCTTGAACAGCGCGGTCTGCTCGACCACGGGGGTGCGGATCTCGTCATAGCCGTAGCGCTTCATCAGCGCCTGGACCTGCCCCTCGAAGTACTGCCACAGCGCCGACTGGCCGGGCAGCAGGTCGTTCATGCCACGGATGGCCTGGATCTTCTTCTTGCTTGGCTCTTTTTGACTTGCCTGGGACTTGCTCAACACGTGCTCCTTGATGAATCGCCGGGGGCTGCTCAGGGGATCAGGCCCCGCGGGCGATCACGTCCTGTTCGGCCTGCTCCTTCTCGCGGACCTTGTCGCGGATCAGCCGCTCCAGGTCGTCGACGAGGTGGTCGTTGCGCAGCTTGGAGGCCGGCTTGCCGTCGATGTAGACGAGGTTGGCCGGGGAGCCGCCGGTGAGGCCGATGTCGCTCTCCTTGGCCTCGCCGGGACCGTTGACCACGCAGCCGATCACCGAGACGTCCAGCGGGGTCATGATGTCCTCGAGGCGCTCTTCCAGGGCATTCATGGTGCCGATGACGTCGAAGTTCTGGCGCGAGCAGCTGGGGCAGGCGATGAAGTTGATGCCCTTCGAGCGCAGCCGCAGGCTCTTGAGCATGTCGAAGCCGACCTTGATCTCCTCGACGGGGTCGGCGGCCAGCGACACGCGGATGGTGTCGCCGATGCCGTCCATCAGCAGCAGCCCCAGGCCGATCGACGACTTGACGGTGCCCGAGCGCAGGCCCCCTGCCTCGGTGATGCCCAGGTGCAGCGGCTGCTCGATGCGCGTGGCCAGGTCGCGGTAGGCGGCCACCGCCATGAACACGTCCGAGGCCTTGACGCTGACCTTGAAGTCCGGGAAGTCGAGGCGGTCGAGGTGGTCGATATGACGCATGGCGGACTCGACCAGGGCCGCGGGCGTGGGCTCGCCGTACTTCTTCTGCAGGTCCTTCTCCAGCGACCCGGCGTTGACGCCGATGCGGATCGGGATGCCGTTGTCGCGGGCGGCGCTGACCACGGCGCGGACGCGCTCTTCCTTGCCGATATTGCCGGGGTTGATGCGCAGGCAGTCGACGCCGAGCTCGGCGACGCGCAGGGCGATTCGGTAGTCGAAGTGGATGTCGGCGACCAGCGGGACCTCGACCTCGCGCTTGATCCGGCCAAAGGCCTCCGCGGCGTCCATGTCGGGCACCGAGACGCGCACGATATCGGCGCCGGCGGCCTCGAGCTGGCGGATCTGCGCCACGGTGGCGGCCACGTCCAGGGTGTTGGTGTTGGTCATGCTCTGGACGGAGATGGGGGCATCGCCCCCGACCGGCACCCTGCCGACATGGATCTGGCGTGACTTGCGGCGAACGATGGGGGATTGTGCGTGCATGGTGACGGAATCATTCTCCCAGGGTGAAGCGGGCAACGTTGTTGGCCCCGGCGCGGGCGGCCAGGTCCACGGACTCGCCCTGCCAGACCAGCTCGACGCCGGTGGCGTTGCCCACGGTCAGGCGGAACGGCGGTTCGCCTTCGACGCTGGCCGTGGTGCCGGGTTCCTGGAGGCCGACGAAGACGCGCTGGTTGTTGGCGTCGAAGATCTCGGTCCAGGACTGCTCATTGAAGGTCAGCTCGAGGGTGCGTGGCCCGGCGACGGGCGCTTCCTCGGCCGGCGCCTCGGGTTCCGGGGCGGCGTCGGCCACGTCCTCGGCACCCGCCTCGTCGCTGGCCGGTTGCGGCGCCGCGTCCGACTGGGCGGCGATGATCCGGGAACCATCGGGGTCGACCTCGGTGGCGGCCGGCTCGCCGGCGGCCTCGGGGTCCTCGACCAGGCCCAGGTCGCTCTCCTCGTCGGGCAGCGGCGGCAGGGCGTCCGAGGGCGACTGGGCGGCCGGCTCGTCGCCACCGGTGATGGTGGTGGTGCCGTCGAGGCTATCCACCGAGACCGGACCGCTGTCGCCGATGCCGGGGGGCTCGTTGCCGCCGCGGCTCTGCCACCAGAGCAGGGTCAGGCCGATCAGGCCGGCGATCACCAGCAGGGTGACCAGGCGGAACAGCCAGGCGCCGAGGCGCGACGGGGGGCGGGTGACATTCACCGGCGTCACCTTGCGCTCGGCCTCCTCGCTGCCGAAGCGGGCGCGGTAGGCATCCAGCACCGGCTTGTCGTCGATGCCCAGCAGGTGGGCATAGGAGCGCAGGTAGCCACGCCGATAGGCGGCGATCGGCACCTCCTCGTAGCTGTCCTCTTCCAGCCCCCGGATCACCGCGGGGCGCAGGTTGAGCGCGCTGGCGACCTCGCCCAGGGAGAGCCCCTGGGTCTCCCGCTCGCGCTTGAGCTGTTCGCCCGGTGAGGCCGCGAAGGCGGAGTCGACGGGGTCGGTGGTATGGGTGTCGCTCATGACTGAGCATCCTTCGTGTAGGGTCGTTGTTCAAGGCGTGCCACGGGCATCTTCCAGCTGTTGGCCATAGAAGGCGGCGGCGTCCCGGTCACCCCGGGCGCGGGCGATGTCACGTGCCAGCTGCAGGCTGGAGGCATCGGCGCCGGCCAGGCGGATGAAGGTCTCGAGCTGCTGCTGGGCCCGGGCATGGTTGCCTTCGGCGAACTCCAGCTCGGCCAGGGTGTAGTAGCTGCGGGCGCTGCGCGGGTCGATGCTCTGGGCCCGCTCGAGGCTGCGCCGGGCCGCCGCGAGGTCGCCCAGCTCCCGCCGGCACTGCCCCAGGTTGGCGAACAGCTGGGCCCGGGCCGGATACTGGGCATCGCCGGAGGCCAGCTCGAGCTGTTCGCAGGCCTCGCGGATGCGGCCCCGGTCATACAGGAAGGCCGCGTAGTTGTTGCGCGCCCGGGTGAAGTTGCGGTCGGCGGACAGGGCGCGCTGGAAGGTCTCGTCGGCCAGGGCCGCCTCGCCCTGGCGCTGATAGACCATGGCCATGGCTTGCAGGGCCTCCGGGTCGTCGGGGGCGATCGACAGCGCCCGGTCCAGGGCCCCCATGGCCCGCTGCAGGTTGTCGCGTTCCAGGTAGGCCACGCCCAGGCGCGTGTAGGCGTCGGCCGGGCTGGTCTCGCGGTCTCCGCCCAGGCCCTGGGGCTGGGTGGCACAGCCGGACAGCCACAGCGAGCCGACCAGGATGGCCAGGGCGGGCAGGCGGATGGCGCCGGGCAAGCGGGAACGGCGAGTCATGGTGTTCTCCCCACGGTCGACACTGCCCTCCCGGCAGCTTGCCGGTGGCAGGCAGGTGCCGGAGGGGTGAAAGGCCTGACCATCAAAGCGTTGTGCCCGGTTGAAGTCAAGGCGGGCACCGCTCAGTCGGCGTCGATCTGGATCGACTGGATGTAGCGTTCGTGGCGCCGCGTGCGATCCTTGACCCGTCCCACCAGCTGGCCGCAGGCGGCATCGATGTCGTCGCCGCGGGTGGTGCGGATCGGTGCCGTGTAGCCCAGCTCGTAGAGCCACTGCTGGAAGCGCATCACCTGGTTGCGCGAGGGCTTCTCGTAGCCCGAGTGGGGGAAGGGGTTGAAGGGGATCAGGTTGATCTTGCACGGCAGCTCGCGCAGCAGTTCGGCGAGCTGCTCGGCATGCACCTGCTGGTCGTTGACGTCCTTGATCACCGTGTACTCGATGGTGACCATGCGGGTGTCGTCGCACTTGGCCAGGTAGCGGTGACAGGCGTCCAGCAGGGTGCGGATGTTGTACTTGCGGTTGAGCGGCACCAGCTCGTTGCGCAGCTCGTCGTTGGCGGCGTGCAGCGAGATGGCCAGGCTCACGTCGAGCTCGTCGCCGAGCCGGTCCAGCATCGGCACCACCCCCGAGGTGGAGAGGGTGACGCGGCGCTTGGAGAGGCCGTAGCCGTTGTCGTCGAGCATCAGCTTCATGGCCGGCACGACGTTGTCGTAGTTGAGCAGCGGTTCGCCCATGCCCATCATCACCACGTTGGTGACCGGGCGGTTGGCGGTGTCCTTGCGCGGGCCCACGCTGCGCTGGGCGACCCACACCTGGCCGATGATCTCGGCGGCGCTGAGGTTGCGCTGGAAGCCCTGCTTGCCGGTGGAGCAGAAGCTGCAATCCAGCGAGCAGCCGACCTGGGAGGAGACGCACAGGGTGCGGCGCTTGCCGTTGTCGGCGGGGATCAGCACGGTCTCCACGTAGCTGCCGTCCTCGACCTCCAGCACCCACTTGCGGGTGCCGTCGCTGGAGGTGCCCTCGTAGACCACGCCGGGGCCGCGGATCTCGGCCACCTCGGCGAGCCTGGCGCGCAGCGCCTTGGAGAGGTTGGTCATGGCCGCGAAGTCGTCACAGCCCTCGTGGTGGATCCACTTCATCACCTGGGCGGCACGGAACTTCTTCTCGCCGATGGAGAGGAAGAAGGCTTCCATCTCCTCGCGGGACATGCCGAGCAGGTTGGTCTTCTGGGGTGCGGTATCAGCGGTCATGGCGGTCAGCGGGTCGGGAAAGGGAGGGCGGCAGGGGAGGCGGGGGCATGGCCCCCGCCCGGGGCCTGACTCAGCGCGGGCAGATCTCATCGGCGCCAAAGAAGTAGGCGATCTCGCGCTCGGCGGACTCGGGGGAGTCGGAGCCGTGCACGGCGTTGGCGTCGATGGTCTCGGCGAAGTCGGCGCGGATGGTGCCCGGCGCGGCTTCCTTGGGGTTGGTGGCGCCCATCAGCTCGCGGTTCTTGGCGATGGCGTCCTCGCCCTCGAGCACCTGCACCACCACCGGGCCGGAGGTCATGAAGCCGACCAGGTCCTTGAAGAAGGGACGCTCCTTGTGCTCGGCGTAGAAGCCGCCGGCCTTGTCGTCGTCCAGGTGCAGCATCTTGGCGGCGACGACCTTGAGGCCGGCCTTCTCGAAACGGGCGATGATCTCGCCGATGGCGTTCTTGGCGACGGCGTCGGGCTTGATGATGGACAGGGTGCGCTGGGTAGCCATGGGCATGTCTCCAGTAGGGGGTGATGGACAGGGGTGTCGATGGATAGCGCCGCGCCGCCCTTGGCTCCCGGGATGGAAGCGAGGGCGGCGCGGTGAATCTGATGAAGCTCGGCAGCTGACGCCGATTGGACGCGGATTATACCGCCCCGGGGCGGCGTTGAACAATCGTCGCCGATTGCGAGGCGCTTACCCGGCGACAGGCCTGTACGGGGGCGCTGTAAACCCATCCCTGGGCGCTACCGACGCCATCCCTGGCGTAGGCCCCCCTTCAGACCTGTCCCCGGCGCGCCTCGGATTGTGAATCTAGACCGTGAAGCTCTCGCCGCAGCCGCACTGGTCCTTGACGTTGGGGTTGTTGAAGCGGAAGAAGCGGTTGAGCCCCTCGTTGACGTAGTCCACCTCGCTGCCGTCGAGCATCTCCAGGGCGTCGGGAGCGACGAACACCTGAACGCCGTGCTCCTCGAAGCAGACGTCGTCATTGGCGGCCTCGTCGGCGAAGTCGAGCACGTAGCTGTAGCCGGAGCAGCCGCTGGGCTTGACCGAGACCCGCAGGCCCAGGCCGTGGCCGCGCTCGTCGAGTACCCGGCGGATCTGGTCGGCGGCAGCGGTGGTGATCGTGAGATGCGCCATGGTCTCTCTCCTGAAAGCAGTGGATGCCGATTGGCAGATGATGGCTCAGATCGCCTGGCGGCGCAGCCCCGACAGGGCATGCCGCAGGGCGTCGAGCGTCCGGTCGATGTCGCTGTCACTGGTGAAGCGGCCGAAGCTGAAGCGCAGCGAGGCCAGCGCCAGGGCGCGCGGCACGCCGATGCCCTTCAGCACGTAGGACGGTTCCACGCTCGCCGAGTTGCACGCCGAGCCGGTGGAGAGGGCGATGTCGCGCAGCGCCATCAGCAGCGACTCGCCCTCCACGCCCTCGAAGGCCAGGTTGAGGATGTTGGGCACGGCCACGTCCACCGCGGTGTTGCGGTGAATGCCGCCGATGTCGGCCAGGCCGTCCAGCAGGCGGTCGCGCAGCGCGGTGATGCGCGCCTGGTCGGCCTCGCCCTCGTCGCCGGCCAGGGCGAAGGCCTCGCCCATGCCGACGATCTGGTGGGTGGCCAGGGTGCCGGAGCGCATGCCCCGCTCGTGGCCGCCACCGTGGATCAGCGCCTCGAGTCGGATGTCGGGGTGGCGCTTCACGTAGAGGGCGCCGATGCCCTTGGGCCCGTAGGCCTTGTGGCCGGAGAGCGACATCAGGTCGATGCCCAGGCGCTCGACGTCCAGGTCCAGGCGCCCCACGGCCTGGGCGGCATCCACGTGGAATACCGCCCCGCCGGCATGGGCCACCTCGGAAAGCGCGGCCAGGTCGTGGATCACTCCCAGCTCGTTGTTCACCGCCATCAGCGAGACCAGCACGGTGTCCGGGCGCATCGCCTCGCGCAGCTGGTCGGCCGTGACGCGGCCGTCGCGGCCCGGGGTCAGCCAGGTGACCTCGAAGCCCTCGGCCTCCAGGGCATGGGCGGTGTCCACCACCGCCTTGTGTTCGATGCAGGAGGTCACCAGGTGGCGACCGCGCCCGCGGTTGGCGCGCAGGAAGCCGATCAGCGCCAGGTTGTCGGATTCGGTGGCGCCGCTGGTCCAGACGATCTCGCGGGGGTCGGCGCCGATCAGGTCGGCGACCTGACGGCGGGCGTTCTCCACGGCCTGTTCCGCCTGCCAGCCGAGCATGTGGCTGCGCGAGGCGGGGTTGGCGAAGATGCCGTCGACGGTGAGGTGGCGCGCCATCAGCTCGGCGACGCGGGGGTCGACGGGCGTGGTGGCAGCGTAATCGAGATAGACGGGTGTGGTCATGGACTCGGCTGTGTTCGGGTTCGGCCCGGCGCCCTCAGGGCGCCGAGGCAAGGATGCTGTCGCCGTCGGGGCGGCGACGCTGCCGGCTGGCGATCTGCCGGACTTCCTGGCGATCGGCCAGCTGGCCGAGGGTGATGCCGTCGAGGAAGCCGTGGATCTGCTCGGAGAGCTCGCACCACAGGTGGTGGGTCAGGCAGGTGTCGCCCTGCTGGCAGTCCGAGAGGCCGCCGCAGCGGGTGGCATCCACCGACTCGTCCACGGCGTCGATGACCCGGGCCACCGAAATGGCCTCCGGGGCCATGGCCAGCAGGTAGCCGCCGCCGGGCCCGCGCACGCTCTCCACCAGCCTGGCCCGGCGCAGCCGGGCGAACAGCTGCTCCAGGTAGGAGAGCGAGATCTCCTGCCGCCGCGAGATGTCGGCCAGGCTGATGGGGCCGGCATGCGCATTCACGGTCAGGTCGAGCATGGCGGTGACGGCGTAGCGTCCCTTGGTGGTCAGGCGCATGGCGGGTGGCTACCTCGGCGCCGAGACGGGTCGGCGTTCGATGATCGGGTGGCGCCCCGGCGATGAGGGCATCCTGGACAGAGGGCCATTATGGTAAAGACCGAGTGCCACGGTCAACCATTCTGCCCCTGGCGCTTCCTCCCGTCATCCGCCGGCGGCTTCCCCTCGGCCGACGTCGCCGGGGCCTTCTCGGGCATGGCGCAGGGGTCGGCGTCGTCGAGGACATCGGCGAAGTCCTCGTCGCGCAGCTCGGGCAGGCGACCATCGCGGTAGCTGGCATCCACCTTGCGCAGGGTCTGGCACATGCGCTCGATGCGCTCGTCCACCGCATGCATGTGATCGAGCATCGCCTGGATGGAGCGTGCCACCGGGTCGGGCATGTCCTCGCTGATGCCGTAGGCGTCGAAGCCGAACTTGCGGCGCATCGCCTCGCGGCGTTCGGGGTCCACCTCGAGGCTTTCGGCGGCGTCCGGCTCGGCCCGCTTGACGATCTTGCCGGGAATGCCCACCACGGTGGCGCCGGCGGGCACCTCCTTGGTGACCACCGCATTGGAGCCCACCTTGGCCCCGGCACCCACGGTGAAGGGGCCCAGAATCTTGGCTCCGGCGCCGACGATCACGCCGTCCTCCAGGGTCGGGTGGCGCTTGCCCTTGTTCCAGCTGGTGCCGCCCAGGGTCACGCCCTGGTAGAGGGTGACGTCATCGCCCACCTCGGCGGTCTCGCCGATCACCACGCCCATGCCGTGGTCGATGAAGAAGCGCCGGCCGATGGTGGCGCCGGGGTGGATCTCCACGCCGGTCAGCCAGCGCGAGAAGGTCGAGAGCGTGCGCGCCAGCCACTTGAGATTCCTGCGCCACAGCCAGTGGCTCAGCCGGTGGATCAGCAGGGCGTGCAGTCCCGGATAGTTGGTCAGCACTTCCAGGAAGTTGCGGGCCGCGGGGTCACGGTCGAATACGCTGTTGATGTCCTCGCGCAGGCGTTGAAACATGCAGCGGTCCTTGGAATGGGTGGCAGGGGGAGAGCGGAGGCCTGGGCCGTCGGTCACCGGGATGACCTTCATTATTGGGGGCGCGGGGCGCCACCTTCAAGGCGCGGTGCCTCCGGCACGGGGGCAGGGCCGCGTCGGCGGCCGGTCACTGCCCCGGGCGGTCCTCGTCATCGCGTCGGGGCGCGAGCTTCTCGGTGTCCGAGAGGATGCCGCGCAGGATGTTGAGCTCCATGCGCTCCGGGCGGGCCCGCAGGGTGAAGCGGCGCAGGCGGGCCATCAGCTGGCGCGGCGTGGCGGGGTCGTGGAAGCCGATGGCGACCAGCGTCCGCTCCAGGTGGGCGAAGTAGTGCTCCAGCTCCTGGTGGTTGGCCAGCGCCTGGTCGGGCGCCTCGGGCTCGGCCGGCTCTCCTGCCAGCCAGGCCAGCCGGCACTCGTAGGCCAGCACCTGGACCGCGGCGGCCAGGTTCAGGGAGCTGAAGTCGGGGTTGGTGGGGATGTGCACGTGGGCGTGGCAGCGCTGCAGCTCGGCGTTGGTCAGGCCGCTGTCCTCGCGGCCGAATACCAGCGCCACCCGGGCGTCGTTGCCGGCCAGCTCCGTGGGCAGTCGCCCGCCCAGCTCGCGGGGCGTGATCATCGGCCAGGGCAGGGTGCGCGAGCGGGCGCTGGCCCCCACCACCAGGGTGCAGTCGGCGACCGCCTGCTCCAGGGTCTCGACGACCCGGGCGCCGTTGACCAGGTGATCGGCGCCGGAGGCCCGGGACACGCTGTCGGCGGTGACCGTCTCGCAGCGCGGTGACACCAGGGCCAGGTCGGCCAGCCCCATGTTGTGCATGGCGCGGGCGGTGCCGCCGATATTGCCGGGGTGGCTGGTGCCGATCAGGACGATACGGATGCGGTCGAGCATGGCAGGCTTCCCTGGGATGACATGAGACGGGGCGATGGACCGGGGCGGCAGAGTCTAGCATGTTGTGAGCCCCGAGCGCCGTGCAAGCCACCTTCGGTGGTCGTGGCGCAACGGGCCGGGGTCTGCTAGGATTCGCGCCGACCGTTCCAACCGAACGCCTTACCTGTTTTTTTAACCCCGTTCTTTAACACCACCGACTCCTCAAGGCCCGATCATGCATCCGATGGTCCAATATGCGCTGCGCGCCGCGCGCAGCGCCGGCGAACAGTTCCTGCGCATTCGCGAGCGTATCGAGAATGCCCACGAAGAGAGCAACCTCGACCGCCTGCTCGAGGACGCCGCCCGCAACGCCGAGACGCTGATCGTCCGTCAGCTCTCCCGCGGCTACCCCCAGCACGGCGTCGTCGGGCGCTTCACCCCCCACCGCGCCGGCGAGGGGGAGGGCGCCGACACCCTGTGGAAGATCGAACCCTTCCACGGCTACTCCAACCTCGGCGTGGCCGCGTCAGGCTTTGCCCTGTCGCTGGTCTGCCTGGTCAAGGGCCGTCCGGAGCATGCGGTGGTGATCTGCCCCTTCAGCGATGACGAGTACCTGGCCAGTCGCGGCCGCGGTGCCCAGCACAACGGCAAGCGCATCCGCGTGCCCAGGACCCTGGCGGTGGGCGGCTCGCGTGTCGCCATGGGGTTGCCCGAGACCTGGCTGCGCCCGCGCCACCTGCCGGCCTACCTGACGCTGGTCCAGCAGCTTGGCCCGGTCATCGAGGTGCAGCGCGCCTCGGGCAGCGGCCTGCTCGACCTCGCCGAACTGGCCGCCGGTCGCGCCGATGCCGCCTTCGTGCTGGGCCTCGAGGAGCAGGACATGCACGTCGGCAGCCTGCTGCTCAAGGAGGCCGGTGCGCTGATGGGGACCCCGGACGGCCAGCCCAGGGTCGAGGTGGAAGGCCAGCTGATGGCGGCGGGCCCGCGCCTCTTCAAGGCCCTGGTGCAGCAGCTCAAGCCGCACTTCTAGGCGCCGAGCGCCCGGCGCCCAGCCGCTCGGTGACGGGTCACAGGTGCCGAGGTTGATAACGAAAAATCCCGCCGGATGCGATATCCGGCGGGATTTTTTGTGGATGCCCGTCAGGTCCTGGCATCGTGTGCGGCGCTCGGCGCTCGGCGCTCGGCGCTCGGCGCTCGGCGCTGGCTAGGGCAGCTCCTCCTCGGCCTCGGCATCCTCCTTCTTGGCGGGGATCAGGTCCTCGCGCTGGAGGTGCACCGCCAGCAGCAGGGCCGCGGCCACGTAGATGGAGGAGAAGGTGCCGACCAGCACGCCGGTGATCAGGGCGATCGAGAAGTGGTGGATCATGTCGCCGCCCAGCAGCAGCAGCGCCATCAGCACCAGCAGGGTGGTACCGGACGTCGCCAGGGTGCGCGACAGGGTCATGTTGATCGCCTCGTTGAAGATCGCCGGCATGTCGTCGATGCGCGACTTGCGGATCGTCTCGCGGATGCGGTCGTAGACCACGATGGTGTCGTTCAGCGAGTAGCCGATCACCGCCAGCAGGGCCGCCAGCACGGTGAGGTCGAAGTCGAGCTGGAACAGCGAGAAGATGCCGACCACGATGATCACGTCGTGCATCAGCGCCAGCAGGGCGCCGATGGCGAACTTGTACTGGAAGCGGAAGGCCACGTAGAGCATCACGATGCCCAGCGCCACCAGCAGGCCGAGGCCCGACTGGTCGCGCAGCTGCTCGCCGACCTGGGCGCCGACGAACTCGGCGCGCACCAGCTCGACGCTCTCGCCGCCCGAGCGCAGCAGCTGCACCACGCGATCGCCCACCTCCGGGTCGAAGGCCTGCTGCAGGCGGATCAGCACCTCCGTGGAGGCGCCGAAGGTCTGCACCGAGACATCCCGGAACCCACTGGCCTCCAGGGTCTGGCGCACGGCGTCCAGGGAGGGGGCCACGGCGTAGCGTACCTCCACCAGGGTGCCGCCGGTGAAGTCCAGCCCCAGGTTGAGCTGCTGGAACAGCAGCGAGGCGATCGACACCAGGATCAGCGCGGCCGAGATCGCGAAGGCGATCCGGCGCTTGCCCATGAAGTCGAACTGTCGGTTGATGAGGGGTTTCATGATCACCTCTTATATCCAGAGCTTCTTGACCGGCTTGCCGCCGTAGACGAGGTTCACCATGGCGCGGGTCACCAGCAGGGCGGTGAACAGCGAGGTGATGATCCCCAGCGACAGGGTCACGGCGAAGCCCTTGACCGGCCCGGTGCCGATCGAGAACAGGATCACCGCCACCAGCAGGGTGGTGATGTTGGCGTCGACGATCGAGGTGAAGGCGCGCTCGTAGCCGGCATGGATCGCCTGCTGTACCGACAGTCCCCCGCGCAGCTCCTCGCGTATCCGCTCGAAGATCAGCACGTTGGCGTCCACCGCCATGCCCAGCGTCAGCACGATGCCGGCGATGCCGGGCAGGGTGAGGGTGGCGCCCAGCAGCGACATGGCGGCGACCAGCAGGGTCAGGTTGAGGGCCAGTGCCACGTTGGCGATGACGCCGAACACCTTGTAGCGGATCAGCATGAAGAGCACGACCAGCAGCAAACCGATCTGCACCGACATCACGCCGCGCTTGATGTTCTCGGCGCCCAGGCTCGGGCCGATGGTGCGTTCCTGCACGAAGTAGATCGGCGCGGCCAGCGAGCCGGAGCGCAGCAGCAGGGCGAGCTCCGCCGCCTCGGTGGGCGAGTCGAGCCCGGTGATGCGGAAGCTGTTGCCCAGCGCGCTCTGGATGGTGGCCAGGCTGATCAGGCCGCGCTCGGTGTAGGGCTCGCGGACGATGACCTCCTCGCCGTCGACCACCTCGACGCTGTCGCGGGTCTTGTGCTCGATGAACAGCACCGCCATGTTGCGGCCGATGTTGGTGCGGGTGGCGCGGTTCATCAGGGTGCCGCCGGTGCCGTCCAGATTGATGTTCACCTGGGGGCGGCCGTTCTCGTCGAAGCTACGGCTGGCGCTGGAGACGCTGTCACCGGTGATGATCACGTCACGCATCAGGTCGGCGCTGCGGGCCGGGTCATTGCGGAACGGGAAGCTCTCGGTCTCGAGGTCCGGGGTGTCGGGGCGCGCCTCGAGGCGGAATTCCAGGTTGGCGGTGGCACCCACCACCCGCTTGGCGGCCACGGTGTCCTGCACGCCGGGCAGCTCCACCACGATGCGGTCGGGACCCTGGCGCTGCACCATGGGCTCGGCGACGCCCAGCTCGTCCACCCGGTTGCGCAGGGTGGTGAGGTTCTGGTTGATCGCGTAGTCCTGGATCTCGTTGACCGCCTGGTCGGTCAGGGTCATGGCCAGCGCGGCGCCCCGGCCGTCACCCACGTTCTGGTAGTCGAAGTCGCGGAACTCGCGGCTGATCAGGCGTCGCGCGGCATCCCGGTCCTCCTCGTTGGTGAAGGTGATGGTGAGGGTGCGCTCCTCGATCTCGGTGCCGCGGTAGCGGATCCGTTCGCTGCGCAGCTGCTCGCGCATGGCGCTGGCGTTGACCTCGAGGCGCTGGGTCAGGGCCGCGTCCATGTCCACCTCGAGCAGGAAGTGCACGCCGCCGCGCAGGTCGAGGCCGAGCGTCATGGGCGAGGCGGAGAGCGACTGCAGCCAGGCCGGGGTGGACTCGGCGAGGTTGAGCGCCACGACGAAGTCGTCGCCGAGCATGGCGGCGATGCGATCGCGGGCCTGGAGCTGTTCGTCGGGATCGCCGAGGCGGATCAGCACGCGGCTCTCGCTGCTCTCGACCGACTTGATGGCGATGCCGGCCTCGTTCAGGGAGTCCCGGACGCGCTCGAGCTCACGCTCATCGAGGGTGGCATCGCCGCGGGCGCTGCTTATCTGCACCGCCGGGTCTTCCGGGAAGAGGTTGGGCAGCGAGAAGATCAGGCCGGCGATGAGGACGGCAAGTATCAGCAGATACTTCCACAGGGGGTAACGGTTGAGCATGCGAGCCCTGCCCTTGGTTGCTGACAATAGGAGGCTGACGCCATGGCGTCATGACCGCCGGCGAGTTCCCCTGCGGCGGTCGAAGGGCGGCTTCGCCTGGGCCTCTGCCGAGACCCGGGCGGAGCCGGGAAGGGCACGAGTCAGATGGACTTGATGGTGCCCTTGGGCAGGACCGCGGCCACGGCGTTCTTCTGCACGCTGATCTGGGTGCCCTCGGCGATCTCCATGGTCAGGAACTCGCTGTCGTCGCTCACCTTGGTGATGCGCCCCAGTACGCCGCCGCCGATGACGATCTCGTCACCCTTGGAGAGGCCGCCGATCAGCTGCTTGTGCTGCTTGGCCCGCTTGGCCTGGGGGCGCCAAAGCAGGAAGTAGAAGATCAGCACGAAGCCGACCAGCATCACGATCTGGGCCATGCCGCTGCCGGCAGCGGCATCCTGGGCGTAGGCCGGAGCGATGAAGAAATCCAGCATGGGGAAGTGTCTCCTGGTTGGTGTGAAGTGTTGGGATGGGTAACGGGGGGCTGTCAGGAGGTGCCTGACATGCCTCGGCCGGTGCCGGACCGCCAGGGTCCCGGCACCGGCCGGTATCAGTTCGGGGCGGGAGGCACCGGCAGGCCGCGCCGTGCGTAGAAGCCTTCCACGAAGTTCGCCAATGTACCCGCTTCGATGGCACCGCGCAAACCGGCCATCAGGCGCTGATAGTGGCGCAGGTTATGGATGGTGTTGAGCATCGAGCCGAGCATTTCCCCGCAGCGATCCAGGTGGTGCAGGTAGGCGCGGGAGAAGTGCTGGCAGGTGTAGCAGTCGCAGCCCTCCTCCAGCGGCCGGGTATCGAAGCGGTGCTTGGCGTTGCGGATCTTCACCGTGCCATCAAAGGTGAACAGGTGGCCGTTTCGCGCGTTGCGGGTGGGCATCACGCAGTCGAACATGTCGACCCCGCGGCGCACGCCCTCGACCAGGTCCTCGGGCTTGCCGACGCCCATCAGGTAGCGGGGCGTCTCCTCGGGCATCCAGGTGGGCAGGTAGTCCAGGGTCCGGATCATCTCCTCCTTGGGCTCGCCCACCGACAGGCCGCCGATGGCCAGGCCGTCGAAGCCGATATCGAGCAGCCCCTTGAGGGAGGCCTCGCGCAGAGCCGGGTACATGCCGCCCTGAATGATACCGAACAGCGCCGAGGGGGAGCTGCCGTGGGCGTCCCGGGAGCGCTCGGCCCAGCGCAGCGAGCGCTCCATGGAGAGGCGCGCCTCCTTCTCGGTGGCCGGGTAGGGGGTGCACTCGTCGAAGATCATCACCACGTCGGAGCCCAGCGAGCGCTGCACGGCCATGGACTCCTCGGGTCCCATGAACACCTTGGCGCCGTCCACCGGCGAGCGGAAGTGCACGCCCTGCTCGGTGATCTTGCGCATGGCGCCCAGCGAGAAGACCTGGAAGCCGCCGGAGTCGGTGAGGATCGGCTTCTGCCACTGGGCGAAGTCGTGCAGGTCGCCGTGGGCCTCGATCACCTCCATGCCCGGGCGCAGCCACAGGTGGAAGGTGTTGCCGAGGATGATCTCGGCGCCGATCTCCTCGACCGACACCGGGGTCATGCCCTTGACGGTGCCGTAGGTGCCCACCGGCATGAAGGCCGGTGTTTCGACCGTTCCCCTGGGAAAGGTCAGTCTGCCGCGGCGGGCCCGGCCGTCGCTGGCCAGGCGCTCGAAGGTCATGAAGCAGTCGTTACGCATGGGGAACTCGCGTCAGGAACATGGCATCGCCATAGCTGAAGAAGGTATAGCGCTCGGCCACCGCCTCGCGGTAGGCCGCCAGGGTGGTATCGAAGCCGGCGAAGGAGGCCACCAGCATCAGCAGGGTGGACTCCGGCAGGTGGAAGTTGGTGATAAGGGCGTCCACGCAGCGCCATTGGTAGCCGGGGTAGATGAAGATGTCGGTCTCGCCGCGGTAGGGGGCGATCTCGCCGTCGGCGCCCGTGGCGCTCTCCAGACAGCGCACGCTGGTGGTGCCCACGGCGATCACCCGGCGCCCGGCGGCGCGGGCCGCCCGCACCTTGGCGCAGGTCGCCTCGTCCACCTCCAGCCACTCGCTGTGCATGACATGCTCGCGGATGTCGTCGGCGCGCACCGGCTGGAAGGTGCCGGCACCCACGTGCAGGGTGACGAAGGCGCGCTCCACGCCCCTGGCGGCCAGCGCCTCGAGCAGCGGCTCATCGAAGTGCAGCCCGGCGGTGGGGGCGGCCACCGCGCCGTCGCGGCGGGCATAGACGGTCTGGTAGCGGTCGCGGTCGGCCAGCTCGTCCTCGCGGGTGATGTAGGGCGGCAGAGGCATGTGGCCATGGCGCTCCAGCAGCGTGATGAGCGGCGTCTCGCCCAGGAAGCGCAGCTCGAACAGGGCGTCGCGACGCCCCTCCACCACGGCACGGATATCGCCCTCGAAGACCAGCTCGGTGCCGGGCTTCGGCGACTTGCTCGAGCGCAGGTGGGCGAGGCCGCGGTGGGCATCCAGTGGGCGCTCCAGCAGCATCTCCACCTTGCCGCCGCTGGCCTTGTGGCCGTGCAGGCGGGCGGGAATCACCCGGGTATCGTTGAACACCAGCAGGTCGCCGGGCTCGAGCAGCTCCAGCAGGTCGGTGAAGCGGCGGTGGGCCAGCTCGCCGGTGGGGCCGTCGACGCACAGCAGCCGGCAGTCGCTGCGCTGCTCGGAGGGGTAGCGGGCGATCAGCTCGTCGGGGAGCTCGTAGTGGAAGTCGGCGCGCTGCATGCGGTATCGGAATCCGGTGTCTGTGGCAAGCCGCCTAGCCCGGATGTTGCACCGGGCCGGCCAGACGCTCCCAGATCTCAGGCTCGGTGAAGACATTGGCGCTACGGGCTTGAGATTGGCTATTTCTTGATC
>NZ_JACHZF010000033.1 GCF_014193375.1 Halomonas campaniensis
CATCGGGTGGCTCTGATCAGGCAGTGGCAGGAGGACCGAATTCTACCTCGCCGATGGCTGCGAGGCAGCTGCGGCGCGATTTATGCAGCGTTTCCTTAGCGAGCTATCTTTCCCCGTTGCCTTCTCAGGACTATGATGAAGGCATCGAGGCCGCCGGCCTCTCTCGAGGAACTCCCCATGATCAAGGGCCTTCTCTGGTGTTTCGCCGTCCTGGCGTTGCAGTTGGGCCTGTTGCGCTACGTGGATATCCGGGTGGCTGCCATGCCGCGGCTGGGCGATGGCCCGGCCATCGAGCCTCCGGTCGAGCCCGCTGCTGTCAATGCCGAGGCCAGCCGGCTGGATGCTTGAGGGTTAGCCGCGGGACCCGTTGCCCTGGCCGTGACCGGGCGGCGGCGGCATGGCACCATGGCGGTCAACGGATGACCGAGAACCCTCGATGCGCAACGAACCTCCGCTGAAACGCCCCTGGCGCTGGGTCGCCATTGGCGCCGCCATCCTGATGGCCGGCTACCTGTGGATCTGGCACTCGCCGGAACTCGCCGACGTGCAGCGCTGGGCCGATGAGGCGTCCCATCACCCGCTGGTCATCCTCTCGGTGATTCTGATCATGGCCGTGACCCTGGCCGTTGGCCTGCCCGGAAGCATCGGGCTCTGGCTGATCGCCCCCTTCTATTCGCCGCTGGCCGCCACTCCGATGCTGATCGTCGGCAGTGTGGCGGGAGCCCTGGGCGCCTACTACCTCTCGGCGCGTTTCAGCGACCGCTGGACACCCGGAACTCTCACCCAGAAGATCATGGGCAAGCTCGAGCGGCGCAGCGACTTTCTGACCCAGTGCGCGCTGCGGGTGTTGCCGGGCTTTCCCCACTCCGTGGTCAACTTCGCCGCCGGCCTGCTGCGGCTACCGCTGGGCACCTTCGTGATGGCGGCCATCATCGGCCTGGGGGTGAAGTGGGCGGTCTACGCCAGCGCCATCTACGGCGCCCTGGAGGCGGTGGAGAGCGAGGAGGCGCTGAGCCTCAGCGTGATCCTGCCGCTGGTGGCCCTGACGCTGCTGCTGCTAGCCGGCGCCTGGCTCAGGCGCCGGGTGGAGGCCAATGGCCGGCTGGTGGAGTAGGGGGCGCTACTGTCGGTAGGTGGCTGAGCCGTCGCGCCCGCTGCGCTTGACGTCATACATGCTCTGGTCCGCCGCGTCGATGAGCTCGCGTGCGTTCTTGAAGGGGCCGTCGTCCAGGCAGGCAATGCCGATGGAGACCGTGACATGCAGCGCTACCCCGTCGACATGGGCCATGGAGCGAGTCGTGAGGCATTCCGCCAGACGGTTCGCCATCGCTTGGGCTCCCTCCGACCGCTCGTCCGGCAGAATCACCAGAAATTCCTCGCCACCGTAGCGTCCCGCCAGGTCCCCTTCGCGAACGGACTCCTGCAGGGCTACCGCGAAATTCTCCAGCACCTGATCTCCCAGCTGATGACCATGGCGATCATTCAGCATCTTGAAGTGATCCAAGTCGATGAAGACCACTGACAGGGTTCGGTCCTGTTCCCGACAGAGCTGGAAACGCTCCTTGAGCTGCTCCTCAAGCCAGGCTCGGTTGGCAAGGCCGGTCAAGGCATCTCGTCGGCTGCGTTGTTCGAGCTCGGTCTGCCTCTGGCGCAGGGCGTCCATCTCGGCTTCGTGGGCATCGAGCCGGGCGGTCAGGGCCAGGGTCTGGCGAAACAGGTGCTGCTGGGCCTCCTCCAGCAGCGCCTGGTTGTCATAGGCCGGCGGAGAGGTGATGTCGAGGAGCTTCGTCATGCTGGGCAGCTGGTCCTGCACTTCATCGAGCAGTGTTGCCAGGGAGACCGGAAGGGTCTCTGACAGGGTCTCGAAGCGATGCAGGAGGCGAAAGAGGGCGCGGGGTGGGGAAGGCGAGAGCCAGGCATCGGCGACCGGCCCAGAGAGTCGCAGGCAGAGCATCTCGGGGGCGGTGGCGGAGAGCTCCCCATGGCTTTCCGCGATGCCGTGGGCCAGGTGTCCTGGTAGCCCCCAGTTGGCGGCGAGCCATCCACCGATCCTGGCGTGGTCGCAGCCGTACAGAGACTGCTCGGCGGCGACCAGGCTGTCGTGCCCTGTCGTTGACCGTATCTGCTGATGGTAGTCGTCCTCATCCAGGGCAATGGCGGCCAGGACCCCGATGTCCTGCAACAGGGCGATGGTGAACAGGGTGCCGGCTTTCTGTGGGCAGAGCCGTTCCGCGAGATGACGGGCGGCAAGGGCGGCGATGATGGCGCGTTGCCATAGGTAATCGAGATTCAGGCTCGTCATGTTGGCCCTGGCCAGCCCGAAGCTCATCACTGCGGCCAGTGTCGTGTCCAGGCCTACACGCGAAACCGCTTCCTGGCAGGTGTGGGACTCGATCCCCCGGCGGGAGTAGTAGGCGCTGTTGGCCAGGGACAAGAGCCGGAGCGTCAGCGCCGGGTCCTCTTCAATGGCCTTGGCGTAGTCCATCAGGCTGGCATCGGGGGAGCGGGCAACGGTCAGAACGCGAGCCACCGCCGCCGGCAGCGAAGGGAGCGTGTTGCATTCGGCAAGCCTGCCGTGGAAGGGCTCGGGAAGAGGTGGGAGGTCGATTGTGGTGCTGGTGTCGCGTTCACAGATCATCTCGGGCATCTCACCGGTGGGCGCCACCGTTTGGTAAGCACTGAATTCCTTGTTGACGCCGCGCGACACTGCGACGCCGGTTCACCCACCCTCCCGGTGGGTAAAGTTCATTTAATTCTGTGCTTTGGGCCCGGTCAAGCCGGATGATGCCTTTCCGCCGGTTCGGCTCGACCCCTCATGACTTGCGCAGCGAGGCATTGAGGTGGTCGACCACCTCGGCCCAGTCGGCATCCGCCTCGATGGCCTCGCGCAGGAACTCGGCCTGCCCCTCGTTCCAGCAGGGGGCGTCGGGCAGGGGGATCTCATCGGGGATCGGCCCGTTGCGCTCGATGAAGCGCTTGATGGCCTCCGGATCCGAGGCCAGGCCCAGCTGCTCGAAGAGTTCGGTGAAGGGGTGGTCGGGGTGTTCCATGGCGGCGCTCCTGTCCGTGGGAATCGAGGGGGTAAGATTACCCCCACCATAGCGGCTCGGGAGATGCCGTGCATGACCGGCGTCAACGCTACGGCCCGCCGCCGTCAGCGCTCGCCCACCAGCGGCGTCAGGAAGCGTCGGCGCCGCTCGGCATCTTCCAGCGGCTGGGCCAAGAGGTGTACCAGCTTGGCCATGGCGGCCTCCGGCGTCATCGTCTCTCCCGACATCACCCCGGCGGCCTTGAGCCCCTGGCCGGCGGCATATTCGCCGATGGCGATGCTGCCGTGGGGACACTGGCTGATCGCCGCGAGCAGCTTGCCCTCTCCGCTGGCCGCAGCCAGCGCCTCCAGCAGCGCCGGGTCATCCGGCGCGTTGCCACCTCCCCAGACCTCCAGCAGGGCACCCTGCAGCCGCGGGTCCTCCAGCCAGGCCGCCACCTGGCGGGCACTGATGCCCGGCCACACCACCAGCCGGGCGACCCCGCCGTCGGCCAGCGCCGTGTAGTCGGGCAGCTCGAAGAGGGGGGCGCCGCGCTGCTGGTGCGCCAGGCCGCGGCCGGGGAAGAGGACGGCGTCCTGGTCGACCCGCTCGCCGAGCAGCGGGTAGTTGGGGCTTGCGAAGGCGTCGTCGTCCCGGGTATGCCACTTGCGGGCGCGCACGCCGCGCAGCAGCTTGCCGCCGAAGGCGATCGCCACCTCCTGCAGGGCCGGGTTGGCGGCGAAGCGCAGGGCGAGCTCGAGATTGGCCAGGGCATCGCTGCCCGGGGCCTCCAGCGGGTGCATGGCGCCGGTTACGACCACCGGACGGTCGAGTCCCTGCAGCTGGAAGGCGAGGCTCGAGGCCGTCCAGGCCAGGGTGTCGGTGCCGTGCAGCACCACGATGCCGGCATGGTCGCGGTAGCGCCCGGCGATCTCACGGCCCAGGCGCTGCCAATCACGTGGGGTGGCGGCGCTGGAATCGATGGGCTCCGGGAAGGCCAGCACATCAAAAGCCGGCAGGCTGGCCTGTCGGGCGGGCGGCAGGGTGGCCAGCGCCCGCGCCAGGCGCGGCTCGATGTCGCCCCCAGGTGCCAGGCCGTCCGGTGTCTCCACCATGCCCAGGGTGCCGCCGGTGTAGAGCACCAGCAGGGGGCGTTCGGTCAGGGGCGTGGCGTGGGGGCTGGTCATGGGCGGCTCCGGCGGGTTGGCGAGTCGCCAATGATCGCGGGCCCGCGGGTTGCCTTCAAGTGAAGTGGTCCGATGGGAGCGGACGCCCCGGTAGGCCTCATGATGAAATGGCTGCCCGAGAGTGATCCGGCGGTTCGAGTGCTTCCCGTCAGAAGCCGGCTTCTCTCTGGTGGCGAATGGCCAGCACCACCACCGTGTCACCGTTCAAGCGATATCTCGCGATGTAACCGCCATCGCCAAAATCAATCAACCAGTCCCGGTACTCATCTGGGAGATCGTCGATCGGACGTCCGATATTCGGGAATTTTCCAAGCTCCTGGATGCCGCTGATGATCGCCCTGGCGGCTCCCTCAGCGGCAGCTGGGTTCTTTGGTCGAAGGAACTCACGCAGACGCTCCAGATCCCGGACGGCTGCCGGGGCAAAGATCACTTGTGGCATGAGGGAGCCGGCACCTCATCATCCTTCCCCCAGCTGACTAGCCATTGCTCTACTTCATCAGCAGTCGCATGCAGTCCAGTCGCCTGGTAATCCTCCCACGCGTTCAGGGCGTCCTGCCTCAAGGCCTCCCGTCGCTCTTCTCGCTTCACATACTGCTCGATGGCTTCACGCATCAGCCAGTGCGCAGATCGCTGACGGGCGTCAGCCAGTTGCTGGATCCGACCTTTCAGGTCGTCATCGAGCTTGATGGATGTTGGTCTTGTCATACCGACACCAGTAGCCAAAGGTAATACTTAGTATTATAGGGATTGGAACGACTCCCGGCAAAGTGCGATGAACCGCTCTAAGGCCGGCTCCGATGGATTGGCTAACCGCCAATGATCGCGGGCCCTCGAGCTGCCTTCAAGAGGCGCCCAGGGCGGCGGTAGCCCCGCCATCGATCACCAGGGTGTCGCCGGTGATGAAGGTGTTATCAGGCGAGGCGAGCCAGGCCACGGCCCGGGCGACCTCCGCGGCGGTGGCCACCCGCCCGATTGGCGTGGCGTCCTGCCAGCGCCGCCGGGATGCCGATCGGGCATCCTGCATGCCGGCAGCCACGGGCCCGGGGGCGACGGCGTTGACCAGGATGCCGTGGGGCGCCAGTTCCACGGCCAGGGCGCGGGTCAGCGACAGGATGGCCCCCTTGCACATGGCGTAGGCCGACCGCTCGGCCGTGGTGCGAAGGCCATGGGCCGAGGCCAGGTTGACGATATGGCCGCCGCCGGTTGCCATCATCTGCCGAGACGCCGCCTGCAGGGCCTGGAAGACGCCGGCGACATTCACCGCCAGCATCCGGTCGAGTGCCTCCCGGGGGACGTCGATGAAGGGCCCGCGGTGAATCACGCCGGCCGCGTTGATGCAGGCACCCAGCCCGAGCTCGCTTTCCCCGACGCGGGCGAAGGCCTGCTCGATGCTGGCCGGGTTGGCGAGGTCGCAGGCGATGAAGGGCGTGCGTTCCGGCCAGGCCGCCTGCAGGGCGGCCAGACTCGGCCGAGCGGATGCCTGGTCGAGCAGGAACACCGCGTCACCGGCTTCCAGCAGCGCCTCGGCGATAGCCTGGCCGATGCCGCCGGCGGCTCCGATGACGGCCACTCCTCGCATGGTCAATTCCTTGATGTCTAATGTGCCGAAAATCGGCATGATAGGGCCTTGGCGATCGGCTGACGGGCCGATGGCCGCGATAACCTACAACAAGGCGCCGCCTGCGCCAAACTGGATACATGCCAAGGGAGAGATCGATGTCACCGATCAACCGACCGTTTGCCCGCACCCTGCTGGCCTCCGCCACCGCCGTGCTGATGGGCGTCTCTGCGCTCTCCGCTCAGGCCGAGACCCGCGTCACCTACAAGTCCGCATCGGCCGGCACGGCCTACTATCAGATGGGCGTGGAGCTGTCCGAGGCGATCCGCCAGGGCACCGATGGCGAGGTGGTACTGACCCTCGAGGAGAGCCAGGGCTCGGTACAGAACGTGATGGAGGTGGTGGCCAGGCAGGGCAACTATGTCTTCACCACGCCGCCGGCGCTGGTCACCCAGGCCGCGGCCGGCGAAGGCCCGTTCGCCGAGCGCCCCAATCCGCGCTTCGAGGAGATCCGGGGCCTCTTCCCGATTCCGGCCATCACCATGCACTTCGTGCTGGCCGGTGACGAGGGCGTCGTCGGCCTGGACGCCCTGGAGGACAAGCATATCCTGATCGGTCGCGGCACCTTCGGGGCCCGCGAGGCCGAGCGCTACCTCGAGCTCTTCGAGATGATGGACAAGGTGCGCATCGCCAACGCCGAGATCGGCAGCGGCCCGGATGCCCTCAAGAACGGCCAGATCGACGCCTTCGTCACAGCGAGCTCCTTCCCCACGCCCAACGTCATCGAGACCGCCGCGAGCATGCCGATCAGCCTGGTCAGCCTGACCGACGAGCAGATCGAGCAGACCGGTGCCGCCCGCCAGACCATTCCGGCCGGCACCTATTCCGGCGTCGATCAGGACGTCGAGACCACCTCGCTGCCGGTCATCGCCTACACCACCACCGGCATGGATGACGACACCGCCTATACCCTGACCCGGACCTTCTGGGAGCGCCGCGAGGCGATGGCCGAGGAGACGGCCTGGTGGGGCGGCATCACCCACGACATGATCGGCAACATCGCCGGCACCCTGCACCCGGGTGCCGTGCGCTACTACGACGAAGCAGGCATCGAGATCCCCGATCACCTGCGCTGAGCCCGTCGCTGCACCCGGCCGGGTCTCGCGCCCGGCCGGGTGATGGATCCCGGGCCGGCCAGGGGCCGGCCGCGTCGTCAAGGCACTCTCCATGCTGCAACCCGTTTCCCGCCTGCACCCGGTCTGGGTGGTGCTGGGCGCCGTCACCGTCATCTTCCATATCGGGCTGATCTTCTACGGGCTGACGCCGGCCCTGGTCAGCCGGCCCATCCACATGGCGCTGGCCCTGCCGTGGATCCTGATCTTCGCCGCCCGCACCCCCTTCGAGCGCGCCAGCGGCTGGTTGCTGACGCTGCTGGGCGTGGCCGCCTGCGGCTATATCGCCCTCAACGAGTCGATGCTGGCCAACCAGTACGGCTTCATCTACGGCCACCTGCAGATGGGGGTCGGCGTCTTCCTGATCTTCCTGGCCCTGGAGGCGGCGCGCCGGGCGATCGGCTGGCCGCTGCCGCTGGTGGCGCTGCTGGCACTGGCCTATGCGGTGTTTGGCGAGCATATCCCCGGGCAGTTCGGTCACCCCGGGCTGCCCATGCAGAGCTTCGTGGGTACCCTGACCATTGCCGAAGGCGGGCTCTGGGGCAAGCTGACCGGCGTCAGCGTCGGGGTGGTGGCGATCTTCGTGATCTTCGGTGCCATGCTCAACGCCGGCGAGGCGGGCCGCGGCTTCATGAACATGGCCAGCGCCTGTGCCGGTCGCCTGACCGGGGGGGCGGCCAAGGTGTCGGTGATCTCCTCGGCGCTGATGGGCTCGATCTCGGGGTCGGCCTCGGCCAACGTGGCCTCCACCGGGGCGATCACCATCCCGACCATGACACGGCTGGGCTATCCCCGGTCGCTGGCCGGTGGCGTGGAGGCGGTGGCCTCGTCGGGCGGACAGATCATGCCGCCGCTGATGGGCGCGGGGGCCTTCGTGATGGTCGAGCTCACCGGCACGCCCTATACCCAGATCATGGCAGCGGCACTGCTGCCGGCGATCCTCTATTTCGTCACCGTGTGGGTGGGCATCAACGCCTATGCCACCCGGCATGACCTGCGCCCCATGGCGGCAAGCGAGCAGCCCGCCGCCAAGGAGGTGCTGATCACCTCGCTGTTCTTTGCCGTACCCTTCGTGATCCTGCTCGAGCGGATCTTCCTCGGCGGCTATACGCCCCAGTACGCGGCCAGCATCGCGGTCTTCGCCGGCATGCTGCTGCTGTTCTTCGACGTGACGCTCACCTTTTCGCTGCGCGGCTTCGCCTCGCGCCTGGCCGAGGCGCTGGTCACGGCAGGGCGGCAGGTGGCGGTGATCGGGGCGATCATCATCTGCGCCTCGCTGGTGATCGGCGTGCTGTCGCTCACCGGCCTCGGGGTCAAGATCACCTCCGGTATCCTCTCGCTCTCCAACGAGATGCTGTGGCCGGCCCTGCTGCTCACCGCGCTGGCCTGCCTGGTGCTGGGCATGGAGGTGCCGACCACCGCCGCCTACGTGATCTGCGTCTCGGTGGCTGGCCCGGCCCTCACGGCCCTGGGGCTGGAGCCGCTGCTGGCCCACCTCTTCGTGTTCTGGTTCGCGCTGCTCTCGACCATCACGCCGCCGGTCTGCGGCGGGGTCTTCATCGCCGCGGGCATGGTCGGCGAGAACTGGCTGAAGGTGGCGATGAAGGCCATGGCGCTGGGCATCGGCCTCTACATCATCCCGCTGGCCATGGTGGCCAACCCCGACGTGATCCGGCTCGGCCACGACCCGGTCTGGGCGGTGTTCGATGCCGTGAAGATCGCGGTCGGTCTCACCGCCATCTCCTTCGGGGTGATCGCCCGCCGGGCCGCCTGGCTGCGCGGGCTGCTGGTGGTGGTCGGCGCCCTGGTCATCTTCGCCCTCTGAGCCGCTGGCCCGCGGCCTGGCGGCTCAGTAGACCCGGGGGTCGGTGGCCGGCAGCGGGGTAGGGCCGAACACCGCCCAGACATCCAGGGCGGGACCCAGGTCCTCCACCAGCCGCAGCCGGCCCGGGTGCGCGTCGAGTACCTCGAGGGCGCAGATGCCGGCCTCGAACTGGCCGGCCAGCAGGCCTTCCGCCACGGTGACGATGGAGGGCTGCTCGATCAGTTCGTCGTAGCCGGAAAGGTCGGTGTAGTGGCGAGTGGCCGGCTGCAGGCCCAGGGTGCGAGGGTGGGGCACCTCGGCCCGCGCCAGGACCGCCAGCGGCTTGCTGCCGGCAATGAAGGCGTCCACCGGGAACAGCCGGTGCATGTAGCGGCCGACGCACTCGCCGTGGGTAGGGTGGGCGGTGCACTGCAGGACGCGGTCCACGTCGCCGGCCAGCAGGGCCGCGAAGGCCTCCTCGAAGGTCGGCAGCAGCCGGATCTCGCCCCCGCCGGGGGCGTTGGCCTGCAGGTAGCGTCCCGCCACCAGTTCGTGGTTGCTGCCCGCCGGGCCCAGGGTTGCGATGCGCATGGGGTGAGACTCCAGATGAGGGAGCCAACAGCATAAACCCCTTGTCGCTGACTGGCCCATGGCGAGTCACTCCTCCACCCGCACCCTCACGCCGTCGTCCACCCGCTCGCCGGGGTGGGTGATGACCAGCTCGCCCGCTTCCAGGCCGTCGAGCAGCTGGGTGGTCAACCCGCTGCGGCGGCCGGGCGTCACCGGCACCTGTCGGGCGCGGCCGTCGTCCAGGGTGAAGACCGCCCAGTCGCCGTCGGCGCGGAACAGCGCGCTGGTGGGCAGCTGCAGCACCTCGTCGGCCTCCCAGACCCGGAACTCGGCGTCGACCCGGAAGCCGCTGCCCAGGCCCAGGGCGGCAGGGTCGGCGTCCTCGGCGAAGTCGATGATCACCGGCACCCGCTGCTCGTCGACCCCCAGCGCCGAGACGCGGGTGTAGCCGGCGGGCTCGATGCGGCGCACCTGGCCCGCCAGCGGCTCGCCGCCCCAGCCGGTGATGCGCACCGCCATGCCGGGCCGCACCCGCACCGCGTCCATGGAGAGCAGGTCCACCTGGATCTCCAGGTCGGCCAGGCTGCCCAGCTCCAGGATCGGCTCGCCGGCCGCCACGCTGCCCTCGCAGCAGCGGTAGCGGGTCAGCACCGTGCCGGCGATGGGCGCGCGCACCTCCAGCTCGGGGTGCTCGATGTCGCCGCGCTGGCCGCTGGCCACCGCCAGCACCGCCCGGGCGCTCTCCACCTCGAAGCGGGCGGCCTCCACGCTGGAGGTGGCGGCGCTCTCGATGGAGCGCTGGCGGTCGCGCTGGCTCTGGCGCTGCTCCAGGTCGGCGGTGGAGACCAGGTTGCGCTGGTGCAGCTGGCGGTAGCGGTCGTACTCGGCGTCGGCGAAGCGCCGCTCGGCCCGGGCGGTCTCCAGGTTGGCCCGGGCGGCGCGCAGCCGCGCCTCGGCGGCCTGCAGGGCGTCCTCGGCCTGCAGGCGCGAGCGCGGGTCCAGGGCCGGGGCGGGGCTCGGCTCCAGGCGGAACAGCGTCTGGCCCTGCTCGACCTCGTCGCCGACCTCCAGCATCACCCGCTGCAGGTAGCCGGCGATGGGCACCGAGACGTTCCAGGTGTCGCGCAGCCGCGTGCGGCCCTCCTCGATCACCGCGTCGACGAAGGGGCCGGCGGTGACCCGGGCCACGCTGACCGGCACCGGCGCCGGGCGCAGCGCCCAGGCCAGCAGGGCGAGCAGCGCCAGGGCCAGCAAGCCCCACAGCAGGCGTCGACTCCAGGGGTGGCGTGATGTCATGGAGGGATCTCCCTAGGGTTCCTTGGGGGGCACAGATCAATCGGGCTCCCACTCGTCGTTTCATGTCTTGGTGGCATGAATCACGCCACTGCCGGCTCGGCGCTTATTACTCCACCGCCTTCAACACGCGGATCTTGTCCAGGCGCCCGAGGCGGCGAACCACCAGCAGCCCCACCAGCAGCGAGGCGGCCAGCACCCCGCCGGCGGCGATGCCGAAGGCCTGGGGCGTCAGCACCAGCGGGATGCGGAACAGGTCGCTGCTGAAGGCCTGGTTGAGCAGCCGTGCGAAGCCGATGCCGATGGCCCAGCCCAGCGGGATCGCCGCCAGGGTGAGCAGGGCGATCTCGCCGAGCAGGATGCGGGCCACCTCGGCGCGGGTATAGCCCAGCACCTGCAGGGTGGCGAGCTCCCGGGCGCGCTCGGCGAAGGCGATCCGCGCATTGTTGTAGACCACCCCGAAGCTGATCGAGGTGGCGATGGCCACGAACACCAGGGCGAATACCAGGATGGTCTCGTCCATGTAGTCGCGGATGCCGCGCTCGGCCTCGCGGAGCAGCCCGATCGAGGCGACCCCGGGCATCTCCCAGAGGGCCGCGTTGAGCGCCTCGGTGCGGTCGGGGTCCACCAGCAGCCAGGCCCCGCTGATCGCCGGGCCCTCGCGCATCAGCGCGTTGAGCCCCTCGCGGGTCATATAGGCGCCCACGCCCAGCGGCTCGTCCACCAGGGCGGTGAGCGACAGGCCGACCCGGCGGCGCTGGCCCTCCATGATTGCCACCTCCAGGGTGTCGCCCAGCCGCGCGCCCAGTTCGTCCGCCAGGTGGCGGGTGAGCATCACCCCCTCCTCGGGCAGGCGCTGCGGGCGTCCCGCGCCGTCCAGCACCTGGCGCAGCGCCGGCTCGGGCTCCATGCCCAGCAGGCTGGTGCGGTAGCGCCGGTGGCCGTGGACCAGGGTGACCGGCACCCGCCGCCAGGTCTCCACGGCCAGCACGCCGGGCTGGTGGCGCAGCTCCCCGGCGGCCCGGGCCGGCGTCGCCTCGGTGAAGGTCAGCTCCACGTCCATGCGCAGCACCTGGCGATACTGCTGGTCGATCATGGCATCCACGGCGTCGAGCTGGTAGGCGCCCATCATCAGTAGCCCGGCGGAGAGCGCGATGCCCGCCACCGAGAAGCCGGCCTTGGCCGGATGGCGGCTCAGGTGGCGGAGGATGATGCGCCCCTCGTGGCCGAGCAGGGCGCCGGGCAGCAGGCGCTCCAGCCAGCTGCGCCGGAAGCGCGCCGGGGCTGGCGGGCGCATCGCCTCGGCGGGCGGACGGCTGACCGCCTGCCACACCGCGTGCCAGGTGCCGACCAGGGCGGCCAGCAGTGCCACCGCCAGCGACAGGGCCAGCGCCCAGGCGGGCACCCGGAAGACCAGCGCCGGGAAGCGGAAGTACTCGCGGTAGAGGCCGGCCAGGCCGCCGGCGGCCCAGGCGCCCAGCGCCACCCCCAGCGCCCAGCCGGCCAGCACGATGGCGCCGGCCATCAGGCCGTAGTGGCGGGCCAGCTCGCCATCGGTGTAGCCGAAGGCCTTGAGCACTGCGAGCGGCTCGCGCTGGGTCTGGATGATGCGCCCCATGACCACGTTGAGCAGGAAGGCCGAGACCGCCAGGAAGATGGTCGGCAGCACGGTGGCCTGGATGCGCTGCTGGTTGAGTTCCTCCTCGATGAAGCGGTGGGACTGCTGGTCGTGGCGGGTGGTGGCGCCGGTGCCGCCGTAGCGCGCCAGGGCCAGGTCCAGGGCATCGATCACCCGCTTCTCGTCGGCCCCGGCCTGCAGGGTGAGCGAGAGGTGGTTGAAGGCGCCGCGCATGCCGTAGGCGCTGGCCAGGGCGCGCTCGTTCATCCAGATCACCGCGTAGCGGCGGTAGTCCGGCATCAGGTCGGTGGGCGCGGCCTGGTAGAGGAACTCGGGGCTCAGGGCGACGCCGGCCAGGCGCAGGGTGGTGTGGCGACCGTCGATGATCGCCTCCAGGGCGTCGCCGGGCGCCAGGCCGTGGGCCTCGGCGAAGGCATCGCTGACCACCACCTGGTCGTCCCGGCCGGGCTCGGGGAGGCCGCCCGCCACCAGCTGCAGGCGGTTGAGGGTCGGCTGGCGCCCGTCGGGGACCGACAGCATCATGCCGCGGATCGGGTCGGCGTAGCCGGGCAGCGCCAGGCGCACCGCGGCGCGCACCTGCGGATCGACGAGGTTGACCCCCTCGATCGCCTGCAGCTGGTCGACCAGGCCGAGGGGCGCGCGCTTGACGTCGGCGAACACCTCGGCGAAGTGGTGGCTGGCGTAGAAGCGATCCCGGGAGCCGGAGAGCGCCTCCAGGGTGGTCACCGCCAGGATCAGCGTCATCACGCCGCTGGCGATCACCACCGCGATGGCCAGCCCCTGGCCCTTGAGACGCCAGAGGTCGCGGACGAGCTTGCGGTCGAGGGTCAGCATGGGGTCGCGTCCATGGCGTCACCAGCGCAGGTCTTGGGCGGGGCGGCGCCGCGGATTGACGTGGATCTCGTCGACCCGGCCGTCGCGCAGGCGGATCACCCGGTCGGCCATCTCGCCGATCACCTCGTTGTGGGTGATGATCGCGACCGTGGTGCCGGTCTCGCGGTTGACCCGCTCCAGCACCTCGAGCACGCGGATGCCGGTACGGAAGTCCAGGGCGCCGGTGGGCTCGTCGCAGAGCAGCACGTCGGGCTGCTTGGCCACCGCCCGGGCGATGGCCACCCGCTGCTGCTCGCCGCCGGAGAGCTGGGAGGGGAAGTGGTCCAGGCGTGCCTCGAGGCCGACCAGGGCCAGCGCCGCCTCGGGCGGCATGGGGTCGCGGCTGATCTCGGTGACGATGGCCACGTTCTCCCGGGCGGTCAGGCTCGATATCAGGTTGTAGAACTGGAAGACGAAGCCCACGTGGTGGCGCCGGAAACGGGTCAGCTCGCGCTGGCTGGCGTGGCTCAGGTCGTGGTCGTGGCCCTCGGCGTCGACATAGTGCACCTCGCCCTCGGTGGGGCTGTCGAGCCCGCCGAGGATGTTGAGCAGCGTGGACTTGCCGGAGCCCGACGCCCCCAGCATCACCAGCAGCTCGCCGCGGTGCAGCGCCAGGTCGACTCCCTGCAAGGCCGGGATGGTGACGTCGCCCATGCGGTAGAGGCGGGTCAGCCCGCGGGTGGCGAAGACCACCTCCTTGCCGTTCTCCATCTGCGGGCATCCCTTTCGTCGCCGGTGCCCACAGTCTAGCCGCATCCGGTGAAGTCGATGGTGCGGGGGATTCGGCGGTGTCAAGACAGCGGGGCGCCTGTCGGCGCCAATCGCGCAATGAATTGCCCTCCTACGAAGGGCTAGCAACTGCCTTTGCCTCGCCCGGGGTGGTATGATGGCAGGCTGATATGGCGCCCTCGGCGACCCCGGGGTGAGCGGCCAACCTGTTGCAGTGCAAAGGATTCGACGACCCATGGGTGACATCGCCAGAGAGATTCTGCCAGTCAACATCGAGGACGAGCTCAAGCAGTCGTACCTCGATTACGCGATGAGCGTGATCATCGGCCGAGCGCTGCCGGACGTGCGTGACGGTCTCAAGCCGGTTCACCGGCGCGTGCTGTTCGCCATGCACGAGCTGGGCAACGACTGGAACAAGCCCTACAAGAAGTCCGCCCGCGTGGTGGGCGATGTCATCGGTAAGTATCACCCCCACGGTGACAGCGCCGTCTACGACACCATCGTGCGCATGGCCCAGGATTTCTCCATGCGCCACGTGCTGGTGGACGGCCAGGGCAACTTCGGCTCCATCGACGGCGACAGCGCCGCCGCCATGCGTTACACCGAGGTGCGCATGGCCCGGCTGGCCCACGAGCTGCTGGCCGACCTGGAGAAGGACACCGTCGACTGGGTCGACAACTACGACGGCACCGAGCGCATCCCCGAGGTGCTGCCCACCAAGGTCCCCAACCTGCTGATCAATGGCTCGTCGGGGATCGCCGTGGGCATGGCGACCAACATCCCGCCCCACAACATGGGCGAGATCATCGACGCCTGCCTGGCGCTGATCGACGACTACACCCTCACCGTCGACGACCTGATGGAGCACGTGCCCGGCCCGGACTTCCCCACCGGCGGCATCATCAACGGCCGTGCCGGCATCCTCGAGGCCTACCGCACCGGCCGCGGGCGCATCTACGTGCGCGCCTGCCACACCATCGAGCATGACGACAAGTCGGGCCGCGACCACATCATCGTCACCGAGCTGCCCTACCAGGTGAACAAGGCGCGGCTGATCGAGAAGATCGCCGAGCTGGTCAAGGACAAGAAGATCGAGGGCATCGCCGAACTGCGCGACGAGTCCGACAAGGACGGCCTGCGGGTGGTGATCGAGGTCAAGCGCGGCGAGTCCGGCGAGGTGGTGGTCAACAACCTCTTCGCCCAGACCCAGCTGCAGAGCGTCTTCGGCATCAACATGGTGGCCATCGAGGATGGCCAGCCGAAGATCATGAACCTCAAGGAGATCCTCGAGGCCTTCATCCGCCACCGCCGCGAGGTGGTCACCCGCCGCACGCTGTTCGAACTGAAGAAGGCCCGCGAGCGCGGCCATATCCTCGAAGGCCTCACCGTCGCCATCTCCAACATCGACGAGGTGATCGAGCTGATCAAGGCCTCGCCGAACGCCGCGGAGGCCAAGGAGAAGCTGCTGGCCCGCACCTGGCCGCCCGGCCAGGTCACCGGCATGCTGGAGCGCGCCGGCGCCACCTCCTGCAAGCCCGAGGAGCTGGAGGAGGGCTTCGGCCTCGACAACGTGGGCGCCTCCTACCGCCTCTCGCCGGCCCAGGCCCAGGCGATCCTCGAGCTGCGCCTGCACCGCCTGACCGGCCTGGAGACCGAGAAGCTCCTCGACGAGTACCTCGGCATCCTCGAGAAGATCGCCGAGCTGATGGCGATCCTGGCCTCCAGCGAGCGCCTGCTGGAGGTGATCCGCGAGGAGCTCACCGCCGTCCGCGACCAGTTCGGCGACCCGCGCCGCACCGAGATCCAGGCCAGCCACCTGGATCTGCGCCTCGAGGACCTGATCGCCGAGGAGGACATGGTGGTCACCGTGTCCCGCTCCGGCTACGCCAAGACCCAGCCGCTCTCCGACTACCAGGCCCAGCGCCGCGGCGGTCGCGGCAAGTCGGCCACGGCCATGAAGGACGAGGACGTCATCGAGCACCTGCTGGTGGCCTCGACCCACGATACCGTGCTGCTGTTCTCCAACCGCGGCAAGGTCTACTGGCTCAAGGTCTACGAGATGCCCAACGCCAGCCGCGGCTCCCGGGGCAAGCCGCTGGTCAACATGCTGCCGCTGGAGGAGGGCGAGTCGATCAACGCCATCCTGCCGGTGCGCGACTATGACCCCGAGCACTACATCTTCTTCGCCACCGCCAAGGGCACGGTGAAGCGCACCAGCCTGGAGCAGTTCTCGCGGCCGCGCAGCGTGGGCCTGATCGCCATCGATCTGGAGGAGGACGACCGCCTGGTGGGCGCCGCCATCACCTCGGGCAGCGACCACGTGATGCTGCTCTCCTCCAACGGCAAGGCGATCCGCTTCGAGGAGGGTAACGTACGCGCCATGGGCCGAACCGCCCGCGGCGTGCGCGGCATGCGCCTGCTGGATAACGCCGAGGTGATCAGCCTGATCATCCCCCAGAGCCAGCTGATCGACGCAGAGGCCGACGTTGAAAATGGGGCGGAGAGCGAGGCCGAGGCCGGGGAGGGCGCCAACGTCGAGAACGGCAACGGTGGCCAGATCTACATCCTCACCGCCTCCGAGAACGGCTACGGCAAGCGCAGCCGGCTGGAGGAGTTCCCGCTGCGCGGCCGCGGCGGCCAGGGCGTCATTGCCATGCAGACCAGCGAGCGCAACGGATCGCTGGTCGCCGCCATGCAGGTCTACTCCGCCGACGAGATGATGCTGATCACCGACCGCGGCACCCTGGTGCGGACCCGCGTGGAGGAGGTCTCCATCACCTCGCGTAACACCCAGGGCGTGATGCTGATCCGCCTGGGCAACGACGAGAAGCTGGTCAAGACCGTGCGCATCGACGAGCCGGGCGACGCTTCGCCGGAAGAGGTGCCGGAAGCTGATGCCGAGCTCGACGCGGACGAGGGAAATGACGCCGCCGGGCCGGATGCCGAGGATTAAGGGAATACAACGCCGATGACACGCCACTACAACTTCTGCGCCGGACCGGCCGCGCTGCCCACCACCGTGCTGGAGCGGGCCCGCGACGAGCTGCTGGACTATCAGGGCCGCGGCCTCTCGGTGATGGAGATGAGCCACCGTGCCCCCGAGTATGTCGCCATCGCCGAGAAGGCAGAGGCCGACCTGCGCGAGCTGCTGGCCATCCCGGCCAACTACAAGGTGCTCTTCACCCAGGGCGGGGCCACCCAGCAGTTCGCCGCGGTGCCCTACAACCTGCTGGGCGCCGGTGGCCGGGCCAACTTCCTGACCACCGGGATCTGGGGCAAGAAGGCCCTGGCCGAGGCCCGCCACCTGTTCGGCGATGCCCACGTGGCCGCCTCCAGCGAGGCCAACGGCCACCACGCGGTGCCGCGCCAGGAGGACATCGTGCTCTCCGACGATGCCGCCTACCTGCACTACACCGCCAATGAGACCATCGGCGGCCTGGAGTTCGACTACATCCCCGAGGTGCGCCGCCTGGACGGCTCCGAGGCGCCGCTGGTCTGCGACATGTCCTCCAGCATCCTCTCCGGGCCGCTGGACGTGTCGAAGTTCGGCGTCATCTACGCCGGCGCCCAGAAGAACATCGGCCCTGCGGGCCTGGTGGTGGTGATCGTGCGCGACGACCTGCTCGACCGTGCCCGCGCCGACATGCCCTCGCTGTTCGGCTACCAGGCCCTGGCGGAGGCCGGCTCCATGATCAACACCCCGGCGACCTACAGCTGGTACCTGGCCGGCCTGGTGTTCGAGTGGCTCAAGGATGACGTCGGCGGCCTGGCTGCCATGGACGCCATCAACGCCCGCAAGGCGCGCAAGCTCTATGCCGCCATCGATGGGAGCGAGCTCTACTCGAACCCCATCGACCTGCGCAACCGCTCGCGGATGAACGTGCCCTTCGTGCTGGCGGACGAGCGCCTGGACAAGCCGTTCCTGGCCGAGGCCGAGGCGGCGGGGCTGTTGAACCTCAAGGGGCACCGCAGCGTCGGCGGTATGCGCGCGAGCCTCTACAACGCGGTACCTGAAGCCGCTGTGGATGCGCTGATCGCCTTCATGGCCGATTTCGAGAAGCGGCGGGGCTAAGCGCTGGTTGCTATTCGCTAGGCACTGGACACATTACGAACCTTAGGGGACAAGCATGAGTGATACCCCCATCGATCTTGACGCGCTCCGGCAGCGCATCGACGCTCTGGATAGCGACATCCTGCGCCTGATCAACGAGCGGGCGGCCGCCGCGCAGCAGGTGGCCCAGGTCAAGACCGCCGAGGACCCCAAGGCGGTCTTCTACCGTCCCGAGCGCGAGGCCCAGGTGCTGCGCCGGATCATGGCGCTGAACAAGGGCCCGCTGGACAGCGAGGAGGTCGCCCGGCTGTTCCGCGAGATCATGTCCGCCTGCCTGGCGCTGGAGCAGCCCATCAAGGTCGCCTACCTGGGCCCTGAGGGCACCTTCACCCAGCAGGCCGCCATCAAGCACTTCGGCGAGAGCGCCATCAGCCTGCCCATGGCGGCCATCGACGAGGTGTTCCGCGAGGTGGAGGCCGGCGCCGTCAACTACGGCGTGGTGCCGGTGGAGAACTCCACCGAGGGGGTGATCAACCACACCCTGGACTCCTTCATGGACTCCGGCCTGCGCATCTGCGGCGAGGTGGTGCTGCGCATCCACCACCACCTGCTGGTGGCCGAGACCACCCGCCAGGACAAGGTCTCGCGCATCTACTCCCACCCGCAGTCCTTCGCCCAGTGCCGCAAGTGGCTCGACGCCCACTTCCCCCACGCCGAGCGGGTGCCGGTGTCGTCCAACGCGGAGGCGGCGCGGCTGGTCAAGACCGAGTGGCACAGCGCCGCCATCGCCGGCGACATGGCCGCCAAGCTCTACGACCTGACCCGCCTGGCCGAGAAGATCGAGGATCGCCCGGACAACTCCACGCGCTTCCTGATCATCGGCCACCAGGACGTGCCGATGTCCGGCGAGGACAAGACCTCCATCGTGGTGGCCATGCGCAACCAGCCCGGCGCCCTGCACGACCTGCTGGAGCCCTTCCATCGCCACCAGATCGACATGACGCGCCTGGAGACCCGGCCGTCGCGCAGCGGCGTGTGGAACTACGTCTTCTTCATCGACTTCAAGGGGCACCGCGATGAGCCCCGCGTGGCCGCGGTGCTGGAGGAGGTGCGCCTGCGCGCCGCTGAGGTGAAGGTGCTGGGCTCCTACCCGATCGGCGTGCTCTGAGACATGGCGTCAACGATGCAAGCGTCGGTCGATGAAGACCGCATCCTGATCGTCGGCCTGGGGCTGATCGGCGGCTCCCTGGCCGCGGCGCTGCGCGCTGCTGGTTTCCGGGGTGCGATCCACTCATGCGACCCCAACCCCGACGAGATCGCCCGCGGCATCGAGATGGGGCTGATCGACGGCGGCGACACCCGCCTCGAGGCGGTCATCGACGGCGCCACCCTGGTGGTGCTGGCGGTACCGGTGCTGGCCATGGAGTCGGTCATGACCCAGCTGGCATCGGTGATCCACCGTGCCGCCCCCGGGGTGGTGATCACCGACGTGGGCAGCACCAAGGCGGCCATCCGCGACGTGGCCCGTCGGGCCTTCGGCCGGGTGCCGCCCCATCTGGTGCTCGGCCACCCCATCGCCGGCTCCGAGAAGAGCGGTGTGGCGGCGGCCAACCCCGCGCTCTACGTCAACCACAAGGTGATTCTCACCCCGGAGTCCGACACCGACCCGGCGGCACTCGCCCGGGTGCGCGCGCTCTGGGCGGCCTGCGGCGCCGAGGTGCTGGAGATGGACGTGGTGCGCCACGACCAGGTGCTGGCACGCACCAGCCACCTGCCGCACCTGCTGGCCTTCTCGCTGGTGGACACCCTGGCCCGCCAGGACGAGCGGCTGGAGATCTTCCGCTACGCCGCCGGCGGCTTTCGCGACTTCACCCGCATCGCCGGCAGCGACCCGGTGATGTGGCGCGACATCTTCATCGCCAACCGCGACGCGGTGCTGGCCTCCCTGGACGACTTCGAGACCGGCGTGGGCCGGCTGCGGCGCGCCGTGGAGCGCGGCGACGGCGATGCCATGCTGGCCATCTTCGACCGGGCCAGCCATGCGCGACACTACTTCGAATCCCTGCTGAACCAGACCAGCTATCAGGCGGAATACCAGATGCAACAACACGGCAAGCTGCGCTACCGGGTCACGCCCGGCGGCGGTGTGACCGGGCGCATCCGCGTGCCCGGCGACAAGTCCATCTCCCATCGCTCCATCATGCTCGGCGCCCTGGCCGAGGGGGTCACCGAGGTGAAGGGCTTCCTGGAAGGGGAGGACAGCCTGGCGACCCTGCAGGCCTTCCGCGAGATGGGCGTGGCCATCGAGGGCCCCCACCAGGGCCGCGTCACCGTCCACGGCGTCGGCATGCACGGCCTCAAGGCGCCCTCCGGACCGCTCTACGTGGGCAATGCCGGCACCGCCATGCGCCTGTTCGCCGGGCTGCTGGCCGGCCAGGCCTTCGACACCGAGCTTACCGGCGACGCCTCCCTGACCAAGCGCCCCATGGGCCGGGTGGCCGATCCGCTGCGCCTGATGGGCGCCGAGATCGACACCGCCGAGGGCGGCCGGCCGCCGCTGCGCATCCACGGCGGCAAGCCGCTCCAGGGCATCACCTACGACATGCCCATGGCCAGCGCCCAGGTGAAGTCCTGCCTGCTGCTCGCCGGGCTCTATGCCGAGGGCGAGACCCGGGTGCGCGAGCCGGCGCCGACCCGCGACCACACCGAGCGGATGCTGGCGGGCTTCGGCTATGAGGTGCATCGCGAGGGCGACACCTGCTGGCTGCAGGGCGGTGGCAAGCTCACCGCCGCCCCCATCGACGTGCCCTCGGACATCTCCTCCGCCACCTTCTTCCTGGTGGCAGCGGCGATCACCCCGGGCTCGGACCTGGTGCTGGAGCACGTCGGCATCAACCCGACCCGCATCGGCGTGATCAACATCCTCCAGCTGATGGGTGCCGACCTGCGGCTCACCAACGAGCATGAGGTGGGCGGCGAGCCGGTGGCCGACCTGCACATCCGATACGCGCCGCTGAAGGGCATCGACATCCCGGTGGAGCAGGTGCCCCTGGCCATCGACGAGTTCCCGGCGCTGTTCATCGCCGCCGCCAATGCCGAGGGCGTGACCCGGCTGCGCGGGGCCGAGGAGCTTCGGGTCAAGGAGTCCGACCGCCTGCAGGCCATGGCCGACGGCCTGGCGACCCTCGGCGTCGAGCATACCCTGCTGCCTGACGGCATCGACATCGTCGGCGGCGGCAACCCGGAGGGCGCGAACTCTTCGTCTCCAAATTATGGCGGCGGGCGCATCGACAGCCTGGGCGACCACCGCATCGCCATGTCGTTCGCCATCGCCGCGCTGCGTGCCGGCGGCGAGATCGTCATCGACGACTGCGCCAACGTTTCCACCTCCTTCCCAGGCTTCATCGACCTGGCGCGCAGGGTCGGCCTGAGCCTTGATGAAGAGCGCGACGAGGAGGGCGCATGAGCGAGGCAGTGAACAGTGCCCCGGTGCTGACCCTGGACGGCCCCGGCGGCGCCGGCAAGGGCACCATCAGCCGCCTGGTCGCCGAGCGGCTGGGCTGGCACCTGCTGGACAGCGGCGCCCTCTATCGCCTGACCGCCCTGGCCGCCGGCAAGCACGGCGTGGCGCTGGACGACGAGGCGGGCCTGGCCCGCGTCGCGGCGACCCTCGACGTGGTGTTCGTGGCCGAGAACGAGGCCACCACGGTGCTGCTGGAAGGCGATGACGCCACCACCACCATCCGCACCGAGCAGGTGGGCGATGCCGCCTCCCGGGTGGCGGCGCTGCCGGCGGTGCGCCAGGCGCTGCTGCAGCGCCAGCGCGACTTCCGCAAGGCTCCCGGCCTGGTGGCCGATGGCCGCGACATGGGCACGGTGGTGTTCACCGACGCCCCGCTGAAGATCTTCCTCACCGCCAGCGCCGAGGAACGGGCGCGACGGCGCCACCTCCAGTTGCGGGAGGCCGGGGTGGATGCTAGTCTATCGAGTCTTCTAAAGGAGATTCAGGCGCGTGATGCCCGTGACATGCAGCGCAGCGTGGCACCGCTCAAGCCGGCCGATGACGCCATCACGCTTGATACCACGCGCTTGACGATACCGGAAGTGGTGGATCGGCTGACGGAGCTTCTGACCGAACGGGGTCTGGCCTCCGCCACCTGACACTCCCTTGCGGGGCCTCCGGCAGTATGTGATGACGTGGTTCGGCACCTTGAATTTCTGCGAGCCGAGCCAGGTCGAACCAGCGCCAACATCTCCGGGGGATGGTAAATAAGGCCCGCACTCGCTGGTGGTGCGGAGGAAGCGGCCCTGCCGCACTTTAACGTTGATCACGTAGGAACATCATGAGCGAAAGCTTTGCTGAACTGTTTGAACAGTCTCTCCAGGACATCAACATGGAGCCGGGCGCCATCGTCCAGGCTACCGTCGTCGACATCGAGGGTGACTGGGTCACCGTCAATGCCGGCCTGAAGTCCGAAGGTCAGATCCCCTCGTCGCAGTTCCGCGACGACAACGGCGAGCTGACCATCGCCATCGGCGACGAGGTCCACGTCGCTCTGGAAGCCGTCGAGGACGGTTTCGGCGAGACCCGCCTGTCCCGCGAGAAGGCCAAGCGTGCCGAAGCGTGGAAGGTGCTGGAAGCGGCCTTCGAGAAGGACGAGATCGTCAAGGGCGTGATCAACGGCAAGGTCAAGGGCGGCTTCACCGTCGACGTCGACTCCATCCGTGCCTTCCTCCCGGGTTCCCTGGTCGACGTGCGTCCGGTTCGCGACACCGCGCACCTCGAGAACAAGGAACTCGACTTCAAGGTCATCAAGCTCGACCCGAAGCGCAACAACGTGGTCGTCTCCCGCCGTGCCGTGCTCGAAGCCGAGAACAGCGCCGAGCGTGAGGCCCTGCTCGCCACCCTGCAGGAAGGCCAGCAGATCATCGGTATCGTCAAGAACCTGACCGACTACGGCGCCTTCGTCGACCTGGGCGGCGTCGATGGCCTGCTGCACATCACCGACATGGCCTGGAAGCGCATCAAGCATCCGAGCGAGATCGTGGCCGTGGGCGACGAGATCACCGTCAAGGTGCTCAAGTTCGACCGCGAGCGCAACCGCGTCTCCCTGGGCCTGAAGCAGCTGGGCGAGGATCCCTGGGTCAACATCAAGGATCGCTACCCGGAAGGCACCAAGGTGCATGCCGTCGTCACCAACCTCACCGACTACGGCTGCTTCGCCGAGCTGGAAGAGGGTGTCGAGGGCCTGGTCCACGTCTCCGAGATGGACTGGACCAACAAGAACATCCATCCCTCCAAGGTGGTTCAGGTCGGCGACGACGTGGACGTCATGGTGCTGGACATCGACGAGGAGCGTCGTCGTATCTCCCTGGGCATCAAGCAGTGCACCGCCAACCCGTGGGAAACCTTCAGCGCCCAGTACAACAAGGGCGACCGCGTGTCCGGTACCATCAAGTCGATCACCGACTTCGGTATCTTCATCGGTCTGGAAGGCGGTATCGACGGCCTGGTGCACCTGTCCGACATCTCCTGGACCGACACCGGCGAGGATGCCGTGCGTGGCTTCAAGAAGGGCGATGAGGCCGAGGCCGTGATCCTCTCCATCGATCCGGAGCGCGAGCGCATCTCACTGGGTATCAAGCAGCTGGATACCGATCCGGTCGCCGAGTACCTGGCCGTCAACGACAAGGGCACCATCGTCACCGGCCGCGTGGTCGAGGTCGATGCCAAGCAGGCCCAGGTCGAGCTGGCCACCGATGTCGTCGCCGTGCTGAAGGCGTCCGAGATCAGCGCCGACCGCGTCGAGGACGCCCGCAACGTCCTGAACGAAGGTGACAGCGTCGAGGCCCGCATCATCGGCGTCGATCGCAAGAACCGCCAGATCGCCCTGTCCATCAAGGCCAAGGACCAGGACGAGACCCGTCAGAACCTCAAGAAGCTGCGTGAAGAAGCGCCCGAGAGCGGTGGCCCGACCACCATCGGCGACCTCATCAAGCAGCAGATGGGTCAGGACTGATCGGGAAGCTTCTTTCCGACGGACCACAGACCGCCGCCCCTCGGGGCGGCGGTCTTGTTTTGTGCCTTCGCTATGCCACCGATGTAGTCTGCTACTGGTGGGAGCCCGATTTATCGGGCGATAGATATCGGCGGCGAGGTCAGTGTTGTTTTTATGGTTTGGTAACACCGCCATCGTCGAAGCGTCGAACCGCCGGGAAAGCCGGGCTCCCACCAGAATCAGAACCACCTCTGGCTCTCACAAACCATCGAGTCATGCTAATAATCCTCGAACCACGACGGCGCCCTCGATAATAGTTTAAAACTCAACCCCCAATAAACTCCCTCCCCCACTTGCCAACGATTAATGCCTTGGCCACACTGTTGCGAACAATGTCATAAACAGCGCATAATGCACGTCCCGTTGTGATTTCCAACTTGCCATCCATAAGGAAGAGAATCGATGTCCCTGCTCAGCGAATACATGCAGATGGAACAGCAGCTCAAGGATCTCCAGGCCAATCTCGACAAGCTGCAGAACGACAAGCGTCTGCAGTCTGAACTCGAGTTCAAGGCCAAGCTCGAGTCGCTGATGAAGGAGTTCGACAAGAGCGCCGCGGATGTTATCTCGCTGCTCGATCCGAAGCCCGCCACTTCCGCACCGAAGGCCGCCTCTGCCGCCGCTGGTGGCCGCCGCAAGCGCAAGCTGAAGATCTACAAGAACCCCAATACCGGTGAAGTCGTGGAGACCCGCGGCGGCAACCAGAAGACCCTCAAGTCGTGGAAGGAAGAGTACGGCAACGACACCGTCGAGTCCTGGCTGGTGCGCGTCGAGGAGTGATCGGCGCGTCCGTCTGAATATCGGACGACCTTCTGTATAAGGAGCGGCGGCGCCCATCGGGCGCCGCCGCTCTGTTATTTGGGCCGTAATCTTGTCAGGCGTCTGAAGTGTCAGGCGACAGCAGCGGAAGCTGCAGCTCCAGGCCATCCGGCCGGTGCAGCAGGCGCAGCGCCTCACCGCTGTAGTGCTCCCCCAGGGATGGCAGCACCTCGCCGAGCACCGTTTCCAGGGTGGTGGCGAGCGCGTCGACGCCCTCGACCCCCACGCAGGCGCAGCGCTCCATCGGCAGCGTGACCAGGCGCAGTGAGGGCGGCATGGCCATGGTATCGGCCTGGCGTGGCTCCACCAGCACGCCGATATCCAGGCGCGGCACCTGGCTCACGCGGGAGGCGTCATGGAGCAGGGCGATGGCCGTGGCGTCGTCGCCGATGGGATTCGGCAGGCCCTCGTCGCCGTCGAGCTGCGCCGGCCAGGTCTCCGGCGCCGCCATGGCCTCGTGGGGCTCGTAGCGGCGGGTGACCAGCGCCGTGCGCCGGGGCAGGCGTTCGACGCGCACGGCGAGATCGGGAGGGCTGGCGTCACGACGCCGGCGCCGGCCGGGCCGGTGGGCCTGGCGGTAGTCGCGGGGCGTCTGGCGAAAGCGGCGCTGGAAGGCGCGGCTGAAGGCGGAGTGGTTGCGGTAGCCGCACTGCTCGGCCACCTCGCGGATGCCCAGGGGCGTGTAGGCGAGCAGCCGGGCGGCCTTCTCGAGTCGCAGCGACTCCCGGTAGGCGCTCGGCGACATGCCGAAGCACTGGCGGAAGCGGCGCCGGATCTGGGAGCTGGAGTAGCCGAGTCGATCGGCCAGGTCCTCGATGGTCCGGTCGCTCTCCAGGCTCTCCTGCAGCCAGATCTCCGCGCGCATCATCTCGTTGAACATCGACCGGCCCCTTCCCTGTGTCACCTGTGCCGAGCCGGAAAGAGAGGTCGGGTTTCCCGTACTCCCACGCGCCTGGCGGCTCGGTGTTGTTACTCGTGGGTAACAACGGTTATCCGTTCACTATCTTTATGCGCGTCTTGAGGGTGCAAAGGCAAGTTTGGAATACTTCAATGCGCGAACGGGCATAATGCGAGTCGCCGGCCCCGGCGCCAGGCGGATCCTGCCGGGGCGAAACCCTTCGCCGAGGGCGGCAATGGCGGTATACTCGTTCGTCTCGAACATCCTGCATCCCGTCCCCGTGTCGGCCGTTTTTTCAAGAACTGACCGCCTCGGCCGACCCTCTGAACTTCTGGTAGCGAATGAAACAGCAGACCACGCGAAAACCGATGGATGAGCGCGAGAAGTTGCGCAAGTTCCGCGAACTCGACGACGCCTTTGCCGAGGCACTGCGTGAACTCGAGGATCCCGACAGCCAGCTCGAGATTCCCACCGGTCCCCCGGTGCGTCCCCTGGAAGAGCAGGAAGAAGATGACGAGGCGGCGCGTCAGCAGCGCTTCGAGGAGCGCCTTCGCGCGCTGATGACCGAATATCACCAGCCCGCCGACAGCGTCCAGCACCTGCTGGAGACGCTGCGCGAGATGGGCCGCATCGCCTAGGTTATTATCAGCCGGTAGCCAGCTCCAGCGCCGAGATACGCTCCAGCGCCTGCTGGCGGTTCTCCCCGCACAGCTCGGCATCGAAGGTAAAGCGCTCGCAGAGGGCCGGGCGGCGCGGGTCGCCGAACAGCCGGCAGAGATTGTGCTCATCCAGCTGCGCGCAGCGAACCCCGGCGGGCTTGCCGTCGGGCATGCCGGGAATCGGCGAGCGGATCGAGGGGGCGATGCAGCAGGCCCCGCAGCCCGGCCGGCAGCCCGCGTTGCCTTCCATCTCCCCGACAGGCGAGCCTTCCCCGGCCGTCATGGCGAGGCCTGGGCGATGGCGCCCTTGTCGATCCCCTCGAAGGCCTGCACCCGGGTGTCGCGCCCCGTCTCCCGGGCGATCTGCCGGGCCAGCCAGTCGGCGATCCACTCCACCGTGGTAGGCGTGGGCAGCACGGCACAGCGCTCCCGGGGCAGGCGCAGGAAGAACTGCCCCTGCTCCGAGCGGTAGCGGGTGGTCAGCAGCTGCTTCCAGGCCGGCTCGTCGTCGGCGACGATGTCGGCCTCGTCGACCAGGTAGCGATCCGCCAGCCAGTCGGCCCACTGCCGCTCCAGGCCCGGCACGCGATGCCCCAGCTGCCAGATATGCAGCCGCGAGCGGTGGCCATGGGCGATGCGCTGGCAGTTGCCGGCGTGGCGCCTCAGCCCGTGGCTGTAGGTGTAGGCGGCCCCGTCGATCTCCTCCTCCCGCAGGCGCAGGCGAATGTCGCTGACCCGCGGCGGCGGCCGGCGCATCAGCTCCGCCGCCAGGTGGTCGGCCAGGCGCTCGGCGCGGATCTCCCGCCAGGGGAGCAGGGTCAGCGCCTGGCGCGGTGCCCGCAGCTCCATGGCCCAGGGCAGGGTGGTGCGCACGCAGAGCCCCTCGCGGCAGTCGTGGAGCTCCAGCCCCGGCGCGCGGGTGGGCACCAGCAGGGTGTGGTCGGCGCCGGCATCCAGGCGCTGCTTGATCCACGGCTTCACCTCGCCGAAGTCGAACAGCATGCCGTCCTCGCCGAGCTCCCCGTCGAGTTCCACGTCCACGTGCCAGCTGGCCCCGACCAGGCCGCGGGTGGGGCACCACCAGGAGACGTCGAGCTGGGTCAGGCGGTTGAGGAAAAGCGTCATCGAATGCCCCCTTCGGCGTAGGCCATGGGGTCGACGGTGCCGTTGGCGGCGAAGGCCGCCAGCCGCTCGCGGCAGCTGCCGCAGCGCCCGCAGGCCAGCTTGCCTCCCTCATAGCAGGTCCAGGTGTCGGCGTAGTCGAGCCTCATGGCCAGGCCATCGGCGAGGATCTCCGCCTTGCTGGCCCGCAGGTAGGGGGCGTGGATTGCCACCGCCTCGAAGTTGGCGATGCCGGCCACGGCGTTCATCGCCTCGACGAACTTGGGGCGGCAGTCGGGGTAGAGCACATGGTCGCCGCCGTGGGCGCCATAGTCGACCCGGCCGGCACCGATGTTCACCGCCTTGGCGATGGCCAGCGACAGCAGGATCATGTTGCGGTTGGGCACCACCGTGGCGGCGAGGTTGTCCTCGGCGTAGTCGCCCTCGGGCAGCGCTCGGCCGGCATCGGTCAGCGCGGAGTTGTCGATCAGCCCGTGGATGGCGCGGATGTCCACCACCTGGTGGGGCACGCCGAGCCCGCGGCAGACACGCGCCGCCACCTCCAGCTCGCGGGCGTGGCGCTGGCCATAGTCGAAGGAGAGGGCGTGGACGTCGAGCCCCTCGCGCAGGGCGCGGTGCAGCACGGTGTAGGAGTCCATGCCGCCGGAGTAGATCACCACGGTGGCGCGGCTCGCCGCCGTGGGGGAAGCAGAAAGGATCATGAGTCGGCTCTGGTCGGAGAATTTGTCGGGCCGCCAGCGCGGCAATCCGGGGTCCGGTCCGGAAGTGCCGCATTTTACGGGACAAGAGGATGGAGTGCTAATGTGCCGGCCGACTGATGTGTTGGTACTGTTGGTTTACGCAACTGACCACTGGTAACTCCGCCAATCGCCCGATAAATCGGGCTCCCACCAGTAGGGGCCTGTCTCACTGGCCTTGAAGGGTTGGCAACCTGTCGCAGGCTGGTGGGAGCCCGGCTCCGCCGGGCGATTGAGGTGTTGGTACTGTTGGTTTACGAAACTGACCACTGGTAACTCCGCCAATCGCCCGATAAATCGGGCTCCCACCAGTAGGGGCCTGTCTCACTGGCCTTGAAGGGTAGGCAACCTGTCGCAGGCTGGTGGGAGCCCGGCTCCGCCGTGTCAAGCGACATCAGAAAGTGACCCCCTGGCGACAGTGAAATCTGACCCCCTTACCCTCTGACGACCTGCTTTTGATGATGGATGGAATCGGG
>NZ_JACHZF010000034.1 GCF_014193375.1 Halomonas campaniensis
TGTCATGGCGGCTGTAGCGGTTGATTCTGGATTAGGCCCTTGAATCATAACCGATTTTCAGCCGCCTTTTTCATGTCTGATGCAATATCCAGGCTAGGATACCGGCTCCATGGGGTGAAGTCAGGGGGGCGAAGTCAGGACCCCGATTGACCTGCCCTGGGGCCCACGTATAATGCCAGCGCGTTGCCGGCGTGGCGGAATTGGTAGACGCAGCGGATTCAAAATCCGCCGGGTGCAAGCCCTTGTCGGTTCGAGTCCGACCGCCGGTACCAGACCAGGAACAGCCGCCCTCGAGCGGCTGTTCGCGTTTCCGGGGGGCACGCGGGGTGGCCGCGGTTGAAGGCGGCCCCGGATGGCGCCATGCTGGTCGTCTCTACAGGTGCCGGGAGAGAGGCATGACGGTAAGAGGTTTCGCCTGGGGGCTGGTGCTCCTCGGGCTGGTGCTGGCGATCTTCGGCTGGCAGGCATGGAACCCGGTGGCCTTCGTGGGCGCCGTGCTGGTGATCCTCGGCCTGGTGGTGCGCTGGACCTCGCCCGCATCAAGGCAGTGACCGGGCCTTACAACCGGGGCCGCCAGGGCTTATGATGATCGTATACACAGTCCTTCGTCCGTTCGCGGATGGAGGGCTGTTTTCGTTGGATATCCCGATAAGCGTCCAATAAGCGTTTATCAGCGTGCAGGAGGCTCCATGTCGTCGCGCCCCCCCCTCATCATCAACCGGCTGGATGCCGAGCGGCTGCAGCGCCTCATCGACGCGGCCAGTGACAAGGACCGCTTCGTGGCCGACGCCCTCGAGGAAGAGCTCGAGCGCGGCGAGGTGATCGATCCCGAGGACATCCCCGAGGATGTGGTCAGCATGAACAGCCGTATCCAGTTCACCGACCTGACCCGCAATCGCCAGATGATCCGCACCCTGGTCTATCCGCACTCGCTGGCCACCACCGAGGATGGCATCTCGGTGATGGCGCCGGTGGGGGCGGGGCTGATCGGCCTGCGCATCGGCGATGTGATCGACTGGCCCCTGCCCGACGGGCAGGAGGTGCGGCTGCGCGTCGACGCTATCTTCTGGCAGCCCGAACGCGAGAAGCAGTTCCACCGCTGAGGCCGCGAGATGACCACCATGCCCTTCTCCCTGTGGCTCTCCCTGGCGGCGGTGTGCGCCATGGGCGCCATGTCGCCCGGGCCCAGCCTGGCCCTGGTGTTGCGCCATACCCTGGGCGGCGGCCGCGCCCCCGGCGTGGTGGCGGGGCTCTCCCATGCGCTGGGGGTGGGCTTCTATGCGCTGCTGACCGTGTGGGGGCTGGGGGCGCTGATCGTCCGCCAGCCTGCGCTCTTCCAGGTGATCACCTGGGGCGGTGCCGCCTACCTGGCGTGGCTCGGCATCAAGGCGCTGCGCGCCGGGCGTGCCGGCGCGCTGGAGGCCGCCGCCGTGCCCACCACCCGCCGCCAGGCCGCCCGTGAGGGGGTGCTGGTGGCGCTGGGCAACCCCAAGCTGATCCTCTTCTTCATCGCCCTGCTCAGCCAGTTCGTGACGCCCGACATGAGCGTGGCGGCCAAGGCGGTGATCGTGCTCACTGCCATGATCATCGACGGCGGCTGGTACGCCCTGGTGGCCCTGGGGCTCTCCCACTCCCGGGTGCTGCCCTGGCTCCAGGCCCGCTCCCACTGGATCAACCGGATCACCGGGCTGCTGCTGCTGGGGCTGGCGCTGCGGGTGGTGGCCGGGCCGCTCGGCTGAGCCACAACGTTGACCTGGCGCAGGTCCCGGGTCGTGTGCCTTTCGCCCGGCGGTGTTAGGCTCTGTCTGAAAACTGGCTGCGCTCGACCATACGGCGTTAAAAATCGGCTCAAAGTACTCATTTACACCCCGTAAACTCCGTCTTTTCGCTGATTTTTGCCTTGTCTGGCCTTCGCTCGCCGACTTTTCGGACAGAGCCTAGGCGCCAATAGTGTACCCATCCGGAAGCCTGCCGATGAACGACCCCTCCCGCGAGTCACAGGCCCTGGCCCTGGTACTCGAGACCGACCCGGATGTGGCGGCCGTGCTGTCGCTGCAGCTGGATGTCCTGGGCATGGAGAGTCGCTACTACCAGCATTCGGCCCCGCTGCTGGCGGCCATCGTGGCGCACCCGCCCCAGCTGGTGGTGATGGGACTGGAGCTCGGCAGCGAGGATGCCATCGCCCTGCTGCGACGTCTCGCCGAGTGCGGCTACCGGGGCTGGGTGCTGCTGCTCAGCGGCGTCGAACGCAAGATCGCGCGGATCGCCGAGCGGGTCGGGCAGACCCTGGGCCTGCATATGCTGGGCTGCCTGGACAAGCCGATGCGCCTCGCCGAGCTGCGCCAGTGCCTCGGCAGCCTGCGCGTCGGCCGGGAGGCCGCCGCGGAGGTGCATGGCGACCCGGTCTTCAGCGGCGAGGAGCTCGACCAGGCCCTGGCCCGGCGCGAGCTCACCATCCACTACCAGCCGCAGTTCGAACTCTCCTCGGGACGGCTCAGCGGCGTCGAGGCCCTGGTCCGCTGGGTCCACCCGTCACTCGGCCTGATCGGCCCGGCCAGCTTCCTTCCCCTGCTGTCTCCCGGCCAGAGCAAGCGCCTGACGCGCCACGTGCTGGCCATGGCCCAGGCCGACGCCGCCCGCTGGCATCGCGAGGGGGTCATGCCGTCGCTGTCGGTGAACGTCACCGCCGATGACCTGATGTGCCCGGACCTGCTGGCCCTGACCCGGCACCGGGGCCCCGGCGACCCGCCCCTGGTGCTGGAGATCACCGAGACGGCGGCCATGCATGACGAGCTGCTGGGCAGCGAGGTGGCGGCGCGGCTCTGCCTCAGCGGTCTCGAGGTGTCGGTGGATGATTTCGGCATCGGCTTCTCGTCGCTGTCACGCCTGCAGCTGCTGCCGATCAGCGAGCTCAAGGTCGACCGCAGCTTCGTGCGCCGCCTGCACGAGGAGTCCCAGGACGCCGCCATCGTCGAGGCGGTGGCTCTGCTGGGGCGACGGCTCGGCATCCGGGTGGTGGCCGAGGGGGTCGAGGACCCGGCCACCCTGGGCCTGCTGGATCGCTTCGGCTGCACCCACGTGCAGGGCTTCGGCCTGGGGCGGCCGGTGCCCGCCGAGGCGATCCTCGAGCTGGGGGCCCTTCACGATGCGATGCGGGCCAGCACGGCCGCGGTGGGGGCGCCGCTCGGCAGCACCCCGTAGGCGGGGCTCGCCGCCTCGCCGAGCCGCGTGCGGCAGAAGGTCTCGGCCACCTCGGCCGGCCCGTGGCGCAGCAGCAGGCTGGCCTGCAGGCACTGGGTGAGGCGCTGGACCAGCCAGCGCGCCCGGGGCTCCAGCGCCTCCGGGGGCGCTGCCAGCTGCTTCTCGAGGCCGGCCAGGGCGGCGTCCAGCTCCCGGACCTGCCCGCGGGCCGGGGAGAGCTCCCGCCACAGCGCCGCCACCGCCTGCGGGTGGCGCGCCAGCACCCGCAGCACGTCCAGGCAGATCACGTTGCCCGACCCCTCCCAGATCGAGTTGACCGGCGCCTCCCGGTAGAGCCGCGCCAGCGGCGACTCCTCCACATAGCCGATGCCGCCCAGGCACTCCATGGCCTCGGCCATGAAGCCGGGGCCGCGCTTGTTGTGCCAGTACTTGGCCAGCGCCGGCAGCAGCCGGGCCAGGGAGCGTTCGCCCTCGTCGCCCCGGGCCGCGCCATCGAAGGCCCGGGCGGTGCGCATCACCAGCGCCACCCCGGCCTCCACCTCCAGGGCCAGGTCGGCGATCACGGCACGCATCAGCGGCTGCTCGGCCAGGGCGCGGCCGAAGGCGTGGCGCTCCTGCACGTGGCGCCATGCCTCGTCCAGGGCCTGGCGCATCATGCCAACCGGCGCGGTGGCGGCGTCGAGGCGGGTCTGCTGGACCATCTCGAGCAGGGTGGCGATACCGCGGTCCGGCGGCCCGATGGGGACGGCCCAGGCGCCGCGGTACTCGATCTCCGCGGAGGCGTTGGCGCGGTTGCCGCACTTCTCCTTGAGCCGCTGCAGTTCGATGGCGTTGCGCTCGCCGTCCGGGGTGAAGCGCGGCACCAGGAAGCAGCCGAGTCCCGCCTCGGTCTGGGCCAGGGTCAGGAAGGCGTCGGACATCGGTGCGCTGCAGAACCACTTGTGGCCGGTGAGCCGCCAGCCCGCCTCGCCGGCCTCGGCCCGGGTACCGTCGAGGAGTTCGGCTCGCGTGGCGGCGAGGGGGTCGGCTCGCGTGGCGGCGAGGGGGTCGGCTCGCGTGGAAGTGCCACGCAGGTCGCTGCCGCCCTGCTTCTCGGTCATTGCCATGCCGAAGGTCAGGCCGGTCTTCTCGCTCGCCGGCAGCGCGCGGGGGTCATAGTCCCAGGCCAGCAGTCCCGGGGCCCAGTGCGCCTCGACCCCCGGCGAGTGCCTGAGCACCGGCATGGCGGCATGGGTCATGGTGACCGGGCAGCAGACCCCGGGCTCGGCCTGGGTCAGCAGATAGAGGGCAGCGACGTGGGCCTGGTGGCCGCCGCGGCCCTCCTCCTGCCAGGCCACGGCGTGCCAGCCGTGGTCGATGGCCAGGTGCATCAGCTCGTGATAGGCGGGGTGGTAGGCGACCTCGTCGAGGCGCCGGCCGTGGCGGTCGAAGAGCCGCGGTTCGGGAGGATAGCGGTTGGCCGCCTCGCCCAGCGCCTGCACGCGCTCGCTGCCCGCCTCGCGGCCCAGGGGAGCCAGGCGGCGGGCCACCCAGTCGGGGGCCTCCCGGGCCAGGGCCTCCCGCATCGGCAGGTCCCGGCCGAGCAGGTCGCGGTCGGTGGGCGGGGAGGGCTGGTTGGCCACCGCGTGGGTGGCCAGGCGGGTGCGCGGGGCTCGGTCGGACATGGCACACCTCCAAGCGTCAGGCGGGTTCCCTGAGCATGGTGGCCCGGCCGGCCCCGGTCAACGTGACGCCGCGGCGCCGACTGGGTAGGCTGGAGGCATTTCCCGGGGAGATGCCCATGACCGACGCCCTGCGCGAGGCGCCGCTGCCGACGCCGCATATCGCCGACGAGCGCATCCAGCTGGTGGATGCCCGCAACCGTCCCTGCGGCAGCGCCCTGCGGGTGACCATGCGACGTTTCCGCTTCTGGCACCGCGCCACCTACATCGTGGTGCTCAACGCCCGGGGCGAGCTGTGCGTGCAGCGCCGCACCCTGACCAAGGAGGTCTTTCCCGGCGGCCTCGACCTGGCCGCCGGTGGCGTGGTGGGCGCCGGCGAGGCGGTACACCTGGCGGCGCGTCGCGAGCTCGAGGAGGAGCTAGGCATCCGCGGCGTGCCGCTGCGCCACGTGGGGGAGTTCGTCCACGCCGAGGGGGGCAACCATATCTTCGGCAGCCTCTACCTGGCTCTCCATGATGGCCCCCTGACGCTGCAGGCCGATGAGGTGGCCGACGCCTTCTGGCTGCCCCCGGTCGAGGCCCTCGCCCTGAAGGGGGTGACGCCGGACACCCGCCAGGCGGTGCAGGCGCTGCTTGCGTCCGGCCTGCCGGAGGGCACGCCATGAACCGTCCGGAACGCCTCGGCGACCTCGCCACGGTCCTGGCGGCCCTGGAGGGGGTGGTGCTCGGCAAGTCGCGGGAGGTGCGCCTGGCGCTCTGCTGCCTGCTGTGCCGTGGCCACCTGCTGATCGAGGACCTGCCCGGACTCGGCAAGACCACCCTGGCCCAGGCCCTGGCCCGGGTGACCGGGCTCGACATGCAGCGCCTGCAGTTCACCAGCGACCTGCTGCCGGCCGACGTGCTGGGGGTCTCGGTGTTCGACCCCCGGGAGGCGCGCTTCACCTTCCATCCCGGGCCGATCTTCCACGGGGTGGTGCTGGCCGACGAGATCAACCGGGCGACCCCCAAGACCCAGAGCGCCCTGCTCGAGGCCATGGAGGAGGGGCGGGTGACCGTGGAAGGGGAGACCCGGCGGCTGCCCGACCCCTTCTTCGTCATCGCCACCCAGAATCCCCAGGAGCAGGCGGGCACCTTCGCCCTGCCCGAGTCCCAGCTCGACCGCTTCCTGATGCGGCTCTCGCTGGGCTACCCCGACCCCCGTGCCGAGCGCGAGATCCTGCGCGGCCGGGCGGGGCGGGTCCGGCTCGAGGCGCTGCCGGTGCAGCTGGATGCCGAGCGGCTGCGCGCCTGGCAGTCGCGCCTCGACGACATCCATGTGGCCGAGGCGCTGCTCGACTACGTGCAGGCCCTGGCCACCGCCAGTCGCGAACACCCGGAGCTGGCCTGGGGCCTCTCGACCCGCGGCGCCCTGGCGCTGCTGCAGGCGGCCCGCGGCTGGGCGCTGCTCGAGGGGCGCGACCACGTGCTGCCCGAGGACGTCCAGGCGGTGTGGGTGCCGGTGGCGGGACACCGCCTGAGCAGCGGCCGGCGGGAGGAGGGCGAGGCCCTGGCTCGCCACCTGCTCGCCCGCGTGCCGGTGATGGGCTAGCCATGTTCTGGCGCGGGGCACGCCAGCGCTGGTGGCGCCGGGTGGCGATCGCCCCGGGCACCGCGCTGCCCCAGCGGCGCCTCTTCCTGCTGCCGACCCGCTTCGGGCTCGGCTGGGCCGGGCTGGTGCTCCTGCTGCTGCTGTTCGGCATCAACTACCAGAACACCCTGGCCTATATCCTGGCCTTCTGGCTGCTCGCCCTGGGCGTCGTCACCCTGCTGCGCACCTGGCGCAACCTGCTCGGGGTCTCGGCGACGCTGCGCCTGCCCCAGGAGGTCTTCGCCGGCGGCGAGGCGCGCCTCGGGATGCACCTCACCGGCGGGCGGCCGCGCACCGCCCTGGAGCTGCATGGCGGCGGGGCCTCGGCCCGGGTCGACCTGCCCGACGGCCAGGGCGAGGCGACCCTGGCCCTGCCGGCGCCCCGCCGCGGCGTGCAGCCGCTGCCGCTGCTGCGCCTGGAGACCCGCTGGCCGCTGGGGCTGGTGCGCGCCCTGGCCTGGCTCGAGTGCCGCGAGTCGCTGCTGGTCTACCCGCGTCCCCTGGACGACGAGGAGCCCGGCCACCGCCTGGCCGGTGCGGGCCTGGAGGCCACCGACTTCGCCGGCCTGCGCCGCGCCGAGCCCGGCGACAGCCCGGCGCGGCTGGCCTGGAAGCAGTGGAGCCGCACCGGGGTGCTGGCGGCCAAGGCGTTCAGCGTGCCGCCTCGCCAGCAGCTGTGGCTCGACTACGACGCCTGCCGCGGCGACCCGGAGCGCCGCCTGTCGCTGCTCTGCGCCCGGGTGCTGGCCCACCACCGGGCCGGCGACCGCTACGGGCTGCGGCTGCCCGGCGTCACGCTGCCCCAGGGCGAGGGGCCCCGCCAGCGGCGGGAGGCCCTGGAGGCACTGGCGCGCTGCGTGCCGCCGGGAGCACAGGGGGCCGAGCGATGATTCGCCGGCGTGGCACGCGGCTCGGTGCCCCGGCGGTGCTGGCCGACGGCCGGGCGTTGAGCGGCGCCATGCTGCGCCAGCTGTTCGTCGGCCAGTGCCTGGTGCTGGCCCTGCACCTGGCCTGGATGCCCGCCTGGCTGGTCGGGGTCGCGGTGGCGGTGGCCGGCTATCGCCATGTCCAGCTGCGCCGGCGCCTGCCCCGGGCGGGCATCCTGCTGCGCCTGGTGGCGGTGGCCGGGGTGCTGGTGGCGCTGTGGCTGCAGTACGGCACCCTGCACGGCATGGAGGGGCTGATCGGCCTGCTGCTGGGCGTCTACCTGCTCAAGCTCCTCGAGACCCATAGCCGACGCGATGCCCGGGTGGTGGTGCTGATCGGCCTGGTCACCACCACGGTGGCCTTCCTCCACGACCAGGGCATCCTGATGGCGCTGGGCGCGCTGCTGGCCGTGGCCTGGCTGGTGCAGTCGCTGGTGTGGCTCGCCGGGGCCGGCGGGGCGCGCCAGGCCTGGCGCGAGACCGCCTGGCTGCTGGTGCTCTCTGCGCCGCTGATGGCGCTGCTGTTCCTCGTCTTTCCGCGGCTCGGCCCGCTGTGGAACATGCCCCAGGTGGATCGCGCCTCCACCGGCCTGACCGACGAGATCGCCCCGGGGGACATCGCCCAGCTGTCGCGCAGCGATGCGCGGGCCTTCCGGGTGCGCTTCGACGGGCGTGAGCCGGCCCCGGCCGAGCGCTACTGGCGGGTCTACACCCTGTCCCACTTCGACGGCGAGCGCTGGACCCGTGCGGAGCCCCGACGGCTGGCCGCGGCGCTGGGCCGGCCGGAGGGCGACTTCGTGCGGGAGGCCAGCCGCTCGCCCTGGCTGGCCGAGACGGCGCCCCGCTTCACCGCCGAGCTGCTGCTGGAGCCCGACAGCCGGCCGTGGCGGCCGTCGCTCGGCGCGCCGCTGGCCACCGATACGCGGCAGCGCTTCCTGGCCGACGGGACCCTGGAAGGGCTCACGCCGCTTTCCTCACGGAGCCTGCTGCGCCTCGAGAGCACCGGGCTGTCGCCCGCCAACCCGGATCCGGCCGGCCCCGGCTGGCATGCCATGCTGCCGCCCCGGGGCAACGCCCGCACCCGGGAGCTCGCCGAGCGGCTGTGGCAGGAGAGCGGCGGCGAGCCGCGGGCCTTCCTCGCCGCCATCATGGCGCGCTTCGGCGAGGCGCCCTTCCGCTACACGCTCTCGCCGCCCCGGCTCACCTCCGCCGACCGGGTCGACGAGTTCCTGTTCGAAAGCCGGGCCGGCTACTGCACCCACTACGCCTCGGCCCTGGCGGTGCTGGCCCGCGCGGTAGGCCTTCCCGCGCGGGTGGTGGCGGGCTTCCTGGGCGGCGAGCGCCATCCGGACGGCCACTTCACGGTGCGCGACTACGACGCCCACGCCTGGGTCGAGGTGTGGCTCGACGGCGGCTGGCAGCGCATCGACCCCACCGCGGCCATCGCTCCCGAGCGCATCGAGGAGGGCGCCCAGGCGGTGGACGACGGCGGCGAGGCCTTCCTGGCCGACGCCCCCTTCTCGCCGCTGCGCATGCGCGAGATCGGCTGGATCAACCGCCTGCGGCTGGACTGGGAACGCCTGGAGTACCGCTGGCAGCGCGGGGTGATCGGCTACCAGCGCGAGGCGCGAAGCGCCTTCATGTCGCGGCTGACCGCCCGGCTGCAGGCCTTCTGGGCCTGGCTGGCCGAGGCCGCCCCGGGCCGCGGCACCTTCGCGGCCCTGCTGGGCCTGCTGGTGGCCGGTGCCGGCCTGGCGGTAGGCGCGCTGCTGCTTCGGCTGGGCTGGCGCCGGCACCGCGAGGGACGCGACGAGCGGGTGCTGATGCGGCGCCTGCAGGCCTGGCTGGCCCGGCGTGACCTGGGCCCCCGCCCGGGGGAGTCCCCCTCCGCGCATCTGCGGCGCATCGCTCTCCTGGCCGGCGGGGCCGGGCCGGCCCTGGACGAGTGCGCCCAGCAGCTGGAGCGGCTGCGCTACGCGCGGCTGGGCGCCGCCGAGCGGCGCGAGCGGCGCCGCCGCCTGGTGCAGCGCGCCGCCGAGGTGCGCCGGCGCCTGAGGCGAGGCCCCGCCCGGGCCTGAGGCCTCCCCGGGCTGGCGTGCGGCCGCCTGGCGTGGCATCGTGGGTGACTACGTCAGCGAAGTGCCGACCATGTCGATCCACGATCACCAGTGCCTGACCTCCCACGGCGAACCCTTCAACTTCGGCGCCCTGCGCGGCCAGGTGCTGCTGGTGGTGAACGTGGCGAGCCGCTGCGGCTTCACCCCCCAGCTGCGCGAGCTGGAACGGCTCTATCGCCGCTACCGCGACCGCGGCTTCATGGTGATCGGCTTTCCCTGCAACCAGTTCGCCCGGCAGTCGCCGGAATCCGCCCTGGACTTCTGCACCCTGAGCGCCCGGGAGTACCAGGTCAGCTTCCCGCTGATGGAGAAGGTCAAGGTCAACGGCGGCGGGACCCATCCGCTGTTCGCCGAGCTCAAGCGCGAGGCGCCGGGGCTGCTCGGGACCCGGGCGATCAAGTGGAACTTCACCAAGTTCCTGGTGGGGCGCGACGGCCGGGTGATCCGGCGCTTCTCGCCGCGGGACGGCGAAGGCGTGCTGCGCGAGGCCCTGGAGAAGGCCCTCGACGAGAGTTGAGGCAGGCGTGGGCGATCAGCTCGTTCCAGCCGGGTGTGTGGAGAGCCGTGTCATCATGGGGGTGCCTCACCCCTTTCCACCATCACTCGTGCGATCAGCTCGTTCCAGCGATGCCGCGTCATCATGGTGGTCAGCCCCGAGAACAGCGCCCAGCTCCTGCGCCGCCAGCCGGTGAGGCGCAGGTTGTGGGCCACCAGCTGCTTCATCAGCTTGTAGTCATCGAAGCGGCGCCACTCGCCGACCATCGACATCTGCTGGCGCCCCAGCACCGGGGCGAGCTCCAGGCGAAAGACCCACTCCAGCTCCTTCACCGTCAGGTCGTGGCGCTCGATCACCTCGATCATGCGGGCATAGTCGCGCTCGCCGGGCTCGCGCTCCAGCCACAGGGGCGCCAGCGCCAGCCACAGCTCGCCACGTTCATCGACCAGCGTCTGTGCATCCATCGGTACCCTCCAGAACTCACGCTTTCCCCGGGATGAGCATCCTGCCCCAGGCCGCGGCCCGGCTCAAGGGCGGACAGGACCCGGTGGTATCGCTAGAATAGGGCCATTGCCACTCCATGACAGGGGCGCCCGCCGCCCGAACGACGAACAGCGAGGTCTGACGTGATCATCAAGCCCAAGGTACGCGGTTTCATCTGCACCACCACCCATCCCGTTGGCTGCGAGAAGAACGTCCTCGAGCAGATCGAGGCCACCCGCGCCCGCGGCCTGGATCGGTCGAAGGGACCGAAGAAGGTGCTGGTGATCGGCGCCTCCAGCGGCTACGGCCTGGCGGCCCGCGTCACGGCGGCCTTCGGCTACGGCGCCGACACCCTGGGCGTGTTCTTCGAGAAGCCGGGCACCGAGAAGAAGCCGGGCACCGCCGGCTGGTACAACAGTGCCGCCTTCGACCGCTTCGCCAAGCAGGAGGGGCTCTACAGCAAGTCGATCAACGGCGACGCCTTCTCCCACGAGGCCCGCGAGAAGGCCATCGAGCTGATCCAGCAGGACCTGGGCCAGGTCGACCTGGTGGTCTACTCCCTGGCCTCGCCGGTGCGCAAGCTGCCCGATTCCGGGGAGCTCAAGCGCTCCAGCCTCAAGCCCATCGGCGAGACCTACCGCGCCACCGCCATCGACACCAACAAGGACGCCATCATCGAGGCCGAGGTCGAGCCGGCCACCGAGCAGGAGATCGAGGATACCCGCGCGGTGATGGGCGGCGAGGACTGGGAGCTGTGGATCGACGCCCTGGACCGCGCCGGCGTGCTGGCCGAGGGCGCGCGCAGCGTGGCCTTCAGCTACATCGGCACCGAGATCACCTGGCCGATCTACTGGCATGGCGCCCTGGGCAAGGCCAAGGAGGACCTGGACCGCGCCGCCGGCGAGATCGACCGCCGCCTGGCGGCCACCGGCGGCGGCGCCAACGTGGCGGTGCTCAAGTCGGTGGTGACCCAGGCCAGCGCCGCCATCCCGGTGATGCCGCTCTACATCGCCATGGTCTACCGGGTGATGAAGGAGAAGGGCCTGCACGAGGGCACCATCGAGCAGCTCAACCGCCTGTTCGGCGAGCACCTTTACGGTGACTCGGCCCAGACCGATGAGGCGGGCCGGCTGCGTCTGGATGACTGGGAGCTTCGCGACGACGTCCAGCAGGCGTGCAAGGAACTGTGGCCGCAGGTGACCACCGAGAACCTCTTCGAGATCACCGACTATGCTGGGTACAAGCACGAGTTCCTGAAGCTGTTCGGCTTCGAGCGGGATGACGTCGACTACGATGCCGACGTGGATCCCGTGGCGGAATTCGATGTCGTAAGCCTGTAAGGGCAGGGCGCCACCCGCGTCCTGCCGGTATTCCCGCAGACCCGGAGGGCGCCATGGATACCCGCGAGAGCCAGACCCCTGAAGAGGAGCTCCAGCACCTCAAGGAAGTGAGGCAGCCCGAGGACTACGAGCATCCCGAGCCTGACGAGACCCAGCCCGAGGCGAGGAAGCCCGCCGGCAGCATGCAGCGCGTGCTGCCCATCGTCATCGTCGTCCTCGGCCTGCTGGTGGCGGCGATGCTGATCTACAGCGGCAGCGCCCAGTGAACGGGGCGGCCGGGCCACGGTGTCCGGTCGCTCGCCTCCCTTCCCGCCCGGCGGGGCTGTGGTTCGCCATGCCCTTGGGTAAGATGTCGCTTTGCACTGGCCTAGGAGCCTGTCGGACTTAACGCTGATCGACTACGAGATCCGGTCTTTCGGCCAATTTCATTCGATCTGATTCGTTAAATAGCGGGCTATTCGCCTCATCAGATCGATAAACTTGTCTCGAAATCCGAATCTCTCGCTACGATCGGTCAAATCCAACAGGCTCCTAGGGCACCGCCGCGCATGTCAGACTCCCCCGCTTCCCTTTCCACGGCCACGCCGACGCGGCACGTCGGCGTCGTGGTGCTGCCCGGCTTCTCGCTGCTGGCCGAGGCCTGCGCCACCGAGCCCCTGGCCGTGGCCAACCAGCTGGCGGGGCGGCCCCTCTACCGGCTGACCACCTTCGGGCTGGACGGCGAACCGGTGGCCAGCGGCTCGCGGCAGGTGCTGCTGACGCTGCAGCGGGTCGGCGACGACGTCGGTCTCGACATGCTGATGGTCTGTGCCAGCGACCCCGAGGGGGCGAGCGAGTCGCTGCTGGCCTGGCTGCGGCGACTGGCCGCCGCGGGCGTCGTGCTGGCCGGGATCGGCGGCGGCACCGAGCTGCTGGCCCGGGCGGGGCTGCTCGACGGCTACCGGGCGACGCTGCCCTGGCAGCGCTTCGAGGCGGTGGCCCGGGACCACCCGCGGGTGCGGCTCTCCCGCCACCTGTTCGAGATCGATCGCGACCGGCTCACCTGCAGCGGCGGTACCGCGGCCATGGACATGATCATGACGCTGATCGGCCAGCACCAGGGCAGCGAGCTGGCCGAGCGGGTGTCGGCCCACTTCGTGCTGGAGCGGGTGCGCATGGGGGACGAGCCCCAGCAGGTCCCGCTGCGTTCGCGGCTGGGCCGGGCGCCGGAGAGCCTGGTCGAGGCGGTGACCCTGATGGAGGCCAATATCGAGGAGCCGCTGACCACCCACGAGCTGGCCGAGCACCTGGGCATCTCGCGTCGCCAGCTGGAGCGGCTGTTCAAGAAGCACCTCCAGGCGGTGCCCAGCCGCTACTACCTGGACCTGCGCCTGCAGCAGGCCCGCCGCCTGCTGCGCGAGGGTGACCTGCCCGCCGGCGAGATCGCCTTGCTGACCGGCTTCTCCTCGGCGGCGCACTTCTCCACCGCCTACCGCAACCACTTCGGCCTCACCCCGCGCGAGGAGCGGCTGTCGTGACCGCCCTGCGCCCGCACCTCTTCCTGCTGCTGGTGGTGGCGATCTTCTCCGGCAACATCCTGGTGGGCAAGGCGCTGGCCGACCTGCCGCCCTTCACCATCTCGCTTTCGCGGGTGGCCATCGCGCTTGCGATCATGCTGCCGCTGGGCTGGGCCCAGGCGCGCCAGGGATGGCCGCTGTTCCGCCGCCACTGGCGGCCGCTGCTGGGGCTGGCGCTCACCGGTGTGGCCTTCTTCAACGCGCTGATCTACGCCTCGCTGCGCTTCACCTCGGCCACCAATGTCGCCATCCTCGAGAGCCTGATCCCGGTGGCCACCCTGCTGCTCAGCGTGCTCTTCCTCGGCGAGCGCTTCCGGGCGGTGCAGTGGGTCGGCGTGGCGCTCTCCCTGGCAGGCGCCGTGGCGGTGATCCTGGCCGGCCGGACGGCGGAGGTGCTGGCCGGCGGCCTCAATCCCGGCGACCTGATCATGCTGGTGGCGGTGCTGGTATGGGTGGGGTACTCCTTCCTGGTCAAGGAGCACATGGCCCGCTTCCCGCGCTACGGCAGCCTGCTGGTGATGCTGGCCATCGCCAACCTGGCGCTGGCGCCCCTGGCCCTGCTGGAGGGCGCCTGGCAGGTGGTGCCGAGCCTCACGTCGGCGCAGCTGGCGGGCCTCGCCTACCTGGGCATCTTCCCCTCGGTGGTGGCGCTGCTGCTCTACAACAGCGCGCTGGCCGAGATCGGCCCGACCCGGGCGGCGGTCTACCTCAACCTGCTGCCGGTCTTCACCATGCTGGGAGCCTGGTGGCTGCTGGGGGACCGCATCCTGCCGCTGCAGGTGGCGGCCAGCCTGGTGGTGATCGTCGGCGTCTGGTGCACCATCATGCCCGCCCGCCGGCGGGGCTGAGCGACGCTCGCCTGTGGCGGCTCAGGCCGGGGTCGGACGGGCCAGCAGGGCGCGGAACAGCGAGCCCATCATCACCGGCGTGTCCTGCTCGATGGTGAAGCCGGCCCCTTCCAGCAGCGGCCGGGCCTGGCGGGTGATGTCGGTGGCGATGGCCGAGGTCAGGGCGTTGAGGCTGCGCCGTGCCAGGCCGGCGGGGCGGTCGTCCGGCTGGAACTTGTCCATCACGCAGAGCTGGCCGTCCTTCCTGAGCACCCGGCGCGCCTCGGCGAGGCCGCGGACCGGGTCGGGCATCACCGCCAGGATCAGGTGCATCACCACCACGTCGAAGTGGGCGTCCGGGAAGTCGAGCCGCTCGGCATCCATCTCCCGGGCCTGGACGTCACGGCCCATGGCCTGGGCGCGGCGCGCGAGGCGCGTCACCATGGCGGGGGAGAGGTCGCCGGCGTGCAGCTCGATGTCCCTGGGCAGCCAGGGCAGGTCCAGCCCGGTGCCGGCGCCCACCAGCAGCACCCGCATGCCGGGCTGCCAGGTCACCTGTCCCAGGGCCTCGCGGCGCGGACGACGGAAGGCGCGTTCGGCCACGACATCGTAGACCGGCGCATAGAGGCTGTAGCGCAGGCGGTTCCAGGCGGTGGTATTGAACATGACGGGGCTCCTCGGCGGCGATCTCCTCCAGCCTACCCCATCCGGCCCGCGCCATCCCGCGGCGGGCGAGCCGGCTGCCTTTTACACAAGTTGCCGTCCCATCGGTGAAAGACCGCGGCGGGCGGGCTCCCTATACTCGAGTGACGGATCCCCACCCACCGACAGGATGAGCGACATGAGCCACTCCCCGACCCGCGCCGACTTCGACCAGTACATGGTGCCCAACTACGCCCCCCAGCAGGCGATCCCGGTGCGCGGCGAGGGCAGCCGGCTGTGGGATCAGCAGGGACGCGAGTACATCGACTTCGCCGGTGGCATCGCGGTGAACTCCCTGGGCCACTGCCATCCGGTGCTGGTCGAGGCGCTCACCGAGCAGGCGGGCAAGCTCTGGCACCTCTCCAACGTCTACACCAACGAGCCGGCCCTCAACCTGGCGCGCCGCCTGGTCGAGCGCACCTTCGCCGACAAGGTCTACCTCTGCTCCTCCGGCGGCGAGGCCAACGAGGCGGCGCTCAAGCTGGCGCGACGCTGGGCCCACGACCATCACGGCGAGCACAAGAACCGCATCGTCTCCTTCTCCCAGTCGTTCCACGGCCGCACCTTCTTCACCGTCAGCGTCGGCGGCCAGCCCAAGTACTCCCAGGGCTTCGGTCCGGTGCCCGGCGGCATCGTCCACGGCGAGTTCAACAACCTCGACAGCGTCCGCGACCTGATCGACGACGATACCTGCGCGGTGATGGTCGAGCCAATGCAGGGCGAGGGCGGCATCATCCCGGCCACCCCCGAGTTCCTGCAGGGGCTTCGCGACCTGTGCGACGCCTTTGACGCGCTGCTGATCTTCGACGAGGTGCAGACCGGCGTGGGCCGCAGCGGCTCGCTCTACGCCTACATGGAGTACGGCGTGACGCCGGACATCCTGACCAGTGCCAAGTCGCTGGGCGGCGGCTTCCCGGTGGGCGCCATGCTCACCACCGACCGCATCGCCCCGGCCATGGCGATCGGCACCCACGGCTCCACCTACGGCGGCAACGCCCTGGCTTCCGCCGTGGCCCTGGCGGCCGTCGAGTTCATCGACACTCCGGCGGTGCTGGAGGGGGTGCGGCGCCGCCATGACCTGTTCCGCGAGCACCTGGAGACGATCAATCGCCGGCACGGGGTGTTCCGGGAGATCCGCGGCATGGGCCTGCTGATCGGTGCCGAGATGGCGCCGGACTACCGGGACCGCGCCAAGGACATCCTGCCCCTGGCCATCGAGGAGGGACTGATGGCGCTGATCGCCGGACCCAACGTGCTGCGCATGGCGCCGTCGCTGGTGATTCCCGAGGCCGACATCAGCGAGGGCATGGCGCGCCTGGAGCGGGCGGTGGCACGGCTGGTGGCCGGCCAGTGAGTCGCCCCGCCCTCGACGAACCCCGATCCGGAGATCCCGCCATGCTGGTCGTACGCCCCGCCCGCCCGGCGGACCTGCCGGCCCTGGAGCGGCTGGCCGGGACCGCCACCCCGCGGCTGACCAACCTGCCGGCCCACCGTGACCGCCTGGAGGAGCGCATCACGCGCTCCCGCCAGGCCTTCGCCCGCGAGGTGGACTTCCCCGGCGACGAGCACTACACCTTCGTGCTCGAGGACCTGGAGCGCCGGGAGGTGGTGGGTACCGCCACCGTCCGCGCCCAGGCCGGGGCCGTGGATGCCTACTACACCTATCGCCAGGAGACCCTGATCCACGCCTCGCAGCAGCTCAACGTGCGTCGCGAGGTGCAGACCCTGGCGCTCTCCCACGAGGTCTCCGAGGCGAGCCTGCTGTGCGCCCTGTCGCTGGACTCACGCTACAAGGGCACCAGCGCCGAGAGCCTGCTGAGGCGGGCGCGGCTGATGTTCATCGCCCAGTATCCCGAGCGCTTCTCCGGGATCCTGGCCATGGCCTTCCCCGGCTACCTGGACGACGCCGGCGAGTCGCCCTTCTGGAACAGCGTGGGGCGCCACTTCTTCGTGCGTGACTACCAGGAGATCAACTACCTGGCCGGCGTGCGCTCGAAGAGCTTCATCGCCGAGGTGATGCCCCAGTTCCCGCTCTACCTGCCGCTGCTCACCCCCCAGGCCCGGGCGGCCATCGGTCGCGAACACCCCGACCACGAGGTGGCCATGGCGGAGATGCTGGCCGAGGGGTTCCTGCGCTCGCGCCACGTGGACATCTTCGATGCGGGCCCGGTGATCAAGGCCGAGCGCGAGCGCCTGGCCAGCTTCCGCCGGGCCGCCTGGCACCCGGTGCGCATCCGCCCGGCCCATGCCCTGCCGGATGCCGAGCCGGCCATGGTCGCCAACCAGCGCCTCGAGGACTTCCGCTGCGTGGTGGCGCGCTATGCGCTGTCGCCCACCGGACAGCTGATGCTCTCGCCGGCCCATGCCGAGCTGCTCGGCGTGGAGGAGGGCCGCGCGGTGCTGGCCGCCCCGCTGGCGCTGCCCGGAGACGGGGCGGACGACCCCGGCTACGACGAGGGAGAGCTGTGATGCGTATTCGACCGATCGCCGAGGGGGACCTGGACGAACTGCAGGCCCTCGCCCGCGAGACCGGCGTGGGGTTCACCTCGCTGCCCGAGAACCGCGAGTTCCTGGCGGCCAAGATCGCCACCGCGATCAGCGCCTTCGAGGAGCGCACCCCCGTGGACCAGCGGCTCTACTTCTTCGTGCTCGAGGACGAGACCCAAGGGAAGCTGGCCGGCTGCTGTGCCATCGAGGGCCAGGTGGGGCGCGAGGTGCCCTTCTACCACTACCGGCTGGGCACCCTCGCCCACTCCTCGGTGCAGCTCGACCTGCACCGCACCATCGACACCCTCTTCCTGAGCTCCGACCACACCGGCGATGCCGAGGTGGCCTCGCTGTTCCTGCGCCCCGAGTACCGCGGCCGCGACCGGCGCCACGAGCGCAACGGCGCGCTGCTCTCCATGATGCGCTGGCTGTTCATGGCCGAGTTCCGCGACCGCTTCCCGGAGAAGGTCCTCGCCGAGATGCGCGGCGTCTTCGACGAGCACGGCAAGAGCCCCTTCTGGCACTGCCTGGGCAGCCACTTCTTCCCGCTGGACTTCGATGAGGCCGACCGCCTCACCGGGCTGGGGCAGAAGAGCTTCATCGGCGAGCTGATGCCCAAGTTCCCGATCTACACCCCCTTCCTCTCCGAGGAGGCCCGCGCCTGCATCGGCCAGGTCCACGAGCAGACCCGTCCGGCGCTGGCCATGCTCAAGCAGGAGGGGCTGCGCTGGGAGGGCTACATCGACATCTTCGACGGCGGCCCCACGGTGGAGGCCTATATCGACGACGTGCGCGGCGTTCGCCTGTCGCGACGCTGCCGGGTGGAGGTCGCCGAGGCCCCGGCGGTGGCGGCGCGGCCGCGCTGGCTGGCCGCGACCACCGGCATGGCGGGCTTCCGCGCCGCCTGGGTGGGCCGCGGCCCCGACGCGGCGGGCGTCATCGCCCTGAGCCCGCAGGAGGCGGCGCGGCTGGAGGTCGGCGCCGGCGATACCCTGCGCATACTGGATACCGAGGAGGAGGCGTGATGAAGGCGAGACACCAGCTGCTGATCGGCGGCCACTGGCAGCCGGGCGAGGGCCCGGCCTTCAGCAAGCGCGACCCGGTCTCCGACGAGCGCCTCTGGGAGGGGGCGGCGGCGTCCGAGGCTCAGGTGGCGGCGGCGGTGGAGGCGGCCAGGGCCGCCTTCCCGGCCTGGGCGCGCACCCCGTTCGCCGAGCGGCAGGCGCTGGTGGAGCGCTTCCGCGAGGCGCTGGAGAGCCACCGCGAGGACCTGGCCACGGCCATCGCCCACGAGACCGGCAAGCCGCTGTGGGAGGCGCGCACCGAGGTGGGGGCGATGATCGGCAAGGTGGCCCTCTCGCTGCGCGCCTACCAGGAGCGGACCGGCGAGCGCGAGCGCGACCTGGGTGACGCCCGGGCCGTGCTGCGCCACCGCCCCCATGGCGTGATGGCGGTGTTCGGCCCCTACAACTTCCCCGGCCACCTGCCCAACGGTCACCTGGTGCCGGCGCTGATCGCCGGCAATACCGCGGTGTTCAAGCCCAGCGAGCAGACCCCGCTGACCGCCGACCTGGTGCTGCAGTGCTGGCAGCAGGCGGGGCTCCCCGCCGGGGTCATCAACCTGGTCCAGGGGGCCGCCGAGACCGGCCAGGCGCTCTCCGCCGACCCGGGCATCGATGGCCTGCTGTTCACCGGCAGTGCCCGCGTGGGCGGCCTCCTGCACCGCCAGTTCGCCGGCCAGATGGACAAGATCCTGGCGCTGGAGCTGGGCGGCAACAACCCGCTGGTGGTCAGGGACGTGCCGGACCAGGACGCCGCCGTGCTGGCCATCCTGCAGTCGGCCTTCCTCTCCGGCGGGCAGCGCTGCACCTGCGCTCGGCGGCTGATCCTGCCCGAGGGCCAGGTCGGCGACCACCTGCTCGATGCGCTCTGCGACGCCGTCTCCCGGTTGCACGTGGCCGGCCAGTTCAGCGACCCCGCACCCTTCTACGCCGGCCTGGTCAGCGTGGCGGCCGCCGATGGCCTGCTCGCGGCTCAGGAGGCGCTGGAGTCCCTGGGGGGCACGGTGCTGTCGCGGATGGAGCGCCTCGTCCCCGGCACCAGCCTGCTGTCGCCGGGAGTGGTCGACGTGACCGGCCTGGCGGTGCCCGACGAGGAGCACTTCGGGCCGCTGCTCAAGGTCCATCGCTACCGCGACTGGGACGAGGCGATCGCGCTCGCCAACGACACCCGCTACGGCCTCTCCGCCGGCCTGATCGGCGGCGAGCGGGTCGACTGGGACGACTTCCTGCTGCGCATCCGCGCGGGCATCGTCAACTGGAACCGCCAGACCACCGGCGCCTCCGGCGACGCGCCCTTCGGCGGGGTGGGGGAGAGCGGCAACCACCGCCCCAGCGCCTTCTATGCCGCCGACTACTGTGCCTACCCGGTGGCCTCCATGGAGAGCGAGGATCTCCATCTGCCCGACCAGCTGCCGCCGGGGGTGAGCCTGTGAGCGACCAGCCAAGACCGGATCGCGACTATCGCGAGGTCAACTTCGATGGCCTGGTGGGGCCGACCCACAACTACTCCGGCCTGGCGCTGGGGAACGTGGCTTCCATGACCCACGGGGGCCTGGTGGCCAACCCGAGGGAGGCCGCCCTGCAGGGGCTGGCCAAGATGCGCTCGCTGATGGAGGCCGGCTACGCCCAGGGGGTGCTGCCGCCCCAGCAGCGACCGGACCTCGGTGCCCTGCGCGCGCTGGGCTTCTCCGGCAGCGACGAGCGGGTACTGGCCCGGGCCGCCGGGGAGGCGCCGCAGATCCTGCGCGCGGTCTGCTCGGCGTCGAGCATGTGGACGGCCAATGCCGCCACCGTGACCCCGAGCGTCGACGCCCCGGATGGCCGGGCGCACTTCACCCCGGCCAACCTGCAGTCGAGCTTCCACCGCTTCCTGGAGCCGGCCACCACGGCCCGGGTGCTGGCGGCGATCTTCCGCGACGAGGCGCACTTCGCCCACCATCCGGTGCTGCCCGCGACCCCGGCGTTCTCCGACGAGGGCGCGGCCAACCACACGCGGCTCGCCGGCGATCACGGCGAGCCCGGGGTGCACCTGTTCGTCTACGGCCGCGAGGCCTTCGGCTGGGGCACCGGCGAGGGCGTCATGCCACGCCGCTTCCCGGCCCGCCAGACCCTGGAGGCGAGCCAGGCGGTGGCCAGGCAGCATGGCCTGTCCGAGCACCAGGCGGTGTTTGCCCAGCAGCACCCCGAGGCCATCGACGCCGGGGTCTTCCACAACGATGTGATCGCCGTGGGCAACGGACCGGTGCTCCTCTATCACGAGATGGCCTTCCTCGACGAGGCGGCCACCCTGGAGGCGCTGCGCGAGCGCATGGCCGCGCCGCTGATCCCGGTGCGCATCCCCCGGGAGGCGGTGAGCCTGGAGGATGCGGTGGCCTCCTACCTGTTCAACTCCCAGCTGCTGTCCAACCCGGACGGCTCCATGACCCTGGTGGTCCCCGGCGAGTGCCAGGAGCGCGAGAGCGTGTGGCGCACGATCCAGGACCACCTGCTGGCGGGCCAGAACCCCATCGGCGAGGTGGTGGTCAAGGACGTCAAGCAGAGCATGCGCAACGGCGGCGGCCCCGCCTGCCTGCGGCTGCGCGTGGTGCTGGGCGAGGCCGAGCGCCGGGCGCTCTCCGGCCGCGTGCTGCTCGACGCGCCGCTGTATGCCGAGCTGACCGCCTGGGTGGAGCGCCACTATCGCGACCGCCTGGCGCCGGAGGACCTGGCCGACCCGCAGCTGGCCGAGGAGTCGCTGGCCGCCCTGGACGAGCTGACCCGGATCCTGGCGATCGGCAGCGTCTATCCCTTCCAGCGGGCCTGAGGGGGCCATGGGCAGCGACTCCGAGGTTCGCATCGAGCGGCTCCGGGCCGACTCGCCCCACCTGGCCCGGGTGGCCGGCTGGGAGCACGACCAGTGGGGCTACCTCTCTCCCGGTGAGACCCGCGCCTCCCGCCGGGCGGAGCTCGAGGCGGAGTGCGGGCCGGGCGGGGTGCCCTCGGTCTTCGTGGCGCTGCACGGTGAGCGGCCGGTGGGCACGGCGAGCCTGGTGGCCGAGGACATGAGTGATCGTCCCGACCTGGGCCCCTGGCTGGCCTCGGTCTACGTGCTCCCCGAGTGGCGGGGGCGGGGCATCGCCTCCCGGCTGGTGCGGCGAGTGGAGGCCGAGGCCCGCGAGGCCGGCATCGAACGGCTCTGGCTGTTCACCCCCGACCAGCAGGCGCTCTATGTGCGGCTCGGCTGGCGGGAGCGGGTATGGTTGTCCTACCGCGGTGAAAGGGTTGCCATCATGGAGCGCTGCCTGGCGGAGGAATGACACCGCGCCCGCCGCGTGGCGCTCCTCGGCGGCGGGCGCTGCGACTTAACCGCTGCTGGCCGCCCCGCCCACCACGCCGCCCCGCAGGCCACTGCGGTTGCCGCTGGCCTGCAGGTGGCTGGCCACGGCGTCTTCCGGGGAGCCTGCCATCTCGCGGAACATGCCCATGGAGCCCAGTAGAGCGGACGACTCGTAGGGTACGAAGACGCGCTCGCCATCCTTGGCCATGGTCGGCAGTACCTTGATATAGCTCTGGCCGAGCAGGTAGCCCACCACGGTGCGCTTGTTCTCCTCGCTGTCGCCGATGGCACTCAGCACCAGCTTGATCGACTCCTGTTCGCCCTGGGCGCGCAGGATGGCGGACTCCTTGTCGCCCTGGGCGTTGAGGATGGCCGACTCGCGCTGGCCCTGGGCCATGGCGATGGCGGCGGACTTCTCGCCCTCGGCTTCTGTGACCGTGGCGCGGCGCTTGCGCTCGGCGGCCATCTGCAGACGCATGGCGGACTCCACCTCGTCGGGCATGGCGATGTCCTGCACCTCGACCCGCGAGATCTTCACCCCCCACTTGGAGGCGGCCTCTTCCATGGCGGCCTGGATCTCGTTGTTGACCTCGGCCCGGGACTCGAACAGCTTGTCGAGCTCCATCTTGCCCACTACCGAACGCAGGGTGGTCTTGGCCAGCACCTCCACCGCCTGGCTCATGTTCTCCACCTCATAGACGGCGCGCTTCGGATCGATGATCTGGTAGTAGAGCGCGCCGTTGATGTTCACCGTGACGTTGTCGGTGGTCACCACCGGCTGGCCGGGGAAATCCATGACCGTTTCGCGGCGATCGATGCGCGTCTCGCTGCTGGTGATCGCCTGATACTCCTCGCCCATCTTGCGATAGCGGATCATGGTGATGGCGCGGGGCTGGTCGATGAAAGGCACGATGATGTTGATGCCGCTCTCCAGCACGCGGTTGAACGACCCCAGGCGCTCGATCACCATCACCTCCGACTGGCGGACGATCACCAGCCCCTTGGCGATGATCAGGATGCCGATGACGACGACGATCAGGGCGATGATCAGCCCCGGACTGACGGGAAGGTCCATGTGGAATTACTCCGTGTGGTGACTGGCGCGCGGGTCCGGCGCCGGGTGGGCAAGGTGCACGATGGCGGTGGTGCCATCGAAGGTCTGGAAGACGACCCGGGTGCCGGCTGGCAGGTCGGTCTCGCCGCTTCTTTCGCCAGCGTCAGCGGCGACCCGAAGACGATAGAAGTCGCCGTTGATCTTGATGCCGCTGGCGCCGTCGAAGTCGCGCCTGAGGGTCATATAGGTGCGGCCCTTCTCCACCCCGGTGCCGGTGGTGCCGTAGGCCACGCCGCGGGGCGAGAATCGGGGGCGGATGACCCACACCGCCAGCGGCACCAGCACGCCGGAGAAGAGGCCCATGCCCAGCAGCTGCCAGGGAAGCGACAGCCCCAGGCCGGCCAGGGCGGCGGTCAGGGCGGCGGCGATGCCGAGTGCCAGCAGCACCAGCCCGCCGGTGGTGAGCTCGGCAAGGCCCAGCAGCAGGGCGACGATCAGCCAGATGACGGCAGGGTTCCAGTCCATGGGGCGTTCCGTAGTTCGAGGCTGGTGAGGGCGTGCATAGCCGATGGCAGTGTCCATCGAGGGTATCTGGTTATCGGATAGTGGGCTACGCCTGTTCGTGGGCACGGCAGGGCGTAACGGGTTCGCTGCCGGGTCAGAGAGGTAAAATCGCGATATGCTGCACGCATGATGCCGAGCTGCCGCGAAGGAGCGCGCCCGCCATGACCCTGCTGACCTGGATCGGCATCCTGCTGTGCCTCTCGCAGTCGGCGATGTTCTCGGGGCTCAACCTGGCCTTCTTCTCGATCAACAAGCTGGAGCTGGAGATCGAGGCCCGCCGGGGAAATCCACGGGCGCAGCGGGTCCGGGCGCTGCGCCAGGATGCCAACTTCCTGCTGGTCACTATCCTGTGGGGGAACGTGGCGGTGAACGTGCTGCTGGCGCTGCTCTCGGGCTCGGTCATGGGAGCGGTGGCGGCCTTCCTGTTCTCCACCGTGGTGATCACCCTGCTCGCCGAGATCCTGCCCCAGGCGTTCTTCTCCCGCCATGCGCTGCACATGGCGGCGCTCTTTACCCCGCTGATGCGCTTCTACCAGCTGCTGCTGTGGCCGGTAGCCAGGCCCACCGCCTGGGTGCTGGATCGCTGGCTGGGAGCGGAGGCGATTCCCTTCTTCCGCGAGCGCGACCTGCACCAGCTGATCCGCCTGCACATGGAGTCCTCGGAGACCGAGATCGACCGGGTGGAGGGGCGCGGGGCCATGAACTTCCTGACCCTTGACGACGTGCCCCTGGGCCGGGAGGGCGAGCCGCTGGCCCCTGGCAGCGTGATCACGCTGTCCTTCGAGGGCGAGCGGCCGCTGTTCCCGCCGATCCATCGCCACCGCCACGACCCCTTCCTGTGCGCGCTGGAGCAGGCCGGCAGGAGCCGCGCGGTGCTGGTCGACGAGGCAGGTGACCCGCGGCTGGTGGTCGACGTCAATGCCCTGCTGCGGGCGGCGCTGTTCGATGACGGCGAGTTCCGACCGCAGGACCACTGCCACCGTCCCATCGTGATCCGCGACCCCGCGACCCGCCTCGGGGAGGTGATCCACCGCTTCCGGGTCCGGCCCGAACACCGCGAGGACGACGTGCTGGACGAGGACGTGATCCTGCTGTGGGGCGACGAGAAGCGCATCCTGACCGGCTCGGACGTGCTGGGACGGCTGCTGCGCGGGATCGTCCGGCAGGAGCGTGCAAGCAGCTGAGCGCGCGCGGTAGCGGCGACCTGGGCTATCCTTGGCGCGATTTCTTGGCCTGACGGTAAAGGAGCACCAATGACCGGGCTGATCTACTGGCTGGACATGGCAGGGGTGATCGTCTTCGCCCTGTCGGGCGTGATCCTGGCCTGCCGCTCCCGCATGGACCCCTTCGGCATGCTGGTGCTGGCGGCGGTGACCGGCATCGGCGGCGGCACCCTGCGTGACCTCGTGCTGGGCGTGCGCCCGGTGTTCTGGGTCACCGACCCCACCTACCTCTGGGTGATCCTGGCCACGGTGGGCCTGTCGATCCTGGGCTTCCACTACATCCACCGCCTCTCCCGCGGCTTCCTGCCGGTGGCCGACGCCTTCGGCCTGGCGCTGTTCACGGTGATCGGTACCCACAAGGCGCTGCTGCTGGAGGCTCCGGGCGTGGTCGCGGTGCTGATGGGCATGCTCACCGGGGTGGCCGGCGGCATGGTACGTGACGTGCTGGCGCGCCGCGTGCCCATGGTGCTGCGCCAGGAGGTCTACGCCACGGCGGCCATCGCCGGTGGCGTCACCTACGTGGCGCTGGATGCCCTGGCCGCCCCCGGCACCCTGACCATTGCCCTGGCGCTGCTGGTGACCCTGGGCCTGCGCCTGGCGGCGATCCACTGGGAGCTGGCGCTGCCGACCTTCGCGTGGGTGGTGATCCCGCCGGCGAAGGCCCCCGAGCCCGCCGCCGGCGACCCGCCCGCGGAAGCGCCCGCCGCGTCGCCGCGGCCCAAGGTGCGGGTCAGGATGATCCGGCCGGAACAGTCGAAGCGCCGGCCGAACAAGCCATGAGACGGGCGCCGCCGCTTCGCTGGAGCGGGCCTTGCCTGCTGTTCCTGCTCCTGCTGCTGGCAGGCTGTGCCAGCCTGGCCACGGAGGGTGCCGAGGAGCGCCATGCGCGGGCGGGGCTGGCCATCCAGGCCGTCTACGAGGAGGCCCTGCCGACGCTGCCCGCCGACAAGCAGCGCCACTATGCCCAGCGGCTCTACCGGCTGACCGGTGATGCCCGCTACCTGCCCCTCAACCGGGCCTATGGCGAGCGCCTGCTCGGCTGGCTCGAACGTGACATCACGGGCCTGGCGACCCCGGGCTACGCCGAGCGGCGCAGCGAGGAGATGGTCGCCGCCTATCCCCGGGGCAGCCGCAAGGATCGGGCCCGCCAGCGCATGCTGGGCGAGTGGGGCGAGATCCCCTTCGCCCGCCGGCTACTGTTCCGGCTGGCACAGGCGGAGTACCACGGCCTGCTCCCGAGTCTTGAGGGGCACGAGGGGGTGCTGGCCTACCTGGCAGGGGTCGACTGGGAAGCCTTCCTCACCGATCCCGGCGTGCTGGGCATCTATGCCGCCCAGGTGGCCAACCAGGTGCATTTCCTGCACCAGTTGGGCGTGGTGGACCTGCGACAGGAGGTCGTTGCGGCCTTTCGCCAGCGCTACCCGCCGGGCAGCGTCGCGATGCTCGACAGGGGCGAGTTTCACAACTGGCTCTATGGCCTGACCCACTTCGTGATCGCGGCAAGCCGCTACTACCAGCAGGAGGTGAGTGCCGAGGAGTTTGCCTGGGTGCTGGCCGAATTCGAGAGGGAGGAGGAGAGAATCCTCGCCATGGCCACCGAGGATATCCTGGCGGAGGTGGCGCTGAGCTTCCTGCTGGCCGGGCGGGAGGGGCATCCTCTCGTCGCCCGGATTCGCGACATGCTGGTCGAGGCGGTGGACCCCGCGACCGGCATCATCCCCTCGGCCGAGGGGGGCACCGACCTGGCCCGCGGCGAGCACCGCAACGTGCTGGCCATAATAGTGCTGCGCTGGCCGGGAAGGCTCTATCCCGGCCCGGCGCTTTCCGCCGATGGGCTATGAGGTCAGCAGGCTGGGTGAACGGCTCTGGAGAACGGCGGCCAGTTGTGGCCCCAACTCCTCCTGAATATGCTGATAGAGGGGCAGTAGCGCCCGATGCATGCCGGATTCGGCCTGCTCGCGGTTGATACAGTACGCACTGCGCTTGCCGTGGAAATCGATGGTGTCCCCCACCTTGGTGAAATGAAAGCCCGACATCGACAGCAGCCTGGGCAGTTTGGGTTCCATCATCGCAAAGGCCAGGCTCTTGCCGGACATGCGTCCCAGGGCATAGCCGGCCAGAAAGAGACCACTGACGAGTAGCGAAAAGGTCTCCCGTTCTTCCGGCGTGAACTCATGAGGATTGTCCGACACGCCGGGAACCTCGCTCCCCTTGATTCTCGTCCGGAATGCCCGGGAGACGGCAAGCCGCGAGATTTCGTAATAACTGCCTGCGGGGAGCCTCTGTGGATGGAGCTCCGGATGGGTAAGGCTGCGCCCGCCATAGGATTCAAGGGGCAGCCTGTCCAGAGGAGGGGGGCACTCGGGGTGGGGCATCACCAGGCGAGTGCAGGCAGCGGCGAGCCCCGTCCTGCGGTGCTCTATCAGGCAGTGGATGGCCATGCTGTCATAGGCGTCATATTCGAGCCGATTTTCCCTGTCTGTCGGCTCCTCGTATCCCAGTTCTTCACAGTAGATGTCATGTCTCAGGCGATAGATCCGCTGCTTCTCCTTAGGGCTCAGTGCCAGGCTGAAGTTGAACTCCTCCATGAAGCGTGAAAGGAGAGGGTTCGTCTCCTTATATTCCTGCCTTGATGAAGAGCATGATGTCATTTCGCTGGATCCTTCCGCCTTGAAAATTTGAAGTCTACCGGTCGAGCAGGGAGCACCATCATATCAGCCTACCTCCTTGCCGAACTTGCCGAATGCATCCTCGAGCCGGATGGGCCTCCCTAGCCCGGATGTTGCACCGGGTCAGTCAGAAGTCCCCAGATGCCATGCTCGGTGGGGATAAAAGGGCTCTGGGGGTGGAGATTGGCTGCTTT
>NZ_JACHZF010000035.1 GCF_014193375.1 Halomonas campaniensis
CCGACACGGTAGGTGGATGGTGGCAGCGCTGCCACCTCGGGGGTGGGTCAAAAGCGTTGGCCGGTACTGGGTCAATTTACTTGGCCATTAACAGCATGGAACCAGCCCTGCTCATCGGTCGACAGCGACAGCGACTGTCTATCGACATAGACCAGGGTGCGCCGCACAGGCTCGACGCCCGCCTCACTGGCGGGCTCGCAGATGGAGCCCGAGGCACTGCGGAACAGCCCCTGGGCCTGGGCGGCACCCGCGGGGCCAGCGATCAGGCCGGCCGCGACGATCAGGGAGAGGAAGAGTCGACCACCGGTCATGCCACTGCCTCCTCTTCCTGGCGACGCTTGGCGGCCCGGCGCTCGATGAAGGGGCCGAAATCCATGCGCTCCTTGAGCACCTTCGCCGGGGTCTCCACGCTGTGGGTCTCATACTCCTCGGGGGACAGGCTGCCTTGCTGGCTGTCGATGAAGGCAACCACGAGGTCGCCGGCCTTGACCTGGCCGAGGAGGTTACGACGGTAGGCCCTGAGGTGCTCGTCGACCACCTCCTTGAGCCGACCGAAGAGCATCGCCTCGTGCTCCTGGACCTGCTCGGCCATGTCCACCAGCAGACGGCCCTGGTTGCTGCGCGAGCTGAGGGTGTTCTCCACCTGCTCGATCTGCAGTGTCAGGTGCTGCTCACGCTCGCGAATCGTCTTCTCCATGCGACGCGACCAGGCCTCGAAGCGCTTGCTGGCCTTGAGATGACGCACGCGGGCATCGGCGAAGTTCGGGTCGCTGTCATGGAACCAGTAGGCCACCATGGCCCCCAGCAACCAAACGATCAGGTTGCCCATCAGCGTCATGGAGACGGCAGTGTACACTTCGCCCATGGAGCCCCGTTCGCCGAAGGGGTTGTTGCCGCCGAAGGCCGAGGCGCCGACCAGGTCGTTGTAGGCGAGCTTGTAGCGCATGTAGCCCACCAGCGTCATGGCGGCGATGAACAGCAGGGTGGTGAAGGCCAGCGCGGTATAGTTGCGGCTGCGCACCCCGGGGGTGGCCGCGAAGCCGCAGCGATGGCTCCACTGCTTGGCCAGGGTGCCATGCTCGTGGGAGGCGGCGGCCACCGCCAGCGCCACCACGATGACGATGCCGGCGGCGAGGTAGGGCTGGGCGAACAGCGCGTTGGCCGCCTCCCAGTTGATCAGCCACTCCACCATGCCGATCAGGGCCAGCAGGGGCAGGTAGATGCCCAGCTTGACGATCCTGGCGTGGCGATTGCCGTTGCGCTCGTAAAGCCGCTCATACTCCTCCTCGGCGTTGGCCGCCTCGCGCCGGTCATCCTTGAACTCTTTCTTCTTCTCCTCCCACTCGGCGGTCAGGTCCGACTTGAGGTTATCGCGCTGGCGCTCGAGCGAAACCTTGCGATCCTTGAGATCGGCGGTCTCCTCCAGCAGCTTGCTGTGGGGAGAGAGAATGTTGGTGAAGGCCGTCTTGGCCTCGACCCACTGGCCGGTCTGGCGCAGCAACGGGAAGAAGACCAGCTCCTCCATTTCCGGTGTATGGCCATGCTCGTTCAGCACGATCTTTCCCCGGGAGGCGTGCGCCTCCTTGCTGGCCGTCTCTCTCAGCGCCTGGCGAAACGCCGCCTCGTCGGGGAAGGACCAGCGGAACGCCAGGCAGCGCCCTGCCACCTCGCGCACCTCCGCATCGTCGATGGTCACCGCATCGTCGCGGTACTTTTCTCTTTCCTTGCTCTGCATGGTGTCCCCTTGCGTCATGGTGTTATGGATATTGCGGTTCAGAAGCCGGTTCGACGGCTGCCGATGGCCGGCTCGCGATAGACGACGGCAGGCAGGTTCAGGCTGCGCTCGCGGCCGCCGACGGTAATCTCCCGGGCTTCGGGCTCACCGGCGTCGGGGCGCCGCGATGTCTCATCCACGGACACCTCGCGCGATGTCCCCACCTCGGCGACCTGGCGTGAGGCCGGCGCATGCACCGTCACCTGCCGCTCGGCGCCGACCTCCGCGACCCGGCGCTCGCGCAAGGGGCGTTCCGCCAGCCGGCGATAGCTCTCCTCCACTGGCACCCGGCTCACCGCCTCAAGGGTGATCTCGGAGAAGGCCCCGAGGAAGAACTCCACCCGGCGGTTCTGGGCCATGCCCAGGCTGGTGCTGTTGGGCGCGACGGGCTGCAACTCCCCCATGCCGATGTAGTCCATCTGCTGCGACCTCACGCCCAGTTCGACCAGGCGGTCGGTGACGTTACGGGCGCGGGCCAGGCTCAGGGCGTCGTTGTAGGCCTCGCTGCCGCGGGCATCGGTGTGGCCCACCACGGCCAGGTGGGTGTCGGGCAGGTCGCCCTTCATCACGCCCGCTACCACGCACAGCATCGGCTCCGAGGTCGCCAGCGGCGTAGCTTGGTCGGTGGCGAAGAAGATCCGGTCGCTCCATGCCACGCGGATCACCGGCAGGTCGCGGTCGGTGGCGAACAGCTGGCGCGGCAGCAGCAGCTGCTGGTCGACGCTGGGCGGCGGCACGTCGCACTCTTCGGCGAGGCGGCGGATACGCTGGATGCGATCGCGATGCTCCTGCTCGATCAGCGCCCCCTGGCTGACCAGGGTGGCCCCGGCGGGCGGTGACGAGGGGGCAGTAGACAGGGTGGCGGCATTGCAGCCGGCCAGGGCGGCGCACAGCAGCGCCGTGGAAACGAACCGCATCATGACGACTCCGGTGGAATGACAGGGAACGACAGGACGCCGCCCCGCTCGAGGGACGAGCAGGCCGGACAGGGAGAAGGGCCCGAAGGGCAGGCAGACAACGGCGGCAGACGCCGCCGCGGAAGCATTCCGTGCGTCATGTTGCAGTTCCCTTGCGTTGCGTGGCGAGGCCCCTGGCGGGACGGCGCATCGGCAGGCATCAGGCCATGGACCGGTGCTCTCGCTGCGGCGGGCTCATCGTCCCACCGTCATGTGATGATTATATGAACACAATCTTGATTAATATATCTGCATATTCGGCGATTTCAATAGAGTTGGCCGAATGTCTCAGGCATCGGCCGGATGGCCAGCCCCTTTAATTCGTTTTAAGAATATCTATATTCCATAATTATTGGTCACACCAGCATCGCCAGCGTATGCGCCCGCTGCCGGGTCACGGCATCGTCCAGAATATCCAGCATCTTGTCGTAATCCTTCGGCATCTGCTGATCCATACCGGTGGCCTCGAAGCGGCCGAGAGTATGCTGGGTATCGTCAATCACGACCTGAAGCTCGTCGATCACCTGCTGATGTTCGTCTGGCGTCATGCTGCCTCCAGAAAGCAAGAAACCGGCCCCAAATCTGGGGCCGGTTCGATGGCAGTGCCAAAGGGAAAGAATCTCTTCCCTAGAGGCTCAACCTTAGCCCAGCAGAGACAGCACGTTCTGCGGAATCTGGTTGGCCTGTGCCAGTACGGAAGTGCCGGCCTGCTGCAGGATCTGCGCGCGGGTCATGTTGGCCACTTCCACCGCGTAGTCGGCATCTTCGATGCGTGAACGAGCGGAAGCAAGGTTAGTTTCGTTGGTGTTGAGGTTGGTGATGGCGTCTTCGAAGCGGTTCTGGACGGCACCCAGCTCGGAGCGCAGGCTGTCTACTTGATTAAGCGCACTGTCTAATTGAGCCAGAGGATTAGCGGTAGCTTCTACCACCTCCGCTGCATCGTTAGTCAACCCTTGGACAGCTCGGGCACCTTCAGCAATATTAAACTCAATTGTCGCACCACTGTTGGTTCCGTCACCCGGTGTAGTGACAGAAAACTCATCCTCATAGAAAGTTACATTATCCCCATCAACGTTTTGAACATAATACTGACCATCTGACTCTACAAGAGTATTCGTTCCAGCATTACCTACTCGGTCAGCAAGGGTCGATGCTGCAGTAGGCTGGGCATCAAACTCTTCATCAGTAGCTGTAAGAGTGCCAACGAAAGTGTAAGTGGTTCCATCGACTTCAAGCGTATCGCTATCTGCAAAAGTAACAGCTTCCGCAAGATCCACAGAAATTACACTAAAGTCTCCCAGACCAAGCTCTTGAGAATTGATAGTGGAAAGATTGACATCGATGGTTTGTCCATCCTGCGAACCAACTTGGATGGTCAGAGTTTCAGCATCTTCAGAAAGGACACGAGTGCCGTTGAAGTCGGTCTCACGAGAGATGCGGTTGATCTCTTCCAAACGCTGATCAACTTCGTCCTGAATAGACTGAAGATCGTTCTGGCTGTTAGTGCCGTTAGCCGCCTGAACGGAAAGCTCACGGATACGCTGCAGGTTATCGTTAATCTGGTTCAGGCCACCCTCAGTGGTCTGAGCGATGGAGATACCGTCGTTGGCGTTACGCTGCGCCTGTGCCAGACCATTGATCTGGGCGGTCATACGGTTGGCGATGGCCTGACCGGCCGCATCATCCTTGGCGCTGTTGATGCGCAGGCCGGAGGAGAGACGCTCCATGGAGGTCTGCAGCGCGTTCTGGGACTTGTTCAGATTGGACTGGCCAATCATGGAGGTGATGTTGGTATTGATCACTGACATGGTGTGATTCCTTCCAAGCTGTTGAGGGCTCCATTGGCGGGCCCGCTGCGATTGGTCTTTCAAGGCCCAGCGGGCCTGCCACAACGGCGCCGTTGGCCGTTACTCTCTATAACGGCGGCCGAAGGGAAACCTTTAGCCCTGTAGCGAAAGAATTTGTGACATTTGCCTTGACAGCGAGTAACGGCAGGTAAGCCAGGCGCCGATGGCCCCGGAAAGGCCAGCGCCCGGCGGGGCCGGGCGCTGTGGGGAAGGGTGGGATAGCGAGGGAATGGGCGTGGGAGCGAAAAGCGGCCCGCGCCGCTATTTCTTCCTCGGGCTGCCCAGCTCGGCCAGCATATCGAACTGCTGGGTGAGGTAGGCGCTGGTCTGCTTCATCTGGGCGATCATCGAATCCAGCTGGCCGAACTGCACCCGGTAGCGGTCGATGGTGCGCTCGATGGAGACCTCCATGCGCTCGTAGCGCTCGCCGATGCTCTTGACCCGGCTCTCTGCCCCGCTGATGGAGCGCTTGACGATGCCGTTGCCGTCCAGCAGCTGGCCCAGGGTGGTATTGAGGCTCCCCGCCAGGCCGCCCTTGCTGTCGGCGCCGGCGAAGAACTCGCCCAGGCCGGCCATGTTGCCGGTGACCAGCTCGCCCAGCTTGGCATCATCCAGCTTGAGGGTGCCGTCGCGCTGCAGGCTGATGCCCACCTCGCTCAGCATGCGCAGCTCGCTCTCGCCTGCTCCACCGGAGAGCGCCCCGCGCAGCCGCGATTCGATGCTGCGCACCGCGCCGTCGCCGTTGAGGTCGCCGGCCTGGCCGGTCTCGGCGTTGAAGGCGGTGAGCTTGCCGATGGTGCCCTTGAACTCGTTGAACGCCTTGACGAAGCCGCCCACCGCCTCGCGCACCTTCAGGGTGTCCTGCTCCACGCGCAGGGTGATGGGCTGGTCGGGTTCGGTGGTCTTTTCCAGGTTGAGGGTCACGCCCTGGATGGCGCCCTCCACCTGGTTGGTGGCGCTGGTGATATCGATGCCGTTGACCTTGAGCTCGGCATCCTGCCCTGCCTGGGTGATCACCGTGCCGGGATCGGCGGCCAGGTTGCCGGCCACCAGGGTCTCGAAGTTGGTACCGGCGATGGAGGCCTCGGCGCCGGTCTCGGTGCTGTTCAGCGCCAGGCGGTAGCCGCTGCCGTCGTTGACGATGGAGGCGGTCACGCCCGCCGCCTTGTCGGCGTTGATGGCGTCGCGAATCTCCTCGAGGGTGCTGTTGGCGGCGAGGGTCACCTCTACCTGCCGAGGCTGGTCGTTCTCGTCCAGCCCGGCGAAGGTCAGCGCCAGGGTCGTCTCGGTGCCGCCGGTCAGGGCGGTATCGGCGGCGGCCACCCGCTGGGTGGCCAGGGTGCCGGCGCGAGCCAGCTGGCCCACCTCAACATTGAAGCTGCCGGGCTGGGCCGTCTTGCCCGCGGTGGCGGTGAAGGCGTCGCCGCGCACGTTGGTGGAGAGGCTCTGGAACAGCGAGGCGTCGTTGAGCTTGGTCACGCTGTCCTGGAACTTGGTCAGTGCGGACTGCAGCTGCCCGTAGGCGGAGATCTTCGCCTGCTGCTGGGCCTTCTGGGTCTCCAGGGGAGCGAGCTTGCCGCGCTCCGCATCGCGCAGCTGGTCGAGCAGGCCGGACAGGTCCAGGCCGGAGCCGACGCCAAGGGCCGTGATGGTGGACATGGGAGTTCCTCACTACGTGCGCGACGCGCGGGTGCCAATAACGGTTCTGACAAGAAGTATCGGCAGGGCAGGGAGGAACTTTAGCACGTCGGACGAGCGCCCTTCGCCGGGCGGCGACCGGCCCCTGCGAGGGAGGCCGGCCGTTCAGGCGTCAGTCGCGGCCGAGCTGGGCGTCCATGGTGGCGAACTGCTGGGTGAGATAGTCGCTGGTCTGGTTCATCTGGGCGATCATGCCGTCGAGCTGGCCGAACTGCACCCGGTAGCGCTCGATGGTCTGTGCAATGCCCTGCTCCATGCGCACGTAGCGCTGATTGAGGCTCTCGATGCGGTTCTCGGCGCCGTCGATGGCATTGGTCAGCGCGCCATTGCTGCCCAGCAGCTGGCCGGCGGTCTCGCTCAGTCGGCCGGCCATGCCGAGGGTCTCCTCGCCGCCGGTAAAGAAGCGCTGCACCGCGCCCATGTCGCTGGCGATGGCCAGGTCCAGCTCGCCCTCGTCCAGGCTCAGGGTGCCGTCCAGGGAGAGCGAGATGCCGAGATCGCCCAGCACGGCCAGCTCGCCCTGGGCGGGGTCGCCCACCATGCCGCTGAGATCGTTACGCAGCCGCGATTCGATGGTGCGCACGGCGCTGTCGCCCAGCAGCTCGCCGGCCCGGCCGGAGTCGGCATCGAAGGCGGTCAGCTCGCCGATGGTGCCCTTCAGGGCGTTGTAGGCCTCCACGAAGCCGCCCACCGCCTCGCGCACCGCCAGGGTATCCTGCTCCACGCTCAGGGTGGCTCTGCCGGCCTGCTGCAGGTCCAGGGTGACGCCTTGGATGGCGCCCTCGACCTGGTTGGTGGGGCTGGTGATAGCGATGCCGTTGACGCTCAGGGCGGCATCGCGGCCGGCCTGGGCCACCACGCCGGCAACCTCGTCCCCAGGATCGCTGACCGCCATGCCCTCGGCAAAGAAGCCACCCTCGAAGGTCAGGCCGGTAATGGAGGCCGCCTCGCCGGTCTCGTTGGACATCAGCGCCAGGCGGTAGCCCTCGCCGTCGTTGACCACGCTGGCCGACACCCCGGCCCCTTCGCGGGCATTGATGGCGTCGCGGATATCGCCAAGGGTGCTGCCGGCCGGCACGGTCACGGCGATCTCGCCCTGCTCGCCTTCCGGCGCATTGGCGAAGGCCAGGGTGAGGGTCTGCTCGGCGTCGGTGAGCGCATCGTCGAGGTCGACGTCGATCCGCTGGGAGGCCAGGGAGCCGGCGCTGGCCAGGTGCTCGACCTCCAGCTGGTACTGGCCGGGGGCAGCCTCGGGCCCGGCGGCGGCCTGCAGGGCCTCGCCGGTCACATTGGCCGAGAGGCTCTGGAAGAGCGAAGGCTCGGCGAGCCGACCCACCGCGCCCTCGAAGGCGCTCAGCGCCCCCTGCAGGTCGCCATAGGCAGAGATCCTCACCTGCTGGGATTCGAGCTGGCGCTCCACGGGTTCGAGCTTGCCGCGCTCTGCCTCGTTGAGTTGATCCAGAAGCCCGTTGAGGTCGAGCCCCGAGCCGATGCCGAGGGATGAGATGCTGGCCATGAAACGCGCCTTATTACCGGTGAGTGTGCCTTCTCTTGCCTGAGGGATCGGCGGGGGGAGCTGGAGCTTTAGGGTTGGTGGTCTCGCGACCTGGCAAGCCAGGCCTCAAGCTGCTGTCGGGAGAGGCCCATGCCGGCAATGCGATGGGGCGCCAGTGCGCCCAGGTCCTCGTGGAGGTGGTGCAGGAAGTGTTCACGGTCCTGCTCGGGAATGACGAGGCTACGCGCCTGAATACGGGCCTCCATCTCTGGCCCCGTGAGCAGTTCGGCCACGATCTCGGCGATGACCTGGCGGCGGAGCTTGCGGTATTTCACCCGCAGCGGATCGAAGCCGACGGCGTCGGCCGCGACGTCATAGTCGCGGCAGGAACGCAGGTAGGTCCAGACATAGAGCTCTGCCAGCGGCGAGACGTCGTTGAACTCGTACGCCACCAGAATGGCCGCGTGGTAATCGCCAGGGTCGACATCGTGAAAGGAAAGTGGCACCAGGTTATGACGCACCAGCGGCAGGTTGGCAGCCAGGCGCGCCGTGCGCTTGTTCACATCCACGAAGGGCTGCAGGTAGGCCAAGTGCACCAGCAGGAAAAAGCTCTGCTCATAGGGGTCACGAATGGCCTGCGCTTTCTCGACCAGCCGCTCCAGGCGCGGAAGAAGTTGATGGCGGCGCTCCAGAGGCAGGTAGCGCGACCCACCGATTCTCACCCCTTCATCCCGCAGCTCGCCGGCCATGCCCGGCGCGACCAGGCCATCAGCCAGCAGGTAGTGAAGCGACTGAATATTGCTGACAGAGATCTCCAGCCGGTTGATCCCTTCGACGAGGAACTGGATCGCATCGCGGTGATTGAGGATCATCGCCTGCTCGGCATCGAGCTTGTCATCGGCGGCAACGCCCTCCAGCAGCAGCCGCTCGGTTTCCGCCAGGGAGTAGGTATTACCCTCCAGCCTTGAGGAGTTGTAGGAGAGGTCGACCAGCAGTCGATTGTAAATGCGCCTGGCAAAGGTGCCGGCTGGCATGGCACCTGCAAAGCGGCTACCGCTGGAAGCGAGCGTTTCTCGTTGCGATTCGCTCAGATAGAAACTCTGATTGGGGACGTAGGCCTCGACCCACTCATCCCGATAGGTGCTGGCGGGGCGCTGGAAAATCGGCACATCGAGGCGCCGCAGCGCGGCGCGCGCCCGCTCACTTAACGGCCCCGGTGGCGCCTGTGACACAGCAGCGGTGCGGCCGACGCCCCCCTCCTCGGCCCCGGCGGATATCGCACGGTACTGGCGGTTACGCTGGCCACCACGGCTCACCAACACCCCCTGCTCTACCCACGCCTTGAGCCAGCGCCGCAAGGTACGAGGCGCAAGGTCGCTCCCTTGGGCAGCGAGAATATCACTCAGGGAAAGCCACTCACCTCGTGCCGAGAGGTAGTCGAGAACTGCCCGGCGGATGGATTCATGGTCTGTCATGCAACAGCTCCAGGGGCGGATCGGTGCTCTTATCGGCCACTTATCGGGACCATTTATCGGCCAGCATAGCGCCTCAGAGTCTTTGTTGGCCATTTATCGGCCAATTTCTCCGTTGCCGGTCACTTATCGGCCACTTTTCGACCACCAGGGTCGCAACCTCAGCCCGGAAGCTACTATCACCTTATGGAGGGAGGGCTGCATATCGGCAACAACTGGGGCCTGCTCCCACCGGTGGGCATCGATGCGGTAAGCGGCATGACGGCCCCGGCCGCTCGGAGACTGAGCGCTTCATGCGCGGACCGCTGCGCTGCGACCTGCCGCTTACAGCACGCTGGTGCTAGACTGCGCACCATCAAGAAGAGGGGTCGCCATGCGGCTGACGGATCAAGAACACAGCGCCATCGTCGCGGTACTGAAGCGGCATTTCGGGGATGACGCCGTGATATGGCTGTTTGGCTCGCGGGTCGATGACAGAGCCCGCGGCGGCGATATCGATCTGCTCGTGGAGACTCCCCTCAACGACCCGGACGAGATCGTCGAGGCCAAGCTGGCCGCGCTGGTGGAGCTCTATCAGCGCATCGGCGAGCAGAAGATCGACCTGGTGATACAGCGGCCCGATGGCCTTCACCTGCCGATCCATCGCATCGCCCACGAGACCGGAGTCACACTGTGATGCAGGAAGCCTTCCAGGGCTCGCTGGACATATGCGAGCGCCATGCGGAACGTCTACGCTGGGCGATAAACAGGCTTGGCGACAGGTTTCCTCTGTCGCCGGCTGACCTCGACGAGTTTTCGGATATCGATCTGGCCGTGGTCGATCAGTTCATCATGCGCTTCTCGAAACTGCAGGATGCGATAGGTGCGAAACTGCTTCCAGGCGTACTGGAGCTGACCAAGGAGCCCGGAAACTATCCTGCCTTTATCGACAAGCTGAATCGACTGGAGAAGATCGGTGCGATCCCGTCTGCCTCCCAGTGGTTACAGCTCAGGGAGATGCGTAACCAGTTCTCCCACGAGTACCCCGACGACCCGCAGATCCAGGCCAGCCTGCTGAACAAGGCATTCAGCCTTGCCACTGTTCTGCTGGACGCCTTCGAGCACATCAAGGCGTTTTCCCTGCCCTATCAGAACCCCTCCAACTAAGCACCTTCAGCGTTATCACATCAGGAGCCACGCACCTTCTCACCCGCCTGCAGGTAGCGCCCGGCAAATGTCTCGGCGTCTACTGGCCGGCCGGTCAGGTAGCCCTGGATCAGGGTGACGGGGTAGCGGGACAGCGCTGCGAGCTGGGCCTCGGTCTCGACCCCTTCGGCCACCACGCGCAGCCCCAGCTCCTGGGCCAGGCCGGTGACGGCGGCGACGATGGCGGCGCTGCCGCGGCGCTGGCTCTCCTCGCCGGTGAGCCGCTGGATGAAGCGGCGGTCGATCTTGAGGGTGGTCAGCGGCAGGTCCTGCAGGTAGCTCAGCGACGAGTAGCCGGTGCCGAAGTCGTCGATGGCGATGCGGCAGCCCAGCTCGCGCAGGCCGTGCAGGAGCTCGACGGCCTCCTGCTGGTGGTCGAGCAGCACGCTCTCGGTGAGCTCGAAGCCGATCTGACCCGGCGGCAGCTGATACGCCTCGAACAGCTCGGCCACCCGTTCCACCAGCCCCCGCTGCCAGAACTGCCGCGCCGAGAGGTTCACCGCCACCCGCGGCGGCGAAAGCCCCGCCTGCCGCCAGGCCATGAGCTGGGCGGCCACCCGCTGCATCACCCACTCGCCCAGGGGCAGGATCAGCCCGGAGCGCTCGGCCAGGGGAATGAAGGTGCCCGGCGAGACCTGGCCGAACTCGGGGTGGTGCCAGCGCAGCAGCGCCTCGGCACCCTGCACCTCGCCGCTGTCGCGGTCGACCAGCGGCTGGTAGTGCACCTCGAGGCCCTCGCCGCTCTCCACGGTGTTGCGCAGGGCAGTCTCCAGGGCCAGCTGCTGGTGGTCACGCTGGTTCATCTCGGTGCGGAACAGCCGGTAGGTGTTGCGCCCCTCGTGCTTGGCCCGGTACATGGCCGCGTCGGCGTTCTGGACCAGCGACTCGGGGGTGGCGCCGTCGTCGGGGTAGACGCTGATCCCCAGGCTGCAGCCGACGCGGAACTCATGGCCGGCCACCAGGAAGGGCTCGCCGATGCCCTCGATCAGGCGCCGGGCGATGCGCGTGGCCTCGTCGAGCTCGGCGAGTTCGGGCAGCAGCACCAGGAACTCGTCGCCGCCCAGGCGGGCCAGGGTGTCATCCTCGCGCAGGCGGTGGCTGAGGCGCTCGGCAACGCGCACCAGCAGCTCGTCGCCCACGGCGTGGCCCAGGCTGTCGTTGACCTGCTTGAAGTGGTCCAGGTCGATGAAGATCACCGCCAGGCGCTGGCCCTGGCGGTGGGCATGGCGGATCGCCAGCTCCAGGCGATCCTCCAGCAGGCGGCGGTTGGGCAGGCCGGTCAGGGCATCGTAGTAGGCCAGCCGTCGGACGCGGTCCTCGTTCTCGCGAATGTGGGTGATGTCGCTGAACAGCGCCGCGTAGTGGGTGACCCGGCCGTCGTCGTCGCTGATGGCGGTGATGGTCAGCCGTTCCAGGTAGAGCTGGCCGTTCTTGCGCCGGTTCCAGATCTCGCCGCGCCAGTAGCCGTTGGCCTGGAGCTCGCTCCACATGGCGTGGTAGAAGGCGGCATCGTGGCGGCCGGAGGAGAGCAGCGCCGGGGTGCGGCCGATCACCTCCTCCGCCGCGAAGCCGGTGACGTGGCAGAACGCCGGGTTGACGAATTCGATGCGGTTGTCCGGGTCGGTGATGATGATGCCCTCCAGGGAGGCATCGATCACCCGCTCGGCCATCTGCAGGTTCTGGCGCGACAGGGCCAGGGCGCGGTCACGCTGCTCCAGGGCGTCGCGCAGGTCATCCAGATAGAGATGCTCGACCCCGGCCAGCATGTCGCGGAAGCCCAGCAGGCCCACCACCTCGCCGCCGGCATCCAGTACCGCCAGATGGCGCACCCGGTGGTCGATCAGCCGGTCGCGGGCGTGGATCAGGGTGTCGCCGTCGCTCACCGCCAGCAGCGGCCGACTGGCCAGCTCGCCGATCGGGGTGTTGCCCGGGTGGCGGGCGATAAAGCGCACCAGGTCCCGTTCGGTGACGATGCCCAGTTCGCCGTTGGCATCGGCGGCCACCACTGCCGCCTCGCAGCCGCTGCGGCGCATCGTGGCCGCGGCCTCGGCGAGCAGCAGCGTGCCCGAGAGCAGCAGCGGGCGATGGCGCATCACGCTGCCCACCTCGCGCAGCCGCAGGTAGGGCTCGATGCCCTGGTTCACCGCCAGGTCGGTCTGGGTGAGGATGCCCAGCGGCTCGCCGGCGTCGCCCACCACCAGGAAGTGGCGACGCTGCTCGGCATGCAGCCGCACCGTGGCCTCGCCCACCGGGGTGGTGCGCGGCAGGCTGGCCACCGGGGAGCTCATTGCCCGGGCGATGGGGCGGTGGACGCTCTCGGGATCGGCGAAGTCGACCTGGAGCGCGTCGTGCTCGGTCCAGATGCCCATCGGCTGGTCGCCCTCGACCACCAGGATCGAGCTGCAGCGCCGTTCGGCCATGCGCGCCGCCGCCTCGCACAGCGGTGTGTCGGGCCCGCAGGTCAGCAGGCCGGTCTGCATGATGCGCTCGATGGGCAGGTCCTGGCTCATGGTCACTCGCTGTCCGGGAAACAAACGCGCCAGTCTAGCGCAGGGCGGGGGCCGTATCGCATGATCCAGGTCAAGTCGGCGCGGGGCTGGCCTGCAGCGAGAGGGCGGTCCACTCGTGGCGCTGCTGCCACTCCTCCAGCCAAGTGGGCAGTGCCTCGGCCGGCATCGGGCGGGCAATGCCGTAGCCCTGGGCCAGGGAGCAGCCCATGAGCACCAGGGCGCGGGCGTGCTCCAGGGTCTCCACGCCCTCGGCGAGCATGGGGCGCCTGAAGCGGTTGGCCATGTAGATGACGCTCTCGACGATGGCCATGTCGTCGGGGTCGGCTAGCATGTCACGCACGAAGCTCTGGTCGATCTTGATCAGGTCCACCGGCAGCTGCCGCAGGTGGGTCAGTGAGGAGAAGCCGGTGCCGAAGTCGTCGATGGCGAAGTCGATGCCCAGCACCTGGCAGCGGCGCATGGCATCCAGCGCGGCCTGGATGTCGTGCATGGCGGCGCTCTCCAGCACCTCCAGCTTGAGGAGGCGCGCCGGTACCTCCGGATAGCGCGCCATGAGGTTGCCCAGGCGCTCGGGGAAGGTGCCGCTGAGCAGGTGTGCGGGGCTGATGTTGACATGCACGGGCAGCTCGATGCCGCAAGCCAGCCAGCGGCGCTGCTGCTTGAGCGCCGCCTCCAGCACCCACTCCCCCAGCTGAGCCTCCAGCGACGACCCCTCGATGATCGGCAGGAAGGCATTCGGCGCCAGCAGCCCCTCCTCGGGGTGCTGCCAGCGCACCAGCGCCTCCAGCCCCACCACGCGGCCGCCGAACATGTCGATCTGGGGCTGATCGACCAGCCGCAGCTCACCGCGGGCCAGCGCCTCGGCGACCCGCTGCCGCCGCTCCTGGCGCAGCTGAAGCTGGCGATCCTGGTCCGGGTCGAAGAGGTGGAAGGTGTTGCGGCCGCGCTGCTTGGCGCGGTACATGGCCTGGTTGGCGTGGCGCAGCAGGACGTCGCCATCCACCTCGTCGCAGGGATAGCGGGAGACCCCCAGACTCGCGGTAACCCGCAGCACATGGCCCTCGATCACCAGCGGCTGGCGAATCGCTTCGAGCAGCTCGGTAAAGAAGGCCTCCCCCTCGACGTGATGCAGCAGCAGCACGAACTCGTCTCCGCCGATGCGCGCCACCACATCATCGCCGTGCAGCAGGTGGCTGATCCGGTTGGCGAAGGTAGCCAGCAGGGTGTCGCCTACCTCGTGTCCCAGGCGCTCGTTGATTCGCTTGAAGTGGTCGATGTCGAGGGTGCAGAGCGCCAGCTCGCCGCCCCGCTCGCGCACGTGCTGCATCGACTCCTGGATCAGCTGGGTGAGCAGCTGCAGGTTGGGCAGCCCGGTCAGGGCGTCGAAGTAGACCTCTCGCGACGCCTGACGGCCCGCCGGCAGCATCTCGGCCAGGTCGATCAGCTGGATGACGTGATGGATAGTGTCGCCGGCGTCATCATGCACGCGACTCACCGACATCAGCGCCGGCCGCACGCCACCCTGGCCGTCGCGGTAGCGGACCTCGGCCCGGCAGCGGTGATGCAGGTGAAGCTCCTGCCAGCTGCGCATCGGCACGTCATTATCGGGAACCTGTATGCAGAAGGCATCGGGCAGCCTGCCCACCACCCGGTCGTGCTCGAGACCGGTCAGGCGGGTGAAGGCCGGATTGGCATCGAGGATGCGATGGCGGGCATCGGTGATCAGCATGGCCTCGTTGGCATGCTCGAACACCGATGCCCGCACCGGGCTGGCTGGCTGCCCGCTCATGCCGCCGGCCCTTCCTGCACGCCTTCGACCGGCTCCGTATGGATGACCACGCTGTTGCGCCCCGCCTTCTTGGCCCGATACAGGGCATCATCGGCCCGGGACAGCAGCCGATCGGCGTCGTCTCCCGGCCGGTAGGCGGTGATGCCAATGCTGACCGTCACCGAGAGGCCACGGATGCGGCTGTCGGCGATCTGCCGACGAAGGCGCTCGGCGAAGGTGGCGGCACCCTGAAGCCGGGTATCCGGCAGCAGGATGGTGAACTCCTCACCGCCCCAGCGGGCCAGCAGGTCGGTGTTGCGCAGGCTCTCCCTGATCCGCTGCGCCAGCCGCCTGAGGATCTCGTCGCCCATCTCATGGCCATGCCGGTCGTTGACCGACTTGAAGTGGTCGATATCGAACAGCAGCAGGGCAAAGGGCTCCCCGTCCTGGTTGGCCTTGCTGACGGACTGGCGCAGGGCGGCATCGAAGGCGCGGCGGTTGTAGGCGCCGGTGAGGTGGTCGCGGGTGGCCTGGTGCTCCAGCTCCTGCTCCATGCGCTTGCGTTCGCTGATGTTGTGGAACACCGCCACGTAGTTGCGCACCTCGCCCATCTCGTCCTGCACGGCGGTGATGGACTGCCAGAGCGGGTAGATCTCGCCGTACTTGTTGCGGTTCCAGATCTCGCCCTGCCAGTGCCCGGTCTCCAGCAGCGTCTGCCATAGCCGGCGGTAGAAGGCCTTGTCGTGCCGGCCGGACTTGAAGAGCCGGGGCGTCTCGCCGCGGACCTCGTCCTCTTCGTAGCCGGTGATGTCGGTGAAGGCCTGGTTGACCTTCTCGATGCGCATCTCGGCATCGGTAATCAGGGTAGCCTGGCCGGTCTCGAAGACCGTGGCCAGCAGACGCAGCTCCTGCTCCTGGCGACGCCGCTCGGTGATGTCCTCCTTCACCGCCACGAAGCTGACCAGCTTGCCCTGGTCGTTACGCACCGGCGTGATCACCTCGGAGGCCCAGTAGAGCTCGCCGTTCCGGCGCCGGTTAAGCAGCTCGCCCTGCCAGACCCGGCCGGCGAGGATCGCCCCCCAGAGGTCGCGGTAGACCGACTCCGGCGTCTCGCCGGACTGGATCATGGCCGGCGTCCTGCCCAGCAGCTCCTCACGCGGGTAGCCGGTGATCTCCAGGTAGCACTGGTTGGCGAACTCGATTCGCCCGGCGAGATCGGTGATGGCAATGGCCACCGGGCTCTGCTCCACGGCGATCAGCAGCTGCCGGCAGAAGGCATCCGGCGCCCGGGGGGAGGTGGCGCCCTCCTCGCCTGACGCTCGGTCCGGAAAAGCAAGGGACTCCGCCTCACCTCCGATATGGCCATGATACCGCCGATGATCCTGCATCAACGTACCCTGTTCTTGTTTGAGTGAACGCAGCCAGGAAAGCTGAATGATGGGTGCAGATTAACAATTCTGGCCGAGAACCATGACAGCAAGATTGACCTGCATCAAGACAACAAAAAGTATCATCCAGGCGCCTCAGCAGCGCTTTCCTGGACAACCTTCCGGGTTATTCCCTATTGGCAAGCCCCGGCCAACTATCCCTAAAGTTTCCCGCGACGCTGCCGAAAGCAGTGACGTTCGTCACTGTTTCGACTTTGACTATGACACTGGGGGCTGGGACCACACTTACCATCCTGATAAAGGCCCTCACCCCTCCGCCTCGACCCGGTTTCGCCCCTCCTGCTTGCCGCGGTACATGGCGGCGTCGGCACGGGCCAGCAGGCTCTTGCGGGTATCTCCCGGCCGCCAGGCGGCCACGCCGATGCTGGCGGTCACCTGGACCGGCAGGCCGGGCACCTCCATGGCGGCGATGCGCCGCCGCAGGCGTTCGGCCAGCCCCAGGCCGGCCTCCAGGTCGCTGCTGGTGGCCAGCACGATGAACTCCTCGCCACCCCAGCGACCGAGAAAATCGGTGTCTCGCAGGGCCTCCTCCACCTGCCGGGAGAGGGTCGAGAGCACCCGGTCGCCCAGTTCGTGGCCATGGGTATCGTTGACCTGCTTGAAGTGGTCGATATCGAAGAGCAGCAGCGCCAGCGGGCGCCCGTAGCGCTCGGCGGCACTGAGCTCTACGTCCATGGCCTGCTCGATGCGATAGCGGTTCCACACCTGGGTGAGCGGGTCATGGTGCGCCAGCCGCTCCAGGCGACGGTTAGCCTGGGCCAGCGCCTGCTGCTCCTGGCGCAGGCTGGCGTAGAGCCGCTGGATCTCCTCCGCCGACGCCATCACCGCCAGGTCCTCGGCGAGATCCATGGCCGCCAGGCGCTCTATGCGCTCCCAGGTGGCACTGCGGCCCCGGATCTCCTCTTGCCACTCGCTGAACAGCCGCCCGAGCAGCGGGACATCCTCGGGCGCCTCGGCCCGCTGGCCGCTGCCGGGCAGCCCCGCCCAGCTGTGGATCTCGCGCTGCTCGGGCCGGAACAGCAGCATCCAGCCTCGCCGCGCCTGGCCGACCGGAAAGGGCACGGCGAGCAGGCCGCAGGCCTCGCCCATGTCGAGGTCGGCCGTCAGCGGCTCGTCACCCAGCGCCTCGGTGGACCAGGGGCCGGGGTGTCGGTGGCTGGCCTCGAGGCGACCAACCAGCTGCCTGAGGCCGGCCGTGTCGGGGACCTGCCCGGCACAGGACTCCAGCGACGGCATCATCAGCGCCACCCCCCGGGCCTGGAACAGCGCCAGCCACTCCTCCGCATGGTGTGCCAGCAGGGTATCGGGGGCCGGCAGGTCGCTACCCAGCAGTTCCCGGCTGTCCTGCACGCGCTGCAGGAAGCGCACCTCGGAGCGTGCCCGCAGCAGGAACAGGCGCTGGGTGGCCATCTGCACCAGGCTGAGGGCGGCATCGCGCACCGCCGGCGACACCGGGTGTGGGGTCATGCCGTGGCAGAGCACCAGCCCCCAGAGCCCGGTATCCCCCTGCATGGCCAGCGACAGCAGGGCGGCAACGCCCATGCCCTCCAGGTAGCGCTGCTGCTCGACGGAGATCGCCCGCAGCAGGCTGCCCTCCAGCCGGGGAGCTGCGGCCGTCAGGGGATCCTGGCCGGGCACCAGCGGCACCGCTGCGGCCCTCACGTCGGGCACGCTGCGCAGGGCGACCCGGTCGTAGAGGCTGCGCATGTGCGGCGGGAAATCACTGGCCGGAAAACGCATCCCGCCCATGGAGGGCACGCCGGGGGCACACTGTTCGGCCAGCACGGCGCCGTGGCCCTGGCCATCGAAGGCGCAGACCAGCACCCGGTCATGGCCGGTCAGGTCGGCGACCCCGGCTGCCAGCGCCTCCAGCAGCTCCTCCGGATGGCCCGCCTCGGCAAACCGCGACAGCCAGCGATTCACGGTGGCCAGTAGGCGCCGGTTACCGGTCCGGTTGAGCGGCTCGATCTCCACCAGCACCCGCTCGCCACTGCGCCGGGCATCCAGCTGCAGGCTGCGCAGCCGGCCCGCCACCTTGCGCTTGATCGACAGCGCGCCGGGCAGCCGCTGGCGCCCCTGCAGCTCGCGGCGCAGGCGACGAGCCAGCTCGCGGCCCAGCACGGCGACCGGCCCCTCGCCCAGGGCCGTCTCGACGGGGACGCCGATGATCGCCTCGAGGTTGGCGCTGGCCTGGAGCAGCCGGCCGGCGTCGGCATCCAGGATCAGCAGGGCGCCACAGGGCTGGACGGTGCCGGCCAGGGACTGGCGATCGCGCATGGCGGACGCTTCACTCATAGGGGTTACCCGCGGGGCAGAGGGCGCGACTCCGGCAGTCGGGAGCCGCGTGCAGCGCCCCTATTTGCGGCAAAAGATGCATCATGTCAATATCTTTTGATTGGTTACCGAACAGCGTTTACACCTCTCGGTCAGGTTCTACGAATCTCGCGCTCAAGGCCAGGCGCATTACGCCGATATTGGAGCCATAGACCCATCGCCCCCTAGCGCCACACCGCATGCTCCGCCTGGCCACCCGCCAAGCCGACGAGGAGAGCCCATGACAAGGACGTCACACCTGATCCAGGAGCTCGAGCAGGCCAACTCCCAGCTGCTGCAGTCCGAGAAGCTGGCCGCGATCGGCCAGCTCGCCGCCGGGGTCGCCCATGAGATCAACAACCCCATCGGCTACGTCTTCTCCAACCTGCGGACCCTGACCGGCTACGTCGACGTGCTGCTGCAGATCATCGACCGCATCGACGATGCCGAAAGCCTTGGCGAGCTCAGGGGCATGAAGCAGCGGCTGGAGTATGGCTACATCCGCGAGGACGTGCTGGCGCTGATCGGCGAGTCCGAGGAGGGCATCGAGCGGGTCAAGGGCATCATCACCGCCCTCAAGGACTTCTCGCACATCGACGAGACGACCTTCCAGCCCGCCGACCTGCACCGGGGCCTCGACACCACCCTGAACCTCGTCAACAACGAGCTGAAGTACAAGGCCGAGGTGGTCAGGGCCTACGGCGAGCTGCCCCTGATCGACTGCCTCCCCTCCCAGATCAATCAGGTGGCGCTGAACCTGCTGACCAACGCCGCCCACGCCATCGAGGCCCACGGCCGCATCACCGTGCGCACGGGCCACGAGGGCGACCGGGTCTGGTTCGAGGTGGAGGACAGCGGTCGCGGCATCGACCCGGCGCACCGCCCCCGGCTGTTCGAGCCCTTCTTCACCACCAAGCCGGTCGGCGAAGGAACCGGCCTGGGGCTGGCCCTCTCCTACCGCATCGTGGAGAAGCACGGCGGCCATATCGAGGTCGACAGCGAGCCGGGGCGGGGCAGCCGCTTCCGCGTCTGGCTGCCCGTCACCCAGCCGGACGAGCCCGAGGAGGCCCGGATACCGCAATGACCCCGAGCCCCGCCATCGCCGATCACCCCGAGGCCACCCTGCTGCTGGTGGACGACGAGCCCAACGTGCTGCGCGCCCTCCAGCGGGCGCTGAGGCAGTGCCCCTACCGCGTGCTCACCGCCGCGGACGGCGACCAGGCGCTGTCGCTGATGCACGACCACGCCGTGGACCTGGTGGTATCCGACTCTCGCATGCCCGGCATGGAGGGCGCCGAGCTGCTGGGTCGCATCCAGCAGCAGTGGCCGGAGTGCCAGCGCCTGCTGCTGACCGGCTACGCCGACATGGAAGCCACCATCCGCGCCATCAACGAGGGGCAGATCTACCGCTACATCGCCAAGCCCTGGAATGACGACGAGCTCAGGCAGATCCTGCACCAGGCGCTGGCCCACCAGCAAGCCGAGCGGGAGCGGCAGCGCCTGGAGGCGCTGACCCGGGCCCAGAACCGTGAGCTGAGCGAGCTTAACGAGACCCTGGAGGCAAGGGTGGCGGCCCGCACCCGGGAGCTGCAGGAAGTGGCCGACATGCTCGACCTGGCCTACGCCGAGCTCAAGCGCAGCTATGTCACCGCCACCCAGGTGTTCTCGCGGCTGATCACCCTGCGGCTGCCGAAACAACTGCAGACCAATGCCCAGGTGGTCGACCTGGTCAAGGCGTTCGCCGAGACCCATGGGCTCGACGAGGAGGTCACGCGCAGCCTGACGATGGCCGCAGCGCTCTACAACCTCGGCAAGCTGACCTGGGATGACCGACTGCTCAATGCGCCCTCCGAGCGCCTCTTCGCCGCGGACCGTGAAGCCTACAAGCGCTATCCGGTCACCGGCGAGGGGCTGCTGATGGCCCTGGACTACCTCGAGGACACGGCACAGATCATCCGCCACCATCGCGAGCGCTGGAACGGCAGCGGCTACCCCGACCACCTGAAGGGCGAGGAGATTCCCTACGGAGCCCGCCTGCTGGGGCTGGCGGTGGACTTCATCGAACTGCAGCGCGGCATGATGCTGCAGCGCAGGACGCCGCGGGATGACGCCCTGGCCCTGCTGCGCAAGCTGGGCGGGCGGGTCTACGACCCCGAGCTCTGCGAGGCCTTCGTGACGCTCTGCATCGAACAGGCGCCCGACCTGGGCCTGGGCGGCCAGGGGGTGCTGTCCGTGGATACCCGCCGGCTGGAGCCGGGCATGATCCTGGTGCGCGACCTGCACAGCGACAGCGGCATGCTGCTGCTCAACGAGGGCAAGTCGCTCAGCCGCAGCCTGATCGAGCGCCTGATGCGCTTCGAGGAGACAGAAGACACCCGCTATACCCTGTTCGTTCGGCTCCCAGACGGCGACCCCGTCGACTGATCCCCCACTCTACCTTCCGGCCGAGAGCCCCATGACCCGTCGCCTCTTCGCACGCTCCTGCTTTCAACTGCTGCTGGCCCTGGCCTGCCTGGGCATGGCGGCCTTCGGCCTGCTCGACGCCTTGATCGACACCTGGCGAATGCCCCGGAGTGCGCTGATCCTTCCGGACAGCAGCCTGGCCATGGGGCTGTTCGGCATCGCCCTGCTATGCCGCCAGCGGGGCCGGCTGATCGCCAGTCGCATCGCCGCGGGGCTGATCCTGGGGCTCGCGCTCTACCGGCTGCTGCCCCACGGCGACTGGCAGTTCGCCGGGTATCCCCACACCGGGCTGCAGGGCACCCTGCTGTTCGGCCTGGCGGGGGCCGGGCTGCTGATCAGCACCTGGGGCCACGCCTGGCGCCCGCTCTCCCGAGGCGTCGGCACGGCGCTGATGATCATGGGCGGCATGGCGTTCCTGATCGGCTGGCTGCCGGGCAGCAAACTGAGCGCCATGACCTGGCCCGGGCATCTCCTGGCCGCGCCGGCGGCGAGCCTGCTGCTGCTGGCCACCGGTCTCGTCCTGCTGATCCAGGAGCGCCCGCGGCAGGCCCCCCCGGGCCAGTCCCTGATCCGGACGACGCTGATCGCGGCGCTGGTCGGCAGCCTGCTGACCACCGGCGGCTGGTACCACCTCAGCCGGCAGAACCTGGAGAAGCTGGTAGAGCAGACTAGCCAGGCCCTCGCCCGCACGGAAATGGATGCCCTGGCGGCGCTGAAGCGCCATGAGCGGCTGTTGCAGCGCCAGGGGGAGCGCTGGGCGAGCCTCGGGACGCTGCCCGAGGCCCTGTGGCAGCAGGAATCCACCAGCTACCTGCGAGACATCGCCCCCTTCGAGGTGGTTGCCGTGCTCGATGACGACTACGCCGCCCAGCGCCTCGAGGCCCGCCGCCCGGCGGCCCGGGAGTGGCTCGAGAGGTATGTCGCCAACGACGAGCACATCGCCTGGCTTCACCACGCCGACCACCCGGCGGGCGAGCACGCCGGGCCCGTCATGGTCACCGACGACGGCGCACCGCTGACGCTGCTGGCCATGCCGCTGACGGCTGCCGAGCCCCCCGGGCGCTGGCTGGTGGTCGGGCTCAATCTCACCGCCATGCTGGAGGAGGTGGCCCATGAGGAGGTGGATGGGGTCTTCGTCGAGCTGCGTCAGGACGATGCCCTGCTCTTCCGCTCCTGGCGCGGTGGCCTGCCCGCAAGCCCGGTGACCTTCGCCACCCGGTCGGTCTCCCTCGCCGACGGCAGCCAGTGGCAGCTCACCGCCCAGATCGATGGCAGCCAGCTGCGCCGCCTGGATCTGCTGCCCACCCTGCTGCTGCTGTCCGGCCTGATGCTGACCCTGGCCCTGATGCTGAGCCAGGAGCTGTTCCGGATCGCCGAGCGCCGCCGCCTGCGACTCGAGGCCAATCAGCGCACCACCCGCGAGGCCCTGCAGCAGCGCGACCAGTTCTTCACCCTGTCGGCCGACCTGTTCTGCCGCGTCGACCTCCAGGGGCGTTTCCTGCAGGTCAACCCGGCCTTCGAGCACCAGCTGGGCTTCTCCGCCTCGGCGCTGATCGAACAGCCCTACACCCGCCTGGTATGCGACGAGGACCATCCGCGCATCGCCGAGGCCATCCAGCAACTGGCCGGGGGAGGCGAGGTACGGGAACTGGCGGCGCGGATTCGCGACCGGCAGGATCGTACGCGCTGGGTCGAGATCAACGCGGCGCTGGGCCAGGAGCAGGTGATCTACGTGGTGGCCCGCGACATCACCCAGCGTCGCCGGAGCGAACTGGCGATGCTTCGCCACGAACGCTTCTTCGACATCGTCGGCCAGACGGCGCTGATCGGCGGCTGGTACGTCGACCTGGCGGATGGCCTGCCGATCTGGTCCGACGAGGTGTGTGCCATCCATGACGAGCCCGCCGGCTTCCAGCCCACTCTGGAGCAGGCCATCGGCTACTACGCGCCCGGCGACCGCGAGCGTATCGTTGCCCTGTTCGAGGCCTGCTGCCGCGACGGCATCCCCTTCGACGAGGCCTTCCAGCTCAACACCGCCCAGGGCCGCTGCATCTGGGTGCGGGTGATCGGCCAGGCGGTCCACGACGCCGAGGGGCGCATCGTGCAGGCGCAGGGCTCGACCCAGGACATCACCGAGCAGCGCCGTCTCGATGCCGAGGTCGCCCGGCTGGCCGAGCGCCTGACCACCACCCTGGAGAGCATCACCGACGGCTTCTTCACCCTGGATGGGGAGTGGCGCTTCAGCTACGTGAACCGCGAAGCCGAGCGGCTGCTGCAGAGCGCTTCCGGTTCGCTGCTCGGCCGCCATATCTGGCAAGCGTTTCCGGAGGCCGTGGGCTCCCGCTTCGAGACCGAATACCGTCGGGCAATCGAATCCGGCGAGGCCACCCACTTCGAGGCGTGCAACCCACGGTTGGAGCTCTGGGTCGAGGTCCACGCCTATCCCTCCGAGGAGGGGCTGGCGGTCTACTTCCGCGACATCAACCAGCGCAAGGCGACCGAGCGCCAGCTGCGCATCCTCGAGAGCAGCGTGGCCTCGAGCGTCAACGGGGTGGTGATCTGCGATGCCCAGCGGCCCGACATGCCCATCATCTACGTCAACCCCGCCTTCGAGCGCATCACCGGCTACTCCCGAGCGCAGGCCATCGGCCGCAACTGCCGCTTCCTGCAGGGCGAGAACACCGAGCCCCGGGCCACCCTCAGCCTGCGCGAGGGCATCGCCAACCAGCGGGACGTCCACATCGTCATCCGCAACTACCGCCGAGACGGCACCACCTTCTGGAACGATCTCTATATCTCGCCGGTGCGCGATGACACCGGCCAGGTCACCCACTACATCGGCGTGCAAAACGACATCTCCACCCAGAAGGAGTACCAGTCCCAGCTGGCCTACAACGCCAGCCACGACGCCCTGACCGGGCTGCCCAACCGCACCCTACTGGAGGATCGCCTGGCCCAGGGCTGCCAGATCGCCCGCCGCTACCAGCGCTACCTGGCGGTGCTGTTCGTGGACCTGGACGGCTTCAAGCCGATCAACGACACCCTGGGCCACGACACCGGTGACAGCATCCTCAAGGAGGTCGCCCGCCGCCTTGAGCAGCAGCTGCGCCCCGGCGACACCGTGGCCCGCTTCGGCGGCGACGAGTTCGTGATCGTGCTGCCCGACCTGGCCCACGAGGACGATATCATGCCGGTGGTCGAGCGCCTGCTGGCCCATGTCTCGGCCCCCTACCGCATCGAGAGCAACGAGCTGCGCATCACCGCGAGCATCGGCATCACCCTCTGCGATGGCGAGATCGAGCGCCCCATGCAGCTGATCCAGCAGGCCGACCTGGCCATGTACAAGGCCAAGCGCCAGGGTCGCAACACCTCGCAGTGGTACACCCGCGACCTCAACCGGAAGGTGAGCGAGCGGGTCTCGCTGCGCAACGCCCTGCAGCGCGCCATCGAGGAGCAGCAGTTCGAGCTCTACTACCAGCCGCAGATCCACGGCCCCAGCGGCCAGGTGACCGGGCTGGAGGCCCTGGTGCGCTGGCATCACCCCGAGCGCGGCTTCGTCTCGCCGGCCGCCTTCATCGGCCTGGCCGAGGACACCGGGCAGATCATCCCGATCAGTGACTGGGTGCTGGCCACCGCCTGCCGCGACGCCCAGCGTCTCAACGAGATGGGCATGGGCCACCTCACCATGGCGGTCAACGTCTCGCCGATGCAGTTCCAGCGCCCCGGCTTCGTGGACGGCGTACTGCAGACGCTGGAGGCCAGCCGCCTGGCGCCGGCCCTGCTGGAGCTGGAGCTGACCGAGGGCGTGCTGATGGACAGCACCGAGCGGGTCATCGAGACCCTCCAGGAGCTGCGCCAGCGCGGCGTTCAGGTCGCCATCGACGACTTCGGCACCGGCTACTCCAGCCTCGGCTACCTGAAGTCCCTGCCGATCAGCAAGATCAAGATCGACCGCTCCTTCGTCAGGGAGGTGATCAGCGACCACCGCGACGCCGCCATCATCCAGGGGGTGGTCTCCATGGCCGGCAAGCTGAGGCTCGAGGTGGTCGTCGAGGGGGTCGAGACCGAGGCGCAGTACGCCTACCTGTGCAAGCAGCGCTGCGAGACCTTCCAGGGCTTCTACTTCGCGCGCCCGATGCCCCTGGAGGATCTCATCCCCTTCCTGGCCGAGCACCATGAGGCGCGTGCCCTGGAGCAGGCCCAGAAGGCCGGCCGACAGGGCGGCCAGACCCTGCTGCTGGTGGACGACGAGACCAATATCCTCCGGGCGCTGACCCGCACCCTGCGCCGGGACGGCTATCGCATCCTGACCGCCCCCTCGGCGCGGGAGGCCTTCGAGCAGCTCGCTGCCGAGGAGGTCCAGGTCATCATCAGCGACCAGCGCATGCCGGAGATGAGCGGCACCGAGTTCCTGCGCCGCGTGACCGAGCTCTACCCGGAGATGATCCAGATCGTGCTGTCCGGCTACACCGACCTCAAGACGGTCACCGAGGCGATCAACGAGGGCGCGGTCTACAAGTTCCTCACCAAGCCGTGGGATGACGACGAACTGCGCCTGGTGGTCCAGCAGGCCTTTCGGCAGGCCGCTATTCTGAAGATCAGGTCGGGAGAGCAGGATGACCCGCTCTCGTAACAGGGACAGGCTTCACAGGGACGTGGTGGAAATGACGCTCAAGAATAGAGAGCTTGCCCTTCAGGTGGCCCTGGTGATGTTGATCAGCATCATCCTGACCGTGGCGGGTATCGGCGTGCTGTCGCTGGGAGTCCCCGAGGCCAGCCTGCCGAGTAGCTTCTCGCTGCTGCCCGGTGGCGCCCTGGCCGGGCTGCTGATCGGCCTTGGCCTGCTGGCGTCACTGCTCGGCAGGCGCGGCTGGCGTCGCCTGCTGGGAGGATCGCTCGTCCTGTTCGCAACCCTGTTGCTGACAGTGGGCATGATGTCCCAGGCGGCATCACAACTGGGCTGGCTGCGGGTGCCGATCACCTCGGGGCTGATCGTGCTGATGACCGGGCTCTGCCTGCTGGTAGCGCCCAGGGGGTGGGGCAAGGCGGCGTGGCTGGCGGTCGGCACGCTCACCACGGTGGGCGGCTCGCTCTCGCTGCTGCACTATGCGTTTGGCAGCCATCCCGACATCTCCCAGCCCTCCTTCATGGCCAGCCTGCTGTTCATTCCCCTGGGGCTGGCCCTGGCCTGGCTCGGCTTCCGGCCGCCGGAACGGGGCATCCTGCTGAGCCGACAGGCCACCCTCGCCGCCGTTCTGGGCGTGGCCGTCAGCTGCACCAGCTGGTACCTGATCCACTGGCAGCAGCATCAGGGCGTCCTTCATGATGCCAACCGGCTGGCCAGCCACCTGAAGGAGCGCACCCACCAGGCCCTGCTGAACCGTGAGGAGACGGCCCGGCGCATGGCGGAGCGCTGGAACCTGAACGGCAGCCTGCCGACCCGTGAGATGCTCGAACAGGAGGCCAGCAGCTACCTGCGCGATATCCCCGACCTGCAGGCCATCGCGTTCCTGGAAGAGGGCCAGCGCAACGTGTGGCGCCGAGCGCGCGGTCCCTCGGCCCTGCTCTGGCTGGATGATCAGCTGCTCGACCCCAAGGCACTTGCCTGGCTGGAGAGCCAGCGGGAGTCATCCTCCGGCTGGCTGTTTCCGGATGCCGAACAGCCACAGCTGGCGCTCCTGTCCGTTGCCCTCGCGAATTCGCCGGAGCACCGGCTCATCTGGATCATGGATTTCTCCCTGCTGCTCGATCACGAGCTCGACAGCGAGCCGGGCCCCTGGTATGGATTGACCCGTCAAGGGGTCGGTTGTCTCTGTTGCATGTGGTCATCCTCAATGCCTTCGGATCAGGAAGCGAGGGGCTATCAGCGA
>NZ_JACHZF010000036.1 GCF_014193375.1 Halomonas campaniensis
AGCGCCGATGGTAGTGTGGGGTTTCCCCATGTGAGAGTAGGTCATCGTCAGGCACCTTTTCAGAAACCCCGGCCATTGGTCGGGGTTTCGTCGTTGTAGGGGGGCTCTCCCCATGGAGAGTCCCGGGGTGCCGGCCCCCGGAGCGCCGGCCGGATAATCGTCAGGCACCTTTTCAGAAAAGCCCCGTGTGCGAAAGCGCACGGGGCTTTTTGCGTTTCGGCCTGCCGAGCCGCTTGAAGGAACGCCAGCCCGCGGGCTGGCGTTCTCGGGCGTGGGGCCGGGGCTCAGGCGCAGAGCAGTTCGAGGGTCTCGACCAGGCTGTCCATCTCGTCGTCGGTGCCGATGGTGATGCGCAGGAAGTTGCGGAGGGCATCGGTGTTGAAGTGGCGCACCAGGATACCCCGCTCGCGCAGCCCGACGAACAGCTGGGCCGCATCGAAGTCGGGGTGGGAGACCAGCACGAAGTTGGCCCGGGAGGGCAGTACCTCGAAGCCGAGTGACTCGAGCTGGCGGCGCGTGCGCTCCCGGGTGGTGATCACCTTCTCGCGGCAGGCCTCGAAGTGGTCGGTGTCCTCGAGGGTGGCAATGGCCACGGCACTGGCCAGGCTGTCCACGGGATAGGAGTTGAACGAGTTCTTGACCCGCGTGAGCCCCTCGATCAGCTCGCGGGAACCCACCGCATAGCCGAGGCGCAGCCCGGCGAGGCTGCGGGACTTCGAGAAGGTGCCGGTGACCAGCAGGTTGGGGAAGCGCTCGACGAGCGACACGGCACTCTCGCCGCCGAAGTCCACATAGGCCTCGTCCACCAGGACCACCGAGTCGGTGATGCGCTCGAGCAGCCCGGCGATCGCCTCGCGACCGTGGCCGTGGCCGGTCGGGGCGTTGGGGTTGGCGAAGATCACGCCGCCACAGTCGCTGTCGAAGGCGTCCAGGTCCACCTCCCAGCGGGCATTCAGCGGCAGGGCGCGGCGCTCGACCCCATACAGCCGGCAGTAGACGGGGTAGAAACTGTAGGTGATGTCCGGCATCTCCAGGGGCCTTTCCTGACGGAAGAAGGCCTGGAAGGCCAGGGCGAGCACTTCGTCGGAGCCGTTGCCGACGAAGACCTGGTCGGCATCCACGCCGAAGGTCCTGCCCAGCGACTCGCGCAGCGCCCGAGACTCCGGATCGGGGTAGAGGCGCAGGTGGTCGGTGGGAAACTCCCGCAGCACGGCACCGACCCCGGGGGCCGGCGGGTAGGGGTTCTCGTTGGTGTTCAGCTTGATCAGGCGCTCACGGGGCTGCTCGCCGGGAATGTAGGGCGTCAGTTCGCTGACGGCGGGACTCCAGAACTTGCTCATCGGCACTCGCTCGGGGGCTGGATGGAAACTCCTGCCATGGTGACGCGAGCGACCTGACCGCGCAAGCTGAAGCCGCGCACGCCGAAGCCGTGCTAGGCTGACGGCTTTTGCCTTGCCGAGTGCACGAGACCCCGACATGACTGCACAGATCCTCGCCACCCTGCTGCCGGTCTTCCTGATCGCCGGCTGCGGGACCCTCTATGGTCGCTTCCGGACGCCGGATATCCGCAGCATCAACACCCTGAACATGGAGCTGTTCGTGCCCATGCTGGTGTTCGCGGTGCTCGCGGATGGTCAGGCCCCGCTCGAGGAGTACCTCGGGCTGGCCCTCGGGGGGGCGGTGATCGTGCTCGGCTCCGGCCTGCTGCTCTGGCCGGTGGTGAAGTGGCTCAGGCTGGAGCCGAAGACCTTCCTGCCGCCGATGATGTTCAACAACTCCGGCAACATGGGCATTCCGCTGCTGCTGCTGGCCTTCGGCGAGGCGGCGCTGCCCGCGGCCATCGTGCTGTTCATCGTCGAGATGCTGCTGCACTTCTCGGTGGGGCTCTACATGCTCAGCCCCCACACCCCGCTGTGGCGGATCCTGCGCATGCCGATCGTGCTGGCCAGCCTGGCGGGCCTGGGCGTCAACCTGGCCGGCGTGCCGCTGCCGGCCTGGCTGCTCGAGGCGCTGCACATGCTGGGCGGGGTCTGCATCCCGCTGCTGCTCTTCGCGCTGGGCGTGAGGATGCTCGACATCGACTTCGGCGACTGGAAGACCGGGCTGCTGGGGGCGCTGCTCTGCCCGCTGTCGGGACTGGTCCTGGCGCTGCCCCTGATCTGGCTGCTGGACCTCACGGGCCTGCAGGCCGCCGCGCTCTGGGTGTTCGCCGCGCTGCCGCCGGCGGTGCTCAACTACCTGGTCGCCGAGCAGTACCGCCAGGAGCCCCACAAGGTGGCTTCCTTGGTGCTGATCGGCAACCTGGGGTCGCTGGTGGTGATGCCGGTGGTGCTGGCCCTGGTGTTCGCCCATGTCCACTCGGGCGTCTCCTGAGCCGTGGAACGCCCGGCCCGCGGGACTGTCCGCTGGTGACCTGAGAGGTTATGCTGTCCCTCAGGCCGCCGTGGATTACGGTGTCATGCCCACTGTTCAGGAGGACACACATGCAAATCAGGACCTTGCTTGCCGGCTCGGCCTTGCTCGCACTGCTGGCGGGCTGTGCGGCCGGCCCTACCGACCGGGCCGATGAGCCCACCGTCGATGCCAGCGTGGCGACTTACCAGGGTACCCTGCCGTGCCGCAACTGTGATGGCATCGACATCGATGTCGAACTGCGCGGTGAGGAGCAGGCGGCGCCCGAAGAGCGCACCTTCACCCTGCAGGCGTCCTATCGGGAGCACCCGCAGGATCCGCCGGACGAGAACTATGCCGGCAACTGGGAAGTGCTCAGCGGGACGGCCACCGACCCGGATGCGACCGTCTATGAGCTGACGCCGGACGGTGAAGGCCAGATCTACTACTTCCTGCGTATCGACGAGAGCACCCTGGAGCTGATCGACCCCCAGCGTCGTCGTTTCCAGAACAACGAGATGCTGCAGCTGCAGCGCCGCTGATCGGCGCAGCGGCGAGTCGGGGGCGGCCTTGGGCCGCCCCTCGTCGTTTGGGCGCCTGGTAGACTAGTCCCATCGATTTTCCGAGCCGAGAGCACCGCATGGCCAAAGCAAGGAGCGCCTTCGTCTGCACCGAGTGTGGCGCCGAGTACCGCAAGTGGCAGGGGCAGTGCACCAGCTGCCAGCAGTGGAACACCCTGAGCGAGGTGCGCCTCGCCTCGGCCCGGCCCGGCGCGGCGGCCGGAACCCCGGCCGGCCGGGGTGGCTATGCCGGCAGCCTCTCGCGGGAGGTGGTCGACCTGGCCCAGGTGGAGCTCTCCGAGGTGCCCAGGCTCTCCTCCACCTTTGCGGAGTTCGACCGGGTGCTGGGCGGCGGCCTGGTACCCGGTTCGGCGGTGCTGCTGGGCGGCCACCCCGGGGCGGGCAAGTCGACCCTGCTGCTGCAGACCGCCTGCAAGCTGGCCCAGGCCCGCCGGGTGCTCTATGTCACCGGCGAGGAGTCGCTCTCCCAGGTGGCGATGCGCGCCCACCGGCTGCAGCTGCCGGTGGCCGGCCTGAAGATGCTGGCCGAGACCAGCGTCGAGACGATCCTCGCCGTGGCGGAACGCGAGCGCCCGGAGATCCTGGTCATCGACTCCATCCAGACCATGCACCTGGAGGACATCGCCTCGGCCCCCGGCGGGGTGGCCCAGGTGCGGGAATCGGCCGCGGCGCTGACCCGCTTCGCCAAGCAGAGCAACACCGTGCTGCTGCTGGTGGGCCACGTCACCAAGGATGGCACCCTGGCCGGCCCCAAGGTGCTCGAGCACATGATCGATGCCTCCCTGCTGCTGGAAGGGGGCGCCGACTCGCGCTTCCGCACCCTGCGCGGCCAGAAGAACCGCTTCGGGGCGGTCAACGAGCTGGGCGTCTTCGCCATGCTCGAGCACGGTTTCAAGGAGGTGAAGAATCCCAGCGCCATCTTCCTTTCGCGTACCGAGGAGCAGGCGCCGGGGAGCCTGGTCATGGTGGTGTGGGAGGGCACCCGGCCGATCCTCGTCGAGGTGCAGGCGCTGCTCGATGACTCGCCGCTGGGTAACCCGCGGCGGGTCGCCGTGGGCCTGGACGCCAACCGCCTGGCCATGCTGCTGGCCGTGCTGCATCGCCACGGCGGGCTCTTCACCGGCGACCAGGACGTCTTCCTCAACGTGGTGGGCGGGGTCAAGGTGCTGGAGACCAGCGCCGACCTGGCCGTGCTGCTGGCGGTGGTCTCCAGCCTGCAGAGCCGGCCGCTCCCCCGCGAGCTGGTGGTGTTCGGCGAGGTGGGGCTCTCCGGCGAGATCCGCCCGGTGCCCAGCGGCCAGGAGCGCATCGTCGAGGCGGCCAAGCACGGCTTCACCCGCGCCATCGTGCCCCGGGGCAACGCCCCCAAGACCTCGCCGCCGGGCATGGAGGTGGTCGCCGTGGACAAGCTGGCCGATGCCCTCGAGGCGCTGTGATCCTGGCCGAAGCCTCCCCATGCATGTTGTAGAATGTCGCTAACGAACGCCAAGGAGAACACGATGAGCGCCATCCGCCTGACCCAGTACAGCCACGGTGCCGGCTGCGGCTGCAAGATCGCCCCCGACGTGCTGGACAGTATCCTGGCCAAGGCCGGCCCGGGCGCCTCCCATTCCCGGCTGATCGTCGGCAACCAGGGGCGCGAGGATGCCGCCGTCTACGATCTCGGTGACGGCCGCGGAATGATCGCCACCACCGACTTCTTCATGCCCATCGTCGATGACCCCTTTGACTTCGGCCGGATCGCCGCCACCAACGCCATCAGCGACGTCTACGCCATGGGCGGCACGCCGGTACTGGCGCTGGGCATCCTTGGCTGGCCGCTGGACAAGCTGCCCGCGGAGGTGGCCGGTGACGTGCTGGCCGGCGCCCAGGCGGTATGCCGCGAGCTGGGCCTGGCGCTGGCCGGCGGCCACTCCATCGATGCCCCCGAGCCGATCTTCGGGCTGGCGGTGAATGGCCTGGTCGACCTCGAGCACCTCAAGCTCAACAAGGGGGCCCAGGTCGGCGACCTGCTGTTCCTCACCAAGCCGCTGGGGGTGGGCATGCTCACCACCGCCGAGAAGCAGGGGCGGCTCGAGGCCGGCCACCAGGGCCTGGCCCGGGAGACCATGCTCAAGTCCAACCGCATCGGCGTGGAGCTGGCCAGGGTGAAGGGCGTCAATGCCATGACCGACGTCACCGGCTTCGGCCTGGCCGGCCACCTGGCCGAAATCTGTGCGGCCAGCGGGGTGGCGGCGCGGGTGGATTTCCGCCGGCTGCCGCGGCTCGCCGAGGCGGAGGCCTACCGGCGCCAGGGGGCGGTACCCGGGGGCACCCTGCGCAACCGCCAGGCGCTGGGTGAGAGCCTGCCCGAGATGGACGATCCCCACTGGCAATGGCTGTGCGATCCCCAGACCTCCGGCGGCCTGCTGCTCTCGGTGCATCCCTCCTGGGAGGATGACGTGGAGCGTATCGGCCGCGCCCACGGCATCGAACTCAAGCCCTTCGGCGAGGTGGTGAGGGCCAGCGGCCCCGGGCTGATCGAGGTGCGCGGATGAGCGACCTGCCGCTGGTCGAGCCCGACCTCGCCCTGCTGCGTGAGGGGCGCGTGCTGATCGACGTGCGCGCCCCGGTGGAGTTCGCCCAGGGCGCGCTGCCCGGTGCCGTGAACCTGCCGCTGATGGACGACGAGGAGCGCCGCCTGGTCGGCATCGAGTACAAGCAGCGCGGCCAGCAGGCCGCCATCGCCCTGGGCCAGCGGCTGGTCAGCGGTGGCATCAAACGTGCCCGTATCGAGGCCTGGATGGCACAGCTCGAATGCCATCCCGACGCCATCGTCTACTGCTTCCGCGGGGGACTGCGCTCGCAGATCGCCCAGCAGTGGATCAGCGAGTCGGGCATCGTCCGCCCGCGCATCCGCGGCGGCTGGAAGGCGATGCGCCAGGCGCTCTGCGCGCGGATCGACGCCGCCGCCGAGCAGCCGCTGCTGGTGGTGGGCGGCCTCACTGGCTGTGCCAAGACCTCGCTGATCCTGGCCCTGGATAACGGCCTGGACCTGGAGGGCTGCGCCCGCCACAAGGGCTCGGCCTTCGGGCGTCACCCGCTGCCGGCCCCGAGCCAGATCGACTTCGAGCATGCCGTGGGGCGGCGCCTGCTGGACCTGCCCGGCCCGCTGGTGGTGGAGGACGAGTCGCGCCATATCGGCGCCGCCAATGTGCCCCTGGCGTTCTGGCGGGCGATGGAGCAGGCGCCGCGGCTGCGGGTGGAGATGCCGCTGGACTGGCGGCTGGCGCAGATCCACAAGGACTACATCGACGACCTCTGGGAGGTCTTCCGGCAGCAGTGCGGGGAGTGGCTGGGCTGGGCGCTGATGCGCCGGCAGCTTGCCGCCTCCCTGGCCCGGCTCAGGAAGCGGCTCGGTCGCGCCCGGCTCGATCGCCTGCAGCGCCTCCAGGCGCTGGCCTTCCGCGAGCACGAGCGCGGCAATCGCCAGGCCCACGAGGCGTGGCTGGCGCCGCTGCTTACCGAATACTACGACCCCATGTATCGCTACCAGCTGGAGAAGCACCCCGAGCAGCGCTTCCTCCACGTGGGCGACTGGGAGAGCTGCCTGGCGGTGGCCCGGCAGTGGTCCGAGGAGAAGTGGGCAATTCCGGAGTACGTGGACAATGAATCAGTTGCGGAGACTGGTGACGCTCGGGGCTGACCCGGCAACAAGCTTACGAGGAGGCGCTGTGAATACGTCCCTGTACGCTACCTCCGCCTTCCCTGGTCTCCGGACCTCCTCTTCGGCTTGTTCCCGGCGCCCTCGCTGACCACAGGGTCAGTTAGCTGCCTGGCGTAGCCACTGGCTGAGCACCCGGTCGAGCAGCGGCGCCAGATGCACGAAGCGCTGCGGGTCGGCCAGCATGGCCTCGGGGGACTGGGCGTGAGGGCTGCGGTCGCTGCCCTCGGGCAGGGCGCCCTGAGCGAGCAGCGCCGCCACGCTCTCGGGCGTGGCCTCCAGGTGGCAGAGCAGGCCCACCACCCGGCCGGCGTCCCAGCTGAAGCCCTGAAGCGGGCTCGCGTCGCTGCCCCCCAGCGGCTGCGCGTCCCCGGGCAGGGCGAAGACCTCGCGGTGCCACATGAAGGCATCGAACTGCTCGGGCAGGTCCAGCGGGCTCTCCGGCGCCAGGGTGACGCGGTGCCAGCCGGTCTCGGCGAAGGTCCCGTGGCCGACCACGGCGCCCAGCGATTCGGCGACCAGCCGGGCGCCGAAGCCGATGCCGAGCAGCGGCTTGCGGCTGTCCAGGGCGCGCTCGACCAGCTTGCGCTCGCGCGGGAGCCAGGGGCAGGCGTCAGGGGCCGGGGGGCCGACGGGGCCGTCGAGCAGTACCAGGGCATCGCAGTCGCCGAGCCGCGGGGGCGTCTCGCCCGCGTCCAGATGGAAGACCGTGTGGCTGTGCCCCATGCTGGAGAGCCAGTCGGCCAGGCGCGCCGGCCCCTGATGGGGGCTGTGCTGGAGCAGGTGAAGGTGCATGGGAACCTCGCCATCTTGGGGTTGCAGCCGACAGGGGGCGCAAGGGTACATGAAGCCGGTGCTGCGTGAACAGATACTGACGATCCTGGCGGCCATTCCCCCCGGGCGGGTGACCACCTACGGACGGATCGCCGCGATGACCGAGGGCGCCACGCCCCGGCTGGTGGCCCGCGCCCTGCGCGAGCTGCCAGAGGGCCACGGCCTGCCCTGGTTCCGGGTGATCACCGCCTCGCGTCGGCTGGCCGACCATCCCGGCGCCACCGAGCAGCGCGAGCGCCTGGCCGCCGAGGGGGTCGTGCTGGATGCCCGCGGCCGCGCGCCGGCGGAGCGGCTATGGCCGTGAGACAGGTTTATTCAAAGGAGAGTCCATGAGCGGTTTCCATCAGCGCCTTCAGGCACTCGAGCCGCGCGCGCAGCAGGCCTTCATGGCGGCGCTGTGCGAGCGGCTGCTGCCCAACTATGCCCTCTATGCCCAGACCGCCGGCCACGGCAGCCCGGCGGGGCTGCGTGCCATCCTCGACCTGGTGTGGGAGCGCCTCTCGGTCAGGGAGGCGAGGATCGACTTCGCGCTGCAGGCGGAGAAGCTGGCGGAGCTGGCGCCGCCCGAGGGGGACGACAGCTTCGGGGCGCGGCGCGCCACCGAGGCGGTGGCGGCGCTCTCGGCGCTGCTCGACACCCTGCAGGGCGAGGCGCCGGAAGCGGTGCTGGAGGTGAGTCGCGCGTCCCGGGGGGGCCTCAGGGCCTTCATCGAGCTGACCGAGGGCGAGGAGGACGGCGAGCGCCTGGCCGCCCTGGTGCGCGAGCATCCGCTGATGGCGGACGAGAATGATTTCCAGGATGCGGTGCTGGAGGCCGTCGAGGAGCCCCTGGGCCGCGACGAGCTCAAGGCGCTGCGCCGGCTGGGGCGCAACGAGGGCGTCAGCAACCTGGGGCTCTCCGCCGAGTAGCGGGGCTCAGAAACGCCAGCCGGCGGTGACCATCAGGCCGGCGGCGCCGAACACGATCAGGTCGCCCTCCAGGCGCTTCCAGCTGGCGCCCACCGTGGGCAGGATGGCCGGGGCGACCTCGTGGCGGTTGAAGGGGATCTTGTCGCGGTATTCGCCGCGGTAGCCGTGCAGGGCGCCGGCGGTGAGCTTGGCGCGCACGCGGGTGTCACCGGACTCCCAGATCGGCAGCTCCCGGCCCACGTAGAGGTAGTGGGAGTCCTGGTCGAAGGAGTTCTTGAAGCGGGCGAACCCGGTGAACCACAGCTCGGGGTTGTGCAGCTCGACGGCCATCAGCTGCTGGTTGTTGGTGTGCTCCGGGTCGGGGCTGAAGTGGTCGGTGTAGAGGCTGGTCTGCACCAGCACATGGCTCAGCTCCATGGCCGGTGGCCAGTCCAGCCGCTCCCGCCAGCCGCCGGCCGTCTCCGCCGGGGCGGGCGAGGCGGCCAGCAGGCTCATGAGGCCCGGCAGCAGGGCGGTCAGTCCGGGGCGCCGTGACATCCTCTCGTCTCCGCCGGCGCTCAGAGCCGCATCTCGACGCCGCGCTCGGCCATGTAGCGCTTGGCCTCGGGGATGGTGTACTCGCCGAAGTGGAAGATGCTGGCGGCCAGCACCGCATCGGCGCCGCCCTCGAGCACGCCCTCCACCAGGTGGTCGAGGTTGCCCACGCCGCCGGAGGCGATCACCGGGACGCTGACGGCGTCGGCGATGGCGCGGGTCACGCCCAGGTCGAAGCCGACCTTGGTGCCGTCGCGGTCCATGCTGGTCAGCAGCAGTTCGCCGGCACCGTACTCCACCATCTTCCTCGCCCACTCCACGGCGTCCAGGCCGGTGGGGCGGCGCCCGCCGTGGGTGAAGATCTCCCAGCGCGGTGCCTCGCCCTCGGCGGAGACCCGCTTGGCGTCGATGGCCACCACGATGCACTGGCTGCCGAAGCGCTCGGCGGCCTCGCGCACGAACTCGGGGTTGGTCACCGCGGCGGTGTTGATCGAGACCTTGTCGGCACCGGCATTGAGCATGGTGCGGATATCATCGCAGGTGCGGATGCCGCCGCCCACGGTGAGCGGGATGAACACCTCCCCGGCGATGCGCTCGACCATCTCCACCGTGGTATCGCGGTCCTCGTGGCTGGCCGTGATGTCGAGGAAGGTGATCTCGTCGGCGCCTTGCTGGTTGTAGCGCTGGGCGATCTCCACCGGGTCGCCGGCGTCGCGGATGCCGATGAAGTTGACGCCCTTGACCACGCGGCCGGCGTCCACGTCGAGGCAAGGAATGATGCGTTTGGCGAGTCCCATGGTCAGCTCCCGGCTCGGTCGAGCCCTGCAGTCAGTTCATCGCACAGCCGCTGGCCCTCGGCCACGTCCAGGCTGCCCTCGTAGATGGCGCGTCCGGTGATGGCGCCCAGGATCCCCGGCTCGCCGGCGGCCACCAGGGCACGCAGGTCGTCGAGGTTGGTGACACCGCCGGAGGCGATCACCGGCAGGCCGCCGTCCCGGGCCAGGGTCGCGGTGGCCTCGACGTTGACCCCGTTCATCATGCCGTCGCGGGCGATGTCGGTGTAGACGATGCTGGAGACGCCGTCGTCGGCGAAGCGCTTCGCCAGGTCCACGGCCTTGACCGAGGAGACCTCGGCCCAGCCGTCGGTGGCCACGAAGCCGTCGCGGGCATCCAGGCCGACGATCACGTGGCCCGGGAAGGCGCGACACATCTCGCCGACGAAGGCGGGCTCCTTGACCGCCTTGGTGCCGATGATCACGTAGGACACCCCGGCGGCCAGGTAGTGCTCGATGGTCTCGGCACTGCGGATGCCGCCGCCGATCTGGATGGGAAGGTCGGGCCAGCGGCGGGCGATGGCGGTGACGGCCTCGCCGTTGACCGGCTTGCCCTCGAAGGCGCCGTTGAGGTCGACCAGATGCAGGCGGCGTGCGCCGGCCTTGACCCAGCGCTCGGCCATGGCCACCGGGTCGTCGCCGTAGGTGGTGGCCTCGTCCATCCGGCCCTGCTTGAGGCGGACGCACTTGCCGTCCTTGAGATCGATGGCGGGGATTACCAGCATGTCAGTGTCCTGTTGATCCGTGTTCTGGACGGCGGGGGTCGGAACGCCCAGTGGGCCGGGCGCGGTTCGGGGCGCCCGGTTGACCAGGCGCAGCTCAGGGCGCCCAGTTGACAAAGTTCTCCAGCAGCCTGAGCCCGGCCCGGGAGCTCTTCTCCGGATGGAACTGCACGGCGAAGGTGGCGTCGCGGCCGATGGCCACGTGGGCATTGATGCGGCCGTAGTCGGTGGTGCCGAAGACGGTGGCGTCGTCACTGGCCTCGACGTAGTAGCTGTGGACGAAGTAGAAGTGCTCGTCCTGGTCGATGCCGGCCCACAGCGGGTGGTCGCGGTGCTGGTGCACCAGGTTCCAGCCCATGTGCGGGACCTTGAGGCGCCGGCCGTGGTCGTCCTGCATGTCGGGCGGGAAGCGCTTCACCTCGCCGCCGAGGAAGCCCAGGCAGTCGATGCCGCCGTTCTCCTCGCTGTGGTCGAGCAGCATCTGCTGCCCCACGCAGATGCCCAGCAGCGGCTTGGACTGGCGAGCCAGCAGTTCCTCGACGATGCCGCGCAGCTCGGTCTTCTCGAGCTCGCCCATGCAGTCGCGGATGGCGCCCTGGCCGGGCAGCACCACCCGCGTGGCGCCACGGATGCAGCGGGGGTCGCGGGTCACGATCACGTGTTCGTGGGTGACGTGCTCCAGTGCCTTGGCGACGGAATGCAGGTTGCCCATCCCGTAGTCGATGACGGCAATGGTCATGGGGCGCTCCTCGTGTGGTCGTTGCGCGGCCTCACAGGCAGCCCTTGGTGGAGGGCATCTGGCCGGCCATGCGGGGGTCTTGTTCCACGGCCATGCGCAGGGCGCGGCCGAAGGCCTTGAAGATGGTCTCCGCCTGGTGGTGGGCGTTGAAGCCCTTCAGGTTGTCGATATGCAGGGTGACCATGGCGTGGTTGACGAAGCCCTGGAAGAACTCCCAGAAGAGCTGGGTATCCAGGCGGCCGATAGTGGCGCGGGTGAACTCCACGTCCATGAACAGGCCGGGACGGCCGGAGAAGTCGATGACCACGCGGGAGAGCGCCTCGTCCAGCGGCACATAGGCGTGGCCGTAGCGGCGGATGCCGCGCTTGTCGCCGATCGCCCTGGCGAAGGCCTGGCCCAGGGTGATGCCCAGGTCCTCGACCGTATGGTGATCGTCGATGTGCAGGTCGCCCACCGCCCGGATCTCGAGGTCGACCAGGCCGTGGCGGGCCACCTGGTCGAGCATGTGGTCGAGGAAGGGCACGCCGGTCTCGCAGGCCAGCGTCCCGCTGCCGTCGAGGTTGACGGTGACGGTGATCTGGGTCTCCTGGGTGTCGCGGCTGACCGTGGCGATACGCTCGGACATGGTGCATCTCCAGCGCCTTGGCGCATGTCGAAGGGAGGCCGATGGCGGACACCGGCCTGAGGCATCTGGGCGGCGACGGATCCCTGCCCGTCGCCCGGAACCTGCCATTATAGAGAATCGCCGACCCCATCCGCTACAATGCACCCCATCGCGCGGCGGCGACCCACGCCGCCCCGGCCCAGGGAGATCCTTCTATGCCGGTGACACTCCACCATGTCGATCGCGCCGCCTGGGAAGCGGATGCCCAGGCGCAGGTCGACCTCGCCCGCATCTACGCCGACGCCCCCCAGGAGCGTCTGCCCTCAGCGGTCGACGCCTTCATCGACGACCACCTGGCCGCCGGCCACGCCTTCCTCTGTGCCCGCTTCAACGATCGCCTGCTGGGCGCCGTGGCGGTGCGCGACGACGGTGTCGCCTGGTGGCTGTCGCACTTCTGCGTGCGCAAGCCCACCCGGCGCCGCGGCGTGGGTTCGCGCCTGCTGCTGCTGGTCGGCCAGGCCGCCGGGGCCAAGGGGCGCCCGCTGCGCGCGGAAGCCTCCCAGCTGCAGATGGCGGACCAGGTGCTGCTGTCGCGGCTCGGCTTCCGGGTGACCCGTGACGGCGACCACTATGAGCTCGTGCGGATCGGCCAGGGAGACCCCTCATGAAGCGCCTGCTGCGAACCCTGCTGGCCGCCGTCGGTATCCTCGCCCTGGTGGCGGTGGCGGCGGTGGTCTACGTCACTACCTTCTTCGATCCCGAGGACCTCAAGCCGCGGCTGATCGAGGTGGTGCGCGAGCAGAGCGGCCTGGAGCTGGCCCTGGAGGGGCCGCTGACCTGGTCCTTCTACCCGCGGCTGGGCGTCAGCGTCGAGAAGGCCGAGGCCTGGCTGCCGGAGCAGGAGGTCGGGGAGGAGGCCTCCTTCGTTGCCTTCCGCCGGGCCGAGGTCAGCCTCGCCTTCGGCCCGCTGCTGCGTGGCGAGATCGCCATCGACGGGCTGACCCTCGATGGCATGCACCTGAACCTGGAGCGCGACGAGACGGGGCGCGGCAACTGGGAGTCCCTGATGGAGCGTCTCGCCGAGCGCAGCGAGGCCGCCGAGGAGGTCCTGGCCCCGGCGAGTGCCACCGCGGGGCCGGTTCCCGGCGGCGAGGGGGGGCTGGCGGTGGCACTCAACATCGCCAGCGTCCAGGTCCGCGATGGCGAGGTGACCTACCGCGATCTAGGGGCCGGCCAGGAACTGCGCCTCGAGGAGGTCGGCATCACCGGCAGCAACGTCAACCCGCGCCGCGCCTTCCCGCTGCGCGCGAACTTCCGGCTGGTCAGCCATGACGACCTGGCCTGGGAAGCGGAGGAGGGTGCTCCCCGACTCTCGAGCGATATCACCCTGGAGAGCCGTGTCACCCTCGGGCTGGCCGAGCGGCGCTATGTCTTCGAGACCCTGGCGCTGAACACCCGCAGCCGACTGGCGGGGCTCGAGGGCGAGCAGACCCTGGGGCTGCAGAGCCGCCAGCTGACGGTCGACGTCACCCAGGGGCGCCTGAACCTGGAGGAGGGCCGGCTCGAGGGCAGCTTCGCCCATCCCGCCCTCGGCGATTCGGCCCTGCCGCTGACGCTGGTGTTCGCCCTGGAGGCCGATCGGGGCGCCCAGACGGCCCAGCTGCGGGACCTGGAGCTGACCGGCGAGCACGGGTTGCGGCTGAGCGGCAACCTCAACCTGGAGGGGCTCCTGGAGGCACCGGCCTACGGCGGTCAGCTGAGGCTGGCGCCGATGTCGCTGCGCCCCTGGCTCGAGCGCTTCGATGCGCTGCCGGCCATGGCCGACGCCGAGGCGCTTTCCGACGTGGCCCTGACCAGTCCGCTGCAGGGCGACCTGGAGCGCCTCGCCCTGACCGGCCTGACCCTGGTGCTGGACGACAGCACCTTCACCGGCCGCCTGGCGGCGGGCCTCGATGGCCAGCTGCTCGACTTCGACCTGCAGGGCGATCGCCTGGACCTGGACGCCTACCTGCCGCCTGCCGAACCGGACGGTGACACGGCATCGGCCGGCGGCGTGCCGGGCATCGCCCGTGCCCATGCCGCCGAACCGGGCGCCCTGTTACCGATCGACTGGCTGGCGGCCCTCGACCTCGAGGGGCAGCTCGCCCTGGGGCGCCTGACCCTGGCGGGGCTCGACTTCCGCGACGTGGTGCTGGCGCTGTCGGGCCGTGATGGTCGCCAGCAGCTGGTCGACTTCGCGTCGGGTTTCTACGAGGGCAGCCTCTCGGCCAGCGGGGCGCTCGACCTGACCCGCGACCCCATCCACTGGCAGCTGGCGCCGCGGATCGACCGGGTGCGCACCGATGCCCTGCTCGAGGCGCTGGGCGAGGAGCCGTCACCGCTGCGCGGCCGCCTCAGCGCCGAGGGGGAGCTCACCTCCCGCGGCAACACCTGGCCGGCGCTCAAGCGCCTGCTGGACGGGCGGATCGCCTCCCGCATCGAGGACGGCGCCATCCTCGACGTCAACGTCTCCCGGGAGCTTTGCACTGCGGTGGCGACCCTGGAGGGGGAGACCTCCACCCGCGACTGGCATCCCGACACCCGCTTCGAGCGTGCCGAGGCCAGCTTCCAGCTTCGCGACGGCACCGCCAGCAGCGATGACCTGCTGATCACCCTCCCCGGTATCGAGATGGGCGGGGAGGGCTGGCTCGACCTGACCAGCGAGCGCTTCGAGCTGCGTGCCGCGGCCCGCTTCGTGGATACCGCCGATGCGGCCTGCCGGGTCAACCCCCGCCTGGAGCGGGTGCCCTTCCCGGTGCGCTGCGAGGGTAGCCTGGGCGGCGACAGCGGCGAGTGGTGCCGCTTCGACCGCTCGGCCTTCCAGCAGACGGTGGCGGACCTGCTGCGCGAGGAGGCGGGCCGCCGCGCCGGCGAGGAGGTCGAGCGTCGCCTGGAAGGTGCGCTGGAGCGCCTCGACGAGCGCGTGGGCGAGGATGCCGGCAGGGAACTTCGCGACGCCCTGCGTGGTCTCTTCAACTGAGCAAAGTCAGTCCCTGCGCCGGCCACCGTGCCGGCGCTTTTTTTCGCCGGTTCCCGGCCCTGCCATGGAGGCCGCATGACAGAGATGCCTGATCCCGTTCTCGCTCCCGAGACCTTCCAGCGGCGCCTGCTGGACTGGTTCGACGTGCACGGCCGTCATGACCTGCCCTGGCAGCGGCAGCGCACGCCCTACCGGGTGTGGGTCTCGGAGATCATGCTCCAGCAGACCCAGGTGGCCACGGTGATCCCCTACTTCGAGCGCTTCATGGCGCGCTTCCCGACGGTTCGCGAGCTGGCGGCCGCGCATCAGGACGAGGTGCTGCACCTGTGGACGGGGCTCGGCTACTACGCCCGGGGTCGCAACCTGCACAAGGCGGCTGGCGTGATCCTCGACGCGCACGGCGGTGAGTTCCCCATGGACATCGAGGCGCTGGCGGCGCTGCCCGGCATCGGCCGCTCCACCGCGGGGGCCATCATCGCCCAGAGCAGCGGGCGCCGCGCGGTGATCCTCGACGGCAACGTCAAGCGCAGCCTGGCCCGCCTGCATGCGGTGGAGGGCTGGCCCGGCCGCCCGGCGGTGGAGCGTCGCCTGTGGGCGCTGGCCGAGCACTACACGCCCGATGAGCGCCTGGTCGACTATACCCAGGCGATGATGGACCTGGGGGCCACGCTCTGCCGGCGAGGCACCCCGGCGTGCGGGCGCTGTCCCTTCGCGGACGTCTGCGTGGCCCGCGCCCGCGGCGAGGAGCGTCGCTTCCCCGAGTCGAAGCCGAGCAAGGCACTGCCCACTCGGGCCACCCGCATGCTGCTGCTGCGCGATGTCAGGGGGAGGGTGCTGCTCGAGCAGCGGCCGGCCAGTGGCCTCTGGGGCGGGCTCTGGAGCCTGCCGCAGTTCGACGACGAGGCGGCGCTTCAGGCCTGGCTCGATACCCAGGCCCCGGGCAGCCGGCTGGAGGCCCCGCGGACGCCCTTCACCCACGTCTTCAGCCATTTCCGCCTGGAGATCACCCCTCAGCCGGCGCGGATCGGCGCCCTGGATTCGGTGGGCGAGGCCCGGCGCTGGTACGATCCCCAGGATCCCGACAGCATCGGCCTGGCGGCGCCGGTCAAGGCTCTGCTGGACTCGCTGTCGCCCTTTTCGCTCACTGCACCGGCGGGCCCCTGACCCCCGGTCCCCACGAGGAGAGTCCCATGAGCCAGACCGTCTTCTGTCGCAAGTACCAGCAGGAGCTCGAGGCCCTGCCGTTCCCGCCCCTGCCCGGCAAGAAGGGGCAGGAGATCCAGGCCAGCGTGTCGAGGCAGGCCTGGGAGGAGTGGCAGGCACTGCAGACCCGCCTGATCAACGAGAAGCACCTCAACATGCTCGAGCCGTCGGCCCGGGAGTACCTGATGGAGCAGATGGAGCGCTTCCTCGACAACCGCGAGACCGACCAGGCGGAGGGCTACGTGCCGCGGGAGAGCTGAGCCCTGCCCCGGTCCGGCGGCGGCCATCGTTTTGAAACGGAAGGGGTTGACGCGGAAAGTCGGTTGGGGTTTAATACGCACCGTTGGCAGCGGCCAGATAGCTCAGTTGGTAGAGCAGGGGATTGAAAATCCCCGTGTCGGCGGTTCGATTCCGTCTCTGGCCACCACACTGCTGGGGTATCGCCAAGTGGTAAGGCACCGGTTTTTGGTATCGGCATTCCCAGGTTCGAATCCTGGTACCCCAGCCATCGCCAACCTCGATTCCGAAAGACCGTGAACGTGGGTTCACGGTCTTTCTCGCTCAGAGGATGCCCATCCTCCACGCGAGTCCATCGCGTCGCATTGCCGGCATAGCTCAGTTGGTAGAGCAACTGACTTGTAATCAGTAGGTCGCGGGTTCGACTCCTGCTGCCGGCACCACGTAAATTTCTCGAAATCAGCGTCTTGCGAGCGAGAAGTGGAAGCCCCGCGCGGGGTGGTGTGGATCGAGCCGTCTTCGTGTAATAGCTACAGATCATCAGCCTCACACTTGATTCCATCTGGAACCGAGGTGAGGTTATGCGTGTTGTTTCCGTTGTTTCGACCAAGGGCGGCGTCGGCAAGACCACCGTCACTGCCAATCTGGGTGGCCTGTTGGCCGATGCGGGCCTCAAAGTCCTGTTCATCGACCTGGACAGCCAGCCCACGCTCTCCAGCTACTATCCCCTCCGCACCGAAGCCACCGGCGGCACCTACGAGCTGATCGCGCTCAGCGATACCGCTCCTGCCCATGTCATATCGCATACCGCCCATCCCAACCTGGATGTGGTGATCTCCAACGATCACGCCGGCCAGCTCCCTCAGCTGCTGCTCAACGCGCCGGATGGCCGCTTCCGTCTCGCCCAGCTGCTCTCCAGGCTGTCGGGCTATGACCTGATCCTGATTGATACCCAGGGCGCACGCTCCATCACCCTGGAGATGGCCGTCCTGGCCTCCGATCATGCCCTCTCACCCATCACCCCCGAGCTGCTCTCCGCCCGCGAGTTCGTGCGAGGCACCGTCGGCCTGCTGCGCGATCTCGAAGCGCTTAGCCAGTTCACCCACCTCTCCGTTCCCCCCGTTTCCGTCCTGGTTAACCGTCTGGATGAGACCGCCGATGCGCGGGGCATCCACCAGACGCTGGCGGAGATGTTCGCCGCCGGCGAGCAGGGCGTCAGCGTGATGCAAAGCACCATCCGTGCCGGTGTGGCCTTCCGACAGGCCGCCAGCGCGGGCCTTCCCGTGCATCAGTTCGAACCGCGACGACCCGCCGGTCGCAAGTCGCCCGCCGCCGCCGACCAGGTCAAGGCGATGGCCTGTGAGCTCAACCCCGAGTGGCAGCCGTTGATCGACGCCATGGTCTGCACCACCGCCATGCAGGGGGGCTGCCACGATGAGTGCCATTGAGAACCTGGCCGAACTTCGGGTGGCCGAGGAGCGTCCGGAGGCCGGCTACCTGCCGCCGCATAGTCTGGAGGCGGAGCAGTCGGTGCTGGGCGGTCTGCTGCTGGATAACGCCATGTGGGATGAGGTTGCCGACCGCCTGGCACCGGCGATGTTCTACCAGCAGGCCCATCGCCTGGTGTTTCAGGCGATTCAAGGGCTGGCGGAGCGCGACCAGCCAATGGATGTCGTGACGGTGTCCGAGGCGCTGGAAGAAGCGCGTCAGCTTGAACAGGTGGGAGGTCTCGCCTTCCTGGCGGAGCTGGCACGCAATACGCCCAGTGCGGCCAATGTCGAGGCCTATGCTGAGATCGTGCGGGACCGCCATGCCCTGCGGCAGCTGATCCATACCTGCTTCACCCTGAACCAGCAGGCCCTGATGGCTCAGGGCCGTTCGGCCACCGAGCTGATCGAGGAGGCCGAGCAGAAGCTCTTTGCCCTGACGGAAGAGAGGAATGAGCAGCTGAGCTCCATGAAGGAGATGCTCGGTGAGGCCATCAACGTCATCGACCGGGCCTTCAATGCACAGGGTGGGGTGACGGGCATCCCGAGCGGCCTAAGCGAGCTGGACGCCATGACTGCGGGCTGGCAGCCAGGGGATCTGATCATCCTGGCCGGCCGCCCCTCCATGGGCAAGACCGCCATGGGGCTCGGTTTCGCGGAGCATGCCCTGACGGCAGAGGACGTTGCCGGCCCGGTCTTTATTTTCTCCCTGGAGATGCCGGAAGCGCAGCTGATGCTCCGGCTGATCGCCAGCCTGGGCAATGTCTCCCTGCAGAAGCTGCGCACCGGGAAGATGGAAGACGAGGATTGGCCGAAGGTGACCGCCGCGGTCAATCGGCTCACCCAGCTGGAAGGGAAGCTGCTGATCGATGATGTCTCCGGCATCACCGCCTCCAGCCTGAAGGCACGCGCACGCCGCATGACGCGCCGCTTCGGTCGCCCCTCCATGATCCTGGTGGACTACCTGCAGCTGCTTCAGGAGCCGGGCAGCGAGAACCGCACCCTCGAGGTGGGCAAGGTCAGCCGGATTCTCAAGGAGACCGCCAAGGAGCTGCGTGCCCCGGTCATTGCCCTGTCGCAGCTCAATCGCTCCCTGGAGACCCGCCCCAACAAGCGCCCCTGCATGGCCGATCTGCGTGACAGCGGTGCCCTGGAGCAGGACGCCGACGTGATCGCCTTCATCTACCGCGATGAGGTCTACCACCCCGACAACGAAGACAGCCACGGCCTGGCTGAGCTGATCCTCGGCAAGCAGCGCAACGGGCCCACCGGCACCGTGCACCTGGCGTTCCAGGGGGAGTCGGCGCGCTTCAAGCCGTTGGCGTGGCAGCGCCAGGAGGTGACCCCATGAGCCAGCACCGCGTACGCACACCGGAGCCCCGTTCCCGGCTCTCCCAAGCCCTGGCCGAGGTGATGCACGAGACTCGCCAGCGGCAGCTCGAGGCTGAACAGCAGGGCCTTGCCGCTCTGGAGCACCTGGTCCGTGTGGCCCAGGGGCATAGCGGTCAGTCCCACCATCTTCGTCGCCTCCTGCTCGGGCTCTACAACGGCTACCGCTGGCCTTTCGAGATGCAGCGGCTGCGAGGGCTCGATGCAGACCTTCAGGCAGACGCCCTCGCGGTTATTCGGATGGCCACCTACAGCGGCCATGAGATCCACACCTTCATCGAAGGCGGTGACACCTTGCTGAAACGCTTCTGGGAGATCGAGGAGGCCGCAGATGAGTAAGTCGCTTTCCGTAGCGCGGGGGTGCAAGGGGATGCAGCGCCTGATTCGCTATGCCGCGACCCAGGGCTGGGAAGTGCAGCGTACCAGCGGTGGTCACCTGCGATTCAGCAAGCCAGGCTGTGCGCCGGTCTTCACCTCCTTCACCACCAAGGACCGCCGCGCCGAGCTCAATGCGCGCTCCCAGTTGCGCCGTGCGGAGTGGGAGAGGCGGTACCGCCATGAAGAGTGATTCCACTGTCATCACCTCCGTCGTGTCTATCGTAGAGGGAGCCCTCCTATGAAGCGTCCTACCGATCAACAGCTGCGGGACCGACTGACGCAGCCGGGACCCAGGCGCCAGGGGCAGCCGGTCGACGCCGTCACGCCGCCAGACCAGGAGATGGCGGTCTGGGTGACCCTGGACATGCTCAAGCCCTATGAGCACAACCCACGGCAGGTCCAGAACTCCAAGTATGAGGATATCAAGGCCTCGATCCGTGCCGCGGGTCTCAAGCACAAGCCCCCGGTGACCCAGCGGCCGGGCGAGAAGCACTACACCATCTGCGACGGCGGCAATACCCGCCTGCAGATCCTACGCGAGCTCTTTGAGGAGACCGGTGAGTCGCGTTTCCATGCCTTCTATGCCCTATACCGACCCTGGCAGTCGGAAGTGAAGATGCTGACGGGTCACCTTAGCGAGAACGACAACCGTGGCCAGCTGCTTTGGATCGAGCGCGCCAAGGGGGTGATGGATGCCAAGGCGATGTACGAGGAGGAGAGCGGTGAATCGCTATCGCAGCGCGAGTTGGTCAAGCGCCTGTCGGAGGACGGCTACCAGGTGGCCCAGAGCCATATCAGCAAGATGCTCTATACCGTCGAGCATCTGCTGCCCACGCTGCCCAACACCCTCTACAGCGGCCTGGGGAGGCCGCAGGTCGAGAAGCTTATCAGCTACCGGGAAGCCTGCCGGCTGATCTGGGAGCGCTGCACCCAGGAGGTCGAGCCCCAGGGCTTTGCCGAAGCCTGGCACCAGACCATGGCCTGGTTCGATGACGAGGGTCAGACCGAGATGAACTGGGGCATCGTGGTGGATCGGCTGTGCGGCATGCTGGCCGACAACACGGGCGTGCACTTCAACGTCTGCGAGCTGACCCTCGATAATATCGTCACCTATCGCAAGCGGCGTTGGGACCTGGAAGAGCATCAGGCCTTCGAGGCCCTGGACGTTGAGCTGCAGCAGATGCGCGATCCCGATGCCCAGCCGCCCTCGCTCTATCCACCGCTGCCTGATAGCTCTTCTGAGACGGCAGCAGGTAGTGCCCCGAAGGAAAAAGCGCCCACGCCTGACCCTGAACTGCAAACCGAGCAGCTGCCATCGCCGCGCACCCTTAGCGGAAGAAACGTGAACCCCGACGAGGGGCGGACGGAGAGCGCTGAGTTGCTCCGGCTCCGCCAGCAGGTCGCCGCGCTGGAGCGTGAAAAGGAGCAGCTGAGCGAGTCGCAGTCTCCCGTGGTGTCTGGGCTCGGAGAACCGACGTCGGTACCTGGCCCTGCGCCCATGGCCGCGCTCTCTGAGGAGGAAATCGACTGGCCCGAGGGCGCCGCTCGGACGGAGGCCGAACAGGCCGCCCGCCTCGAAGGGCTGACCCAGTCAAGCTGGGAAGAGAGCCCGGGAAAGCGCGGCTATCGCCACCACCTGGCCAGTGAGCTCGGCGTGCCCAGCTTCGACTTCGAGCAGCTGGCTCCACTGGCGGCACCGGTGCTCTCCGGCGAGATCACCCCGCCCATTGCCGACGTCTGGTTCATCGAAGGGGTAGAGGATGAGCCCCGCTCGCTGCGCATCCGCATACGTGAGCTGGTCCAGGTCATTGCCCGCTGGGGCGGCTTCGGCGGCAGCGATGTGGTCATCGCCGATGACGACGGCATCGGCTTCGACCTCAACCCGCTGCCGGACGCCGCCGACCGCCGAGCGCTTTTCGCCTGGCAAGCGCTGGCCAGCCTGCGCGGCGAGCTCAATCCCGAGTACCCCTCTGACGCCACCCTGTGGGGAGCACTGTTCGGCACTCACTATGAAGAGGGGAAAGAGAGCGCCTGGGACGATGCGGTGCTGCTTCGCTTCTTCCGTCTGGTGCGGCTGATCCGCCGCCTTCGTGAACACCTGCAGGTACAACAGGAGGCCCAGTCATGAGCTCTTCATCCGCCAACCTGAATCAGGCGCTGCTCAGCCAGGTCATGGGATTTCTTCGGGAGGGCAACATGCGCCGAGCGCTTGCCCTCGGCTTCAGCGAGGAGGAGCTGCGCACCCTGCGCCGCCTGAGAGCGAGTGACATCGACTCGCTGGCCTGCGCGGGACCTGTGGTGGCGCGCTTTTCAGTGGATCATGCCGCGCTACGTGGGGTTCTGGCGCGCATCGATCGCGACCAGGATCGTGAAACCCTGATCGACCGCTGTCTGAGACTGGGGGCCAGCGTCAGCATGATGGGGGCCTTCTTCGGCCTGACCGGTAACGACTGCTCGACGCGGCGTCAGCTGCTGGGTATTGCGCCGCGGCAGGGGCGTTTGGCGATGCCATCGGAGCAGGCCGAGCACGATGCTTGGGAGCGCTGGCAGCATATTGCGCTGGACCCCAGGTCGACCGATGACCTACAGGGCATGGTCACCCTCGCCGATGAGACCGACATTCCGCTGGCGGTGGTGTGGCACCTCATCAAGCAGTGGGGTGATCCCGGCCAGCCGCGCACGGCACCTCCAACCGAAGAGTGGATGGCACCTGAAGGAGAGCGGTGATGGTGCAGCTGCACGATGCCACTCGACAAGGGCTGGATCGCCTGATCGGCCAAGCGGCTTCCGAGATGACCCAGCGCCGGGGAGAGCCCCCGGCGTCTGCCGTTCCGGACGGCGAGACGGACCGTTCAGGGGAGGCTGCTTCAGGCCTCGATGGGCTGCTGTTTTTCGGGAATCCCCATGAGACCGTGCCGCGAGCGCTGCTGCTCGATCCGCGTCTTGGGCACGTCGACAAGCTCGGCTGGCAGATGATGCGGATGCTGGTGAATCCGGACCGAACCACCGCGGTGCCGACCTACGACGAGCTGCAGCCCTTGCTGCGGGGAGCTCCGGGGCAGAAGGCCTCGCGCGCCACGGTCGCCCGCGTCATCGCCGTTCTCCGGCTGACCCGCTGGGTGAGCCTCGGGCATCGGGCGCGTAACGCGCAGAATGGCCGCATCATCGGCAACGTCTACATCCTGCACGATGAGCCGCTCTCTCCCGCCGAGGCCTCGGTGCTGGATGCCGATTACGTCGAGTATGTGTGCCGCTGTCTGAATCACCAGAACAAGGTGGTCAAGGCGGTGGCCGCCATCGTCTTCGAGGAGCTCCAGGAGGCCGGGGCGCTCCATGAGCTACCGACGCGTCTCGATACCCTGGCGTCTCGCTCCAGCAAGGTTCGGCCTCCCTCGCCGGCTAAGCGTCAGGCCACTCAGTTCTCCACCACGACTCAGCAGACGAACCAGGGGGAAGCGCCGAGTTCTCAGCGAGAACCCGGCAGGGTGAGCCACAAGAACTCCCCCGGTTTTCAGCGAGAACCAAGCATGGAATCAAGAGCTTATGAGGCTATCGATGCAGTTCTCCATGAAAACTCGGGCAGTTCTCCACGTACAGTACGTACTTCACACTGTGTAAAACCTACAGGTACGTCAGCCGTGAACCTGCACTGGCCGGCGTGTCTCTCGCTGGATGATAGCGAGCGTCAGGCGACTCAGCTGCTGATGTCGGGGCTATCAGGCGACACCCAGCAAGCCATTCTCGATGAGGCGGCGGGCCGCGTGAGCAGCGGTTCGGTGAGAAACCCCAAGGGCTTCCTGCGGGGGCTGATCAAGCGCGCTATCGGCGGCGAGTTCGTCGCGACCGGCTACGCCCAGACCCAGGCCGAACGCCGGGCGGGCAGTGTGAGCCAGAGCGCTCCACCCGCTAAGCAGCGGCCTGCACCACGTGCTGCGACTCAGTCACCTACGCAGACCTCAGTACCCACGGCATCGAGCACTCCGTCCAGCACCACGTCGCCCGAGGAGGCCCAGGCGGCCCGAGAACAGTGCCTGCGCAAGCTGGGGCTATGGCCGGCTGGCGGGAAAAACTCACTCAGCAGCCATTAACGATTCCGCTGTCTCCCACTTACCAACTGATTGACAGTGCCTGCCATACCGTGGACACACATCAGCATGAGGACGACGCGACATGGCCGTTGATCGCCTGGGAGCACTGCGCAGCAAGATCGAGCTGACGCTCCATACCCACCACGCCGCACGGATCTGGAAGGGCCGTGGGGTCGAGACGGGGCGCCCACAGATAATCGGCATGCGGCAGTTCCTGCTGATCTGCGGTGCGATCAAGCAGAATGCAGCCAAGGATGACCCCTATGCGGACTACTGGCTCCTGCAGCTGGATGCCAAGCTTGCCGAGACTCGCGCTCAGCTGGACCAGCGCCTCCAGGAGCTGGATAGCCTGATGGCACAGCTGCCGCCAGAGCTGGATGTCGAGGAGAACCTCAACCAGCAGCCGCTCAAGATCCCCGTCTATACCGGCGGCCAGCATGGATGGCTCGCCCTGCGCCTGCTGATCGACTTCGACCGCTTCGTCAGGCGCGTCATGCTTGCCCACCACATTGCCCTGATCGGTCGGCGCCAGATGGAGGAGTACGTCCGGGTTGGCGGACACCTCCTGCGCAGCCTGTGTGCGAGTACCCAGAAGTACCCGGGCTTCAGCGGTGCCACCCGCGACGACTTCGCTGCCAACAACGCCAAGGCCCGAAATGCCATCGAGAAGTTCGGTGAGCTGCCCGACGATGTGCTCTCCGGGAAGCACCGCAGCGAGTTTGCGCCGCCGATTACCAGGCCGGCGGAGGCCAAGGCGGCCAGTGGCGCAGGCGCGGTGGAAAGTGACCCACCGCCCTCGGCGGAGGAGTAGTGGCCGGAGTGCCGGGAGCGTGATTCCACTGCCATCAAGTTTACTTAGGTCTTGGGCGTGGCCAGAGGGTCGGCAGGGTGATTCCACTGGAATCACCTAGCCCGGATGTTGCACCGGGTCAGTCAGAAGTCCCCAGATGCCATGCTCGGTGGGGATAAAAGGGCTCTGGGGGTGGAGATTGGCTGCTTTT
>NZ_JACHZF010000037.1 GCF_014193375.1 Halomonas campaniensis
CTCCACTCGACCCTTGGCTACCACGCGCCGAGGGAGATCGAGAAAATCGCGGAAGCAGCTTAATAAAAGTGTCCGCTACGACTTGACCAGAACAACGGCACCCCAGGGTGCTTTGCCCGGATGGTAATGCCTGCAGGATGACATTGGTAGTGCGCGCTGTATGAGTTAACTCATGTTTTCAATCGAGGCCGGCGTCTTGTAGGAAATTGCTGACAATTGATGCGAATCGGGGCGTTCGTGTGGTCCTCCTGCAGCTTGGCATGCTAGCATCCGCCGCCGGATCAGCCTGGTTATCCTGTTGTAACATTTAGGGTTTTCACTACCCTGCCAGCTGTCCATACAATTCGACTGCCTTGCCTGCCGCTATAGCGGTAGGCGTCTTGCCGGCCTCGGGGATGCGCCTTTGTCACCCCGGGGCGGTAGCGTGTCCACACGACTCTCGTGCTCCTCCTTACCCGACAGGCATCTCACCCCATGCGCCATCTGCCTTCCCTTCGTCTGCTGCTCGCCCTGGCCGGCGCCGCCTGGCTCTCCGGCTGTGCCCTGGCACCGGGCGGCCATATGGACTACCGCACCGAGACTGCCCCGCTGGACGACCTGGTGGACATCGAGCCGATCACGCCGGGGCTCGTGGCTACCTACCGCAACACCGTCAGCCGCGCCGCGCCGATGCCCGAGGGGCTGCGCGACGAACTGGATGCCTGGACCTACCGCATCGCCCCGGGCGACGTGCTCAACATCATCGTCTACGACCACCCGGAGCTGACCATCCCCGCCGGGGCCGAGCGCAGCGCCGCCGAATCCGGCAACCAGGTGCGCAACGATGGCACTATCTTCTACCCCTTCATCGGCCGGGTGCCGGTAGCCGGCAAGACGCTGGACGAGGTGCGCCGGCTGATCACCGAGCAGCTCGCCGCCTATATCTTCGAGCCGCAGGTGGATGTGGGCATCGCTGCCTTCCGTTCCCAGAAGGTACTGGTCAGCGGCGCGGTGCAGCAGCCCGGCAGCCTGCCGGTGACCAGCGTGCCGCTGACCCTGGCCGACGCCATCGGCGAGGTGGGCGGCGCCCGCGACGACGCCAACTGGCACGAGGTGATCCTGACCCGCGATGGCGAGGAGCAGCGCCTCTCGCTCTACGCCCTGCTGCGCCAGGGTGACCAGCGCCAGAACCGCCTGCTGCGCGACGGCGACGTGCTCCACGTGCCCAGCGCCGAGAACCAGGCCGTGGCGGTGATGGGGCAGGTGCGCAGCCCCGGCAACATTGCCCTGGGCAACGAGCGCCTCTCGCTGACCGATGCCCTGGCCCGCGCCGGCGGCGTCGACGAGGGCACCGCCCAGCCCTCCGGCATCTTCGTGATCCGCGGCCAGGGGGAGGGCAGCGACAGGCTCGCCACCGTCTACCAGCTGGATATCCGTAATGCCACCGCCTTCACCCTGGGCAGCCACTTTACGCTGCAGCCCCAGGACGTGGTCTATGTGACCACCGCCCCGCTGGCGCGCTGGAACCGCGTGATCAGCCTGCTTCTGCCCTCCATCCGCCTGCCCGGCTTCGCGGGGGAGAGCCTCTCCGACGCCCGGGACGCCAACTGATGTTCCGGCGCCTCCTGGTGGTCTGCACCGGCAATATCTGCCGCAGCCCGGTGGCCGAGGCAATGCTGCGACGCGCACTGCCGCATCGCGAGATCAGCTCCGCCGGCCTCGGCGCCCTGGTCGGCCACGGTGTCGAACCCACCGCCCGTGAACTTGCCGCAGCGGAAGGCCTGGATGTGTCGAACTACCGCGCCCGGCAGCTCACCGCCGAGATGCTCCAGGCCGCCGACCTGATCCTCGTCATGAGCCAGGGCCAGCGCCGCGCCGTCGCCGACCTCGCCCCCGAGGCCCTGGGCAAGACGATGCTTCTCGGCAAGTGGCTCGACGGCGGCAAGGGCAAGGAGATCCCCGACCCCTACCGCAAGAGCCGGGAAGCCTTCGAGCATGTGCATGGGTTGCTCAAGGAAGCCACCCAAGCCTGGGCAGCCCGCCTGTAGGAGGCCGGCTTTGCCGGGCGAACGGAGGCCGCAGGCCTCCCGATAACTTTCATCTCCGTAAAGACACCAATGACCGAATCTTCCAACACTGCTCCCCTTCACTCGGCCCCGGCCGACGACGAAATCGACCTCGGCCATCTCTTCGGCCTGCTCCTCGACCACAAGTGGCTGATCATCGCCATCACCTTCGTCTTCGCCATGGCCGGGGCGGGCTATGCGCTGATCGCGACGCCGGTGTACCAGGCGGATGCGCTGGTGCAGGTGGAACGGCGCTCCTCCATCAGCCCGCTGGGGGACCTGGCCAATGTGTTCGGCGAGGATACCGACAGCCGCACCTCCGCCGAGGTGCAGATCCTGCGCTCGCGCATGGTGCTGGGCCAGGTAGTGGATCGCCTGGAACTGGATACCGTGGTCACGCCGGCCTCGCTGCCGATGGTGGGCGATGCGCTGCGCCGCCGTGGCATCGAGCGGCCCGGCTTCATGGAAGGGGGTGCCGCAGTATGGGCGGGTGAGCACCTGGAGGTGGGGCGCTTCGAGGTGAGCGACGCCCTGCGCGGCGAGCCGCTGACCCTGGAGTCACTGGGTGAAGGGCGCTACCGCCTGCTGATGGAGGGTCGCGAGCTGGGGATGGGGCGTCGCGGCGATCTGGTACATTTCGCCAATGGCCAGATCGAGCTGCGCGTGGCGGAGCTCTCGGCGCCTGCCGGTGCCCGGTTCACCCTCACCAAGCGCACCCGCGCCGCGGCCATTCGCGGCCTGGCAGACCGCCTGCGGGTCAGCGAAGTGGGGGGAGGGCGAAGCACCAGCACCGGCATGCTGAGCCTGACCCTCACCGGCACCGATACCCATGAGATCAAGCACGCCCTGGATACGGTGGTCGAGGTCTTCCTGCTGCAGAACGTCGAGCGTCAGTCTGCCGAGGCGGAGCAGAGCCTGGCCTTCCTCGAGGAGCAGGCCCCGGAGCTGCGCGCCCAGCTCTCCGCCGCCGAGGACCGCCTGAATGACTACCGTGTCGACATGGACAGCGTGGATCTCTCCAGCGAATCCCGCGCCGCCATCGAGCAGTTCATCGAGATCGAGCGCCAGCTCAACGAGCTGGAGTTCCAGGAGGCCGAGCTGGCCCAGCGCTTCACCCGGGACCACCCCAGCTACCAGGCCCTGCTGCGCCAGAAGCGCTACCTGCAGGAGGAGCGTGCCGAGCTCAACCAGCGGGTCAACCAGCTGCCCGCCGCCCAGCAGGAGGTGGTGCGCCTGACCCGTGACGTGGAGGTCACCCAGGCCATCTATGTCAACGTGCTCAACAAGGTGCAGGAGCTGCAGGTGGCCAAGGCCGGCACCGTGGGCAACGTGCGCATCATCGATGACGCCCTGGTCGCCCCGGGCCCCATCGAGCCGAGGAAGCCGCTGATCGTGGTGCTGGCGACCCTGCTGGGTGGCATGCTCTCCGTGGGCATCGTGCTGGTGCGCGGCCTGCTGCGCCGCGGCGTGGAGTCTCCCGAGCAACTCGAGCAGGCCGGCATGGCGGTCTACGCCACCGTGCCGCTCTCGGATGCCCAGCAGAAGCTGGTCAAGCGGATCAAGCGTCGCCGTGAGCGCAAGGCCAGTGCCGTGGTCGCCGGCGTGCTGGCGGAAAAGGCCCCGGCTGATACCGCCGTTGAGGCCCTGCGCAGCCTGCGCACCAGTCTGCACTTCGCCATGCTCGAGGCCACCGACAAGCGCCTGATGATCACCGGACCGAGCCCCGGGATCGGCAAGAGCTTCGTCTCCGTGAACCTGGCGGCGGTATGCGCCCAGGCGGGCCAGCGGGTGCTGGTGGTGGATGCCGACATGCGCAAGGGCCATGTCCACCACGCCTTCGGCGGCAAGGGGGACCAGGGCCTCTCCGAGCTGCTCTCCGGCAAGGTCGAGCTGGATAGCGTGCTGCGCGAGAGCGAGGTGTCGGGGCTTCACTATGTGGCGCGCGGCATGGTGCCGCCCAACCCCTCCGAACTGCTCACCGGCGAGCGCTTCAGCCGCTTCCTGGCCCAGGCCGAGGAGCGCTTCGATCTGGTGATCCTTGACACCCCGCCGGTGCTGGCCGTGACCGATGCGGCCATCGTGGGTCGCCAGTGCGGCAGCACCCTGGTGGTGGTGCGCCACGGGCTCAACCCGGTGAAGGAGGTCCAGCTCGCTCACCGCCGCCTGGAAAGTGGCGGGGTGGCTCCCAGGGGCGTCATCCTCAACGCCATGGAGCGCCGCGCCGCTACCAGTTACGGCTATGGCTACTACCAGTACTCCTACCGGTAGAGGGATGGATAGCTGAAGTGGCGCGCGTAGGCATCAATCGAACTTAGGAAATAACGGCTTTCTCGCGTAGGATAGGCGCCGGAAAAATGGGCGCATGGTGCTGCCTGGCGTATCATGGTGCCCTCAAGCCGATTGCTGCAGGGATGGAGTCATGCCCGGACACAACTCCCGGGCGGTAGCGTGCCTGAACGCCCAGCCCCAGCCGGCGATGACAACACGCCAGAGCGCAGAGCACAGGAACCTTTCGGGATGAGCCCAACAGAACAACCCCCTGCGGGATACGACGACGAGATCGACCTGCGCGACCTGGCACTGATGCTGGTCGAGGGCTGGTACTGGATCGTCGGTGCCGTGGCGGTGGCAGTGGTGGCAGCCTTTGCCTATCTGGCGGTCACCACGCCGACTTATGAGACGAATTTCCGGGCCGTACCCGCATCTCAAGCCAACTTCTCCGGCTTCAATATCCGGTTCATGGATGAAATGATCCCCGATGTCGAAGGCGTGCTGGGTAACTTGCAGGCTTCCAGCCGCCAGGGGTTTAAGGTCGAGCCGGAGGACATCTACCGCAGGCTGGGCAATCGCCTATCCAGCTTCCAGAACTTCGAAGCCTTCGTAGGAAATAACCGCGACCTCTTTCAGTTAGGCGAGGGGGCCGACCTTGGCCGCGTCTTCAATGGCCGCTTGAGCGTCAGTGGGCTGACGGCTGAGCGGGATGGCAGCATGACCTTGAATGTCCAGTATCGCTATCCGCAAGGGGAACAGGGCTCAGAGATCCTCAATGCCTATGTGCAGCAAACCGCAGAATCGGTATGGAATACCCTGCGCAGCCGCTTCAACAGTTATAACAGCGCTCAGATCACAAGCCTTGAAACACAGTTGGACCTACAGAAGGGCTCGCTTCAGGCGGAGCGTGAGGAGCAGTTGTTCCTACTGGAGCAGGCCATTACCGTCGCCCGTCGCCTGGAGATCGAGAAGCCAACCACGCCCCAGCAGTTCGGCCGCCAGCCCAGCGGCGCCGAGGTGATCTACGCCAATATAAGTGGCGACGGCTCGCTGCCGCTCTACTTCATGGGTTACCAGGCACTGGAGGCGGATCGGGACGTACTCCGAGACGCCATCGACCAGGGTCTGAGCAACGAAGAGATTCGCCGTACAGAGCAGCAGCTCGAGCAGCGCTTGCGGTTCGCACAACTGCTGGATAATAGTCAGCTGCAAGGCGTGGATGTTGGCCTTGCTTCCAACCACACCGAGCGTGTGGTGGACGTGGTCGAATACGCATTCCCGCCGGCCGGCCCCAGCGAGCCGCGCCGTGCGCTGATCCTTGCTCTCTCCCTGGTACTCGGTGGCATGCTCGGCGTGATGCTGGTGTTCCTCTCGCGCTTTGCGGGAAGCCTGAGAAGTTATCGGAAGGCCCAGGCCTCGGCCCGCGACTCCTCCACGCCAGGGTAGAAGTCACCGGCGTGGTCTTCGAACTCGTCGGTTCGACGGATATAGCGTTCGAAGGTGCGCTGATCCCGATGTCCGCTGATGCGCTTGATGGCCACGTCCGGTTTGCCTTGGCGATGCGCTTCGGTAATGAAGCCGGCACGGAAGCTGTGCGGTGAGAAGCCACGATCGGCCATGCCCGCTGCCGCCAGGTGGATCTGCAGCCGCTGATATATAGAGAAGGCTGCATGACAAAGAGCTGGTCGGCAGCCTTCCCTTATCGCTAATATCATTGAAAATCAATTAGTTAGCCAAGTCGGCCATAACGTGAAATCAAGTTTCCGGCTTTTTTGCCGCAGGTTTCGTGAAATGCGATTTCCGGCAAAAATTCCGATTCCGGCCCTCAAGCGGCCGGCGGGGCAGGGCAGCAAAACAGCAAAATTGCCGGGCCAGCGGCAAGAATGCCGCCGAATTCATGGGATGGCGTTTCCGGCAGAAGTACCTGAATTAGTTCGCAGTTCATATACTCACAAAACTTCAAGACGGCCTCTCTCAAGTGCCAAACCCTAAAGACCAGTTCTTCAATGCCGATCATCTCAAGACTGGCATGAAAGAACGCGCTGTAAAAAGTGCAGGCATCACATTGGCTGCCCAAGGTATCAAGTTGATCCTGCAGCTAGGCTCCATCGCCATCCTGGCTCGCCTATTGCAACCTTCAGACTTCGGTCTGATTGCTATGGTCACGGTGTTTACAGGATTAGCCCTACAGTTCATGGAAGGTGGCCTCTCAATGGCAACCATCCAGCGCGACCAGATTACCCATGCCCAGGTGTCCAATCTGTTCTGGGTGAATGGTTCTTTGGGCGCTGGCATGTGCTTGCTCGGCATCGTGGTTTCGCCCCTTGTTGCCACAATTTATGGAGAGCCACGCCTGACACTGGTGATGGCAGCCATGAGTTTGACCTTCCTCATTGGTGGGCTCTCCGTCCAGCACGACGCCCTGCTGCGACGGCAGATGCGGTTCAAGATCATCTCTTTGATCGACATTGTTTCCATGGCTGGAGGGATAGTCGTCGGCATAGCGGCAGCCTTGGGTGGCCTTGGGTATTGGGCGCTTGTCATCAGTCCCATTACGACCTTCGCAACTAAAACAGTCATGCGTTGGCTGAGTGCCCGCTGGGTTCCTTCAAGGTTGAGCCGTGGTTCCGGTGTGCGGCCCCTTTTAGGATTTGGGGCTAACTTGACTGGGGCAAATTTCATCGGATATGTGGCGACAAACTTAACCCCATTCGCCATAGGTTACATTGGTGGCGCACAAGCGATGGGGCTTTTCAATCGGGCTAAATTGCTAACGTCGATTCCCTCAAGTCAGATGCTGCCGCCGGTAATGAATGTGTTACAACCAACCTTGGCTAGGGTTGCCAACGATTCCGTACGGTTACGAAGCACTACTACCTCGATCATGGGTAAAATAGTATTAGGTACCATGTTTGTAACGCTCACCATGGCAGTGCTTGCAGACTGGATCGTCCTTCTGTTTCTTGGGCCTGGTTGGGAGGATGCCATTCCCATCTTCCGCATGCTTGCAGTTTTTTCGCTAGTAGAACCCATCGCCGGTTTTCTGGCTATTTGCCTTATCGCAATAGGAAACGCCAGAGCGCTACTGCGCTGGAAAGTAATCACATTAGCTATACTGGTTGTTTCTATCGGAATCGGCTCATTTTGGGGAGCGTTTGGGGTTGTGGCGGCCTATGCTCTTTCGGGTGTTTTTATTAGATTGCCAGGTTTTCTTTATTATGCTTCCAGGTTCCTTCCTGTTACGTCTCTTGAGTTGGCAAAGACATTAGTGCCACCTTTAATCTGTGCCATAGTGACTATTATGACTTTACATGCTCTTCGTCAGCTCATTCTCATAGAAAGCCCGGTAGCAGGTTTGGCTGTGTTTGTTTTCGCTGCAGCATTGGTTTACATGGCCCTTTGTGTAATGATAAAGCCTACCCGGCATGAGTTAATAGAAACCCTAGGACTGCTCAAACTTGTAACTTCCAGGAAATTAGCCACAAAGTGACTATCAACGAAAGCCATCAAGCACTTAACGATACTGTTATCGCCAACGGCTATTGTGTAGGCTGTGGTGCCTGTGCGGTGCCAGAGGAAAGCCCATTCAAAATCGTTATGGACGACTATGGACAGTATCAATCTAGCCTGAAAGATACCAACGTCTTTGCTTCAACGCATATCGACTATGAAAAACTCTGCCCGTTCGGCTCGGATGCTAAAAATGAAGATGAAATAGCCAAACAGGTTTTCTCAGACACATGCGAGCACAACAGTCAAGTAGGTTATTACAACGGCGTGTTCGCAGGACATGTTGCTGAAGGCGAATTTCGGAAACGTGGCAGTTCAGGCGGAATGGGCACTTGGGTGCTCAATGAGCTTCTTTTAAAGGGGCTAGTGGATTACGTCGTACACGTAAAATCCGAGTCATCCGGCCAAGACCTGAACAGTATTCCATTCAAGTATCAGGTTAGCGAAACTCTGGAAGAAACCCAACAGGGTGGCAAATCTCGATACTACCCGATCGAGTTGTCTGAGGCACTTCAGTCTATTAGAAACAATCCCGGGCGGTATGCCGTTGTTGGTTTGCCATGCTTTATCAAGAGCGTTAGATTGCTCCAGACTCAAGAGCCCATTCTCGCTGAGCGCATCCGATACTGCGTAGGCCTGGTGTGTGGCCACCTTAAAAGTGCCCATTATGCAGAAAGCCTGGCCTGGCAAATGGGCATACCCCCGCAGGAGCTTGAGGGCATAGACTTCCGAATCAAAGACCCTTCCCAGCCTGCCAACCGCTACAGCACCTATGCCAAGGGTAGCTCTGGAGAAAAGGTCGTGCCGACCAGACAGCTTTTCGGCGCGGACTGGGGCGCGGGCGCATTTAAGTACAAGGCCTGTGACTTCTGTGATGACGTATTTGCCGAAACTGCCGATGTCGTACTGGGCGATGCCTGGTTACCCGAGTATGTGCAGGACAGCTATGGCACTAACGTGGTGGTCACCAGAAATCAGGAGATCCGTCAGTTGATTGTGAATGCCCGAACTGAGGGGCGTTTAGAGATGGATGATCTAGGTGTTGAGAAGGCCGTGCAGTCTCAGGATGCGGGGTTGCGGCATAGGAAGGTTGCGATAGGGTATAGGATTCACTGTGAGAAAGCTTCTGGGTCTTGGGTGCCAAACAAAAGGTCAGGCCCAGCCACAACGTTACAGCCACACTATGAAATGAAGCGTCAGAGGTTAAGGGCTGAGTTGCGAGAGCTTTCACATATATCGTTCTTGAGAGCGAGGCGTGAAAGTAAGCTATCCGTATACGTTGATACAGTGCGACCTGTTTACATTCATTACTCTCGTCAAGGCCGCCCGTTTTTCCGTAGGTTGCTTTCCTATTTGAAAAGAAGATTGAAAGCAACTTTTCCATCAACGCAGCAATAATTTTACAAGGTGGCCGGAGAAAGGTATTTAGCTGTAGTAGGGCGCATCCATCTGACTACCTAAAAGACCATCTAATCACGCTAAGCCGTGGTTAAGTTTTAAACAAACATACACTTCATCGTGCGTTAAATCGACTAATGCCTACTGGATTCGAACAAAGGTAGTAGTGTCAATGGATAACCTCAGTTATTGCCGCCAATACATCATCAGTGATTCAAGATTAGAGCCACTCCCTGGCTGGTGTGAGGTTGATATCCATGGGGAATTATTTGTTATCCATCATCCTGATTTAGATTTTTCGAGGGTTGATTCTCCAAAGGAGGAAGGGGGGGTGGTTGTCTTAGGCTATATCATAGATCCAATGACGCCTAACTTGACAACACTCGAAATAGCTGAGCGCTTGGCACGAGACAGCAACACATTTGATGATCTTTTGTCTAATATTTTTGGCTTGTCTGGTAGGTATGTAATCATTTATTGGAGTGAAAAAGAAGCTAAATTAGTGCATGACCCTTGTGCATTGAGAAAAGCTTTTTATTTTTTTGGTGATAAAAACTTATTTTGTGCCTCTCAGCCGGGACTAATAAAAAATTTCCACCATTTAGATGGGAGCCAAGATTTAGATCTGGTTGACTTTATAAGTTCTGAAAAATTCCTAAAAAATGAGTCGTTTTGGGTTGGTGATGAAACAGTTTACCATAATGTAAAGCAGTTGATGCCTAATTTTTATCTGGATCTAAGGAGTAAAAATGTTAACCGCTACTGGGTCAACAATCCAGAAAAATTGGGATCACTTGATGAAGCCGTCAAAGAAATTAGTACAATATTGAAAGGAAGTATTGATGCTGCTTCCCGACAACGACTGGTTATGCAATCAGTTACGGCTGGCTGGGACTCTCGAGTCTTGTTAGCAGCATCCAAGTGCGTTAGTAAAAGAATATTGTATTTTGTAAATACTATGAATGTTTACAAAGATAACCATATGGATATTGCTGTCCCGAAAAAAATGCTCGGAGATATGGGGTTAGAGGTTAATATTTTCAGGGAGATGCCTAAGCTTAGAGATGAATTTTATGAAGTCATGAAAATGAATGTTGAGGGGGCTAGAAAACTTCCTAAAACCTTGGCGATACAATACTATCATGATTTTCATTATGGCAAGTTGAATATTAACGGTAATGGTTCCGAAATAGTTAGATGTTATTACGGAGAAAAATGTGCTGAATCAAGTATGATATCTTCTAGTTACGTAATAAAAAAAGCAGGTCTTGATCAGGATAGCACTTACCTGCACAGGAAGGTTGAAGACTGGTTAGCTGATGTAAGGGATTTGGTTGAAGAGCAAGATTTGAATGTAATGGACTTGTTTTATTGGGAGCAGCGCATGGGCAATTGGGGTGGAATGTTCATGTCAGAGCAGGATGTTGCTGTAGAAGGATTTATGCCTTTTAATAATAGGAGGTTGTTGGTTCTAGCGCTCGGGCTAGATGATAAATATCGAGTTGGGCCAGACCACATTCTTCACAAAAAGCTTATTAAAGAAATGTGGCCGGAACTCCTCGAGTACCCAATTAACCCTGATACATTGAAAGTGAAGATTAGAAATCTCCTTGTCACGGGAATGCCTGAGGGTATGAAAGAAGTGATTAAGAACATCCTGAGATCGTAAGCATGTGATCTTGATTTTGCCCGGTAGCCTCAATGAAAAAAGTTGCGATCTTAAATTTTCAGTACTCAACTCACAACTATGGTGCTGTACTTCAAGCCGCTGCGCTTGAACATATCTGTAGACGGCTAGGACATGAAGTCCAACACCTGGATTATATGGCAAAGCAACGCGTCACTTTTAAGGGGCGTGTCGGCCAGGCTCTACGTAAGCTGGGGTTGAGAAAAACACCAAGCCATAGCCGAGTGGCTAACGAAGAGGCGTTTGAAAGTTTTCGGGAAATGTTTATTTCCCGAACCAAAAAAATAAGAAATCCAAGTGAGTTTAGCTCTGTCGCAAAAGGGTTCGATATTGTCATCGTAGGTAGTGATCAAGTTTGGCGCCCAGCTTTCGCTAAAGACACTATAGGATTTTTTCTAGGGCATGTCCCTGATGGCGTGGATAGAGTTTCCTACGCTGCTAGTTTTGGTACAGCTTCATGGGAAAAAAGTGGCGATGCTGTATTGACCGATCAAGTTAGCAAAGAGTTGAAGCGGTTTAAAGCCATTTCGTGTCGTGAAGAATCCGGTGTAGAAATCTGTAGAGATGTCTTTGGTGTCGAAGCAGAACATGTTCTTGATCCGCTTCTTTTAGTTGGAGATGAGTTCTTTGAGTCAGTTATTTCTAACCCCCCCGAATGTTCCGCTGAAAATATTGTTTATTATAAGCTGGATTCAACGCCAGATTTCCAAGAGGACTTGTTAAGAATAGCATCAGAAGGCGGCGACGTACCCGTAAATATCTATCTGAAAGACTCACTCACACCCGAGTATCGTGAGGTTGCTGACTGGCTGGCGTTGATCCGAAACGCTGAAGTGGTCGTTACTGACTCCTTCCATTGTATTTGTCTTTCTCTGCGTTTTGGCAAGGAAGTGATTTTTTGCCCTAATGAACATAGGGGCCAGGCCCGCTTGGATAGCTTGTTTAAGCAGCTGGAGATAAGTGTCGAGCCATTGGGCATTGATGTTGAGACGCCAATGTTTAAGTTGTCACGGTCTGATCGTTTTAATGAAGCTCTAGATAAAGAGCGTAAAAAAGCTCTGACATTTCTTAGTGGTGCCCTTGATGGCTGACTGCTCTATTTCCATCATCATTCCTGCCTACAATGTTGAGAAGTACTTAAAAGCAGCACTGGATTCCATCAAGGCTCAAACAGAGCTCCCAGATGAAGTTATTTTGATTGATGATGGGAGCACTGACAAAACCTTGGCAGTCGCCGAGGAATATGATTTTTCTATTCCATACAAAGTTTTGTCTATAGAAAATGGTGGGCAGGGGAATGCTCGAAATATCGGCGCGGAGCTTGCTAATTTCCAATACCTATATTTTTTTGATGCAGATGACCTGCTTGATAAAAATTTCATTAGTTCATTTCAGAGCTGCATAATAAGAGAGAATTTTCCAGATATTCTATTATTTTCGAGTATGTCGTTTTACGATAATGAGTATAGTGGTAGTAGAAGACAAGAATATTGCAGAGGCTTTTCAGGTCTTTTTCTGGATCGTGATGACTTTTTAGATTCCGGGTATGGAAAAAAAGGGCTGTTTTGTTCACCTTGTATGTATGTATCTAAAGCGACCCTCTGGAAAGGTGCTGCGCTAAAATTCGGGGATGGTTATTTCGAAGATGAGGCTGTCTTTTTCCCTTTATTGTTTTCTTGTAACTCATTTCTTGTTGTAGATGAGTTCTTTTTTTACCGTAGAATTCGAGATGGCTCGACAATGACTATGCTACCAAGTTCTAGGCATGTGAGTGGTGCCCTGAACTGCATGAATACATTGCGCGAGCTATATAGTTCCAAGCGGTTATCTAAGCGAGAAGTGTGGCATATACGCAAACGTATGAAACAGCATTGCGCACGATACCTGAGAGTCAGTAGAGATTCGCGAACACCTATTGCTTGGGATAAAGTGGTCGATTCTGTAGTTTTATCAAGAAGTTTTAGTCTTGTCGCACGATGTTTGATTTATATCATGCATGCAGAGCGCCTGCTTTTTTTCTTGAAGAAAATTTCTGATAAACTGGCCAGGTGAGTTTTTTGATTAGATGAATTTATTTCATACCCGCGCACTAAAAATGAATTTTCGTGTTAATTTTGACTCGTCGCCTTTAAGTCTCATTATAACATCTAAGTTGGAATGTCCAGGTATTTAGTTGTGTTTATTGGGGAGCGGATGTGATTCCATACCTTTATGTTTTTTCATGGTCGGTATTGCTTTCCCTCTGTCTTAAGCCTTATCTTTATAAGAGTTCTTGTTTTCGACGTGGTCCAAGTGTGTTTTGGTTAGCTGTATTGGCTGGCCTGCCCTTAATAGCATTACATGCTTTTCGCGAAAATGTTGGTACCGATTATAATGCTTATGTGTGGATATATGAGTCTTTTATAGATGGAGCTTCAATTTTTTGGTTTGAACCACTTTATTCACTGCTGAACATTCTTGCAAATTTCTTGGGAGGTGGGGTTGTTCTAGTTTTTGGAGTGGCTGCTCTTCTCAGTACTTTGCCTATATATGTAAGAATATTTAGGATTAGCCACCTTCCTTGGCTAAGTTTTTTTATACTTTTTGGTATGTCATACCCTTTCTTTCAAACCAATGGAGTCCGGTCAGCATTTGCAATTGCATTAATTTTTTACGCCACTCCTTTTATATGGCGTAAAAAATTATTACCGTGGATTTTATATGTTTTTTTATCAGCGGGTTTTCATTATACAGCCTTTATAATGATACCTTTTTATTGGCTTTTGCGATTAAGGCTAAATGTTGTTTTTGCGTGTTTTGCTTTTGCTTTAGCTGTCTTGTTTTCGACTAACAAGGCCTTTTCTGTTTATTTTCTTGAGTTTTCTTCTACTATTTTGCCTTCAGTTTATTCACATTATCCAGATCGCATTCTTGGCATGTTGAATGACTTTAAATTTGGTTTTGGATATGGCTGGTATTTAATATCGGCCATTTTTGTTCTATTTTTCTGGGAGCGCCTCTCCCGTCTCTGTGAATCGGCAGTTGTTATTCGAAACTCGTATTTTATTGGCCTGTTAATTATGATTGCTTTCTATCATTTTTTTGCTGCAGGGCGGCTTGCTTGGTTTTTTTGGATCTCCGGCATTTTATTTTGGCCGCTTGCTGCATCTCAATTATCTGGTTGGAATCGAGCAATGCTAGTATCTTTCATTGCTCTTATGCACTTTATTCTTTTTTTCTACGCTATGTACGTAGGTTCTCACGACGCAACGCCATATAATTCCATTTTCCATTAGCCATATTAGTGGTTATTCGAACTGACTAGCTGGTGACATAAGTTGACTAATGTTGCAAATAAAAGAAAAGTGCTTTTTATTATTGATCATGCTCCAGATTATCGCGAGTCTTTTCTTAGCCTTCTTGGCGAGGTTGTGGAGTTAACTGTTGTTGCTCAGGCGTGTGAAAAGGATGGCCTAGTAAAGCCGGCAGCGAGGCAAGGTTATAGTTATATTGAGCTGCCTTCATATTCTTTTCTGGGATTTAGATTCCAGTTTGGCATTAAAAAGGTTTTTGATTCTCAGAATTGGGATCTGGTATGCTGTTCGCTCAATCTTCGGCATCCGTTAAGATACTTGTTTTTTTATCATAGAAAAGAAACCCCGTGGGTTTGGTGGGGGCAGGTTTTTGGGAGAAATGAATTTGCTTTCCTAGATACAATTAAAAAAAAACTTATTACAGTTTCGGACGGCTGCCTTGTCTATACCAGTTTAATAGCAGAGAAGGTTTCAGCTCTTGCTGATATTCCTGTTGAAAGCTTCAATAATTCTGAGGTTCTCCAGAGTGAATTTCGGTCAGGAGTTTTTAGCCAAGAGGCTGGTAAGCTTAAAATTCTCTATGTTGGTCGTTATCAAGAGAGAAAAAAACTTCATAGATTAATTTCTCTGGCAGAGAGGAATGAGTTTATTGAGGTTAGGCTGGTTGGCAAGGGGATGAATCAGCTGTCTTTACCCGCAGATAAAGCGGTAAGGCAAAGAGTTACTGTCTACGGACACACTGTAGGCAATCAGCTAAATGAACACTTTGACTGGTGTGATCTCGTGGTTAATCCTGGGCATATAGGGTTGCTGGTCATGAACGCGGCAAGGCACGGAAAAGGCATAGTGATTGATTCATCCAGTAAGCACGCTCCAGAATATATATTAGCAGAAATTTCTTCTCAGCCTTTTGTAGATTTTTCTAACGACAAGACAGTTGATAATTTTTTCAGGATGATGTTGTATGGCGACTCGGAGTGTATGGCGCTTGGGCATGCATTACAAGAGCGGGCTCGTAAGGATTTTACAGTTGAGTCTATGGTAAGAAGGCATTTTGATATGTTTGAGAGGATTCTTATAGGTAAATGATTGTTTTAGTAGGCTTTTATCCTCATAGTTATAATGACACATATTGCCCCATGGGCCATGTTTTTTACCGTGCTGGCCTCGTGAGCCGGCAAAATAAACAATCTCTAGCATTTTAACTTTCCATACTTGCAGTCTCTCTTTGCTAATTATTTAAGTGCGTGTAGGGCATGAGAGATTTAATATTTAAGTTAGCTTGATTTTTGCAATTGCTATATTTGATATGATGGGAAAACAGTAAATGACTTCATCTCGCCCCCTGCGCACCCTATGCGTTTTCGGCACACGCCCGGAGGCGATCAAGATGGCGCCCCTGGCTCTCGCCCTGCAGGCCGACCCTCGCTTCGATGCCCGGGTGTGTGTAACCGGCCAGCACCGGGAGATGCTGGATCAGGTATTGGACCTGTTCGAGCTGGTGCCGGATGTTGACCTGAGCATCATGCAACCTGGCCAGGACCTGACCGACGTTACCACGGCCATTCTGCAGGGGATGAAGACGGTACTGACCGAGCAGCGCCCTGACGTGGTGCTGGTACACGGCGATACGGCCACCACTTTCGCTGCGACCCTGGCAGCCTATTACCAGCAGGTCCCCGTGGCCCATGTGGAAGCAGGGCTGCGCACCGGCGACCTCTACTCACCATGGCCGGAAGAGGCCAATCGCAAGCTTACCGGGGCGTTGGCCGCCTGGCACTACGCGCCGACCGAGCGTTCGCAGCGCAACCTGCTCGAGGAGGGCGTCGCCCCGGATAGCGTCCAGATCACGGGCAATACCGTGGTGGATGCGTTGCTTGAGGTGGTCGAGAAGTTGGAAACCACACCGGCGCTGCAGGTACGGTTCCGCGACCAGTTCGCCTTTCTGGATGACGCCCGCCGGATGGTGCTGGTCACCGGGCACCGCCGGGAGAGCTTCGGCGGCGGCTTCGAGCGCATCTGCCAGGCGCTGCGGACCACCGCGAGCCGGCACCCCGAGGTACAGATCGTCTACCCGGTGCACCTCAATCCCCAGGTGCAGGAGCCGGTCAACCGGCTGCTGGCGGATATTGACAACGTCCACCTGATCGAGCCGCTGGACTATTTGCCCTTCGTGTATTTGATGAATCGCGCCCACCTGATTCTCACCGACTCCGGCGGCATTCAGGAAGAGGCGCCGTCGCTGGGTAAGCCGGTGCTGGTGATGCGCGATACTACCGAGCGGCCGGAGGCGGTAGAGGCGGGTACCGTCAAGCTGGTGGGCACCAATGTAGATGCCATCACAAACGCACTCGATACCCTGCTGGGTGATACCGAGGCCTATCGACGGATGAGCCGCGCCCACAACCCCTACGGGGACGGTCAGGCCTGCTCGCGAATCCTCGACCACTTGGCTGGCGCGGCCCAACCGCAGGAGCACTGAGAGATGGATTTCAAGACAATTTCCGTGGTGGGCCTTGGCTATATCGGCCTGCCTACCGCCGCCGTCATTGCCTCGCGCCGCAAGAAGGTCATCGGCGTGGATATCAGCCAGCGGGCGGTGGATACCATCAACCGTGGTGAAATCCATATCGTCGAACCCGAGCTGGACATGCTCGTGCATGCGGCGGTGAAGGAGGGCCACCTGCGGGCCACCACCACCCCGGAGCCGGCCGATGCTTTTCTGGTCGCTGTGCCAACGCCTTTCAAGCGTGAGGAGGGCAAGGAGCATGTGCCGGACCTGAGCTATATCCGAGCGGCCAGTCTGGCAATCGCGCCAGTATTGAAGCCGGGGGATCTGGTCATCCTGGAGTCCACTTCCCCGGTGGGGGCCACCGAGCAGATGGAGGCCTGGCTCGCTGAGGCGCGCTCGGACCTGAGCTTTCCCAGCCAGGAGGGTGAGGCCTCGGATATTCGCGTGGCGCATTGCCCCGAGCGTGTGCTGCCCGGCCATGTGGTGCGTGAGCTGGTGGAAAACGATCGGGTGATCGGCGGCATGACGCCGCGCTGCTCGAAGGCCGCCTGCGCGCTCTATGAGCTGTTCGTTCGTGGGGAGTGCATTACCACCACGGCACGCACTGCCGAGATGGCCAAGCTGACCGAGAACAGCTTTCGCGATGTGAACATCGCTTTCGCCAATGAACTCTCGATCATCTGCGACAAGCTCGATATTAACGTATGGGAGCTCATTCGCCTGGCCAACCGCCACCCCCGGGTCAACATCCTGCAGCCGGGCCCCGGGGTGGGCGGCCACTGCATCGCCGTGGATCCCTGGTTCATCGTCAGCGAGACCCCGGAGCAGGCCCGCCTCATTCGTACGGCCCGCGAAGTCAACGACGGCAAGCCCGAGTGGGTAATCGACCAGGTTAATCAGGCGGTGGGGCAGTTCCTTAGCCAGAACCCTGAACGCACCGCGCGGGATGTCACCGTGGCGTGTCTGGGGTTGGCGTTCAAGCCGGATATCGATGATCTGCGTGAAAGCCCGGCGCTGGCGATTACCCAGGCGCTGAAGGCCCGGCTGCCCGGCCGGCTGATGGTGGTGGAGCCCAATATCGAGGCGCTGCCGGCAAGCCTGGAAGGCGCCAGTCTCACTAGTTTCGACGTAGCTCTGACTGATGCCGATATCGTCGTGCTGCTGGTGGATCACAAAGCGTTCAAGAAGGTGGAGGTTGAGCGCCTGGTCGGTCGGCATCTGGTGGACACCCGCGGGGTATGGACCGGGCAGAACCGGCGCTGAAGTGATGCTCAGCCAGACCGTATATCAAGTATCGCCCCCACTCACTGACTATAAGCCTTGCTGATGTCGATAAATCGGGCCACCCGGCTTCTGCATACCGTCCGCTTTCTCAAGCTTCGCCAAATCGGCTGGCGGCTCTATTACCGTTTGCTGCGTCGCCGCGTGCGTCGGCAGGCCATGGCACCTCTGGGGCCGGTGGAGCGGCGCTCGTGGGCCAAGGTTTGGTCGACACCGGCCTGGATGCCCCCGGCGCTGATAAGTGAGGGGGAAACAGGTCAGCGGGAGCCTGGAAACTGGGCGTTCATGTTTCTCGGCGAGCAGGGTGAGCTGGCCAAGGCGGAAGACTGGAACCATCCCGGTAAGAGCAAGCTGTGGCTCTACAACTTGCACTACCTAGATGACCTCTGTGCCCAGGGGGCAGCAGCCCGCCATGCCCAGCACCGGGCGCTGGTGGCGCGCTGGATCGACGAGAACCCGCCGCTGGCTGGTAACGGCTGGGAACCCTATACGCTCTCGCTGCGCCTGGTGAATCTGGTCAAGTGGCTGAGCGGGAAGGCTTGGCAGGGCGGGGAGCCGATCCCGGAGGCCTGGTTGGCGAACCTGGCCCGCCAGGCCCAGGCGCTTTCTGCCCAGCGCGAATACCACATCCTGGCCAATCATCTCTTCGCCAACGGCAAGGCACTGACCTTCGCCGGTGTCTTTCTAGAGGGCAAGAACGCCGAGCGCTGGCTGCACCAGGGATTGAGGATTCTTGATGTTGAGATTCCCGAGCAGTTCCTGAAGGACGGCGGGCACTTCGAGCGCTCACCCATGTACCACGCCACCCTGATGTGGGACCTGGCCGACCTGATTCAGCTAGCCGAGTGCTCCGGCCTTCTCGCGCTGCGCGAGCGCGCTCATAGGTGGCGCAAGACCCTGGCCCGGGGCCTGGCCTGGCTGGAGCTGATGACCCACCCGGACGGTGAGATCGGCTTCTTCAACGATGCCGCCTTCGGCATCGCCCCGACCTTGGCCGACCTGCAGCGCTATACCGATTGTTTGAGCATTCAGTCGGCGGCGGAAGGTGTCCGCATGGTGGTGCGGCAAGGTGGAGACTATGGCTTGCGGCATGCAGCGGCCAGTGGCTACCTGGGCGTGGAGTGGGGGGAGGGCAACCTGGCGCTGCTCGACCTGGCCCCGGTGGGACCGGTCTACCAGCCCGGCCATGCCCATGCCGATACTCTGAGCTTTGAGCTCAGCCTGTTTGGCCAGCGGGTGCTGGTCAATTCTGGCATCTCCCAGTATGGCGAGGATGCCGAGCGCCACCGCCAGCGCTCTACGGTTGCCCACAACACCGTGGTGGTGGACGACGAGAACTCCTCCGAGGTGTGGGCGGGGTTTCGCGTCGCCCGCCGTGCCCGACCGGGGCCGGTTAGCATCGATGCCAAGGCCGAGGGGCTGACCATCACTGGAAGCCACGACGGCTATCGGCGCCTGCCCGGCAGGGTGACTCACCGCCGCGAGTGGGGGTTCCAGGAAGGGCAACTGGTGATTCAGGATCGACTTGAGGGTCGTTTCACCCGCGCCGAGGCGCGCTTCCACTGTCATCCAGGTGTGTCGGTGAGACTGGAAAATTCTCAATATGGAGAGCTGACCCTGCCCGATGGCCGCCGCCTGGCACTGGCCATCGACGGCGGGGAGGCGCGCGTCGAGTCTGCCAGCTGGCATCCCCGCTTCGGCGAATCTCATCCCAACCAGTGCCTGGTGGTGGCCTTAACGGCCCCCGCCTGTTCCACCAGCTTTCGTTGGGCCTGAGCCCCGCTTGTGCCCCGTTCCTTCTTCGCTTCAAGACGAGACCCATGCGCATCCTGTTTCTCTCGGATAACTTCCCCCCCGAAACCAATGCTCCCGCCAATCGGCTCTACGACCATGCCGTGCGCTGGGTGCGGGCCGGCCATGAGGTCACGGTAGTGACCTGCGCTCCCAATTTCCCGGAGGGGAAGGTGTTTTCCGGCTATCGCAACCGCTGGTATGCGGTGGAGGAGTGGGACGGCATCCGCGTGGTGCGGGTGAAGAGCTATATCACCTCCAACGAGGGCTTCCTGAAGCGCACCCTGGACTATGTCTCCTTCATGGTCAGCGGCTTTATTGGGGGGCTCTTTCAGAAGAAACCGGATGTGGTCGTGGCCAGTTCGCCACAGTTCTTTGCTGCCGTGGGCGGCTGGGCCCTTGCGGCGGTGCGGCGCAAGCCGTTCATCTTCGAGCTGCGTGATCTCTGGCCGGCCTCCATCGTCGCCGTGGGGGCCATGGAAGAGAGCCGTACCATCCGCCTGCTCGAGAAGCTCGAGCTGTTTCTCTACCGCCGTGCCCGGCGCGTGGTGGCGGTGACCCACTCATTCAAGCAGGACCTGATCTCGCGGGGCATCGATGGCGGCAAGGTCGATGTGGTGCTCAACGGCGTGGATCTGGCGCGCTATCAGCCGATGGCGCCGGATGAGGCCCTGCGCCGCGAGCATGGGCTGGAGGGCAAGTTCTTGGTGGGCTACTTGGGCACCCACGGCATGGCCCATGCACTGGACAAGGTGCTCGAGGCGGCCGAGCGGCTGCGCGAGCGCGACGATATCGTTTTCCTTTTCGTCGGGGCCGGCGCGGCCAGGGCCGAGTTGGAGTCAAGAGCGGAAGAGCTAGGCCTCGAGAACGTGCGGTTCGTGCCGCGCCAGCCGAAAGACGCCATGCCCGGCTACTGGTCGCTATGTGACCTGGCGCTGATTCCGCTGCGGGATACGCCGGTCTTCGAGAGCGTGATTCCCTCCAAGATGTTCGAGTCGATGGCCATGGGCATTCCGGTACTGATGTCGCTGCCGGAAGGCGAGGCCACCGGCATTCTCAAGGAGTCCGGAGCCGGGGTGTGCGTCCCGCCCGAAGACCCGCAGGCCATGAGCGAGGCCATTCAGGCCCTGCAGGGCGACCCGCAGCGGCGAGCGGCGCTGCGCGAGCGTGGCCTCGAGGCCGCCAGAACCTACTCCCGTGATCAGCAGGCGGGCAAAATGCTAGAAGCGCTGAGCGCAGCAGTGCAGAGATGAGCTGTGAGTGCCGTCTAACTTGTGGACTGGATGGTTAAACTTGGCGGAAAAGTATAAATCCAGCCTTGAAAATGCATTCCAAGGATGAACGATGAAGATCGCTATTGCCGGCACTGGATATGTCGGACTCTCAAACGCCATGCTTCTGGCTCAACACAATGAAGTTATAGCGCTGGATATCGCGCCCGAGAAGGTCGCGATACTGAACGAGCGAGTCTCCCCGATCGAAGATGCTGAAATCAGCGATTTCCTGGCCCGCCGCCAACTGAAGTTTACCGCTACGCTGGATCGTGAATCCGCCTATTGCGAAGCCGATTTCGTGGTGATCGCTACCCCCACCGACTACGACCCGAAGACCAATTTCTTCGACACTTCGAGCGTCGAGGCGGTGATCCATGACGTGATGGCCATCAACCCCGATGCGGTGATGGTGATCAAGTCCACCGTGCCCGTTGGGTTTACCCATGAGGCAAGTGATCGCTTCGGAACCCAGAACCTGCTCTTCTCCCCTGAGTTTCTGCGTGAGGGCAGGGCGTTGTATGACAACCTCTACCCGTCCCGGATCATCGTGGGGGAGCGCTCTGAACGCGCCGAGGTGTTCGCCGAGCTGCTCAAGCAGGGGGCGGTTAAGGAAGATATTCCGGTGCTGTTCACCAACAGCACCGAGGCCGAGGCGATCAAACTTTTCGCCAATACCTATCTCGCCATGCGGGTGGCCTACTTCAACGAGCTGGACAGCTACGCCGAGACTCATAGGCTGGATACACGACAGATCATCGAGGGGGTGGGTCTCGACCCGCGCATTGGCAGCCACTACAACAACCCGAGCTTTGGCTACGGCGGTTACTGCCTGCCCAAGGACACAAAGCAGCTACTGGCCAACTATGAGGATGTGCCCAGCAACATGGTGTGATCTTGCCCAGCAACAGTGGACACCCCGTTAAGGTAGTACACTCAACGAGGTGACCCATGGCCAAGCAAGCTACCCCGATGAAGAAGACCCG
>NZ_JACHZF010000038.1 GCF_014193375.1 Halomonas campaniensis
CTGATAGCCCCTCGCTTCCTGATCCGAAGGCATTGAGGATGACCACATGCAACAGAGACAACCGACCCCTTGACGGGTCAATCCATACCAGGAGCTGGGCTTCGCCCGGCGTTCAGCCCCCTACGAATCAACAGGCAGATGCCCCTGACGCATCAAGGCAGAGACTCATGCAGATCAAACTGGCCAACCCCCGCGGCTTCTGCGCCGGCGTCGACCGCGCCATCGATATCGTCAACCGGGCGCTGGACGTCTTCGGCCCGCCGATCTTCGTGCGCCACGAGGTGGTCCACAACCGCTTCGTGGTGGATACCCTGCGCAGCCGCGGCGCCATCTTCGTCGAGGAGCTCCACGAGGTGCCCGACGACGTCATCGTGATCTTCTCCGCCCACGGCGTCTCCCGCGCCGTGCAGGAGGAGGCCGAGCGCCGCGGCCTCAAGGTGTTCGACGCCACCTGCCCGCTGGTCACCAAGGTGCACCTGGAGGTGCTGCGCTACGCCAAGCGCGGCCAGGAGTGCATCCTGATCGGCCACGAGGGTCACCCCGAGGTGGAGGGCACCATGGGGCGCTACGACACCTCCCACGGCGGCGCGATCTACCTGGTGGAAGACGAGCAGGACGTCGCCCGGCTGGAGGTGAAGGACCCGAGCCGGCTCGCCTTCGTCACCCAGACGACGCTCTCCATGGACGACACCGCCCGGGTGATCGACGCCCTGCGCGCCAAGTTCCCGGAGATCGAGGGGCCGCGCAAGGACGACATCTGCTACGCCACCCAGAACCGCCAGGACGCCGTGCGCGAGCTGGCCGAAGGCGCAGACCTGGTGCTGGTGGTGGGCAGCCCCAACAGCTCCAACTCCAACCGCCTGCGCGAGCTCTCCGAGCGGGTGGGCACCCCGGCCTACCTGATCGACAACGCCGAGCAGGTCGACCCGACTTGGCTCGAGGGCGTTAGCGCCATCGGCGTCACCGCCGGTGCCAGCGCCCCCGAGGTGCTGGTGCAGGGCGTGATCGATCGGCTCAAGGCGCTGGGCGCCGCCGCCCCGGTGGAGCTCGACGGCCGCGCCGAGACCATCACCTTCTCGATGCCGCGGGAGCTGCGCGAGCGGGTCATCGTCAGCGAGTAGCCTTGCCGCAACGCCGGAACAACAACGCCGCCGTCATGGCCATGACGGCGGCGTTGTTGATGGTGAGGCAGGCGGTCAGGCTATCGACTCGCTCGCGAGAACTTTCCTTCGTCTCTTTTTGTCCATACAATAAAAAATATGATCATCGACTACGATCCCGTCAAGAGCGCTCGGAACGAACGGGATCGCGGCCTACCCTTCACGGTGGTGGAGCGCTTTGAATGGGAGGGTGCGGTCTTCTCGGAAGACAACCGTTTCGAGTACCCGGAGCGAAGGTTCATCGCCTTGGGGAAGATTGGCCTGCGTGTCCACGTGGTTTGCTTTACACCGATCGAGGACGGGATTCGAGTCATCAGCCTGAGGAAGGCCAACCCACGGGAGGTGCGCCGCTATGAAAATGCGACTCACGGATAAGGACGGCGAGGTTCGCGAACTCACCGACGCCGATGTGAAGCGTATGCGTCCGATGTCGGAGGTCTTGCCGGGTGACCTTCAGCGCACCATTGGCCAGCGCGGCAAGCAGCGCTCGCCGACGAAGGTGAAGACATCGATTCGTTTATCCCCGGAAGTGATTGAACACTTCAAGGCAGAGGGGGAAGGCTGGCAGCGCCGCATCGACCAGGCTCTCAAGCGCTACATTCGTGAGCATGGTCACGGATGAACCGCGCAGCGGTGAGGCGCCGTCAGGCGCCCTGTGGGCCTGTGCCGAGGAGACCGCTGTAGGAGCGCTGCTTGCAGCGCGATCCATCGCGCAGCGATGGTAGATCAGAGATGGTGGATCAGAACCGCCACCCCAGGCTCACCGCCGCGCCCAGCTGGTACATGCTCAGCTCGACCTGCTGGCCCGGGCCCAGCGGGTTCTCGCCGCGCACCGTCTCCTCCGGCGAGTAGAAGGCCATGCCGGAGACGCTCAGCCCGCCGGTGAGCTCGCGGTGAAGCCGCCGGTGACATGCCACTGCTGCACCCCGGGTGCCAGGATGTTGAACAGCACCTCGCTGTCGGGGATCGGCTGCTCGCCGTAGCTCACGCCGGCCCGCCAGGCCTGCTGCGTGGTCTGCTGCCACTGCCAGCCCAGCTTGACCACGGTCATGTCGTCCCAGCCGAAGCCGGCGCCATCATCGTCGCCCAACCGGCCGGGGGAGGCGAAGGGGTTGCCCACGCTCGCGATCTCGCTATAGCGGATATGTTGCACGTCCAGCAGCAGCCAGTGGTCCTCGATCCCCGACCAGGCCAGGCCGGCGTGGAACATCTGAGGGATGTCGAAATCCCCCTGCTCGGCGAAGATCCCGCGGTAGTCGTCGAACTCCTCCATCTTCAGCACCTTTCGCAAGCTCAGGCCGCCGCGCAGGGTGTCGGTCAGCTGGCCCTGCCAGCCGAGCTGGAGGCCGTAGCCCCAGGCATCGTCGGTGCCGTTGTCGGAGAGCGCGGCCGGGTCCGACGAGAAGCCGGCAAGGCTGCTAAGGCCCGTGGCGGAGAAGCGCTGGTAGGCGATCACCGGGGAGATGCCGATGGCGTGCCGCTCGGCAAAGCGCCAGGTCCAGGTGGGGGCGATGAAGGCCTGCTCCAGGTTCACGCCCGCCTTGCCGGCGAAGAAGGTGCCCATGTCGCGACCGCTATACTCGGTGTTCATCCCGCCGTTGGCGAACACCGAGACGCCCAGGGTCTGAGTCTCGGTGACCTGGCGGTTGTAGCCGGCGTGGGGAATCAGGAAGGCGCGGTTCTCGCTCTTGCGACTGCCGGGCATCAGGTATAAGGCCCCGGGCTGCGGCTCGCCGCCACCCTGCACGGCATACTCGCGATGGGGAGAGAACAGCTCGGCGCCGATGTCGAAGCGGTCACCGACAAAGGCCATGCCGGCCGGGTTGGTGGCCGCGGCGATGCTGTCCTGGGCCAGGGCGGTGCCGGCACCGGCCATGCCCTGGTTGATGGTGCCGTAGCCGTGGGAGAAGTAACCGTTGGTGGCCAGCGCCTGGGCAGGCGCCAGCCCCGCCAGCAGGAGAAGCGGCAGTACCTTCCTGGAAGTCATGTCGTCTTATGCCTGTCGATCAGGGGGTGGGGAGGTGGGGCACGTTCTATCGCAGCCTGGTTATAATGAAAAGTGATTAATTGGAATCCATATATTCCATAAGAATGGCGTCATGGGCTCTGTTTTCCCCGCCCGTGGCCGCCAAGTGATTGTATTGGCAGGGCGGGCGAGGCCTCACCGGGACAGGTGAGGCGTGAGATGGCAGGTGAGCGGTCATTCACCCGGGGTGAGATTCTTGACCCCGAGCCCTAGCAGGAAGCCCGACTGTGCTACATACTGAAACCAAACGTAACGAAAGCAGGAGAGGCGCGGCGTGACCCATCCGAGCACCCGACTCAGGCCCCAGGGCCCCACAGGCAGCACCCGGCGCACCGCCGGCTTTACGCTGATCGAGCTGCTCATTGCGGTAGCCGTGATCGGGATCTTGGCGTCGATTGCGATTCCCAGCTATCAGCGTTACGTGACCGAGTCTAGACGGACAGAAGCAAAGGCAGTGCTCATGGAAGTCGCCGGGCAATTGGAGCGCTGCTATACGGTAAATAATGACTATTCGAGCTGCAATGCTTTCCCGCGAGACTCAGAGAGTGGCTTTTACATTGTTAATGAACCAAGCAGTTGGGATGGAAATGACCCTGAGCCGGCCGGTGACTTTATTACGTCCTCCGGTTATCGGATAGTGGCAGAAGCCCAAGAGCCTCAGGCAAGCAGGGATTCTGGCTGCGGTAATCTGAGTTTAACACATCGTGGAGAGCGAGAAGCTTCAGGGGATAGAGATGATTGCTGGTAGAAGGCATGAGGCTCAAGGGGGCTTTACCTTGATTGAGCTCTTGGTGACGATTGCGGTGCTTGCTGTCATATTGACTATTGCCGTACCTAATTTCAAGAGTTTCGTGGAGCGCGGCCACTTATCCTCTTCTCATAACTCTCTACTATCGGGTCTGAATGTGGCGAGATCGGAGGCAGTCAAGAGAAGAGAGGTGGTCAGGGTTGAAGTCACGCCTGAAGAAAGTGGAGGTGGGTGGTTGCTGGAGGTAAAAAGGCTCCAAGCTTCTGGGCTGACTACAATAGATTGCGCTGATCCTTCTCAAAATATGTGGTGCGTTAAAATTGTTGATGAACGCTCCTCTCCAGTAGTCTTGTCTGAGGCGAAGATCATAAATTACAATCAGCTTGGAAGGCCGTCGCAGGCTGAGGTGATTGAGCTTGCATATGCGGGCGATAACAGGGCGTTGTGTATAAATATGGCCGGGGTTGCTTCAAGTGGTGATTGTGAGGTGATTTCTAATGAGTGATTCAAAAAGTCAGCGCCCCCAGCTTGGCTTTACACTGATAGAGGCATTAGTGGCCCTCTTGGTCTTGGCTATCGGTTTGCTGGGAGTTGCAGCGATGCAACTGAAGGCCGTGCAGAGCGCTCATGTTTCCTATCAGCGCTCTATAGCCGTGGTTGCTGCACAGGACGCAGAGGAGAGGCTTTGGGTTGAGATGATGGTTCATAGTATGGTGTGTCCTTTTAAGGACTCATCAGAGCTTGCCCATGTTCAAAACTGGGGAGCTGCTTGGCGGCCTTACTTCAATGAGCTGCAAGTCGATTCTTCCTTGGGGCTCGCGGAGGAAGGTTGTGCGTTCAGGGTTCTCTTAGGATGGAGCGATGAAAGGTTCATTGATGAAGAAGTTTCGACCCTTGTCTTTCTTGCGAAACTCCCAGGCAAGTAACTTGGGTGCTTCTGATTGTCCGCCTGGGAACTTTGTCCCAGGTGCTAGTCGTGGGTTTTCTCTTGTCGAGCTCATGATTGCCCTTGTGATTGGTCTTCTTGTACTGCTGGGTGCTAGTCAAGTTTTTGTAATATCAAAAAGAAGTTTTGATCAAGTTGAGGTGCTTGCTGACCGACAGCAGTCCCTGAGAGCCATTTTTGATTTTTTATCTACTGATATAAGGACGGCCGCGGAAGTAGTAGAAGCTGGCGAGGGTGTGCTTGAGTTAGCATATTACGGTGCTCGGTCTGGTGACCCTTACTGTGTGGGTGAAGATCTGTATGGAGCTAGGTATTCATACTCAGAAGGCGTGATATCTATTTCAGTCGATTGCAGGGATGTTGCCGCTAATGATGGTGGCTTTGGAGTCAGTAATCCACTCCTTTCAGGCCTCTCTGCTGTGCCGTCTTTTACCGATGAAGGCACGCACGTCAAGTCGCAAGTTTCTTTTCAGAAAATGCCAGGTGAACCTGATGGAAATGAAAGTTTCGAGTTTGTGGTGGCGTTACGCTGTATGGCATTTAACAATTGTGCGCGCCCATAGTTTTCAAGAGGTGACTTATGAGAAGTCGTCATGATAAGCAAAAAGGCATCGCCTTGGTGGTAACGCTGGTGCTGCTTGTTGTTGCATTGCTATTGGGGATTTCCAGTTACCAGGGTTCCCGTCTAGATGAATCCATGGCGGGTAATCAGCGTGCTTCAAGTTTGTCGATGATGGCAGCCGAGTTTGGTGCTTCTGATGTATGGGAAGCGGTCGGCCCAGCTTTGTTTATTGAGGCCCCTGATCCAGGTGATGAGTCTTATGAAGATTATATGAAAGAAATTCTAAGCGCCTTTCGTGATTGGATGGTTGGTGGGGGTGAAAATGAGCCAGATTTTCTTGGTCAGTGCGTTGAGCTGCGCGTGACCGTTCAGGGGGAGAACGGTCAAAGTCGATTGGAAAATAGCTGCTATTCTGTATCTCTTAGCTCCGAGGATGATATTGAAAATGCCACGGAGGTGGTGATTGATGTCCATGGGATGGTGAATTCGGGGATTGTTGAGGACTGGGGGGCTCATTTTTCATCAGGCAGCCTCACATCCCTCCCTGAAGCACTTGTCGCCAGGAGGGTTGTCAGGCTATCCGTCGGGGTGATGCTTGGTGAGTCACTGTCGCCTATAAATCTTGCTGGGTCCATAAGTTATTACAACGGGCTTGATTCACAGGCAACGATTACAGGTGAAGTAATAGATGGATATGTCAATCCGGCTATTTCTGTCAAGTCGAGGGCAGATGCTGAGGCCATTGTTAGAAACATTCTTAAGGTTAAGGACAATCAGTCTATTCCTGATGATGCCGTTTTCGTCCCGTTTGACTCGGACGATCCTGACTATGGTGTTTTTCACGACAAGTCGGTCATAAGCTATGATGGCGAGGGAAATCCAGTCTACGATGGAAATTACGGCGCTTGTACACAACAAAGTTCTGCGCTTTGTAATTACAAGGGTGGGATCGCAGCGCAGTTGAGTGCGCCAATCCTGACGGACGAAAGAGTTGATAACTTCGATACTTTTGTGACGGCAGCAGTTACGGCGGTAGATAATGTCGGTTCAGAGTTAAGCTCGTATAAAGAGCCTGTTTGGCTGACCGGTGATCAAGCTAAGAACGATGTTGATTTAGGTGGGTTGGGTTTGGCGCCTGAAGATTTTAATGTGTATTTTGTCACCAATCAAAGTCAGGATTCAGGTATTGGATATGTTCGTCCGGTTTGGGATGACTATTTGATAAGAGATTCGGATAAGTATGTGGGTCATACTACTGGTTCAGAGGAAGACAGGATGGAAAAGCCCCTGTTCGAACTTGGTGGTTTTAATAGAAAAGGGGTTCTCATAATAGATGGGGACGTTCAGTTTAATGGCAACCCTGAATTCGAGGGGTTGATCGTTGTTTTGGGTGATTATACCATTAGTGGTAGCGGCAATCTCCCCTTTACTGGGGCAATTATTTCTGCTCCTTACAGTGTCCAGTTTGAGGCTGGGGGTGAGTTTGTAAATCCGTATAGGGTAGATGGTAGTTTGATTGCCTCGGTGGTGACGGGTGTTGACGAAGAGGGAAATGATATATATGAGCAGCAAGGAGTTGGTTCGGATGCGCGCGTTGTTTTTGATAATGATGGGAAGCCAGTAATTGTAGATAGTGCTGGAGGCTTGATTGATGGGGTTCCTGTATTTATAGGAGATAGTGATGTTCCGTATGAGTGGGGTCAGGTAGACGAAGAGGGCCAACCAGTGATCTCTAGTGTAAGAAAGTTTGACCCTGCAGGCTTCCACGTTGATGGTGGTGGTCGTCAGCCTTATAATTATGATTACTCTGTCATCCAAAGGGCGATTGATCTTCTTTCTGATGAAGCAAGGAAGGAGTTGCTTATAGGTCAAAAGAGGCTTGATGGAAGTTATGAGTATGGTGTGAAAGGATGGAGTGAGGTTCTTGTCCCGGATGCCCTGCCATATAACTGAAGGTTTATGGTATGGATTCATTCAACGACGAGATGTATAAGATATCCTATAACCCATTGTTTTTCCATGCCCTGGCGGTGATAATCTGGTGATTTATCCAGTGATTCGAGGGCTCGCCGCGGCATGGCCGACTTTCGCACCCATCTCGGCGTGGCCGCCGCCGGCGGCGCCGTGGTTGCCCATGGCGGCTGGCAGGCGGGCCTGTGGGAGGCCTGGCAGGCCCTGCCGATGCTGGCGATGGTGACCTTCGGCGGCATCCTGCCGGATCTCGACGCCGACCGCTCCAGGGCCATCCGGCTGATCTTCAACCTGCTGGCCGTGCCGGCGGTGGTGGCGGGCGCCCTGCTGCTGCAGTCCCGGCTGGCCATCGGGCCGCTGCTGCTGGCCTGCGGAGGGATCTACCTCGCCGTGCGCTACCTGGCCGGCGCGCTGTTCGCCCGCTTCACCGTGCATCGCGGCCTGTGGCACTCGCTGCTGGCGGCGGGGCTGTGCGGCCTGGTCACCGCGGCGCTCAGCCAGCGGCTCTTCGCCCAGCCAGATACCCTGGCCTGGGCCCACGGCGTGGCGGTGGCGCTGGGCTTCGTCATCCACCTGGCGCTGGACGAGCTCTACAGCGTCGACCTCACCGGCGCGCGCATCAAGCGCTCCTTCGGCACCGCGCTCAAGCCCTTCGACTGGCGCTCGCCCGGCAATTCGCTGGTGATGCTGCTGGCGGCGGTGAACCTGCTGCCGTGGCTGCCGGCCTGGCCGCCGCTGTGGGCGCTGCTCGCTCAGGGCTCGGCGCTCTGGCGGTAGTCCTCGGCCTTGAGGCCGTACTTGCGCAGCTTGTCGTAGAGGGTCTTGCGCGGCAGGCCGAGCTGCTCGCTCACCTCGCTGACGCGGCCGCGGTGGCGGGCCAGGGCCTGGTCGATCAGGCTCTTCTCGAACAGCTCCACCTGCTGGGGCAGGGCCAGCTCGCCGGCCTCGCTCTCGGCTCCCTCCAGCAGGGCATCGAGGCGGTAGCCGAAGGCGGAGCCCAGCAGCACGTAGCGCTCGGCCAGGTTGCGCAGCTCGCGCACGTTGCCGGGCCAGTCGTGGGCCAGCAGCGCCGAGATGCCGGCGGCATCCAGCGGCGGGGCCTCCAGGCCGCTGCGGTTGGCAGCCACCACCGCGAAGTGCTGGAACAGCAGCGGGATGTCCTCGCGGCGCTCGCGCAGCGGCGGGATCGGCAACGTGACCACGTTGAGGCGGTAGTAGAGGTCCTCGCGGAACTGTCCCGCCTCGGCGGCGGCCTTGAGGTCGACCTTGGTGGCGGCGATCACCCGGATGTCCAGGGGGATCGGCACGTTGGCGCCCAGCCGCTCGACGCTGCGCTCCTGCAGCACGCGCAGCAGCTTGACCTGCAGCGACAGCGGCATCGACTCGATCTCGTCGAGGAACACGGTGCCGCCGCTGGCATGCTCGAACTTGCCGATGCGCCGCTCCACGGCGCCGGTGAAGGCGCCCTTCTCGTGGCCGAACAGCTCCGACTCGATGGTGCTCTCGGGCACGGCGCCGCAGTTGATGGCGACGAAGGGGTGGCCGGCCCGCGGGCTGCGCTCGTGGATGGCCCGGGCCACCAGGTCCTTGCCGGCGCCGGTCTCGCCGAACAGCAGCACGTCGGCGTCCACCTGGCTGATGCGCTGGACCATGGAGGCGAGGCGCTGGATGGCCGGGGTGCGGCCCACCAGGCGCGGCCCCGGGGCCGACTGCTGCGCCTCCAGCTCGGCCTTGAGGGCGCGGTTCTCCAGGCTCAGCCGGCGCTTCTCGATGCCGCGGCGCACCACCTCCACCAGCCGCTCGCCGGCGAAGGGCTTCTCCAGGAAGTCCCAGGCGCCCTCGCGCATCGCCTCAACGGCGGTTGAGATATCGCCGTGGCCGGTGATCAGGATCACCGGCAGGTCCGGGTCGCGGAGCCGCACCTCGCGCAGCAGCGCCATGCCGTCCATGCCCGGCATGCGGATGTCGCTGACCACCACCCCGGGGAAGTCCGGCGGCAGCTGCTCCAGGGCCTCCTCGGCGCTGGCATAGGGCTCCGGGGTGTAGCCGGCGAGCTCCAGGGTCTGGCCGGCGGTGATGCGCAGGTGGGGCTCGTCGTCGATGATCATCACCGGAATGGCCGCCGGGTCATGCATGAGAAGCGTTCTCCTGGGTGCGGTGGGTCGCGGCGCCGGCCGGGCCGTCGTCGCGGGGCAGGATGAGGGTGAACAGGGCGCCGCCGGTGGGCCGGTTGCTGGCGACCAGGCGGCCGCCGAGGTCGTCGACGATGCGCGACGAGATCGACAGGCCGAGCCCCAGGCCGCTGCCCGGCGATTTGGTGGTGAAGAAGGGCTCGAAGATGCGGCCCAGGTGCTCCTCGGGAATGCCGGGGCCGTTGTCGGCCACGCCGAGGCGCACCCGGGTGTCGTCCCGTTCGATGGAGAGGGTCAGGCGCGGGGCCTCGACCTCGGCCATCGCCTGCAGGGCGTTGCCGATCAGGTTGACCAGCACCTGCTCGAGGCGCACCAGGTCGGCCCGCACCCACACCTCCTCCTCGGGCCACTGCCGCTCGACGCTCACGTCGGCGTCGCGCAGCCGGGCCTGGAAGAGACGCAGGGCATAGTCGATGCAGGCGGGCACCGAGACGGCGGTGAGGCTCTCGCCGCTCTTGCGCGAGAACTGGCGCAGCTGGGCGCTGATCTCGGCCATGCGCCCGGTGAGCTCGATGATCTGCTCGAGGTTGCTGTCCGCGCTCTCGGGGCGCTGGCGCTCGAGCAGGATGCGGGCGTTCTCGGCGTAGGCGCGGATCGCCGCCAGCGGCTGGTTCAGCTCGTGGTTGATGCCGGCGGCCAGCTGGCCGAGCACGGCGAGCTTGGCCGCCTGGATCAGCTCGTCACGGGTCTGGCGCAGGTTGTCCTCGGCGCGCCGGCGCTCCTCGATCTCGTCGGAGAGGCGGCGGTTGGTCTCCACCAGGTCCCGGGTGCGGCGCTGGACGTTGCGCTCCAGCTCGTCGCGGGCGCGGGCCAGGGTCTGGCGCTCGCGCTCGGCGAACTGTTCCCGCTCGCGGCGCAGGCGCAGGCGCTGCCAGCCGACCCCGCCGCCCAGCAGCACGATGCCGTAGAGGCCGCCGGCCAGCAGCGCCGAGACCCACTGGGCCTGGATCACCGGGGAGAGCGGCTTGAGGATGTGCATCTCCCAGCCGAGTTCCTCCAGGGGGCGGGAGAGGCCTAGGTAGCGGTTCTCGGCGAGCGGGCCCGAGGAGAAGCCGACCAGGCGGGTCCGGTTGTCCAGGGCTTCGACCACCTCGATGCCGGAGTGGGTCAGCGGTTCGTCGGCGTAGCGCCGGGTCGCCAGCAGGGCCTGGCGCTGGTCCTCGGAGAGCGGGTGCAGCGAGGCCATGCGCAGCTCCGGGCGGCTGGCCATGAAGATGATGTCGTCCTCGTCGGTGACCAGCAGCTCGGCATCCTGGTCGGCCCAGCCCGCCTCCACGGCGTCGAGCAGCACCTTGACCACCATCACTCCGTCCGGGGTCGAGTCCGGCTGGGTGTCGTCGAGCCAGACCGGGGCCGAGAAGTAGTAGCCGCGCTCGAGCGACTGCACGCCGAGGCCGTAGAAGCGGCCCTGGCCGCCGGCGATGGCGTCGGTGTAGTAGCTGCGGAAGGCGTAGTTCTGGCCGATGAAGGTATTGGGGCGGTGCCAGTTGCTGGCCGCCAGGGTGTCGGCGTGGCGGTCGAGCAGGTAGACGTCGGAGACGTCGGCGGTGGCGCGGAAACGATCCAGCAGCAGGTTGAGCGGCATGGCGTCCTGGCTCTCGGGGGAGGCGAGGAAGCGCTGCACCCCCTCACGGGAGGCGAGCAGCCGGGGCAGGTAGTCGTGCCGCGACAGGTGGCCGACCAGCCCCGCCGCCGAGAGCCGCAGCTCGTTCTCGGCGTCCTGGCGCAGCTCCTGGAGCGCCTGGACCCGGGCCACCTGAGCGGCCTGCCACATCACGGCAACCAGCCCCAGCGGCACCACCAGCAGCAGCAGGCGTCGCCAGCGGCTGGGCAGGCGCGTCGGCCGCTCCGCCCTCGTCACGAGGCCGGTGCCCGGCGCGAGGCCGGCGTGGCCTGGGCGCGGCGCAGGGCGCGCTGGGCCCGGGTCTCGGCCCGTGCCACCTCCAGCAGCCCCTCCTCGACATAGACCAGGTGCTCGTGGGCCCGCTCGCGGGCATCCTCGGCGCGGCCCTCGAGGATCGCATCCAGCAGCGCCCGGTGCTGGGCCATCAGCGTCGTCCGCGAATCGGGCTTCTCGAAGAGGTGGGCCAGGTTGTCGACGATGCTGCGCTCCAGCAGGTGGAAGATGCCGCGGATGGTGTGCAGCAGCAGCACGTTGTGGGCGGCCTCGGCGATGGCCAGGTGGAAGGCGGCGTCGGCCTTGGCCTCCAGGGCCGGGTCGCGCCCCTTGAAACAGGCGTCGAGCTCCTCGAAGCGCTTGATCAGGATGGCCTTGTCGGTGGGCGTCGAGCGCAGGGCGGCGTAGTAGGCGGAGATCCCCTCCATGGCGTCGCGGAACTCCAGCAGGTCCAGGTGGAACTCGCCATGGCGGGCCAGCATCTCGAGCAGCGGGTCGCTGTAGCCGCTGTTGAGCTCCTGGGTGATGAAGGTGCCGCCGCCCTGGCGGCTGACCAGCAGCCCGCGGGCCGCCAGCTTCTGGATCGCCTCGCGCAGCGAGGGTCGCGACACCCCGAAGCGCTCGGCCAGCTCCCGCTCCGGGGGCAGGCGCTGGCCGGGCTTGAGGCTGCCCTCGAGGATCATGGCCTCGAGGCGTTCGGTGATGACGTCGGCGAGCCGGGGCTGGCGGACGGGCTGGTAGGCCATGGCGAGGTGCCTCCGAGTGTTGTGGCGCTGGCCGTATGGTACGACAACGAATTGGTATTACCAATAATGGCGACGCATGGGGCGCCGCACGCGGTCTGGGCTTTGCCTGTGCTTTCAGCGAGTTGCTGAGCGGCCTCGATACGCTATACCAAAGTATAGCGCGATGGGGCAGGAAAAAACCGGCCGCGGGTTTGACACTGTCAGGGGCGCCTCATAAGGTGCGCCCACGCCTTTCTGTCAATTGGTTTTACCAATTTCCCATCGAGGCACAACAATCCGAATGCCGCCGAGGATCCTGCCGATGACGCCAGTCAAGTGCTATCCGCCGAAACCGGAGAAGGTCTACTTCTTCGGTACCTGCCTGATCGACCTTTTCTACCCCGAAGCCGGAATGGATGCCATTCGCCTTCTGGAGAGGGAGGGCGTCGAGGTGCTGTTTCCCGAGGACCAGACCTGCTGCGGGCAGCCGGCCTACACCTCGGGCTACCACGACGAGGCGCGGGCGGTGGCGGCGGCACAGCTCGGGCTCTTCCCCGAGCCCTGGCCGATCGTCGTGCCGTCGGGGTCCTGTGGCGGCATGATGCGCAAGCACTACCCCCAGCTGTTCGCCGGCACCGACCTGGAGGCCCAGGCCAACGACGTTGCCGGGCGCATCCATGAGCTGACCGAGTTTCTGGTCCACGTCTGCCACCTGCAGCTCGAGGACCGCGGCGAGCCCGAGAAGGTGGCCATGCACACCTCCTGCAGCGCCCGGCGCGAGATGGGGCTGGCCGAGACCGGCCCGGCCCTGCTGGGCCAGCTGGGTGGGGTGGAACTGGTCGAGCAGGAACGCGCCGCGGAGTGCTGCGGCTTCGGCGGCACCTTCTCGGTGCGCCACCCCGAGATATCGGGGGCCATGGTCGACGACAAGGCGAAGGCCATCGAGGCGGCCGGCGCGGCGCGCTTCGTCACCTCCGACTGCGGCTGCATGATGAACATCGGCGGCCGCTTCGAGCAGCAGAAGAAGGCGGTCAAGGGCGAACACATCGCCAGCTACCTGTGGCGGAGGACCTCATGAGCGTACAGACCTTCACGCCGCGCGAATTTCACCGCCAGGCCCACGACGCCCTGGGCAACCCCCAGATCCGCGCCAACTTCCGCAAGGCGATGGATGGCCTGATGACCAAGCGCCGCGATGTCTTCAGCGACTGGGACCTGGAGACGCTGCGCGAGCTGGGCGCCAACATCCGCCTGCGGGCCCTGGCGAAGCTTCCCGACCTGCTGGAGCAGCTGGAGGCCAACTGCGAGGCCAACGGCATCCGGGTGCACTGGGCCGAGGATGGCGACGAGGCGTGCCGGATCATCCGCGGGATCTGCGATAGCCACGGTGCCCGCTCGGTGATCAAGGGCAAGTCGATGGTCTCCGAGGAGATGCACCTCAATGCCCACCTGGAGGAGGCCGGCATCGAGGCGCTGGAGTCGGACCTCGGCGAGTACCTGGTGCAGCTCAACGAGCAGACGCCCTCGCACATCATCATGCCGGCGATCCACCTCAATACCGACGAGATCTCCGAGATCCTCCACGACAAGACCGGCACCGAGCGCTCCCGGGACGTCGACTACATGACCGCGGCGGCCCGCGCCCAGCTGCGCGAGCGCTTCATGGCCGCCGACGTGGGGGTCTCCGGGGTCAACTTCGCGGTGGCCGAGACCGGCACCCTCTGCCTGGTGGAGAACGAGGGCAACGGGCGCATGACCACCACGGTGCCGCCGGTGCACATCGCCGTGACCGGCATCGAGAAGGTGGTGGAGCACCTGCGCGACGTGCCGCCGCTCTATGCGCTGCTGACCCGCTCGGCCACCGGCCAGCACGTCACCACCTACTTCAACATGATCAGCTCGCCGAGGAAGGAGGGCGAGCATGACGGGCCGAAGGAGGTGCATCTGGTGCTGGTGGACAGCGGCCGCTCCCGCATCTACCAGGACGACGAGCTGCTCGACACCCTGCGCTGCATCCGCTGCGGCGCCTGCATGAACCACTGCCCCGTCTATACCCGGGTGGGGGGGCATACCTACGGCACCACCTACCCCGGGCCGATCGGCAGCATCCTCTCGCCGCACCTGATGGGCCTGGAGGAGACCAAGGACCTGCCTACCGCCTCCAGCCTGTGCGGCGCCTGCGGCGAGGTCTGCCCGGTGAAGATCCCGATTCCCGACCTGCTGGTGCGCCTGCGCCGCGAGTCGGTGGGCGAGGGGCGCGGCAACGTGGCGGGGGCCGGCGTCAAGCGCACCCGCAAGGAGGCCGCGGCCTGGAAGGGCTTCGAGTGGATGGCGACCCATCCCGGCGTCTGGCGCAGCGGCACGGCGCTGGCCGGCAAGCTCCAGGCGCTGATGCCCGCGAAGCTGGCGCCCTGGACCGACTACCGCACCGCGCCGAAGCCCGCCCGGGCGTCGCTGCACGCCCTGGTGAAGCAGCACCGGCGCCGGCAGCAGACCGACGGCAGCGAAGGGGAGAATCGCTCATGAGTGCCCGGAACAACATCCTCCAGCGGCTGCGCGAGCGACTCGATGGCCCGCTGAGCGCCCCCGAGAGCGACTTTGCCGTGGTGACGAATCGCGGCTGGGGCCCCGAGGAGCGCCTGGCGCGCTTCGAGCGGCTGATCGGCTCGGTACACGGCGAGGTGGTCCATGCCAGCCGCGAGAGCTGGACCACCGCCCTGGCGGAGGTCCTGGCCGACAAGGGCGTGCGCCGGCTGGCGCTGGGCAAGGAGCACCCGGTGGCCGCCGAGGCGCGCCGGGCCCTTGCCGATGCCGAGGTGGAGCTGGTCGACGTGGATCGCGAGATCGAGACCTGGCAGCAGGAGCAGTTCGAGACGGTCGACGCCGGCCTGACCTCGACCCTCGGCGCCATCGCCGAGACGGGCAGCCTGTGGCTCTGGCCGACGCCCGACGAGCCCCGGCTGATCAGCCTGGTGCCTTCCCTGCACATCGCCGTGCTGGATGCGGAGACCCTGGAGGACACCTTCTTCGACGTGGTCGAGAAGCACGGCTGGGCGAAGGGAATGCCCACCAATGCGCTGCTGATCTCCGGGCCCAGCAAGACCGCCGATATCGAGCAGACCCTCGCCTATGGCGTGCACGGCCCCCGCGAACTGGTGGTGCTGGTGCGTCACGCGGGAACCACCCAGGAGTCGCCCGATGCCTGAATCCAACGCCGTCGCCTTCCGCGAGCTCAAGGCGGCCCTGGCGGGCACGATTCCCGCCGAACGGCTGATCGACGATCCGCTGCGCACCCTGGCCTATGGCACCGACGCCAGCTTCTATCGGCTGATTCCCGGGCTGGTGGTGCGTCCGGAAGGCGAGCGGGAGCTGCAGCTGACCCTGGCGGAGTGCCGGGCCCGGGGCCTGCCGGTGACCTTCCGCGCTGCCGGCACCTCGCTCTCCGGGCAGGCGGTGACCGACTCGGTGCTGATCCAGCTCGGCCGCGGCTGGCGGGGCCACGAGATCCTCGACGAGGGCCGGGCGATCCGCCTGCAGCCCGGGGTGATCGGGGCCCGGGCCAACCAGCTGCTGGGGCCCTTCGGCCGCAAGATCGGGCCGGACCCGGCGTCCATCGCGAGCTGCATGATCGGCGGCATCGCCGCCAACAACGCCTCCGGCATGTGCTGCGGCACGGCCCAGAACAGCTACCGCACGGTGCGCGACATCCGCGTGGTGCTGGCCGACGGCGCCCTGCTGGACACCGCGGATGCCGACAGCGTGGCGGCCTTCCGCCGCAGCCACGCTGACCTGCTGGCGGGGCTCGAGCGCCTCTCGGAGACGACCCGGGGCAATGCGGCGCTGGCCGAGAAGATCCGCCACAAGTACCGGCTCAAGAACACCACGGGCTATGCCCTCAACAGCCTGGTGGACTTCACCGACGGCATCGAGATCCTCAAGCACCTGATGATCGGCTCCGAGGGGACCCTGGGCTTCATCAGCGCCATCACCTACGACACCGTGGTGGACGAGCCGCACAAGGCCGCGGCCCTGGCCTTCTTCCCCGACATGGCCACCACCTGTCGCGCGACCATCGCCCTGAAGCGCTCGCCGGTCTCGGCGGTGGAGCTGATGGACCGCGCCGCGCTGCGCTCCGTGGAGGGCGAGGCGGGCATGCCCGAGGTGCTGCGCACGCTCCCCGACGGGGCGGCGGCGCTGCTGATCGACGTACGCGGCCACGACGATGCCGACCTGGCCGCGCGCATGGACGAGGTGCAGGGGACGCTGGAGGGTATCCGTACCCTGGAGCCGGTCACCTTCACCCGCGATGCCGATCGCTACGCCCTCTACTGGAAGATCCGCAAGGGCCTGTTCCCCGCGGTGGGGGCGGTACGCGACACCGGCACCACGGTGATCATCGAGGACGTGGCCTTTCCCATCGAGCGCCTCGACGAGGGGGTGCTGGCGCTGACCGACATCTTCCACCGCCACGGCTACCAGGAGGCGATCCTGTTCGGCCATGCCCTGGAGGGCAACCTGCACTTCGTCTTTCCCCAGGGCTTCGAGAAGCCCGGCGAGGTGGAGCGCTACCAGGCGCTGATGGACGAGGTGGCCCAGCTGGTCGGCGTGGAGTACGGCGGCTCGCTCAAGGCCGAGCACGGCACCGGGCGCAACATGGCCCCCTACGTGGAGCTGGAGTGGGGCCCCGACGCCTACGCCCTGATGTGGGAGATCAAGGCGCTGTTCGATCCCGAGAACCTGCTCAACCCCGAGGTGATCCTCAGCCGCAACCCGACGCTGCACCTGGAGAACCTCAAGCCGCTGCCGGCGACGGACCCGATCGTCGACAAGTGCATCGAGTGCGGCTTCTGCGAGCATGTCTGTCCCTCGAAGGACCTGACCCTGACGCCGCGGCAGCGCATCGTGATCGCCCGGGAGATGTCCCGGCTGGAGGCGCTGGGCGACCGGCTCACCGACGAGGAGTCGGCGCGGCTTGCGGCGATGCGCCAGGACTACCGCTATGCCGGCGACGAGACCTGCGCGGCGGACGGCCTCTGCGCCACCCAGTGCCCGGTCGGCATCAACACCGGCGACCTGGTCCGCGAGCTGCGTCGGGAGCGGCTCGCCGAGCGGGCCGGCCTGGCCCGGCGGGTCGGGCGGCACTTCTCCGGCGCCACCCGCGTGGCACGGGGCGCCCTGAACGTGGCCGGCGCGGCGAACCGTGTGCTCGGCGACGACCTGATGGGCAAGGCCAGCGCCGGGGCCCGCCGGCTGAGCGGCGACCGCCTGCCCCAGTGGACACCGGCACTGCCCCAGGCGGCACCGATCCGCGTGCTCAAGCGTGGGGCCGCCGCCGATGCGGGGCGTGACAAGGTGGTCTACCTGCCCTCCTGTGCGACACGGGTCTTCGGTGCCACGCGCCGCGACGCCGAGTCTCGCTCGGTGATGGAGATCACCCTGTCGCTGCTCGAGAAGGCCGGCTTCGAGGTGATCCTGCCGGAGATGATCGGTCACCTGTGCTGCGGGATGGCCTTCCAGTCCAAGGGGCAGTTCGACGAGGCGACCCACAAGGCACGGGAGCTCAACCGCGAGCTGCTGCTGGCCAGCCAGAACGGCCGCTACCCGGTGCTCTGCGACACCAGCCCCTGCACCCTGCAGATGCGCGAGACCCTGGACGAGCGGCTCGAGATGCTGGAGCCGGTGGCCTTCGCCCACGACCACCTGCTGCCCCGGCTCGCCGTGACGCCGGTGGACGAGCGTGTCGCGGTGCACGTGACCTGCTCGAGCACCCGCATGGGGCTTGCCGACAAGTTCGTCGGGCTGGCGCGGGCCTGTGCCAGGGAGGTGGTGGTGCCCGCCGAGATCACCTGCTGCGGCTTCGCCGGCGACAAGGGCTTCAGTACGCCCGAGCTCAATGCCTCGGCCCTGGCGGGGCTGGCCGAGCAGGTCGCGGAGTGCAGCGCCGGCTACTCCAACTCGCGGACCTGCGAGATCGGCCTGAGCCAGCACGGGGGCATTCCCTACCGCTCGATCCTCTCGCTGCTCGACCGGGCCAGCCGTCCCGCCTCGCCGTGAGGCTATCGACGGGGGCTGTACAGGGCCATCCACAGGGGGCTGGCCGCGGCATCTTGTGGATAGCCGGCATCGGCCCTCTCAATGGTTCGGCTCCTTCCTGAAATTTTTGGCACATCGCACCTTGGCGTGGTTCTGCCTGTAGGAGGGGTCGGTCCGGCGTCCCGGCTCTGCATCGCGACTGGAGGCCGAAGGCCTCCCTCAGGTCTCGCATGACGCCAGGCGGTTTTGTCGGGCGCCTGGCGGCGCCGTCGCGCAGCAAAGCTGCCCTCCTACTACTCAGCTGTCACGCTGATGTGCCAAGAACCAATTTTTTTACCGGAAGGGCTTGCGGGGTCCCGGGGAAGTCCGTAAAGTACGCATCCGCTGCCGGCGACGGGCAACGTTGCAGGCGGTGAAAAGTGGGAGAAGTGGTTGTTCTGCTTGGGGTTTTCGAAAACACCTCGCTTGACAGTCACCGCGGATTCGGTAGAATGCGCCCCACACGAATCGCAGTCACCTCGATAGGGTGGGGCGGTCGGCAGATACGGCAAGTTCGCTTCGCCAGTCACTGCTTGACACGCTGAAGCGAATCGGTAGAATACGCCTTCCTCGCAGGGCGCTGGCGAGACCCGCCGGATCATGGATTCGCGGCCACGACAGCAAGCGAGACGCTCCGCTCTTTTCATCGAGCCCGGAGCCGCTCTTTAACAATCGATCAGGTAATTCATGTGGGCGCTTGTCGATGTGTCGGTGACCAGTCACTGAAACATCAAGG
>NZ_JACHZF010000039.1 GCF_014193375.1 Halomonas campaniensis
TCAGCGCCTCATACACAGGCCGGATATATGGCAGCAACCTGTACCTGCATCGATGAACGGAGCCTTGCAAGCCGGGAGGAGACCATATAGGGGTTTACAGCGCCTCCCCGCAGGCTTGCCGCCGGAAAAAGCTTCGAGCGACAGTCCACAGCAGATCAAGAAAAATCATCAGGAGAGTGCAATGAGTGAGCAACCGATCGGCGTGGTAGGCGCCGGCACCATGGGGCAGGGCATCGCCCAGGTGCTGGTGCAGAGCGACTTTGCCGTGCAGCTCTACGACGTGGCCGACGAGCAGCTGGAGCGCGCCCGCGGCAGCATCGACAAGGGGTTGGGCAAGCTGGTGGCCAAGGAGAGGCTCTCGGAGACCGACAAGGACGCCGCCATGGCGCGCCTGGCCACCTCCACCGCCCTGGACGCCCTGCGCGACTGCGAGGTGATCATCGAGGCCGCCCCCGAGCAGCCGGCGCTCAAGGAGAAGCTGTTCCGCGACCTGAGCCGGCTGACCCACGACGCGATACTGGCCTCCAACACCTCGTCGCTGTCGCTGACCCGGCTCGCCGCGGTATGCGAGCGCCCGGAGCGGGTGGTGGGCATGCACTTCTTCAACCCGGTGCCGGTCCTCAGGCTCGTCGAGGTGATCCGCGCCGAGCAGACCAGCGACGCCACCGTGGCGCGCATCGAGGCGCTCACCGAGGCGCTGGGCAAGACCGCCGTGGCCATCGCCGACTCTCCGGGCTTCGCGGTCAACCGCCTGCTGGTGCCGATGATCAACGAGGCGGCCTTCCTGCTCCAGGAGGGCGTGGCCAGCGCCGCGGACATCGACGAAGCCATGAAGCTGGGCGCCGCCCACCCCCTGGGCCCGCTGGCCCTGGCCGACCTGATCGGCCTGGACGTCTGCCTCTCCATCATGGAGGTACTGCAGGAGGGCTTCGGCGATCCCAAGTACCGCCCCTGCCCGCTGCTCCGCCGCATGGTCGCCGCCGGCTATCTGGGCCGGAAATCGGGCCGCGGCTTCCACGTCTACGAATAGCCAGATCCACCGAGATGACCATCGCGAGGTGAGCCATGTTCAAGGCAATCTTGATCGAGAAGCAGGACGGCGAGCAGCGGGTCGGCCTCCAGACCCTGGAGGAGTCGCAGCTGCCGGAAGGCGACGTCACCGTACGCGTCGAGTGCAGCACCCTCAACTACAAGGATGCCCTGGCCATCACCGGCAAGGGACCGGTGGTCAGGCAGTTCCCCATGGTGCCGGGGATCGACCTGGCGGGGATGGTGGAGGCCTCGAGCTCCGACGAGTTCCAGCCGGGCGACAGCGTGCTGCTGAACGGCTGGGGCGTGGGGGAAACGCACTGGGGCGGGCTGGCCGAGAAGGCTCGCCTCAAGGGCGATTGGCTGATTCCGCTGCCTTCGGCCTTCACCGCCCGCCAGGCCATGGCCATCGGCACCGCCGGCTACACGGCGATGCTCGCCGTGATGGCACTGGAGCGCCAGGGGGTCCTGCCGGACCAGGGGGACGTGCTGGTGACCGGCGCCAACGGCGGCGTGGGCAGCTACTCGATCGCGCTGCTGTCGCGGCTGGGCTATCGCATCATCGCCGCCACGGGGCGCCCCGAGGAGGAAACCTACCTTCGGGAGCTGGGGGCCGAGGAGATCATCGATCGCGGCGAGCTCTCGGAGCCGGGCCGGCCGCTGGCCAAGGAGCGCTGGGGCGGCGCCATCGACTCGGTGGGCAGCCACACCCTGGCCAACGTGCTGGCGGCGACCCGCTATGGCGGCACCGTGGCGGCCTGTGGGCTCGCCCAGGGCATGGACCTGCCCACAAGCGTCGCGCCCTTCATCCTGCGCGGCGTCACCCTGGCCGGTATCGACAGCGTCATGAAGCCCCGCCCGGCGCGGCTCGAGGCGTGGCGCCGGCTGGGCGAGCTGCTCGACCCCGCCCAGCTGGACGCCATCACCCGGACCATCGGCCTCGATGAGGCCATCGCCACGGCCGACGAGCTGCTCGCGGGGCGTGTGCGCGGCCGGGTCGTCGTCAGCATGGCCTGAGCCTGCCCCGACAGACCAAGCCCGACAAAAGAGGGGATTGCCGCCCAACCTAGCGTTCGCTAGGGTTGGGCGGTCTTACTTTCGAACAACAAGCCAAGGAGCCTCACCATGAGCGAGAACCTGATCGACGTCGTCGACAACGCCGGCGTCGTGCGCCTGACCATCAGCCGCCCCAAGGCGCTGAATGCCCTTAACAGCGACGTGCTGGCCGAGCTGGAGCGCGTGCTGTCCGACCTCGAGGCCCGCGACGACCTGCGCGCCGTGCTGATCACCGGCGCCGGCGAGAAGTCCTTCGTCGCCGGCGCCGACATCGCCGAGATGCGCGGCAAGACCCCGGAGGAGGCCCGCGACTTCGCTCGCCAGGCGCTGGCCACCTTCAAGCGCCTGGAGACCCTGCCGGTGCCTACCGTGGCCTTGGTCAACGGCTTCTGCCTGGGCGGCGGCTGCGAGCTGGCCCTGGCCTGCGACTGGGCGGTGGCCAGCGACAACGCCATCTTCGGCCAGCCCGAGGTGCTGCTGGGCGTCATTCCCGGCTTCGGCGGCACCCAGCGCCTGCCGCGCCGGGTCGGCCCGGCCATGGCGCTGGACCTGTGCACCACCGGCCGCAAGATCGACGCGAGCGAAGCCCTGCGCATCGGCCTGGTCAACCGCGTGATGCCCCAGGCCGAGCTCGAGGCCTATGCCGAGGAACTTACCAAGCAGCTCGGCGGCAACGGCCCCCAGTCGGTGCGCGCCGCCAAGCAGGCGATCCACGACGGCATGGATCAGGACCTGGACAGCGCCCTGGCCCTGGAGAATGCGCTGTTCGCCTTCTGCTTCGCCGGCGACGAGCAGACCGAGGGCATGAGCGCCTTCGTCGAGAAGCGTAAGCCGAACTTCTGATTCGGCCTGCCTGACGTCGAACCGCAGCGCGGCCGTGGCACGAGTGCCACGGCCGTGCTGTTTCTGCGCTATGGATCGGGAGCAGGCCCGGTGATCAGGCCAGTTGATCAGGCCCGGTGATCAAGAGAGATGATGCACCTCCTGCCGGCCGTAGACCGGGGTGGGGATGCCCTCCATGCGGGCCTTGAGCTGCAGCGAGAGGTACTGGGAGTAGTGGCGGGACTGGTGCAGGTTGCCGCCGTGGAACCACAGCGCCTCCTGCTGGGTGGGTTTCCACATGTTGCGCAGTTCGCCCTCCCAGGGCCCCGGGTCCTTGGGGGTGTCAGAACCCAGGCCCCAGCACTTGCCGACCTTGTCAGCCACCTCCTGGGAGATGATGCGGGCCGCCCAGCCGTTCATGGAGCCGTAGCCGGTGGCGTAGACGATCAGGTCCGCGGGAAGCTCCGAGCCGTCGGTGAGGGTCACCGAGCGAGGGTTGATCCGCTCGATGCCGACGCCGCTGCGCAGCTTGATCTCGCCGCTGGCGACCAGGTCGCAGGCGCCCACGTCGATGTAGTAGCCGGAGCCCCGGCGCAGGTATTTCAGGAACAGCCCCGAGTCGTCGGCCCCGAAGTCCAGCAGGAAGCCGGCATCCTCCAGCCGCTGGTAGAACTCGGCGTCCCGCTCGCGGATCTCGTCGAACGCGGGCTTCTGGAAATCGGGCAGCACCTTGTAGGGGATCGAGGCGAAGATCAGGTCGGCCTTGTCGTGGGTGATGCCGCTGCGCACGGCCTCCTCGGAGTAGAGCGGGCCGAGCACCACCTCCATCAGCGAGTCGGACTTGACGATATGGGTCGAGGAGCGCTGCAGCATGGTGACGTCGGCATCGTTCTCCCACAGCGCCGCGCAGATGTCATGGGCAGAGTTGTTGGAGCCCACCACGACCACCTTCTTGCCGCGATAGGCGTCCGGCCCCGGGTGCTGGCTGGAGTGCTGCTGCTCGCCCTCGAAGCTCTCGGCGCCCGGGAAGTGGGGAACGCTGGGCATCCCCGACATGCCGGTGGCCAGCACCAGCTGCTGCGGCCGCAGCGTGACCCGCTCGCCGTCGCGGTTGACCTCGACGATCCACTCGCCGGCGGCCTCGTCGAAGCGGGCGCTCTGGCACTCGGTGGCGCCCCAGTAGTTGAGTTCCATCACGCGGGTATACATCTCCAGCCAGTCGCCGAGCTTGTCCTTGGGGGCGAACACCGGCCAGTTCTCGGGGAAGGGGATGTAGGGCAGGTGGTCGTACCACACCGGGTCGTGCAGGCACAGCGACTTGTAGCGGTTGCGCCAGGAGTCGCCGGGGCGCGGGTTCTTCTCCACCACGATGGTGGGCACGTCCAGCTGGCGCAGGCGCGCGGCGAGCGCGATGCCGCCCTGGCCGCCGCCGATGATCACGCAGTAGGGCTGGCGCGTGTAGCCGAGCTCCTGCTGCTCGCGCTGGCGGCCCTCCAGCCAGGTCTCGCGAGACTTGCTGGCGCCGTGCTGGGCCCCCGTGGGGCGCCTGTCGCCGCGCGGTTCGGGGTGCTCCTTGAGTTCCTGCATGGTGGTCAGCAGCGTCCAGCACTTGCCGTCCTTCAGGCGCACCAGGCCCTTGCCGCGCGCCACCCCCGTCTCGAAGGTGAACCAGGCCTCGGTCACGCCGTTGGCCTCGCTGGCCTCGCCGTCGATCTGCCAGCGGGTCGGACGGGTCTCGGCCAGGGTGGCATCGAGCATGGACTGGATCTCGTCCTGGCCCTCCAGCGTCTTGAGGTTCCAGGTGAAGGCCACGAGGTCGCGCCAGTAGCACTCCTCGCCGAACAGGGACAGGACCCGCTGGATATCGCGCTGCTCGAGGGCGCTCTCGAAGTCGCCCAGCCACTGCTGGACGTCCTGGGTCGGCGTGCGTGTCGTCATCGGGAGTCTCCGGTTGTTGTTGGTGGATGACACGCCCTTCCCTTGGCAGGAACCGTGCCAGAAGCATCGCCGGCTGCCGGGTCTTTTTCAGCTTGTTGAAATGCATGGGAAATTGTCGCGGGTGGGCGCCAGGGGCCACGCTCGAGCCAGACGCCGGGAGGGGCGGGACGTGACAGCTGTCACCTGTACGGGGTGGCGCTGGCGTTACACCTGTAACGCCTCGACCAAGGGTGAAGGTCGAACCGATTGACTCCCGCGCGATGCGGCATAGGCTGAGAGCTGGCCTGCTGCACAAGGGCAGCCACACAACAACAATCCATGGCCCCGTCGCCACTCCTCTGGACGAAGCGGGGCAATCGGGAGGCGGCCATGACGCTTCGTACCGAACAGCGCCAGCATATCGAGACCCTGATTCGCCTCAGCGAGGGCCGGGATGCTCCCCTGGCCGGCTGTCGCGAGGTGATCCGCCGTTCCTGGCAGCGCTGCGTGGGAGAGTACCGGCTCGACCCCGGCCAGCCCCGGGAGGTGCGGGTCCTGACCCGCCAGGCGCTGCAGGAGCACCGCGAACCGGTGGATGAACTGCTCCACGTGGCCCGTGCCGGGGTGGACCAGCTCTACGCCCAGGTCGCCCGGCTGGGCTATGTGCTGCTGCTCACCGACCATCGCGGCATCACCGTGGACTTCCGCGGCCAGCGCGAGCATGACCGCGCCCTGCGCAAGGCCGGCCTGTATCTCGGCGCCGACTGGGACGAGCGCTATGCCGGGACCTGCGCGGTGGGCACCTGCATCCACGATACCCGGGCGATCACCTGTCACCAGAACGAGCACTTCGATGCCACCCATATCGGCCTGACCTGCACGGCGGCACCGATCACCGACCCCCAGGGCGAGGTGATCGCGGTGCTGGACATCTCCGCCCTGCAGTCGCCGCGCTCCCAGGAGAGCCAGAACTTCGGGCTCTCGCTGGTCAACCTCTACGCCCGGATGATCGAGGACGCCTACTTCCTGCATCGCTACCGCGACAGCCTGATTCTGCGCTACGACACCGCCCGGGAGTTCGTCCACCTCAACGGGCGCGGGCTGATCGCCATCGAGGAGGACGGCAGCATCATCGCCGCCAACGGCAACGGGCGGGCCCTGATCGAGGCGCACCTGGCCCGCTGGCCCGCCTGGTCGCCCCAGCGCCTGCCCACGGCTCCCCAGCTCTTCGACGGCGACCTGGGCGAGCTGCTGGGGATCCTCGCCACCGGCGAGGACCAGATCCGCGCCTTCCGGGTCCGCGCCAGCGGCATCACCTGCTTCGTCACCCTGGTCGAGCCCAGGCACCGACACCTGCCGGCAACCACGGCGAACGCCTGTGCGGAGGCGGTGCCGGCCCTGGACGGCCTGGCCGCCGATGACCCCGCCATGAACCGCGTCCTCAAGCTGGCGCGCCGCCTGCGCAACGAGGAGGTGAGCGTGCTGGTGACCGGCGAGACCGGCACCGGCAAGGAGGTGCTGGCCCGCGCCCTTCACGACAGCGGCAGGCGGGCGGGGAAGCCCTTCGTGGCGGTGAACTGCGCCGCCATTCCCGAGGCGCTGGTCGAGAGCGAGCTCTTCGGCTACCTGCCCGGGGCCTTCACCGGGGGGCGTCCCAGGGGCATGCGCGGCCTCATCCAGCAGGCCGACGGCGGGACCCTGTTCCTCGACGAGATCGGCGACATGCCGCTGGCCCTGCAGAGCCGCCTGCTGCGGGTGCTGGCGGAGCGCGAGGTGATGCCGCTGGGCGCCGACTCGCCGGTGAAGGTCGACATCCGGTTGATCACCGCCACCCATCGCGACATGACACAGATGATCGCCGAGGGGCGTTTCCGCGAGGACCTCTACTACCGCCTTAACGGCGCACAGTTGCGGCTCCCGGCGCTGCGCGAGCGGGCCGACCGGCACTTCGTGATCCGCAGCGTCTACGAGGGGCTGCTGGCGGAGCGGGACGAGGCCCGCTTCCTGCGCGCCGACGCCATGAGCGCGCTGCTGGGCCATGCCTGGCCGGGCAACATCCGCCAGCTCAGGAATGCCCTGAGCTTCGCCCTGGCGACGGCGGAAGGCGACGAGATCACCGTGCATGACCTCCCGGAGGAGTGCCAGGGGGCCACCCTCGCGGCGCCATCGTTCAAGGCCGTGACGTTCGACGGCGCCGTGGCCGATGAGGGCCGTGCCCTGCACGACCTGCTCGACGAGGCGCGCTGGAACGTCAGCCTGGTGGCGCGGCGACTCGGCGTCTCGCGGCCCACGGTCTACCGGCGGATGCGGCGCCATGGGCTGGTGGCTCCCAACCACCGGGCAGGCGGCTGAGCGCTCGCCGTCGACCCGTCAGCGGCGCCGCGTCAGTCTTTCGCCAGGCCGCGGCGCCTCAGGCGCAGCAGGCCGGTGGCCACGGCGGTGCCGGCCAGGGTGATCGCCATGCCGGCCAGGACCTGCAGGCTCAGCCGCTCGTCCAGCAGCAGGTAGCCCCACAGCAGGGCGCTGACCGGCACCAGGAAGGTCACCGTGGAGGTGGCGGTAGCGCCGGCGCTGGCGATCAGCCCGAAGTAGAGCAGGAAGGCCAGGGTGGTGCTGAGCACCGCGAGCGCCAGGCCGTTGGCCCAGGCCAGGCCGCTGATCGGCTCGGCGGGCCACAGGAGAAGCCCCGGCACCAGCAGCACCAGCGCCGACATGGCCGAGCTGCCCGCCGCCAGCACCCGCACCGGCAGGTGGGCGAGGTGCATCCGGGCGTAGTTGCTGGCTACCCCGTAGCAGAAGGTGGCCCCCAGCACGGCGAGGATGAACCAGCCGTCGCCGCCCAGGGCGAAGTCCAGCCGGTCTGCCGAGAGCACGTAGACCCCGAAGAACGCCAGGGCCAGCCCCAGGTACTGCTCCCGCCTCACCGGCGTGGCGAAGAACAGCGCCCCGAGCAGGGCGGTGAAGATCGGCGTGGTGGCATTGATCAGCGAGGTGAAGCCGGCCTCCAGCCGTGTGGTGGCCAGCGCCAGCAGCGAGAAGGGCAGCACGTGGTTGATCACGCCCAGCACGAAGAGCCCGCCCTTGTTGGCCCACACCAGCTTCAGGTAGTGCAGGCTGAGCAGCAGCGGCACCAGCAGCAGCGCGCCGATGCCCATGCGCACCAGGATCAGCGGCACGGGCCCGAACTCGGGCACCGCCACGCGCATGAAGATGAATGACAGGCCCCACAGCGAGGAGAGCAGCATCAGGCGCAGGGTATCGGCGGGTGACATTCCGGTTCCTTGGATGGCGACATCGTTCGCGGGGAAACGATCAGGTTACGGCGGCCCGGGGGCGATGGGAAGGGTGCGATGGGAAGTGGGGCGATGGGAAGTGGGGCGATGGGACGTGGGGCAGCGGGCCGAGCGATCCGCAACCAGCGCGGCCGTGGCAGGCCTGCCACGGCCGCGCTGTATTCACTCCCCGGCGAGCGGGGAGGGTCACCGGACGCCGTTCAGGCGGCGTCGCCTTTCTTCAGCGACTGCATGTCGATGACAAAGCGGTAGCGCACGTCGCCCTTCTGCATGCGCTCGAAGGCGGTGTTGATCTCCTGGATGTCGATCATCTCCACGTCGCAGGTGATGCCCTGCTCGGCGCACAGGTCGAGCAGCTCCTGGGTCTCGGGGATGCCGCCGATCAGCGAGCCGGCCAGCACGCGGCGCTTGAAGATCAGGTTGAAGCCCGCCACCGGCGGCTCGATGGGGTCCATCAGGCCCACCAGGATGTGGGTGCCGTCGTAGCGCAGCGTGGCCAGGTAGGGGTTGAGGTCGTGCTGCACCGGCACGGTGTCGAGCATGAAGTCGAAGGTCTCGGCCACGGCCGCCATCTGCGCCTCGTCGGTGGAGACGACCACATGGTCGGCGCCGTGGCGCCGGGCCTCCTCGACCTTGGCCTCGGAGCGGGTGAACACCGTCACCTCGGCGCCCAGTGCCTTGGCCAGCTTGACCCCCATGTGGCCGAGGCCGCCCATGCCGATCACCCCGACCTTGTGGCCGGCCTTCACGCCGTAGTGCCGCAGCGGCGAATAGGTGGTGATGCCGGCGCACAGGATGGGCGCGGCGGAGGCGAGGTCGATGCCTTCCGGCATGCGCAGCACGAAGTGCTCGCTGACCACGATGCGGTCGGAGTAGCCGCCCTGGGTGAGGCTGCCGTCGTGGCGGTCGTCGCTGCCGTAGGTCATGGTGAAGCCGTTATCGCAGTACTGCTCGACCCCGTCGCGGCAGGGCTGGCAGTCGCGGCAGGCGTCGACCATGCAGCCGACCCCCACCAGGTCGCCCTCCTTGAAGCGGCTCACCGCGTCGCCGACGGCAATGACGCGGCCGACGATCTCGTGGCCGGGCACGATGGGGTAGCGAGTCATGCCCCAGTCGTTGTGGGCGAAGTGCAGGTCGCTATGGCAGACGCCGCAGTAGAGGATCTCGATGGCGACGTCGTCAGGGCGCGGCTGGCGGCGTTCGAAGGAGAAGGGTGCCAGGGGCTGGTCGTCGGCGAAGGCCGCATAGGCGCGGGTCTGGCTCATGTCGGGGATTCTCCTCGGGTCTTCGGATTCGGTGACGCCTGGCGCGAAGCGGCGCGGCGTCACCTGGCAAACAGCGGGCCCATGTCCTTGCACCCCTTGAACTCCGGGGCGTTACCGCAGGGGGCGCCCAGGAACATGGTGGCCTGCTCGCACCCCTGACCCTGGAAACGCACACAGGGTTCAATCACGAACTCGCTGCCGCGCTCGCGCAGCCGCTCGGCCGGCGCCTCCCACTCGGACCGTCCTTGATGTCCGTCATGGTGAAATCGAGGCCACCTGCTATAGCTGAAGGGCACCCTTACCTACCCGCGCCAGGAGTCCGCCATGCCCGCCATGATGAAAGCCGCCATCTTCGTCGAACCCGGCCGCATCGAGATCGACGACCGCCCGATCCCCGACATCGGCCCCAACGACGCCCTGATCCGGGTCACCACCACCACCATTTGCGGCACCGATGTGCATATCCTCAAGGGCGAGTATCCGGTGGAGAAGGGCCTCATCGTGGGCCACGAGCCGGTGGGGGTGATCGAGAAGCTCGGCGCCAACGTGCAGGGCTACCGGGAGGGGCAGCGGGTGATCGCCGGCGCCATCTGCCCGAGCTTCACCTCCTACGCCTGCCAGGACGGCTGCAGCGCCCAGGACGGCGGGCACCACGCCCACGGCTACAAGCCCATGGGCGGCTGGCGCTTCGGCAACACCATCGATGGCGCCCAGGCCGAGTACCTGCGGGTACCGGACGCCCAGGCCAACCTCTCGCCGGTGCCCGACGGCCTCACCGACGACCAGGTGCTGATGTGCCCGGACATCATGTCCACCGGCTTCGCCGGGGCCGAGTCGGCCAACATCAGGATCGGCGACAGCGTGGCGGTGTTCGCCCAGGGCCCCATCGGCCTGTGCGCCACTGCCGGCGCGCGGCTGCGCGGCGCGGGGCTGATCATCGCCGTGGATGGCGTCGACGAGCGCCTCGCGATGGCGAAGAAGATGGGCGCCGACGTGACCCTCAACTTCCGCCAAGTGGACGTGGTGGCCGAGATTCTCAAGCTCACCGGCGGGCGCGGCGTGGATGCCTCCATCGAGGCGCTGGGCCTGCAGCAGACCTTCGAGCAGGCGCTGCGGGTGATCAAGCCCGGCGGCACCCTGTCGAGCCTCGGGGTCTACTCCGAGAGCCTGACCATTCCGCTGGACGCCTTCTGCGCCGGCCTCGGCGACCACCGCATCGTCACCTCGCTCTGCCCCGGCGGCAAGGAGCGCATGCGCCGGCTGATGCAGATCATCGACAGCGGCCGCCTGGACCTCGGTCCGATGGTCACCCACCGCTACCCGCTGGAGAAGATCGTCGACGCCTACGACCTCTTCTCCCACCAGCGCGACGGCGTGCTCAAGATCGCCCTTGAAGTCTCCTGAGTCCTTGTGATGGCGGGAGTTCTGGTACACTCCCGCCATCATCGAGGTAGACGGAGACACGATGGAAACGGAACTCAGCGAGTTCGAGCGGCAGATGCGCCGCGAGATCAATACCTTCATGGACAACGACCAGGCTACCCGGCGCAAGGCGGCGACCACGCCCCCCGAATGGCCCAGTGAACCTGGCATCGAGGCCACGCCCAAGGCGCCGCGCAGCAAGCCGGGCGGCGCACCCAGGACCGGTCACCGGGTGAAGCTGGCGGTGCGCACCAAGCACCTCGAGGCGGACACCGTCTTCGAGCATGTCTCCTCCAGCATCTCCAAGATCGAGGCCCAGCTGGAAGCCGAGAAGGCCGCCCGCAAGGCCGGCTATCCCATCATCGGCTACGTGATCGAGACCACCCGGCTGTAATCCCCCCGCGGCTGGGCTAGGCTTGGGGCATTTCTCGTCCTGCCCCAGGAGCCGCCCATGCGGATCACCCAGCTCACTATCTACCCGGTCAAGTCGCTGGGCGGCATCGCGCTGAATGAGGCCGAGTTGACCGCCGAGGGACTGGCCCATGATCGCCGCTGGATGGTGGTCGACGATATCGGTCGCTTCGTTACCCAGCGTCAGCTGCCGGCCATGGCAAGCGTTCGCGTGGGCCTCGCGCCCGATGCCCTGGTGCTCACGCACCCCGAGGCGTCGCCGCTGCGGGTGCCGCTGGAGCCGGGAGAGCTCTCCCGCCTCCCGGTCTACGTCTGGGAGGACCGCTGCGACGCCCTGGACGAGGGCGCCGAGGCCCGCGAGTGGCTGGGGGCCGTGCTGGGCGACCTGCGCGGCAGCGGCCTGCGTCTGGTGCGCTTCGCCCCCGACTACCGTCGCCCGGTGGAACCGCACTACCTCGCGCCCGGCGAGCAGGCCCACACCGGCTTCGCCGACGGCTACCCGCTGCTGGTGGTGAGCGAGGGGTCGCTGGCCGAGGTCAACCGGCGCCTGGCCGCCAAGGGCCTTGACCCGGTGCCTATGAGCCGCTTCCGGCCCAGCCTCGTGGTCGATGACGCCACCCCCTTCGCCGAGGATGGCTGGAACACCCTGGCTGCGGCCGATGGCGCCTGGCGCCTGGGGCTGCGCAAGCATTGCCAGCGCTGCAAGATCACCACCGTGGACCAGCAGAGCGGCGAGATCGCCGTGCCCGGCGAACCGCTGCGCACCCTGGTGGAGATGAACACCCGCTTGGCCCCGGGGGGCTACTTCGGCCAGAACGCCATCGTGCTGGCGGGGGAGGGGGCGCGCCTTGCCGTCGGCGATGCCCTGGTGGCTGGCCCAGCGGCATCGTCCTGAGTAGCCTTCATTCCTGGAACGATTTTCCACATACTCCCTGCTGGGCTATGATGGCGGGCCCCATTCGTCCCCCATCAGGAGCCCACCATGAGCTTTCACGTCTACCTCTCCGGCGAGATCCACACCGACTGGCGCGACGAGATCCGGCGCGGTGCCGAAGCGGCCGGTCTCGACGTGGTGTTCACCGCCCCGGTGACCGACCACGCCGCCAGCGATGCCGCCGGCGACCATCTCGGCGAGACCCCCAGCCCGTTCTGGCGCGACCACCAGTCCTCCAAGGTCAACGCCATCCGCACCCGCACCCTGATCGAGCAGAGCGACCTGGTGGTGGTGCGCTTCGGCGACAAGTACAAGCAGTGGAACGCCGCCTTCGACGCCGGCTACTGCGCCGCCCTGGGCAAGCCCTACGTGACCCTCCACGACGCCGAGATCGTCCACCCGCTCAAGGAGGTCGACGCCGAGGCCCAGGCCTGGTGCACCACCACCGACCAGGTGGTCGAGATCCTGCGCTACGTGCTCAAGGCCTGATTGAGCGGCCGGCCCCCTTCCATGGCGCTTGCTGGCGGTAAAGTTTTACAGACTTTTTAGCTGGTCTCGTGATTCCATCGGCGGATACTGCCTCGGAACGGCATGCCGGGGCAGGTCACTGAGCCGATGGGATGGGCATGGGCATGGCCGCAGCGGAGACGACGCGTCGATGGGGGGGCAGCCGGGTGCAGGGCTGGGCACCGGTGCTCAAGGTGATGTCGGTGCTGTGGCTGGTCCTGGCGCTGTTCATGGCGATACCGTGGGTGGTCCTGCTGATCGAGCAGGAGCCCGACGCCCGGGCGTTCGGCCTGTCGATGCTCATCGTGCTGGGCGCCGTGGCGCTGACCTGGCTGGCGACCCTGAGGGTCAGGATCGAGCTCAAGCCCTGGCAAATGTTCGTGCTCACCACCCTCAGCTGGGTCTCGATCAGCGGCTTTGCGAGCCTGCCCCTGGTGCTCGGGGCGCCGCAGCTCTCCTTCACCAATGCGGTGTTCGAGTCGGTCTCCGCGATCACCACCACCGGCTCGACGGTGCTGGTCGGTATCGAATCGCTCTCCGATGGCCTCAAGCTGTGGCGCGGCATCATGCAGTGGCTGGGCGGCATTGGCATCATCGTGATGGGCATGGCCATCCTGCCGTTCCTCAAGGTGGGGGGCATGCGCCTCTTCCACACGGAATCCTCGGACTGGTCGGACAAGGTGATGCCGCGCACCGGCGGCATCGCCAAGGCAACCCTGGGGATCTATTGCGGCTTCACCTTCACGGCGATGCTCGCCTACTGGCTGGGTGGGATGGCGCCGCTGGATGCCGTGGTACACGCCATGACCTCGCTGGCCACCGGCGGCTTCGCCAACTCCGACGCCTCCTTCGGTGCCTACGCCGGCCAGCCCCACCTGCTGTGGATGGCGAGCCTGTTCATGCTGGCCGGTGCCCTGCCGTTCGTGCTCTACATCCGCCTGCTGCGCGGTTCGCGCGGCTCGCTGTGGCGCGACCAGCAGGTCCAGGGGCTGCTGCTGCTGCTACTGGTCGTGATCCTGTTCCTCACCGGGTGGCGCATGTGGAAGGGCACGCCGCCCTTCGAGGCGCTGACCCACGTCACCTTCAACGTGGTCTCGGTGGTGACCACCACCGGCTATGCCTCGGATGACTACACGACCTGGGGCGCGCTCGCCGTCGTCGCCTTCTTCTACCTGACCTTCGTGGGAGGCTGCAGCGGCTCCACCAGCGGCGGCATGAAGATCTTCCGCTTCCAGGTGGCCACGATCCTGCTGCGCAACCAGCTCCGTTACCTGATCCATGCCAGCGGGGTCTTCGCCTCACGCTACAATAACCAGCCGCTGACCGACGATATCACCCGTGGCGTGGTGGCCTTCTCGTTCTTCTTCTTCCTGACCATTGCCGGCCTGGCCCTGGGCCTTTCGATGATGGGGCTGGATATCGTGACGGCGCTCTCGGGGGCGGCCACGGCGGTGGCCAACGTCGGCCCCGGGCTCGGCGACACCATCGGCCCGGCCGGCAACTTCGTGTCGCTGCCGGACGCGGCTAAGTGGCTGCTGTGCGTCGGCATGCTGCTGGGGCGTCTCGAGATCCTTACCGTGCTGGTGTTGCTGACGCCGATGTTCTGGCGGCAGTAGGCCGCCAGCTGACCTGACCCGAGGAGGGCCGAATGAGCATGACACCCGAAGGGCAAGGCCATGCGCTGCCGTCGCGATCCGCCCGCCTGCTGGTGGCGCTCAGCGGCGGCAGCGAGGATGCGAGCCTGGTGCGTGCCGCCCACCGCCTGGCGGAGCGCGATGGCGTTCGCTGGCGGGCCATCCACGTGGACACCGGCCGCGACGATGCCGAGCGGCGGCTGGTACTAGAGCGCGATTTCGCCATGGTGCAGCGCCTGGGCGGCGAGACGCGCGTGCTGCAGGGCCAGGATCGCGCCTCGGAGCTGCTCGACCATGCCCGTGAGCACCACGTGGCCACGCTGCTGGTGGGCTGCTCGCGCCCCTCCGGCTGGCGGGTGTGGCGCCGCACCCTGGCAGAGCAGCTGCTGCGCCGTGGGGGTACCTTCGACCTGGTGGTGGTGGCCGAGGCCCGCAAGCGGCCGCGCTTTCGCCCGCGTCGGCGGCAGCTGTCCCTGCGCCTGCACGAACCGCTGGTCGCGCTGGCGAGCACGCTGGCGGCCCTGGTGGCGGCCTGGGGGCTCGACTTCTGGCTGGACCTGGCCAACCTCTCCCTGGTGTTCCTTGCCGCCGTGCTGGCCAGCGCGGCCCTGGCCGGGACCCGCGCGGCGATGCTCAGCGCCGTGCTCGGCTTCCTGGCCTTCAACTTCTTCTTTACCCAGCCACGCTTCTCCCTGGCGATGGTCGAGCACAGCCAGTTGCTCACCGTGGTCTTCTTCCTGCTGGTGGCCCTGGTGGTGGGGCAGCAGGCCGGCAGTGGGCGTCGCCGGCTGCTGGCCCTGCGCGCTAGCCGCGAGCAGACCCATCGCCTGCTGAGTTTCTCCCGGGCCCTGGCGGCGGCTACCGATCGCGCCCAGGTCACCGATATCGGCCTCTCAGCGCTCGAGCGCTGGCTGAGGGTGCCGGCCGTGTTGCTCGAGCGCGATGCAACCCAGCCGGGCCTGGTGGTGCGCGAGGCGGTGCCGCCCGGTTCGACGCCCGACGCCGGTGCGCTCTCGGCGGCCACCTGGAGCTGGCAGCACCGCCGCCCGAGCGGGCATGGCACCGGGGATCTCGCCGACCAGCGCTGGCGCCTGCTGCCGCTGGTGGAGCATGACACCGTGCTGGGCGTGCTCGGGCTGGAGCTCGCCGTGCGCGACGCCGCCATAGGCCCCGACCACGAGGCGCTGATCGATGCCGTGGTCAGCCAGCTCGCCATGGCGCTGGAGCGGACCCGCCTGGTCAGCGAGCTGGGGGAGGCGCGCCTCTCGGAGGAGAACGAGCGGCTGCGCTCGGCCCTGCTGTCGTCGGTGTCCCATGACCTGCGCACTCCGCTGGCCTCGATCATCGGCTCGGCCAGCTCGCTGCGCGACCTGGAGGCCCAGCTCGGCGAAGCGGATCGCCGCGAACTGCTCGATGGCATTCTCAGCGAGAGCGAACGGCTGAACCGCTATATCCAGAACCTGCTGGACATGACCCGGCTGGGGCAGGGGGACATGAAGATCGAACGGGACTGGGTCTCCCTCGACGACCTGGCGGCGTCGGCGCTCAAGCGGCTCGGCCCCTCGCTGTCCGGCCTGACGGTGGAGCGCGACTGGCCCGACGACCTGCCGCTGCTGTACGTGCATCCGGCGCTGATCGAGCAGGCGCTGGTCAACGTCATCGACAACGCGGTGCGCTTCTCGCCCGAGGGCGGGACGCTGCGGCTGGAGGGCCGGTGGCGGGAGACGGAGCACCGCCTCGATATCCGGGTAACGGACCAGGGGCCGGGGATCCCGCCGGGCCTGCGCGAGACGGTGTTCGACATGTTCACCACCGGCGGCGACGGCGACCGCAGCCGCTACGGCAGCGGGCTCGGCCTGGCCATCTGCCGCGGCATGCTGGGCGCCCACGGCGGGACCATCGCCGCCGAGCCCGGCCCCCACGGGGAGGGCACGACCATCGTGATGCAACTGCCGCTACCCGAGGAGAGCCCCCATGGCGAATGAGCCGCGCAGGGTGCTGGTGGTGGACGACGAGCCGCAGATCCGCCGCTTCCTGCGGATCAGCCTGGCCTCCCAGGGCTTCCTGGTGAGCGAGGCGGCGACCGCTGGCGAGGGCCTGAGGAGGGCGCTGGAGGAGGCGCCGGACCTGGTGCTGCTCGACCTGGGCCTGCCGGACCTGGATGGCCAGCGCGTCCTCGAGACCCTGCGGGCCCGCAGCGCGGTGCCGGTCATCGTGGTTTCCGTGCGCGAGCAGGAGGGCGAGAAGGTCCGGGCGCTGGACAGCGGCGCCAGCGACTACGTCACCAAGCCGTTCGGCATCCAGGAGCTGCTGGCCCGGGTGCGCTCGCTGCTTCGCCGCCCGCTGCCTAACGCCAGCGGCCTGGCCAGGTTGCGCTACCGTTGCGGCGAGCTGCTGATCGACCTGGAGGCCCGGCGGGTTACCCTGCGCGATGAGCCCGTGCACCTCACCCCCAAGGAGTACGCGGTGCTGGAGCGCCTGGCGCACCAGGCGGGCAGGGTGGTCACCCAGACCCAGCTGCTGCGCGACGTCTGGGGGCCCAGCCACGCGGACGACACCCACTACCTGCGCATCGTGGTCAGCAAGCTGCGCCACAAGCTGGGCGACGACCCCCAGGCGCCCGAGCTGCTGCAGACCGAGGCGGGTGTCGGCTATCGGCTGCTGGCGGAACCCGAGCCCCGAGCGGATACACGCGAGGAGATCGTGCCATGAAGATCATCATTCTCGGCGCCGGCCAGGTCGGCGGCACCCTGGCCGAGCACCTGGCCCGCGAGGAGAACGACATCACGGTGGTGGACACCGA
>NZ_JACHZF010000040.1 GCF_014193375.1 Halomonas campaniensis
TGATAGCCCCTCGCTTCCTGATCCGAAGGCATTGAGGATGACCACATGCAACAGAGACAACCGACCCCTTGACGGGTCAATCCATACCAGGAGCTCAATTCATTGAGCGATGGCGGCTACCGCCGATCGCCCGATAAATCGGGCTCCCACACTGGTGAATGGCGCCGGAGAGTGATCATCAGACCAGCGATGAATCCGTCCCCTACTGCTGGAAATTCAGCATCCGCTCCAGCGGCCTGAGTGCGGCGGTGCGCAGCGCGGCGTCGACGAAGATCTCGCCGCTGCCGTGGCGCAGGGCGTCGGCCAGGTTGTCCAGGGCGTTCATGGCCATCCACGGGCAGTGGGCACAGCTCCGGCAGGTGGCGCCGTTACCCGCGGTGGGGGCCTCGAAGAGGGTCTTCTCCGGCACCGCCTGCTGCATCTTGAAGAAGATGCCGCGGTCGGTGGCGACGATCAGCTTGTCGTTGGGCAGCGCCTTCGCCGCCTTGATCAGCTGGGAGGTGGAACCCGCCACGTCGGCCAGCTCCACCACCGCGGCCGGCGACTCCGGATGCACCAGCACGGCGGCCTCGGGATAGAGCGCCTTGAGGTCCTCGACGCCCTTGGCCTTGAACTCCTCGTGGACGATGCAGGCCCCGTCCCACAGCAGCATGTCGGCGCCGGTCTTCTTCTGGATGTAGCCACCCAGGTGCTTGTCCGGGGCCCACAGGATCTTCTCGCCACGGGCCTGGAGGTGCTCGATCACCTCCACGGCGATCGACGAGGTCACCACCCAGTCGGCGCGCGCCTTCACCGCCGCCGAGGTGTTGGCGTAGACCACCACGGTGCGGTCGGGATGCTGGTCGCAGAAGGCGGCGAACTCGTCCGCCGGGCAGCCCAGGTCCAGCGAACAGGTCGCCTCCAGGGTGGGCATCAGCACGCGCTTCTCCGGCGAGAGGATCTTGGCGGTCTCGCCCATGAAGCGCACGCCGGCCACCACCAGGGTGTCGGCCTCGTGGCGGGCGCCGAAGCGGGCCATCTCCAGGGAGTCGGCCACGCAGCCGCCGGTCTCCTCGGCGAGCTGCTGGATGGCGTCGTCGGTGTAGTAGTGGGCCACCAGGACGGCGTTGTTGGCCTCGAGGAGCCGCTTGATCTCCTCGATGCGCGCCTCGTCCTCGGCGGGAATCCGGGTGGGGCAGTAGGTACGCGTCAGGTGCTCACGCACCTCGGCACGGGAAGTCATGATCGTCATCGTGTCTACCACTGTGACTGGCAGGGGCTCCCCCTGCATGATCGGGTGCATCGTGGCTCGCGCGCTCCGCGCGGACGATGCGCCTGGGGGCGACCCTTGCGTCTCTCGCCGTGGTCGACCCGAACCCCTATTCTAGACCAGAACGTTCGTCTGTTGACCAGTGCCGGTACAGAAAGTGGTACGTTCAGGCGTATTGGACCCCCGGACTGCCGGCCCGTTCCTGCCCGACAAAGCAGAACGCCCCGACCTCAGGGAGGTCGGGGCGCGGTATCTGGTGGGTCGTGTAGGATTCGAACCTACGACCAATTGGTTAAAAGCCAACTGCTCTACCAACTGAGCTAACGACCCGCTGCTTGCGCACAAGCATTCAGGCTCGGATGGTGGGTCGTGTAGGATTCGAACCTACGACCAATTGGTTAAAAGCCAACTGCTCTACCAACTGAGCTAACGACCCGTCCGAACGGGGGCAGATATTACTGATTCACCCCTTCACTGGCAAGGACTTTTTTGCCTTTTGTCGCACTCGCCGCGCCACCCGCCAAGGCGGGCTGGCGAGCCCTAGCGGCGCGCCCGTGGCTTGCGCATGGCCTGCACCGGCTTGCGCTTGTGCTTGTCGCGGCTCCAGCGGTTCTTCTCGTCGGGGGTCAGCTCCGGCACCTTGCGCGCGGGCAGGCCAGCGGTCTCCGCCAGGTCATCGATCTCGTCCTGGGAGAGCTCCACCCACTCGCCGGCCTTGGCACGCTTGTCGAGGAAGATGTTGCCATAGCGGACCCGCTTGAGGCGGCTGACGGTGAGCCCCTGGGACTCCCACAGGCGGCGCACCTCACGGTTGCGACCCTCCATGATCACCACGTGGAACCAGGTGTTGATCCCCTCGCCACCGAACTCCTGGACGTCGGTGAAGCGCGCCGGGCCGTCCTCGAGCATCACGCCCTCGACCATGGCCACCACCTGCTCCTTGGTCACCTCGCCCATGACGCGCACCGCATACTCGCGCTCCACCTGGGTGGAGGGGTGCATCAGCCGGTTGGCGAGCTCCCCGTCGGTGGTGAACAGCAGCAGGCCGCTGGTGTTGATGTCCAGGCGGCCGATGGCGATCCAGCGCTCGCCCTTGAGGCGCGGCAGCCGGTCGAAGACGGTGCGGCGCCCCTCGGGGTCCTTGCGGGTGCAAAGCTCCCCCTCGGGCTTGTTGTACATGATCACCCGCCGGGGCACCTCCTCGGCGCCACGCAGGGTCACCGGGCGACTGTCGAAGGTCACCCGGTCACGCATCTCGATGCGGTCGCCGAGGGTCGCCACCTCGCCGTTGACCCTGACCCTGCCATCGGCGATGGCGGTCTCCATCTCGCGGCGGGAGCCCAGCCCGGCGCGGGCCAGGACCTTCTGAAGTTTTTCGCTGGTCGTGCTCATCGGTCATCGTTCTCACTGGGTGTGGATTCCGCCCCCGGAGCAGCGTCATCGTCGACGCGGCTGCGGGCACGTTCGGACAGGCGAGCCTCGAGATCGGCGAAGCTCAGGCCTGTCCGCTCTGACGCCGTCCCGGCGTGGTCATCGTCGGCCGTCCCGGCCGTCGGTTCGAAGCGCTCGAAGGCGATACCGCCCGCCTCGCGCGCCTCGGGGTCGTGTCGTTCCCCTTCGTCCTCTCCCGGCGTGGCCGCTTCCCCGTCGTCCGGCGGGACATCGGCCTGGGCCAGCAGCGCCTCCTGGGGCGGCGGTGGCGCTTCCTCCTCGAAGGCCGGCTCGTCGAAGGACTTGAGCTCGTGCATCGGCGGCAGCTCGTCGAGGGTCTTGAGGCCGAAGTCGTCGAGGAAGCCGCGCGTGGTGGCATAGACCGCCGGGCGTCCCGGCACGTCGCGATGGCCCACCACGCGGATCCAGCCGCGCTCGAGCAGGGTGCGCATGATCGAGCCGCTCACCGTGACCCCGCGCACCTCCTCGATGTCGCCGCGGGTCACCGGCTGGCGATAGGCGATCAGCGCCAGGGTCTCCAGCAGCGCCCGGGAGTAGCGCTGGGGGCGCTCGTCCCACAGCCGCGAGACCCAGGCCGAGAGGCGCGGGCGGATGCGCAGCTGGTAGCCCGAGGCGGTCTCGATCAGCTCCATGGCGCCCCGCTCGTGGCGCAGGCCCAGGCGCTCCAGCGCCTCGCGCAGGGCACGCCGCGGCGGGCGCTCGTGGTCATCGAAGAGCCCCTCGAGCCGCTCCAGGGCCAGCGGCTCGCCGGCGGCCAGCAGTGCCGCCTCGAGGATCTCGTCCAGGGCCTCGGGAAATTCCATCGCGGTCATGGGTAGCGGCTCCCCCCGCCTTCGTCGTCCTCGAAGGCGCTCTCGCCGCCCTCGCCCAGGTCATCCAGCTCGCCGGCCTCGAAGGCCCCCGCCTCCTCGCCCATCGGGGCGCGGGCGCGCACATGGATCGGCGACAGGGGCACATTCTGCACGATCTCGATCATCGCCTCCTTGGCCAGCTCGAGGATCGCCATGAAGGTCACGATCACCCCGGCGCGCCCCTCCTCCAGGGTGAACAGCGACTCGAAGGGGGTGAAGTGCTCGTGGCCGAGCCGCTCCATGATCGCCAGCATGCGCTCCCGCGTCGAGAGCACCTCGCGGCTGATCTGGTGGCTCCGGTTGAGTTCGGCGCGGCGCAGGATCCCCGCCAGGGCGCCCAGCAGCTCGTCGAGCGCCACGTCGGGATGGATCACCCGCGACTCCAGCGGCGGCAGCGCGGCACGCGCCGGGAACCAGTCGCGCCCCAGGCGCGGCAGCTCGGCCAGCGACTCGGCGGCATGCTTGAGCCGCTCGTACTCCTGCAGCCGGCGAATCAGCTCGGCCCGCGGGTCCTCCTCCTCGTCGTCCCCGCCCTCCTTCGGCGGACGCGGCAGGAGGGTCCGCGACTTGATCTCGGCCAGCATCGCCGCCATCAGCAGGTACTCGCCGGCCAGCTCGATCTCCATGGCCTTCATCAGCTCCACGTACTCGATGTACTGCCGGGTGATGGCGGCCACGTCGATGGCCAGGATATCCAGGTTCTGACGGCGGATCAGGTAGAGCAGCAGGTCCAGCGGCCCCTCGAAGGCCTCGAGGAACACCCGCAGCGCCTCCGGCGGGATGTAGAGATCCTCCGGCAGCTCGGTGATCGGCTCGTCGAACAGCCGCCCCAGCACCTCGGCCTGCCTGGCCGCCTCGCTGGCGGGTTCGGGGGTCGCGGTATCGGGCGTCTCGCTCACGCGGCGCGGGCCTCTCGGGATGGGTCGAGCAATCGATCGGACAGTCTAACCGAAACCCCCGGCGCGGAACACGCCGCATCAGGCCCTCGCCGGAGCGCCGCGGACCAGGTAGACGGCAAACAGCGACAGCAGGGCGGCGAAGAAGCACCATACCGAGAAGAAGGCGTAGGCGTAGAACAGCACCGTCACCCCCATGGCGGCCAGCAGCAGCAGGCTGAAGAGCAGCAGGCGCCGGTCCGAGGCGATCATGAAGGGCGTGAGCGTCACGATCACGTAGGCCAGGGTATAGAGCTGCTTCTGCAGCGGCGGCCGCGATGTCTCGTAGGCGATGGAGCCGTTGACCACCGAGGTCGCGACCTCGGTACTGCCGACCAGCAGCGGCAGGTAGACCATCGCCCCCACCCCGGCGCCGGCCACCGTGAAGGCGAGCAGCAACCGCCGCCGACGCGCGCTGCCCGTCTCGAGGCGATAGGCCAGCCAGGGGCAGTAGAAGGGCCACACGCCGAAGGCGAAGAACAGGTAGAGCAGCGCCAGGGAGTGCACCCCCGGGGGATCCCCCCGGCCCAGGGCCAGCCACAGCCAGCCCTCGACGAACTGTTGCGCGGCGAACAGCAGCGGCATGGCGGCGACGGGAAGGTAGCGGGCCTGCCGGCCGCGAGCGTGGTGCACACAGTAGGCACCGACTGCCGCCAGCATCCCGCTGGCCGCGAAGCTCGCCTCGGCCGAAAAGCACATGGCACCCCTCCTGGTGGTCCGTCGCCTCAGTCGGCGGCGGCGGCGCGACGATGGCGGCCGGTGTAGTCGAAGAGCTTCTCGCGCACCTGCCAGTGGCGACCCACCCTGCGCCCCACCACGAAGTCCGGGTGGCGCAGCCGGCGCTGCTCGGCGACCACCGCCGCCGGCGTGGCGGGCCGGAACGGCACGCCCGGTGCCTTCAGGTGATCGCGCAGGAAGGCACCGGCGAAGGCGGCGCGCTGGGCCGGGGTCTCCAGGGCAAACCACTCGGCGAGGGTGGCGCCATCCTCGTCATGATAGGTCACCTTGAGTCGCGGCAGGCCGCGGCCGTTGACGGTGGCCTCGAGCTGCATGCCGGACACCCGCAGCACCCGGGCGTCGCGCAGGCGCAGCGCCGCCTTGAGCTTGTCGTCGGCGTCCACCAGCAGGGTCTCGCAGCCGTGGCAGCGCCGGGCGGCGATATCGTTCTCGGCGCCGCAGTCGCCGCACACCTTGAAGCGAAAGCGAAAGTCGCACTGCGTGCGCTTGCCGCGCCCGTCTTCCACCAGCCCCTGGCAGCGGCGACCGAAGTGCTCGATCACCAGCTCGCCGTCGCGCCTTCCCCAGAAGAGGTTGGCGTGGCCGCAGGCGGGGCACGCGACCTGCACCGGCTCGCAGTCGGAGGCGGGTCTCGGCGACCCCACCTCAGGCGCATAGAGATCCCAGGGGTTGCCGGCGTAGTCGAGGATCAGGCAGTCACGCTTGCCGGGTGAGAGGCGCAGGCCGCGGCCGACGATCTGCTGGTAGAGGCTGACCGACTCGGTGGGGCGCAGGATGGCGATCAGGTCCACGTGGGGGGCATCGAAGCCGGTGGTCAGCACCGCCACGTTGACCAGGTACCTGAGCTCGCGGGCCTTGAAGGCGGCGATGAGCCGCTCACGCTCGGCGGAGGGGGTCTCGCCGGTGACCAGCGCCGCCTCCCCCGCCGGCAGGTAGCCGAGGATCTCCTCGGCGTGGGCCACGCTTGCCGCGAAGAGCATCACCCCCTGGCGGTCGCGGGCGCGCTCGACGACCTCGGCGATGATCCCCGGCGTGGCGCGGTGGCCCGCCACCACCCGGTTGAGCTCCTCCTCGCGGAACAGGCCGCTCGTGCCCGGCGTGAGCGCCGAGAAGTCATATCGCTCCACCGCCGCATCGATGCGCCGCGGCTCGGCCAGGAAGCCCTGCTTCACCATCAGCCGCAGCGGCTGCTCGAAGACGCAGTCGCGGAAGAAGCTGTCCGCCTCGCCGCGCACCATGCCGTGATGGTGACAGTGGTAGATGAATCCCTGGCCGAGCCGGTAGGGCGTGGCGGTGAGACCGAGGATCTTGAGGTGCGGATTGGCCGCGCGCAGGTGGTCGATCACCTGGCGATAGCTGGAGTCCTCGGCCGGCGACACCCGGTGGCACTCGTCGATCACCAACAGGGTGAAGTTGCCATCGTCGAAGCGATCGAGGCCGCGCACCACCGACTGCACCGAGCCGAACACCACCTGGCGGCCGCTCTCCTTGCGCCCCAGGCCGGCACTGAAGATGTCGGCCGAAAGGCCATAGGCCTGGTACTTGGCGTGGTTCTGTTCCACCAGCTCGCGCACGTGGGCCAGCACCAGCACCCGCCCCCGAGCCAGGCGCGCCAGCTCGGCGATCACCAGGGACTTGCCGCTCCCGGTGGGCAGCACCACCACGGCGGGATCGTCCGAGCCGCGAAAGTGGCTCACCACCCGGCGTACCGCCTCCTGCTGGTAGGGACGCAGGGAGGGTGGCGCGACGGGCAGCGGGGGAGCAGCGGGAGCGGGCATGCAGGGTCCGGAATGGCGTGACGAGCGGCCATCTTAGCGGGACATGGCGCCGCCGTCAGGGCCTCAGGGGAAGCGCGGCGGCCGGCCGGCCAGCCGTGCCGCCACCGCCTCGCGCTGCTCCTCGCCCCCCAGCAGGCCGCGCTGCAGGCGCGCCTCCAGCGCCAGCCGCTCCCGCGGCGTCATGCCCGGCGCCAGGGTGAAGAGCTCGCCGGCCGCGGCCACCGCCCGGGGCGAGCGGGCCGCCACGGCGGTGGCGATGTCGCGCGCCGTGCGCTGCGGGTCGTCGGCCAGCCGGGTCGCCAGCCCGAGCGTCACGGCCTCCTCGCCGGCGACCTTGCGCCCCGTCCAGGCCAGCTCGCGCAGCACGTCGCCGCGAATGTCGCCGGCGGTGACGCTGATCCCCATGTCGGGAATGATGCCCCAGACGATCTCGAGCAGCGCCAGGCGCGCCTCGGGATGGACCACGCGGATGTCGGCGCCCAGGGCGATCTGCAGCCCGCCGCCGTAGACATGCCCGTGGAGGGCCGCGATCACCGGCACCCCGGCCTCGCGCCACCCCAGCGCCAGGCGCTGCACCGGATTGATGCCGGCCTCGTCGGGCTCGAGCAGCGACGGCAGCCGCGCCGGCTGGTCCATGATGGCGCCCATGTCCAGGCCCGCGCAGAAGCTGTCGCCCTCTCCGGCCAGCACCACGGCGCGCAGGCCATCGAGCTCGGCCAGGCGACGCTGGGCCGCCAGCAGCCCGTCGATCATCGCCCAGTCCAGGCCGTTGTGGGCCCGGGGGCGGGCCAGGCGAACCTCGGCCACGGGGTGGTCGATCTCCAGGGTGACCCGCTCATGGAACCGCTCGGTCGCTGCCATTGGCTTCTCCTTGAATCCGGCTATCGACAGTGTGGCCGGTGGGACCGCCATTTTCAAACGACCGTTTCGATCCCGATGATCCCCTTCCGTAAGACGCCGGCCCGCCCGCCGCCGCCGAACGGCCTCGACCGGACGGTCAGCAAACCGACGACATTGCCGACAGGCCGCGTATGAGATCGGCACTTCGCGGGCGAGACCGGCAGAAACTTGATCCCGGTCATGTCCGGCGGCGCTAACCTGCTGGAGCATGCCTCTTCCCACGCCCCCAGCAGAGGAGACCGCCATGACGACAAGTCCAACCCGCGGCACCCCCGGCCTGCTGCCCGAGGAGCTCCTGGCCCTCGCCGGCAACCATGAACATGCCGAGCTCGAACGCTATCGCGGGCTCGCCTTCCGCTTCCTGGCCTTCAGCAGTGCCGCCAGCCGGCTGATGGCCGCCCTGGGCATCGAGTGCGAGATGCGCCTGTCGGGTCTGGCCCGGGCCGCGCGCCGCCTGGGCCTGGACGCCCCCGGCGACGCGTCGGTCGGGCCCCTCGCGGTGCCGGCGGCGTCACCGCCGGGCCTGATCAGCAGTCTGGCAATGGCACGCGGCGCCCTGTCCCAGGCCATCATCGATGCCGCCGTCTCCCACCGGCTCTACGCCCGGCTCGGCGAGCTCGGTGGGGCCTCCTCCCTGGGCCGCGAATTCACCGCCATCGCCCGCCAGAAGCAGGCCGAGCTGGCCATCCTCCGCGAGCACTGCCTCGAGAGCGGCACCGGGGAGCGACTGCGCCACCGCGCCTGACCGGCGACACCCCACTCTCGAAACGACGGGAGGCGGCCCGAAGGCCGCCTCCCGTGTCGCCTGCCGCAGGGCGCTCCCTCACCCCAGCCAGACCCGCGCGTTGCGGAACAGCCGCAGCCAGGCACCGTCCTGCGTCCACTCCGCCGGACGCCAGGAGTTGGTCACCGCCCGCACCACCCGTTCGGGGTGGGGCATCATGATGGTGACCCGCCCGTCGGGGGTGGTCAGGCCGGTGATGCCGGAGGGCGAACCGTTGGGGTTGGCCGGGTAGCGGGTGGTCACCTGGCCGTAGTTGTCCACGTAGCGCAGGGCCACCTGGCCGCTGCCCTGGAGGCTGCGCAGGTGGGCGCTGTCGCGGAACTCGCTGCGCCCCTCGCCATGGGCCACGGCGATGGGCAGGCGCGACCCCTCCATGCCGGCCAGCAGGATCGACGGGCTCTTCTCCACCTGGACCATGGCGACCCGTGCCTCGAACTGCTCCGACTCGTTGCGCACGAAGCGCGGCCAGGCCTCGGCGCCGGGGATCAGGTCCTTGAGCTGGGCCAGCATCTGGCAGCCGTTGCAGACGCCCAGCGAGAAGCTGTCGTCACGGGCGAAGAAGGTCGCGAACTGCTCCCGGGCCCGCTCGTTGAACAGCACCGACTTGGCCCAGCCCCCGCCGGCGCCCAGCACGTCGCCGTAGGAGAAGCCGCCGCAGGCCACCAGGCCCTTGAACTCATCCAGCGATACCCGGCCTTCCAGGATATCGCTCATGTGTACGTCCACCGCCTCGAAGCCGGCACGGTCGAAGGCCCAGGCCATCTCCACCTGGCCGTTGACCCCCTGCTCGCGCAGCACCGCCACCGCGGGCCGCGCGCTGTTCACGAAGGGGGCAGCGATATCCTCGTCCACCGCGAAGCTCGGGGTCGCGGAGAGGCCCGGGTCGCGATCGTCCAGCAGGCCATCGAACTCGCTCTTGGCACACTCGGGGTTGTCGCGCAGCGCCTGCATCCGGTAGCTGGTCTCGGTCCAGGTGCGCTGGGTGAGCAGCCGGGTGGTCTCCAGCAGCGGCTCCTCGAAGAGGGTCACCCGCACCTGGTCGTCGTAGCGCGGGCGGGCGATGACGCCGCAGGTCTCGAGGCCGGCGGCGGCGAACTGGGCCAGCACCGCCTCGGTGTGCTCACGGTTCACCTGGATCACCGCCCCGAGTTCCTCGGCGAACAGCGCGTTCACCGCCTCGGCCGGCTCGTCGATCAGCCAGTCGAGCTTGATCTCGAGGCCCGCGCGGGCGGCGAAGGCCATCTCCAGCAGGGTCACCAGCAGGCCGCCGTCGCTGCGGTCGTGGTAGGCGAGCAGCTTGCCCTCGGCGTTGAGGCCCTGGATCACCGCGAAGAACGCCTTGAGGTCCTCCGGGTCGTCCAGGTCGGGGCAGGCGTCACCCACCTGGCCGTAGACCTGGGCCAGGGCCGAGCCGCCCAGGCGGTTCCGACCGCCGCCCAGGTCGATCAGGATCAGGTCGGACTCGTCCTGCTCCAGGTTGATCTGGGGGGTCAGGGTCTTCATGGCATCGGTGACCGGGGCGAAGCCGGTGACCACCAGGGAGAGCGGCGAGGTGACGCTCTTCTCCTCGACCTCGCCCTTCCCGTCACCCGAGCCGCTCTCCTCCTGCCAGGCGGTGCGCATGGACATGGAGTCCTTGCCCACCGGGATGGCGATACCCAGCGCCGGGCAGAGCTCCATGCCCACGGCGTGGACGGCGTCGTACAGCGCCTGGTTCTCGCCGGGGTGGTCGGCGGCGCTCATCCAGTTGGCGGAGAGCTTGATGTCGCCGAGCGTCTCGATGGGGGCCGCGGCCAGGTTGGTGATCGCCTCGGCCACCGCCAGGCGGGCGCTGGCGGCGGGGTCGATCAGCGCCACCGGGGGACGCTCGCCCATGGCCATGGCCTCGCCTGCATGGGTGTCGAAGCTGGCCGTGGTCACCGCCACGTCGGCCACCGGCACCTGCCAGGGGCCGACCATCTGGTCGCGGGCCACCTGGCCGGTGATGGAGCGGTCGCCGATGGTGATCAGGAAGCTCTTGGAGGCCACGGCGGGCAGGCGCAGCACCCGGTCCATGGCCTCGCGCAGGTCGAGGTTGTCGAGCATCACCCCCGACAGCGGGGTGGTCTCGCGCTGGAACTCGCGGGTCATCTTCGGCGGCTTGCCGAACAGCACGCTCATCGGCAGGTCGACGGGCCTGCTGTCGAAGTGGCCGTCGCGCACCTCCAGGTGGTGCGCTTCGCTGGCCTCGCCGACCACCGCGTAGGGGCAGCGCTCGCGACGGCAGAGGGCATCGAAGGTCTCGAGGTCATCGGGCGCCACCGCCAGCACGTAGCGCTCCTGGGCCTCGTTGCACCAGATCTCCAGCGGGCTCATGCCGGGTTCGGCGTTGGGCACCGCCCGCAGGTCGAACAGGCCGCCGCGGCCGCCGTCCTTGACCAGCTCCGGCAGGGCGTTGGAGAGGCCGCCGGCGCCTACGTCGTGGATGAAGCGGATGGGGTTGCCCTCGCCCAGCGCCCAGCAGCGGTCGATCACCTCCTGGGCGCGCCGCTCGATCTCGGGGTTGCCACGCTGCACCGAGGCGAAGTCCAGGTCGGCGCTGGAGGCGCCCGAGGCCATGGAGGAGGCCGCGCCGCCGCCCAGGCCGATCAGCATCGCCGGCCCGCCCATCACGATCAGCTTGCCGCCCACCGGGATCTCGCCCTTCTGGACGTGGCCATCGCGGATGTTGCCGTAGCCGCCGGCGAGCATGATCGGCTTGTGAAAGCCGCGGCGCTCGATGCCGTTTGTGCCCAGCGCATCCTGCTCGTAGCTGCGGAAGTAGCCGGCCAGGTTGGGGCGGCCGAACTCGTTGTTGAAGGCGGCGCCGCCGATGGGGCCCTCCAGCATGATGTCCAGCGCCGAGACGATACGCTCCGGCTTGCCGTAGTCGAAGGCCTCCCAGGGCTGCACGAACTCGGGGATGCGCAGGTTGGAGACGGTGAAGCCGGTCAGGCCCGCCTTGGGCTTGCCGCCGATGCCGGTGGCGCCCTCGTCGCGGATCTCGCCGCCGGCGCCGGTGGCCGCGCCCGGGTGAGGCGCGATGGCGGTGGGGTGGTTGTGGGTCTCCACCTTCATCAGGATCTGGATCGGCTCCCGGGAGGTGCCATAGACGGCGCGCTCGCCGGCCCGGCCGGTCAGCGGCGTCGGGAAGAAGCGACCCGCCTCGGAGCCCTCGATCACCGCGGCGTTGTCGCTGTAGGCGGAGAGGATGTTGTCCGGCGAGGCCTGGTAGGTGTTCTTGATCATCTTGAACAGCGAGTGGCTCTGGGCCTCGCCGTCGATCACCCAGTCGGCGTTGAAGATCTTGTGGCGACAGTGCTCGGAGTTGGCCTGGGCGAACATCATCAGCTCGACGTCCGCCGGGTTGCGCCCCAGGTCGCGGAAGGCGTCGACCAGGTAGTCGATCTCGTCGTCGGCCAGCGCCAGGCCCAGCGCGGCATTGGCGGCGACCAGCGCCTCCCGGCCGCCCTCGAGGATATCGACGCTGCCCAGCGGCGCCGGCTCGTGGTGGGCGAAGAGCTTGGCCGCGTCCGAGGCGTCGGCCAGCACCGTCTCGGTCATGCGGTCGTGCAGGGCCGCGCGGATGGCCTCGAAGGCCTTCTCGGAGAGCATGCCCCTGAGCCTGACCCGGTAGGCGACCCCGCGTTCGATGCGCCTGACCTGCTTCAGGCCGCAGTTGCGGGCGATGTCGGTGGCCTTGGAGGACCAGGGCGACTGGGTGCCGATGCGCGGCACCACCAGGAACAGCTGGCCCTCGGCGCGTGACGCCTCGTCACGCTCGACACCCTGGCCGTGGGAGCCCCGAACTTGAGAACCCTGAATTTGAGAACCCTGAACTTGAGAACCATAGTCCAGCAGCCGCTCCAGCACCGCCAGGTCGTCACCGGCCAGCTCGCCGTCATGGTCGATGAAGTGCACATACTCCGCCTGCAGCGACTCGACGTCGCCAACGGTGTCGCGCAGGGCGGCCAGCAGCTTGGCATGACGGAAAGCGGAAAGGGCGGGCGCGCCACGCAGTTCGAGCATGTCTTGGAGCCTCTGAAGCAGGAAAGATCGGGGCCGCGGCCTGCGGCAACAAGCGCACATGATACTGGAAAGCGCGGGTGGCGAGAAATCGCGCGGATGACAGCCGCGCCTCCGCTGGTTATGGTGAGGGGTCCTGTTGCCGTGCCGCTGCCGAATGTCCGCCGCCCCCTCCTCCCCCTCGCGCCGCTGCTGGCGCGGCATCGCCGCCCTGGCCGCCACCCTGCTGCTCGGCCTGGTGCCCGGGCGCTTCGGCGTGCCCGATGGCCGCCACCTGGAGGAGGTGCTGGCCCGTGACTTCCTCAGCGTGCATACCCGCAACACCCCCACCACCTACTACGAGGGGCGCCAGGGTCCCACCGGCTTCGAGTACGAGCTGACGCGACGCTTCGCCGCCCACCTCGGGGTCAGCCTGACGCTGGAGGCCGACCACAACATCGAAAGCGTGCTGGCGGCGGTGCGCCGCGAGGGCGACCTGGGGGCCGCCGCCCTGCCGCTGGAACCGGGCACGCCCGGCGTGATCTTCAGCCGGCCGATCCTCGAGCTTCAGCCGCTGCTGGTCTATCGCCGCGGACTGCCGCCGGTGACGTCGATGGAGGACCTCGCCGGCCTCGCCATCGGCACCCTCGCCGGCGCCGGGACCGACCGGGTACTGCGCGAGCTGCAGGCCGACCACCCCGGGCTCACCTGGCAGGAGTCGGGCGAGCTGGAGGTGGCCGAGCTGCTGCGCTGGATCGAGGACGAGCGCCTCGACGCCGCGGTGATCTACGACCACCAGTTCCGCCTCAACCGGCTGTTCTTTCCCCGCGTGGAGCGCGGCTTCCTGCTCGGCGACCCGCTCTCCATGGCCTGGGCCTTCCCGGCCGGACGCGGCCTGGGACTGGTGGAGGCCGCCAACCGCTTCCTGGAGACGCTTCGCCAGGAGGGCGAGCTGGAGCGGCTGGTGGCGCGCTACTTCGGCCACGACGACTACCTCGAGTACGTCGGGGCGCGGACCTTCATCCAGCACGTCCACCATCGGCTGCCCGACTACGCCGAGCTGTTCCGCGAGGCGGCCCGCGACACCGGCTTCGACTGGAAGCTGCTGGCTGCCGTGGGCTACCAGGAGTCGCACTGGGACCCCGAGGCCACCTCCCCCACCGGGGTGCGAGGCCTGATGATGCTGACCAATGCCACCGCCGGCGACCTTGGCGTCGACGACCGCCTCGACCCGGTGCAGAGCATCGAGGGCGGCGCACGCTACCTGCGCGAGCTCAAGGATCGCCTGCCGGCGTCGATAACCGGAGAGGACCGCCTGTTCATGGCCATGGCCGCCTACAACGTGGGGCTCGGCCACCTCTACGATGCCCGGCGCATCACCGAGCAGCGCGGCGGCGACCCGGACCGCTGGGCCGACGTCCGGGAGTCGCTGCCCCTGCTGCAGGAGCGGGAGTGGCACAGCCAGACCCGTCACGGCTATGCCCGGGGCGGCGAGCCGGTGATCTACGTGCGCAACATCCGTCGCTACCACGAGATCCTCAGCTACGTGGATCGCAGCCAGCAGCAGTTCTACCTGCTCAATGCGCGAATGCCCGACATGGAAGAGAGCGATGATGCCCTACTGTCCCCCGCGCCAGGCCCGTGATCGCCCGGTGAGCTCCCGGGCCGCCGGACTCAGCCTGGCGGCGCTGCTGGGGGCCGTGATCGCGCTGGGCCTGGCGGCCACCGGCCTGCATGGCTCGGCCTCGACCGCGCTGCCGCTGTGCCTCGGGGCCCTGGCCCGGATGTTGCACCGGGCCGGCCAGACGCTCCCAGATCTCAGGCTCGGTGAAGACATTGGCGCTACGGGCTTGAGATTGGCTATTTCTTGATC
>NZ_JACHZF010000041.1 GCF_014193375.1 Halomonas campaniensis
CCTTCGGCTTGCCCCCGGACGCTCCTCGCTTGAGTCAAGGGCGATTGGCTTTTGTGATCTGCTGCTACTGCTTGCGCGCTTCTTCGCGCAGCACGAACTTCTGGATCTTGCCGGTGGAGGTCTTGGGCAGCTCGGTGAAGATCACCGTCCTGGGCGCCTTGAAGTGCGCCAGGCGCTCGCGGCAGTGAGCGATGATGTCGGCCTCGGTCACCTCGCCATAGCCCACCTTGAGCTTGACGAAGGCGCAGGGGGTCTCGCCCCACTTCTCGTCGGGCTTGGCCACCACCGCGGCCTCCTCCACCGCCGGGTGCGAGTAGATGGCGTCCTCCACTTCGATGGTGGAGATGTTCTCGCCGCCGGAGATGATGATGTCCTTGGAACGGTCCTTGATCTCGATGTAGCCGTCGGCATGCCAGACGGCGAGGTCGCCGGTATGGTACCAGCCGCCCTCGAGGGCCTGCTCGGTGGCCGCCGCGTTCTTCAGGTAGCCCTTCATCACGTTGTTGCCGCGCATCAGGATCTCGCCGATGGTCTCGCCGTCCTTGGGTACCGGCTCCAGGGTGTTGGGGTCGGCCACGCAGAGCGCCTCGAGCATGTGGTAGCGCACGCCCTGGCGGGACTTGAGCTTGGCGCGCTCCTCCATGGGCAGCTCATCCCAGGCGGCGCGCCAGGCGCAGGAGGTCACCGGGCCGTAGACCTCGGTGAGGCCGTAGACGTGGGTCACGTCGATGCCGAGGTTCTCCACGCCGGCGATCACCGAGGCGGGCGGCGCCGCGCCGGCGGTGGTGACCTTCACCGGGTGGTCGAAGTCGCGCTTCTGGTCGTCCGGCAGGTTGACCAGGCCGTTGAGCACGATGGGGGCGCCGCTGAAGTGGGTCACTCCCTCGTCGGCAATCAGGTCCATGACCCGCTTCGGCTCGACCTTGCGCAGGCAGACGCTGGTGCCGGCGGCGGCGGCGATGGTCCAGGGGAAGCACCAGCCGTTGCAGTGGAACATCGGCAGGGTCCAGAGGTAGGTCGGGTGGTGGGGCATCGCCCACACCAGGATGTTGCTGACCGCGTTCAGGTAGGCGCCGCGGTGGTGGTAGACCACCCCCTTGGGCTTGCCGGTGGTGCCGGAGGTGTAGTTGAGCGAGATCGCCTGCCACTCGTCCTCGGGCAGCCGGTAGGGGTGGGCCGGGTCGCCCTCGGCCAGCAGCGCCTCGTACTCCACCTCGCCGATGGACCGGCCCTCGGCCAGGAACTGCTCGTCCGCCACGTCGATGATCAGCGGCTTGTCCTCGAGCTTGGCCACCGCTTCCTGGATCACATCACTGAACTCCGGGTCGACCAGGATCGCCCTGGCCTCGCCGTGCTCCAGCATGTAGGCGATGGCCTCGGCGTCCAGGCGGATGTTCAGGGTATTGAGCACGCAGCCGGCCAGGGGCACGCCGAAGTGGGCCTCGAACATCGCCGGCACGTTGGGCAGCATCGCCGCCACCGCCTGGCCGGGCTTGACGCCGCGCTTCGACAGCGCCGAGGCGAGCCGCCGGCAGCGCTCCCAGGTGGTGCCCCAGTCGCGGCGGATCTCGCCGTAGACCACCGCCGGGTAGTCCGGGTAGACCGAGGCGGTGCGCTCGATGAAGGTCAGCGGCGACAGCGCCACGTGGTTGGCCGGCGTCTGCGGCAGGCCCTGTTCGAAGATGCTCTGGCTCATGATTGGCTCCGTGGAGGTGTGTCCGGGAAGCACGCCGCCGGCGCGGGGCCGGCGGCGAGGGGAAGGCAGAACTACTGGGCGGCGGCGTCGAAGGCGGCGAGGCTCGCCATGCCGGCCTCGATCACCGCACGCTGGGCGCGGCCCACCGGCAGCCACTGACGGATAGCGTAGTCGGCGCTCTGCTGCTTGGCCCGATAGAACGGTTCGTCGCGGCCGTTGGCGATGGCCGCGCTGGCCTTGAGGGCCGCCTCGCCCATCTGCCAGGCGCACAGCACGTGGCCGGCCAGGTTGAGGAAGGGGGTGGCGTAGGCCTGGACGGCATCGGCGCCCTGCTCGGGGTCGGCGCCCGCTTCCAGCACCACAGCCATGGCGGCGCGCAGGTCGGCGGCGCCCGCGGCCAGGCTCTCGCCGAGGGCGGCGTGGTCGGCGTTCGCCGCGAGGGCCGCTGCGGTCGCTTCCACCCGGTCGATCAGGCCCTCGAGGGCCGCGCCGCCGTCGCGCTGCAGCTTGCGCCCGGCCAGGTCCAGCGCCTGGATGCCGTTGGTGCCCTCGTAGATGGGGGCGATGCGCGCATCGCGCAGCAGCTGGGCGGCGCCGGTCTCCTCGATGAAGCCCATGCCGCCGTGCACCTGGATGCCCAGCGAGGCGACCTCCACGGCCTGGTCGGTGGAGAAGCTCTTGACCACCGGGATCAGCACGTCGACCCGTGCCTGGGCGGCGGCACGCTCACCCTCGTCGGCGGCGTGGCGGGCCAGGTCGAGCTGGGCGGCGCAGTAGAGGGCGAGTGCACGCAGCGCGTCGGTACGGGCGCGCATGGAGAGCAGCATGCGGCGTACGTCCAGGTGGTCGCTGATGGTGCAGTCGCTGCGGCCGGAGCGCGGGCTGCGGCCCTGGGTGCGGTCCAGAGCATAGGCGAAGGCGTGCTGGCAGGCGCGCTCGGCCACGCCGATGCCCTGGATCCCCACCTTGTGGCGGGCCTCGTTCATCATGGTGAACATGTGGTTGAGGCCGCGGCCCTCTTCACCCACCCGATAGCCGATGGCGCCCTCCCCCTCGCCGAAGCTCAGGGTGCAGGTGGGGGAGCCGTGGATGCCCAGCTTGTGCTCGATGGAGGCGCAGGTGACGTCGTTGCGCTCGCCCAGCGAGCCGTCCTCATGGACGAGGAACTTGGGCACCAGGAACAGCGAGATCCCCTTGTTGCCCTCGGGGGCATCGGGCTTGCGCGCCAGCACCAGGTGGATGATGTTCTCGGCGGCGTCGTGCTCGCCCCAGGTGATGTAGATCTTCTGGCCGAACAGCCGGTAGCTGCCGTCCTCCTGGGGCACGGCGCGGGTGCGCACCTTGGAGAGGTCCGAGCCGGCCTGGGGCTCGGTGAGGTTCATGGTGCCGGTCCAGGTGCCCTCGACCAGCTTCGGCAGGTAGGTGGCCTGCTGCTCGTCGCTGCCGTGGTGGGCCAGGGCCTCGATGGCCCCGGCGGTGAGCATGGGGCACAGGCCGAGTGCCATGTTGGCGCCGTGGAGCATCTCCTGCACGGCGCTGGCCACCACCTCGGGCAGCCCCTGGCCGCCCAGCGCCTCGGAGACGCCGATGCCGTTCCAGCCGCCCTCGGCGTAGGCGCGGTAGGCGTCGGCGAACCCCTCGGGGACGGTCACGCTGCCGTCGTCGCGCCGGGTGCAGCCCTGGCGGTCGCCGCTGGCGTTGAGCGGGGCCCACACCTCGCCGGCAAGCCTCGCGGCCTCTTCCAGCACGGCCTCCACCAGATCGGGGCTGGCCTCCTCGAAGCCGGGCAGCGAGAGCGAGCCGTGCTCGAGCAGCTCCTCCAGCACGAAACGGAGGTCGCGGACGGGGGCGGCAAAGGGGGTCATGGAAGCACCTCTGGGAAAAATGATAACGGCGATAGTAGATTCACTACTTTTCGCCGGCCATTATCCCAAGGTCTTACCCCCCCCCGCCGTCCCGGCCTCAGCCCCGGGCGGGCAGCGGCTCGATGCCGGGCAGCTCCTCCTGGGCGGGCGCCTCGGCGGCCTCGGGCTCGTCGAAGTAGGCGATATGCGCCTCGTCGGGCGGCGGCGGGCCGACCAGCGGCTCGGCCACCGCCACCTCGGGCACCGCCCCGGAGAGGTCCTCCACGTGCTCGTGTTCCATGGCCCCCTGCATCAGCTCCTCGGTCACCGCCAGCTCGGCGCCCACCGAGGACATCGGGGTGGAGGGCGAGAACGGCGCCACCGGCACCGGTGCCGGGCGCACGCTGCGCCGCCAGCCGAAGAAGGCCACCAGGAACAGTCCCAGGGCGCCGAAGGCCCAGAACAGGCCGGCATCGCCCAGGGCCCCCATCACCGGCGAGACCAGCGGCGGGCTCAGCGCCGAGCCGATGGCATTGATCAGCAGCAGGCCCTGGCTCATGCGCACCAGGGCGCCGGCCGGGGCACGGTCGGCGGCGTGGCCCACCGCCACCGGGTAGAGCGAGAAGACCCCGCCACCCAGCAGGAACAGCAGCCCGGCCAGGATCCACAGGTTCATCGGCAGCCACAGCACCGCCGCCGAGATCAGCGTGCAGAAGGCGCCGATGGCGATCAGCACCAGCTGCCGGTCGTGGCGGTCGGACCAGCGGCCCACCGGATACTGCAGCAGCATGGCCCCCAGCACCACCACCGCCATCATCTGGCCGATCCGGTCCACCGGCAGGCCGATGCGCTGCAGGTAGAGCGGCAGCAGGGTGTAGACCGCCGCCACCGCCACCCCCGAACCGAAGCTGCCCATCACCCCGGTGGGGGTCAGGGTGATCAGGCGTAGCGGCGAGAGCGGTTCGGCCTTCTCGATCAGCGGCGAGACCCGCGGGATCATCGCCATGGGTAGCACCGAGAGCGAGGCCAGCATGGCAATCACCATGAAGGAGGCCGCCCCGCCCAAGGCCTCGGTGACGCCCAGCAGCAGCTGGCCCAGCACCCCGGCGGCATAGAGCGAGATCATGTAGAGCGCCAGCAGGCGGCCGCGCACCTTCTGGTCGCCGGCGGTCAAGAGCCAGCTCTCGATCACCAGGTAGACCCCCACCGTGGCCCAGCCGCCGATCAGGCGCAGCAAGAACCAGGCCCAGGGATGCTCCACCAGCCCCTGCAGCAGCACGGTGACCGCCACCAGCGAGGCGAAGCTGCCGTAGGCGCGGATATGGCCGATCCGCAGCAGCAGGCGGTCGTTGAGCATGGCGCCCAGCGCCAGGCCGATGAAGTAGGCCGAGGAGACCCAGCCGATCACCACCGCCGACTGGCCGGCGGCGTCCAGGCGCAGGGTGATCACCGTGGCCAGAAAGCCGTTGCCGATGCCGAGGATGAAGAGCCCCAGCAGGGGAGCCAGGGCCATGGCCAGCAGTTGCCGCGACATGAAGAGCCTCACAGCGAAGGGGGAAAACGGGAAGGGTGGCAGAAAGTGCCCCGTCTCGCCCGCCCGGAGGGGGCGGCGAGGTCGCAGGAGCGCTTCCGAAGCGCGCGAATCATACGCTCGGCTGGCGGCGAGTCAATCGCTTTCCTACCCTTCCGGCGACATGACAGGATTTTCCTCCGCCATGGCTCGAAAATTCGGCAAGAACCTCCGGAAATCGCCTCGTCCGCCTCGCGTGTCAGGCCTTGCGCAGCAGCGCCACGTCGGCGGCGGGAAACTCGACGGCCATGCCCCGCTCTTCGGCCAGCCACCGGAAGGTCGCCTCGCTGAAGAAGGCCACGTGGGTGGAGTCGAGGATGTAGTGCCAGCGCGTGAACGCCTCGCGATCGGTGACCCGCTTGGTCATCACCCCCAGCCAGCCCTCGGGGCGCAGCCGGTCGACCAGGCGCGCCAACTCCTCCCCCGGCGCGAAGAGGTGCTCGACCACCTCGGTGGCGGTGATGAAGTCGTATTCGGCTTCCAGCACGCTCGCATCCGGCGCATAGAAGGGGTCATAGATCGCCATGGGGTGCCCCGCCTCCTCGAACATCACCGAGAGGGTCGGCCCGGGGCCGGCGCCGAAGTCGAGCCCCCGGGCGCCGGGGGGGAGCCGCTCGCGCAGCGGGTCGAAGAGTCGCGACAGGAAGCGGCGGTAGCCCGGGTCGTCCGGGGAGTTCTCGTGCTGGTCGTAAACCGCCCGCTCCTCCTCCGGGCCGAGGTGGAAGGCCGGCGGCACGAACACCAGCGCGCAGTGCCGGCAGCGGAGGTACTCACGCCGCGCATCGCGATGGTAGAAGGCCGTGTCGGCAGATGCGCATAGCGGGCAGGTCAGCATCATCGTATCCTCTGTGCCAGAACAATCCCCCAAGGAGAACCGAATGCTGTCAGGTCTGGATCACCTGGTCATCACCGTGACCGACATTTCCCGCGCCGTGGACTTCTACTCCCGGGTGCTGGGACTGGAGGTGCGCTATCGCGACCGCGAGCGCGTCGACCTGATCCTCGGCGACCTGGCCCTGCGCCTGCACTGGACCGCCACCGACATCGAGCCGCGGGCGGCGACCCCGACTCCGGGCAGCATCGACATCTGCCTGCGCAGCCTGCTGCCGCTGGACGAGGTGGCCCGCCACCTCGAGGCGCTGGAGGTGGAGGTGGAGCTCGGCCCGGTCCCCCGCCAGGGCGCCACCGGCCTGCTGGAGTCGCTCTACCTGCGCGACCCGGACGGCAACCTGATCGAAATCAGCCGCCCCCTGCGCCCGGAGAGCCCGGCGGAAGACGCCGCCGACTGAGCCCGCCGCCGGTGGCATTGTGGCCGGCGGCCGGTATCATGGGCGCCTGACACTCGCCCAGCTTCAGGGACGACCCATGAACGACGATTTCCGCCATGACGGGGTCCAGAACGACAACGTCATCCTCGAACCACGCAAATCCCCGGACACCACCATGCCCATGGTGGTCTACGCGCTCTACCTGGCCAGCTTCGTGGTGGGCTTCACCTCGGTGATCGGCGTGGTGATCGCCTACGTCTACCGCGGCAAGGGGCCCGCGTGGCTCGACGAGCACTACCGCTACCAGATACGCACCTTCTGGATCGGCCTGCTCTACGCCACCCTCGCCTCGATACTGGTGCTGGTGGCCATCGGCATCCCCCTGCTCATCGCCCTGGCGGTGTGGCTGATCGTGCGCTGCGTCAAGGGCTTCCGCGGCCTGCAGGAGAAGCGCGCACCGGACAACGTGGACACCTGGCTGTTCTGACCCATGGCCGAGACCCGCTCGACATCCCTGCAGGCCCGCGCCATCGGCACGCTGTGGAAGGCCCTGGCCGGCCGACGGCTAGGCACCCTGTGGCGCCTCTCGCGCCTGGCCGGCCCGCTGGTGCACCGCTTCAGCCGGCGCGAGCGCGAGGTCACCGAGATCAACCTGGCCGAGGTCTACCCGGCGCGCAGCGCCGCCGAGCGGCGCAGACTGGCCCGGGAGAGCCTGACCCACTCCACCGCCACCATGCTGGAGCTCGGCTTCGCCTGGATGGGCGCCCCCGAACGGGTCGAGGCGTCGATCCTCGAGGTGCATGGGCGTGAACTGCTCGACGAGGCCCGCGCCGAGGGGCGCGGGGTGATCGTGCTGGCGCCGCACTTCGGCAACTGGGAGGTGCTCAACTTCTGGCTCTCCGGCCACTTCCCCTTCACCGCCATGTACGAGCCACCCAAGATCGCCGAACTCGACCCGGTGATCCGCCGGGGCCGCGAGCGCATGGGGGCGAGCCTGGTGCCCACCAACCCCCGGGGCGTCGCCGCCCTGCTCAAGGCGCTCAAGCGCTCGGAGGCGATCGGCATCCTGCCCGACCAGGAGCCGGACTGGGGCAGTGGCGTCTTCGCCCCCTTCTTCGGCCGCCCCGCCTACACCGCCACCCTGCTGCCCAAGCTGGTGGCGCGCACCGAGGCGCGGGTGGTCACCGGCGTCGCCCGGCGCATTCCCGGTCGCGGCTTCGAGATACACTTCCTGGCCGCCGACGAACGCGTCTGCTCCCCGGACGAGGCCGAGTCCGCCACCGGCGTCAACGCCTGCGTGGAGGCCGCCATCGCCCTGGACCCGGCCCAGTACCAGTGGGAGTACAAGCGCTACCGCAAGGTAGTCGAGGAGCAGGAAGGCGTGCCCAACCACCAGGCGTTCCGGCTCTACTGAGGCTCTGGCTCATCACTCCCGCCCGTAGCGGTCGTCCAGGCGCACGATGTCGTCCTCGCCCAGGTAGCTGCCGGACTGCACCTCGATCAGCTCCAGGGGAATCAGCCCGGGGTTCTCCAGGCAGTGCACCCGCCCCACGGGAATGAAGGTCGACTCGTTCTCCCCCACCAGGAAGGTCTCGTCGTCCAGGGTCACCCGGGCGGTGCCGCTGACCACGATCCAGTGCTCGGCGCGGTGGTGGTGTAGCTGCCGCGACAGCCGGGCACCGGGCTTCACCGTGATGTGCTTGACCTGGTGGCGCTCGCCGGCGTCCACCGTCTCGTAGTGGCCCCAGGGGCGGAAGACCGTGGGGGTCTGGCGGGTCTCCGGGCGGCCACCGGCCTCGAGGCGGTCGACCAGGCCGCGCAGGGCCTGGCTGCTGGCGCGGTCGGCCACCAGCACCGCGTCACGGGTCTCGACCACCACCAGGTCCGCCACTCCCAGGGTCGCCACCAGCCGCGACTCGGCATGCACCAGCAGCCCCCGGCTCGCCTCGCAGACCACGTCGCCCTGCAGGGCGTTGCCGTCAGCGTCGTGAGGCAGCACCTCCCACAGCGCCTGCCAGGAGCCGATGTCGCTCCAGCCCGCGTCGAGCGGCACCATGGCCGCCCGGTCGGTGCGCTCCATCACCGCAACGTCGATGGAGTCCGCCGGGCAGGCCAGGAAGGCCGCCTCGACGGGGCGCAGGAAGTCCAGGTCGGTGGCGGCCCCGGCCAGGGCCTCGCGGCACGCCGCGAGGATCATTGGGGCGTGGGTGGCCAGGGCCGCCAGGGCGTCCGCCGGGCGCATCACGAAGATGCCGCTGTTCCAGTAGTGGTCGCCGGCGGCGAGGAAGGCCTCGGCCCGCTCGATCGCGGGCTTCTCGACGAAGCGAGCCACCACGAAGCCTTCACCGCCCAGGGGGTCGCCGGCCTGGAGGTAGCCGAAGCCCGTCTCGGCGCGGGTCGGCACCACGCCGAAGGTGACCAGCCGCCCCCGGTCGGCCAGGCGGGCGGCGCTCGCTACCGCCTCGCGAAAGGCGCCCTCGTCGCCCAGGTGATGGTCCGAAGGCAGCACCAGCAGCGGCCCCTCGCGCCCCTCGCCATGGGCCAGCAGGGCCGCCAGGGCGATGGCCGGGGCGGTGCCGCGCCCCTCGGGCTCGAGCAGCAGGGTCGCGCCCTGGACGCCGGCCCGGCGCAGCTGCTCGGCGGCCAGGAAACGATGCGCCTCTTGGCAGATGACGATGGGCGGTGCCAGCGGCAGCCCCTCGAGCCGGGACAGGGTGCGGGCCAGCAGGCTGCGGTCCTCCTCCAGGGAGAGGAACTGCTTGGGGCGCGCCCGGCGGGACAGCGGCCAGAGCCGCACGCCGTTGCCGCCGGCCAGGATCACGGGGGTCATCATGGGCCAAAGTCCTCGTGCAGCCAGTGGCGCAGGGCATCCAGGCCGGCGAACGCCTCGTCGGAGGCGGGTCGCATGCCGGCCACGAAGCCCCGGGCCAGGAAGGGGGCGAGCAGTGAGGCATCGCCGCTGATCACGTGCACCGGCACCCCGAAGCCGGCCTCGTCGCCGATGACCAGCGGTGCGGCCGGGTGGTCGCCCAGCAGGATCAACAGGGTGTCGTCGTCGACGAACGCCTCGGCCCAGCGGGCGCTGGCATGTAGAGCGTAGTCGAGGGAGCGGGCGTAGTGCTCGCGCACCCGCGCCAGGTCCTGCCAGAGCACGTCGGGGGAGTCGCCGGCGTCCGCCCACCGATGAAAGATGCTGCCGTCGCCTACCGCGTCCCAGTCGTCGAGCACCGGCAGGATCGGGGTCCAGGGGGCATGGCTCGAGATCAGGGCGACCTGGGCGAACAGCGGCGCCTCCCGGGGCTGGCGGATGCGCCGCTCGAAGTGGTGGAGGGTGAACTGGTCGGGCATGGTCACCCAGTGCAGCGGCGGCCCGGCGTAGTCGATGTCCGCGGCGGCGTGGAGCTCGTCGAAGCCGTAGGCCTCGCCCTCGGGCCAGGCCAGGGTGATGGCGGGCATCACCGCCAGGGTACGGTGGCCGGTGGCGCGGAAGTCATCCACCAGGGTCGGCCGGTCACTGGCCAGCATCAGCCGGTACCAGAGCGAGTTGTCGATCTCGAGGCCCCCCAGGGTGCTGGCATGGGCGAGCCAGGACTGGCCGCCGCGGATCGGCGCCTCCAGCACCCCCGTGGCCACCGACAGCCCGGCGGCCGCCAGGCGTTCGGCCATCTCGTCGAGCCGCGGCGCCACCACCTCGGCGAAGGGGTCATCGAACACCGCCGAGACCCCGTAGGATTCCACGAACACCAGCAGCACGTCGCGCCCGGCCAGCCCCGGCAGCGCGGTGGCCCGGGTGGGGGCCGCCGCCATGCGCGCCGAGAAGTCGCGTTGGGCGCGATGGGTCTCGACCAGCTGTTCGCCCTGGAAGCGCAGGGTGTCCATGACCGGCGCCCGGGCCACGGGCAGCCAGCGCTGGTGATGCCACTGGGCCGCCATCAGGGCGGTGCTGGCCACCAGCAGCAGGGCGGCCACCGTTACCGCCGCAGCACCGGTGGCCTGCCGCTGGCCGGCCCGGAATCCCCGGTTCAGCGCCCAGCCGATCAGGCCGACCAGCAGCAGGCCCGCCAGGGAGGCGACCCAGGCCAGCCAGGTCCCCAGGTTGCCCTCCAGCAGGTGGAAGACCGAGCGCAGCAGCGGCAGGTCCAGATAGAGGTTCAGCGAGCGCCCGAAGGCCAGGTGAGTGGCCGCATCCCCAAGGCCGGCGAGCACCGCCACCAGCACGGTGAGGGTCAGCAGCGGACGCAGCCAGGGAAGCCGACCGGCCGGCAGCAGCACCAGCAGGGCCGTAAGCAGCACCGCCTCCAGGGCGACCCAGCGGGTGGCGATCTCCCCGAAGCGCAGCCACAGGGGCAGCAGCAGCAGCAGGTTGAGCAGGACGGCAAGGCCCAGCAGTCGCAGCATCGCGGGGAGATCCTCGGGTTCGGAAGGCTCGTGAGCCAGGCTTGGGCCGCCGGGGCGGACGTGTCGGGCCACCCTGAGAGCGTAGCCCAGGGAAAACTATGTACATATCAAAAGATATGTACAAGACTTGTACCATAAAGATCCTCGCCAGCCGCGCGTGCAGGATCCACCGTCCGAGACGACACTGTTCTGCAGCACCAGCCAGCAAGCCCGGGAGAGACGCGATGCCCCTGAGACGACACCCCCGCCTGACGGCATGCCTGCCCATGGCGCTGCTGCTGGCCTCGCCGGCCGTCGCCGCAACCGACCCGGGGGAGGTCGACGCCCTCTTCGCCACCGTCACCGAAAAGGCCGAGGCGCTGGCCGCCCGCCCCCACGACCCCGGCACGGGCGCGCTGCCCGAGGCGCTACGCGACCTGGACTACGACACCTACCGGCAGATCCGCTTCCGCCCCGAGGCGGCCCTGTGGGACGACGAGGGACTCTTCTCGGTGCAGCTCTTCCACACCGGCTTCCTGTTCGAGTCGCCCGTCCGGCTGCACACGGTGGATAACGGCGAGGTGACCGCGCTGGACTTCGACGCCGCCCGCTTCCGCTACGACGATGCGGCCGCCGGGCTGCCGGAGCGGGACCTCTCCGGCGCCGGCCACGCCGGCTTTCGCCTGCACTTTCCGCTCAATCGCGCCGAGTATCAGGACGAGTTCGCGGTGTTCCTCGGCGCCTCCTACTTCCGCCTGGTGGGCCGCGGCCAGGGCTACGGCCTCTCCGCCCGGGGCCTGGCCATCGACACCGCCCTGCCCCGGGGCGAGGAGTTCCCGGCCTTCCGCGAGTTCTGGCTGGTGAGGCCGGCCCCGGAGGCCACCCGCATGACGGTGCTGGCCCTGCTCGACAGCCCGTCGCTGGCCGGCGCCTACCGCTTCGACATCGCCCCGGGGCGCGATATCCAGGTGGAGGTGACCGCCCGGCTGTTCGCCCGCCGCGACGTGGAGCGGCTCGGCGTGGCGCCGCTGACCAGCATGTTCGCCCACGGCGACACCACCCCCCGGGCCGTGGACGACCACCGCCCGGCGGTACACGACTCCGACGGCCTGCTGGTGCTCACCGGAGGCGGCGAATGGATCTGGCGGCCGCTCACCAACCCCCGCTCGCTGCGGGTCTCCTCGCTGCTCGACCACGACCCCGGCGGCTTCGGCCTGGCCCAGCGCGAACGCGACTTCGACCGCTACCTGGATCTGGAGGCCCGCTACGAGCGCCGCCCCAGCCAGTGGGTGGAGCCCCTGGCCCCCTGGGGCGCGGGCCGCGTGCAGCTGGTCGAGATCCCGGCGCCGGACGAGACCCACGACAACATCGTCGCCTTCTGGGTCAGCGACACGCCGCTTGCCGCCGGCGAGCACCGCGAGCTGCGCTACCGCACCCACACCTTCGGCGCCGAGCCCGCCGCGGCGGCACCGGCCCGGGTCATCCGCACCCGCCAGGGCTGGGGCGGCGTGCCCGGCGACCCCAGCCCGCCGCCCCGCAGCCGGCGCCACTTCATGGTCGACTTCGCCGGCGGGGAGCTCGAGGGGCTCTCCCCCGACCAGCCGGTGGAAGCCGAGCTCTCGGCGAGTCGCGGCGAGGTCCACCACCTGCAGGCCCGCCCCCTGCCGCAGGGCCGCGGCTGGCGCGCCTCCTTCCGCCTCGACCCCGACGGCCGGCAGCCCAGCGACCTGCGCCTGCGCCTGAGCCTGCACGGCGAGGTCATCAGCGAGACCTGGAACCATGTCTGGCATCCCGACGAGCAGCGCTAGGCTCGCCGCCCGCCGCGGGCAGGATGCCGGCCTGCCCTGGCTGGCCACGCGCCGGGCGCTGTTTGCCCTTCTCGTCGCCCTGACCACCCTGGTCGGCACCGGGCTGATGTGGCGCATCCTGCAGCCGGGGGGCATCACCCCGCTGCAGTGGGGCATCCTCGTGCTCTTCAGTGCGATATTTGCCTGGATCGCCGTGGGCTTCTGGACCGCCGTGGCCGGCTTCCTGCTGCTCCTCGCCGATCGCGACCCGCTGACCCTGGCCCGCCGGCCCCGGGTTGCCGACGAACGCGCCCTGCCGATCACCCGGCGCACCGTGCTGGCCATGCCGATCCACAACGAGTCACCCGAGCAGGTGGTCGCGGCCCTCTCGACCACCGCCGAGTCGCTGATCGCCACCGGGCAGGCGCATCACTTCACGCTCTTCGTGCTCAGCGACACCACCGACCCGGCCATCGCCGCGGCGGAGGCCCGGGCCATCGCCGGGCTCCAGGCTGGCCTCGCGGGCCGCCTGGCCCTGCACTACCGGCGCCGCGCCGGCAACGCCGGGCGCAAGGCGGGCAACCTGGCGGAGTTCTGTCGTCGCTGGGGGACGGGCTTCGACTTCATGGTGGTGCTGGATGCCGACAGCCGCATGGAGGGCGAGACGCTGCTGGGGCTGGTCCGCGCCCTGCAGGCGCGCCCCCGCGTGGCGCTGATCCAGACGGTGCCGCTGCCGGTGCGCCAGCTCACCCTGTTCGGCCGCCTGTCCCAGTTCGCGGCCAGCCTCTACGCGCCCATGCTGGCCGCCGGTCAGAGCGCCTGGCAGGGCGATGCCGCCAACTACTGGGGGCACAACGCCATCCTGCGACTGGGCGCCTTCATGGACCATGCCGGCCTGCCCCGCCTGCCCGGCCGCCCGCCGCTGGGCGGCGAGATCCTCAGTCACGACTTCGTGGAGGCCGCACTGCTGCGCCGCGCCGGCTGGGAGGTAGAGCTCGAGACGCGCCTGACCGGCAGCTTCGAGGAGATGCCCGGCAACCTGCTCGACTATGCCCGGCGCGACCGGCGCTGGACCCAGGGCAACCTGCAGCACCTGCGCCTGCTGGCGGCACCCGGCCTGCACCCCCTGAGCCGGCTGCACTTCCTGCTCGGCGCCACCGCCTTTGTCTCCTCGCTGCTGTGGCTCGTCATCCTGCTGGCCGGCAGCCTGGACGCGGTGTTGATCGCCCGCAGCGAGCCCGCCTACTTCGGCAGCGGCGAGCAGCTCTTCCCCTTCTGGCCCCGGGCGCGGCCGGAGCTGATCGCCGCGCTGCTGGCGATGACCGCCACCCTGCTGCTGCTGCCCAAGGGGCTGGGCCTGCTGCTCGCCCTGGGGCGACGCGCCGCCGGCTTCGGCGGGCGAGTGCGCCTCTGTGCCAGCGCCCTGCTGGAGGGGTTGGCCGCCATCCTGCTGGCGCCGATCATGATGGCCTTCCACAGCGCCTTCGTGATCGGCGTGCTGACCGGCACCAGCGTCGAGTGGGGCACCCAGCACCGCGAGGGGCGCGCCGTGCCCTGGCGAGCGGCGCTGCGCCACACCGCCCCCTTCGCGCTGCTCGGGGCGCTGTGGATCGCCCTGGTGACCTGGCAGGTGCCGGTGCTGGTCGCCTGGCTGGCGCCGGTCTGGGTGGGCCTGGCGCTGGCGCCGCTGCTGGTGCGGGCCAGCGGCAGCCGCCGCACCGCCGCCGGGCTGGAGCGAGTCGGCCTGCTGCGCACCCCGGAGCCCCGGGCCCATGCCGGGCTGCTGGAAGCACACAGCAACCTCGCCGCCGGCGACGCGACCGATGCCGAGACGCTGGCCCTAGGGCCACCGCCCCCCGAGTGCCACGGGGAGATGCCCAGCCAGATACTGGATCGCGCCAAGGCTGTAGATTCTGACTCTGGTGAGGGGCGCCGGGGGCAGGCCGAAGA
>NZ_JACHZF010000042.1 GCF_014193375.1 Halomonas campaniensis
GCGGAGCGTCTCGCTTGCTGTCGTGGCCGCGGATCCATGATCCGGCGGGCCTCGCCAGCGCCCTGCGAGGAAGGCGTATTCTACCGATTCGCTTCGGCGTGTCAAGCAGGGGTCGGCGAAGCGAACTTGCCGTGGCTGCCGACCGCCCCACCCCGTCGAGGTGGCTGCGATTCGTGTGGGGCGCATTCTACCGAATCCGCGGTGACTGTCAAGCGAGGCGTTTTCGAAAACCCCAAGCAGAACAACCACTTCTCCCACCTTTCACCGCCTGCAACGTTGCCCGTCGCCGGCAGCGGATGCGTACTTTACGGTTTTCCCCCGAGGGGTGCAACCCCTTCCGCCAGAAAAATGTAGCCCAGCTTCAGCCACTCTGCCATGACCCGGGACAACTTTCTGTCGGCAGCCACGGTCCGGACATGCCAGGCCGGAGCGATTGGCCCGGGGCCCCTCGCCCGCGGTGCCCGGCAGCAGGTCCCGGGAGAGTCAGATCACGAAGAGGTCCATGAACCGATTGACCGGCGTCTCTTCCAGCCGCGCCTGGTCACGACACAGTTCGAGAATCCTCTCGCAGCGCCCGGGAGGGAACCGGGTGGCCAGGTGACGCCGGTACTTCTCCTCCAGGACCGGGACTCCCTCCTGTCGGCGGCGGCGGTGACCGATCGGGTACTCCACCGCCACCTGCTCGGTCGCGCTGCCATCGGTGAAGAACACCTGGATGGCATTGGCGATGGAGCGCTTCTCGGGGTCGAGGTAGTCCCGGGTATAGCCAGGCTCCTCGACGACCTCCATCCTGGCCCGCAGCGCATCGATCTCGGGATGGGCCGCATGGAAGTCGTCCTCGTAGTGCTCAGCGGTCAGCTCTCCGAAAATCAGCGGTACGGCCACCATGTACTGCAGGCAGTGGTCGCGATCTGCCGGGTTGGCCAGGTCTCCCTCCTTGGAGATGATCCGGATCGCCGACTCGTGGGTGGTGATGACGATACGTTCGACCTCGTCGAGACGCCTCGCCACATCGGGGTGCAGTGTAACGGCCGCTTCGCAGGCGGTCTGGGCATGGAACTCCGCCGGGAAGGCGAGCTTGAACAGGATGTTCTCCATCACGTAGCTGCCGAACTCACGCTGAAAGCGGAACCTGCGCTCCGGCTCGGGCTTGACGGACAGATCACGATTGGCGTGGCTGAACAGCACGTCGTAGAAGCCCCACTGGGGTGCCGTGAGGGCCCCGGGCACGCCCATCTCGCCGCGCAGGGCGATATCGGCCAGACGCACCGCTCGGGAGGTGGCGTCACCCGCCGCCCAGCTCTTGCGCGACCCGGCGTTGGGCGCGTGGCGATAGGTACGCAGACTCTGCCCGTCGACCCAGGCGTGGGAGAGCGCAGAGAGGAGCTGCTCGCGGTCGCCGCCGAGCATCCTGGCCGTCACCGCGGTGGATGCGACCTTGACCAGCACCACATGGTCGAGCCCGACCCGGTTGAAGCTGTTCTCCAGCGCCAGCACCCCCTGGATCTCGTGGGCCAGGATCATCGCCTCGAGCACGTCGCGCATGACCAGCGGCGCCTCGCCCATGGCCAGGCGCTTCTGGGAGAGGTGGTCGGCCACGGCCAGGATCGCCCCCAGGTTGTCCGAGGGGTGGCCCCACTCCGCCGCCAGCCAGGTGTCGTTGTAGTCGAGCCAGCGCACGATACAGCCGATGTCCCAGGCCGCCTTCACCGGGTCCAGGCGGAAGGAGGTTCCCGGTACCCGGGCGCCATGGGGCACCACGGTCCCTTCCACCAGGGGCCCCAGATGCTTGGTGCACTCCGGGAAGCGCAGCGCCAGCAGGCCGCAGCCCAGGGTATCCATCAGGCAGAGTCGGGCGGTGTTCCAGGCCTCGGCACTCTCGATGCGGGTGTTCAGCACATAGTCGGCGATCTTCTGCAGCTCGTCGTCGTAGGCCGGCCGCACATTGGCTTCCACGGTGCTCATCCTCTCCTCCTTCCGTATCCAGAGTGGCTACCCCCACTATAGAAGAGTGCCTGAGGCATGAAGAGAGGCGCCCCTGGCCATCTGGCCAGGGGCGCCTCTGTTTACGCGGCCTCGCCCCCAGGCGAGAGCAGGCTCAGAAGCTGTCGCCGGGTATCCGCACGAAGCCTTCCATCAGCACCCGGGCGCTGCGGCTCATTACCGCCTCGTCGATCACCCAGCGCCCCTCCGTCAGGCTCGCTTCGGCGCCGACGCGCAGCGAGCCGGAGGGGTGGCCGAAGGTGACGGCATTGCGCTTGCCACCGCCGGCGGCCAGGTTGACCAGGGTGCCCTCGATGGCAGCGGCGGAGGCGATCGCCACCGCTGCGGTGCCCATCATGGCATGGTGCAGCTTGCCCATGGAGAGCGCCCGCACCAGCAGGTCGATGGACTCGGGCTTCACCTCCTTGCCGCTGGAAGAGGTGTAGCTGGCCGGAGGCGCCACGAAGGCCACCTTGGGGGTGTGCTGACGGGAGGCCGCCTCGGCCACGTCCTTGATCAGGCCCATCTTCACCGCCCCGTGGGCGCGAATGGTCTCGAAGCGCGCCAGCGCCTCGGCGTCGCCGTTGATCGCCTCCTGCAGCTCGGTGCCGGTGTAGCCGAGTTCGGCGGCGTTGACGAAGACGGTAGGAATGCCGGCGTTGATCAGCGTCGCCTTGAGGGTGCCCCCCTCCACCACATCAGCCGGCACCTCGAGGTCATCGACCAGGTTGCCGGTGGGGAAGATTGCCCCCTCGCCGTCGGCGGGGTCCTTGAAGGCCACCGGCACCTCGGCCGCCGGGAAGGTCACGCCGTCCAGCTCGAAGTCGCCGGTCTCCTGTACCTGCCCATCGGTGATCGGCACCTGGCAGACGATGGTCTTGCCGATATTGACCTGCCAGATGCGCACCTCCACCACGCCGTTGTCGGGGATGCGCGCCGGGTCCACCAGGCCGTTGGCCACCGCAAAGGGCCCCACGGCAGCGGAGAGGTTGCCGCAGTTGCCGCTCCAGTCGACGAAGGCCTTGTCGATGGCGACCTGGCCGAAGAGATAGTCCACGTCGTGATCGGGACTCTTGCTCCTGGAGAGGATCACCGTCTTGCTGGTGCTGGAGGTGGCCCCACCCATGCCGTCGATCTGCTTCTGGTAGGGGTCGGGGCTGCCGATCACCCGCATCAGCAGGCGGTCGCGGGCCTCGCCGGGCACCTGGGCCGCCTCGGGCAGGTCGACGAGCCGGAAGAAGACGCCCTTGCTGGTGCCGCCGCGCATGTAGGTGGCGGGAATGCGAATCTGGGGAACATGTGCCATGAAAGAAGCTCCGGAGGGAACGCTGCCGCACCCGAAGGCGCGGCGGCAAAAAATGGTGAAGCTGCCTGAAGCAAGAAGCGCCGGGGACAGGCCAGAGAGGGGGTCCTGCGCCAGGGACGGCGTCGGTAGCGCCCAGGGAAGGGTTCACAGCGCCCCCTCGTCGGTCCGGCGCTCCGGGGCCTGTCGCCGGAGAAGCTTCGAGCTGCGTACATGACGGCGAGGCCTTGACCCCGCCGCCCGGCTCAGCTGACCGCGTCGGCCGAGGACTCCAGGAAGTCCTTGGCGAAACGCTGCAGCACGCCGCCGGCGGAGTAGACCGTCACCTCCTCCGCGGTATCCAGGCGGCAGGTCACCGGCACCCGGTCGACCTCACCGGTCTTGCGGTGGATGACCAGCTCCAGGGTGGCGCCCGGGGCCGCCTCGCCCTCCACGTCATAGGTCTCGGTGCCGTCGAGCTGCAGGGTGTGGCGGGTGGTGCCCTCCTGGAACTGCAGCGGCATCACGCCCATGCCGATCAGGTTGGTGCGGTGGATGCGCTCGAAGCCTTCCGCCACGATCGTCTCCACGCCGGCCAGGGCCACACCCTTGGCCGCCCAGTCCCGGGACGAGCCCTGGCCGTAGTCGGCACCGGCGATGATGATCAGCGGCTGCCTGCGGTTCATGTAGGTCTCGATGGCCTCCCACATGCGCATCACCTTGCCTTCCGGCTCGACCCGCGCCAGCGACCCCTGCACCACCTCGCCCTTCTCGTCCCGCACCATCTCGTTGAAGAGCTTGGGGTTGGCCAGGGTCGCCCGCTGGGCGGTGAGGTGGTCGCCGCGGTGGGTGGCGTAGGAATTGAAGTCCTCCTCCGGCAGGCCCATCTTGTGCAGGTACTCGCCCGCCGCGCTGTCCATCATGATGGCATTCGACGGCGACAGGTGGTCGGTGGTGATGTTGTCCGGCAGGATCGCCAGGGGCCGCATGCCCTTGAGCTCCCGCGCCGCGGCCATGGTGCCCTCCCAGTAGGGCGGACGGCGAATGTAGGTGCTCTGCGGGCGCCAGTCGTAGAGCGGGCTCTCGGCCTTCTCGAAGGCGTCCAGGTCGAACATCGGGATGTAGACCTGCTTGAACTGCTCCGGCTTGACGAACTCGCCGACGATGGCGTCGATCTCCTCGTCGGAGGGCCAGAGGTCCTTCAAGGTCACCGGATTGCCATCCTTGTCGGTGCCCAGCACGTCCTTCTCGATGTCGAAGCGCACGGTACCGGCGATGGCATAGGCCACCACCAGCGCCGGCGAGGCCAGGAAGGCCTGCTTGGCGTAGGGGTGGATGCGCCCGTCGAAGTTGCGGTTGCCGGAGAGCACGGCGGTGGCATAGAGATCGCGGTCGATGATCTCCTGCTGGATCTTCGGATCGAGCGCCCCGGACATGCCGTTGCAGGTGGTACAGGCGTAGGCCACGATCCCGAAGCCGAGCTTCTCCAGCTCCGGCAGCAGGCCCGACTCCTCGAGATACAGCCGCGCGACCTTGGAACCCGGGGCAAACGACGACTTCACCCAGGGCTTGCGAATCAGACCGAGTTCATTGGCCTTCTTGGCCAGCAGGCCGGCCCCTACCACGTTGCGCGGGTTGGAGGTGTTGGTGCAGCTGGTGATGGCGGCGATGATCACCGCGCCATCGGGCATATGACCCGCCTTCTCCTCCGCCTGGGCCTTGTAGTAGTCCACGGCGATGCCGCGCTCATGCAGGGCGCTGGTGGGCAGGCGGCGATGGGGGTTGGAGGGGCCGGCCAGGTTGCGCTCGACGCTGGAGAGGTCGAAGGTCAACACCCGCTCGTACTGAGCGTTGGTCAGGCTGTCGGCCCACAGGCCGGTCTGCCTGGCGTAGGTCTCCACCAGCTCGACCTGCTCCGGCTCGCGGCCGGTCAGCGTCAGGTAGTCGATGGTCTGCTCATCGATGTAGAACATCGCCGCGGTGGCGCCGTACTCCGGCGTCATGTTGGAGATGGTGGCGCGGTCACCGATGGTAAGGCTCTTGGCCCCCTCGCCGTAGAACTCGAGATACGCCCCCACCACGCGCTCGCGGCGCAGGAACTCGGTGATCGCCAGCACGATATCGGTGGCGGTGATGCCGGGCTTGGGCTTGCCGGTCAGCTCCACGCCAACGATGTCGGGCAGGCGCATCATGGAGGGGCGCCCCAGCATCACGGTCTCGGCCTCGAGGCCGCCGACGCCGATGGCGATGACGCCCAGGCAGTCGATGTGCGGGGTATGGCTGTCGGTGCCCACGCAGGTGTCGGGATAGGCCACGCCGTCGCGGGCCTGGACCACCGGCGACATCTTCTCCAGGTTGATCTGGTGCATGATGCCGTTGCCGGCGGGAATGACATCGACGTTCTCGAAGGCGGTCTTGGTCCACTCGATGAAGTGGAAGCGATCCTCGTTGCGACGATCCTCGATGGCGCGGTTCTTGTCGAAGGCATCCGGGTCGAAGCCGGCGTGCTCGACCGCCAGGGAGTGGTCGACGATCAATTGGGTCGGCACCACCGGGTTGACCTTGGCGGGGTCACCGCCCTGCTCGGCGATGGCGTCGCGCAGGCCGGCCAGGTCGACCAGCGCCGTCTGGCCGAGGATGTCGTGGCATACCACCCGGGCCGGGTACCAGGGGAAATCCAGGTCGCGGCGGCGCTCGACCAGCTGCTTGAGGGCATCGGTGAGCAGCTCCGGCTCGCAGCGACGCACCAGCTGCTCGGCGAGCACCCGGGAGGTGTAGGGAAGGGTGTCATAGGCACCGGGCTGGATCGCCTCGACGGCCGCACGCACGTCGAAGTAGTCCAGCTCGGTGCCGGGAAGCGGTTTGCGGTATTCGGTATTCATGGCGTGAGGGATCTCTTGCAGGCGTCGGGGCGAAGGGGAAGAAGGCCGGACGACCCGAGAAGGGTCGTCCGGGGGCGGCAATCGATCAGTCGCGCTGCTCGATGGGCACCCACTCGCTCTTCTCCGGGCCCACGTAGTCGGCGCTGGGGCGGATGATGCGGTTGTTGGCGCGCTGCTCGAAGACATGGGCACACCAGCCGGTGACGCGCGAGCAGACGAAGATCGGCGTGAACAGCTTGGTGGGGATATCCATGAAGTGGTAGGCGCTGGCGTGGAAGAAGTCGGCGTTGCAGAACAGCTTCTTCTCGCGCCACATCACCGCCTCGACGCGCTCCGAGACCGGGTAGAGCACGCTGTCGCCCACGTCCTCGGCCAGTTTCTTCGACCACTCCTTGATGATGGCGTTGCGCGGGTCGGACTCGCGATAGATCGCGTGGCCGAAGCCCATGATCTTGTCCTTGCGCTCGAGCATGGCCATGATCTCGCGCTCGGCCTCGTCGGCGGACTTCCAGTCCTCGATCATGTCCATGGCCGCCTCGTTGGCGCCGCCGTGCAGCGGGCCGCGCAGGGAGCCGATGGCACCGGTCACGCAGGAGTGCATGTCGGAGAGGGTCGAGGCACAGACGCGCGCGGTGAAGGTCGAAGCGTTGAACTCGTGCTCGGCATAGAGGATCAGCGAGACGTTCATCACCCGGGCGTGCAGCTCGGAAGCCGGCTCGCCGCGCAGCAGGTGCAGGAAGTGGCCGCCGACGGACTCGTCGTCGGTCTCGGTCTCGATGCGCACGCCGTCATGGCTGAAGCGGTACCAGTAGCAGATGATGGAGGGCAGCACGGCCAGCAGGCGGTCGGAGGCGTCCTGCTGCTCGTCGAAGCTCTGCTCGGTCTCCAGGTTACCCAGCATGGAGGCGCCGGTGCGCATCACGTCCATGGGGTGGGCGTCGGCGGGGATCTGCTCCAGCACGGTCCTGAGGGCCTGGGGCAGGCCGCGCAGGCCCTTGAGCTTGGTGATGTAGGCGTCGAGCTCGGCCCGGTTGGGCAGCTTGCCCTTGAGCAGCAGGTAGGCGACCTCCTCGAACTTCGCCTTCTCGGCCAGCTCCTTGATGTCGAAGCCGCGATAGGTCAGGCCGGAACCGGTCTTGCCGACGGTGCACAGGGCGGTGGTGCCGGCGCTCTGGCCGCGCAGGCCGGCGCCGCCGATGGCTTTCTCTGCCATGGTCTCTCTCCTCTCGATGTGTTTCTGTCGCAGGGCGCGCCTCAGGCGTCGCTGCCCTTCTCGGCAAACAGGGCATCAAGCTTCTGCTCGAAGCTGTGGTAGTTCAGGAAGTCGTAGAGCTCGTCGCGGGTCTGCATGAGATCGACCACGTCGCGCTGGTGGCCGCTCGCATGGATGCTCTGGTAGACCTTGAGGGCCGCGGCGTTCATGGCGCGGAAGGCCGACAGCGGGTAGAGCACCATGCGGCAGCCCACCTCGCCCAGCTCCTGCTGGGAGAACAGCGGCGTGGCGCCGAACTCGGTGATGTTGGCCAGGATCGGCGCGTCGACGCGCTCGCAGAACGCCTTGTAGTCGTCCAGGGTGTGCACCGCCTCGGCGAAGATGGCGTCTGCGCCGGCGTCGATGCAGGCCTGGGCGCGCTCGATGGCGGCATCCAGCCCGTCCTTCTGGAAGGCATCGGTGCGGGCGATCAGGTAGAAGTCCGGGTCGATGCGCGCATCGGCGGCGGCCTTGACGCGATCGACCATCTCCTGCTGGGAGACGATGGCCTTGTTGGGACGGTGGCCACAGCGCTTCTGGGCGACCTGGTCCTCGAGGTGCACGGCGGCGACGCCGGCACGCTGCATCTCCTTGACGGTGCGAGCGATGTTGAAGGCGCCACCCCAGCCGGTGTCGATATCCACCAGCAGCGGCACGTCGGTGGCGCCGCAGATGCGGTGGGCGTCCTCGACCACGTCGTTCATGGTGGTCATGCCGAGGTCCGGCAGGCCGAAGGAGGCGTTGGCCACACCGCCGCCGGAGAGATAGATGGCCTGGTGGCCCACGCGCTCGGCCATCATGGCGGTGTAGGCATTGATGGTGCCGACGATGGGCAGCGGGCGGTTGGCCTCGAGGGCGGCACGGAAACGCGCACCGGGGGTCTGCTGGGTCATGCTGGATCTCCTCATGTTGTCCGGGTCGGCCTCAGATGGTCGCCTCGGCTTCCTGCTTGAGAGTGGCGGCGTAGCGGTCGGCCACATTGGTCCGCGAGGCACTGACGTGTCGTCGCATCAGCAGTTCGGCCAGCTCGGCGTCGCCGGCCTCGATGGCATCGACGATCCGATGGTGCTCGACGAAGGCCCGCTGGGGGCGCGAGCCGCTGGCACTGAACTGGGTGCGATAGAGCCGCACCAGGTAGTAGAGGTCGTCGCAGAGCAGGGTCACCAGCATGCGGTTGTGGCTTCCCTGGACGATGCGATAGTGGAAGTCCAGGTCGCCCTCGCGCTGGTAGTAGGCCTCACCCTTCTTCAGGTCGGCCTGGCGCTCGTGCATCGCCAGCACCTCGCGCAGCCCGGCGATCTCCTGGGCGGTCATGTGCTCGGCGGCCAGGCGGGCGGCCATGCTCTCCAGCGCCTCGCGGACATCGAACAGCTCGAGCAGCTCCTTCATGGAAAGCTTCACGACGCGCGCCCCCACGTGGGGCACCCGCTCGATCAGGCGATGGGCCTCGAGGCGACGCATCGCCTCGCGCAGTGGTCCGCGGGAGATCCCGTAGGCCCGTGACAGCCCCGGCTCGGTGATCTTGCTGCCCGGCGCCAGCTCGCCGCGGACAATGGCGTCCTGAAGCTGCTGGAAGACTCGCTCGGCGAGGGTGCGAACCTCGGGCGATGCTGTTTCGGATGCGGCTGAGTTCATGGCAATTGTCGACAATCAAACGATGAAGGCACTTTAGTCACTGGCCGCCACCGGGTCAACAGGCCGTCATGCCGGATCCGCTTAACCTTTGGTTGTAGACAACCGGACGTCAAATGTCGCAGATGTCGACAATGCCGGGAGACCGTCGAGAAGGCCCTCCCGCGACCGGCAGGGACAAACGCGACCCGGCGCCCTAGAATGATGCGCCTGTTCAGGGAAGGCGCTTTGATGACACCACGACTCGAGATCACTCCCCTGCCATATCGGGCGGACCCGCTCGGCTACTTCGCCAGGCTGCGTTACCGCCCCGGCGCGGTGCTGCTCGACAGCGGCCGCCCGGTCGCGCCGGGCGGCCGCTACGACATCCTCTCAAGCGATCCCTTGAGCACGCTGGAGAGTCACGACCCGGGGGGCTCGTCTCCCGGCGGGGAGACCCCCTTCGCCGCCCAGCAACGGCTGCTCGACGGGCTGGACCTGTCGGTCCCCGACAGCGACCTGCCCTTCCTCGGCGGGCTGATCGGCTTCTGGAGCTATGACCTGGGCCGCGAGCTGGAGCCGGTCGGGCGGCGAGCCGCCTCCCGTGTCGCCCTGCCGACCAGCCGGGTCGGCCTGTATGACTGGGCCCTGATCCAGGACCACCATGAACGGGCGTCCTGGCTGGTCGCCACATCGGCGCGGCGCCGCCAGGTCCTGGCGTGGCTCGACGCGGCCGGTACGCCACCGGGCGGCTTTCGGCTCCGCGCGCCCTTTGCCGCGGAACTGAGCCGCGCCGCCTATCTCGAGCGCTTCGATGCGGTGCAGCGCTACATCCGCGCCGGCGACTGCTACCAGATCAACCTCGCTCAGCGCTTCAGCGCCCCCTACCGGGGCGACCTCTGGGCCGCCTACCTCCGCCTGCGCGAGGCGACGCCGACCCCCTTTGCCGGCTACATGGCCTGGCCCGCGGAACGCGGCGAACAGGCGATCCTCTCGGTCTCCCCCGAACGCTTCCTGAGCTGCCGGGAGGGCCGGGTGGAGGCCCGACCGATCAAGGGCACCCGCCCACGCGGGGCCACCCGCGACGAGGATCGCCAACTGGCCGCCGAGCTGGAGGCGAGCCTCAAGGACCGGGCCGAGAACGTGATGATCGTCGATCTGCTGCGCAACGACCTGGGACGGGTCTGCCGGGTCGGCAGCGTCCGCGTGCCGCAGCTGTGCGGCCTGGAGAGCTATGCCAACGTCCATCACCTGGTCAGCGTGATCACCGGCGAGCTGGACGCCGACCGGCGCCCCCTGGACCTGCTGGCGGCCTCGTTTCCCGGAGGGTCCATCACCGGGGCACCCAAGGTGCGGGCCATGCAGATCATCGACGCCCTGGAGCCCAGCCGACGCAGCGTCTACTGCGGGAGCCTGGGCTATGTGGATGTGCGTGGCCGGATGGATACCTCGATCGCCATCCGGACCGCCGTGGCAGACCGGGAGCGGCTGCACCTGTGGGGGGGCGGCGGCGTGGTGGCCGACTCTCGCGGCGAGGCGGAGTATCGGGAGACCCTGGACAAGATCCGCCACCTGATGGCCGCCCTGGGCGCGCCCCTCGCCGATCCGCCTTTAGGGGAGGAGGATCAAGAGCTATAAGAATCACGACAACCATTCCTTCAGGGAATAATAAGAACCCAACCAATCGATATTGGGGCGAGGGGCACCGCCTTTGCTAGGGTAGTGCGCTCCACAGCACGGGAGGCGCCATGACGACCTTCGACCCCAACCGTTTCGTCCTCGAACACGACCAGGCCACGCCCAAGGAGATCCTGCGGGCCGCCTACCAGGCCTTCGGCGAGCTGACCCTCTCCTTCTCCGGCGCCGAAGACGTGGTGCTGGTCGACCTGGCGCTCAAGGTCGCGCCGAAGGACGCGGTCCACGTCTTCGCCCTGGATACCGGACGCCTGCATCCCGAGACCTATGCCTTCATCGAGCGGATCCGCGAGCACTACCACATCGAGATCGACGTGCGCTTCCCCGACCGCGAGGCCGTCGAGGCCCTGGTCCGGAAGAAGGGGCTCTTCAGCTTCTACCGTGATGGCCACCAGGAGTGCTGCGGCATCCGCAAGGTCGGGCCCCTGCGTGAGCGGCTGGCCGGCCTGCCGATGTGGGTCACCGGCCAGCGCCGCGACCAGAGCCCGGGCACCCGCTCCTCCCTGCAGATCGCCGAGCGGGACACCGCCTTCGGCAGCGAGGCGTCGCCGCTCTTCAAGATCAACCCGCTCACCCACTGGTCGAGCGAGGAGGTCTGGACCCATATCCGGATGTTCGACGTGCCCTACAACCCCCTTCACGAGCGCGGTTTCGTGAGCCTCGGCTGCGAACCCTGCACCCGCCCCACCCTGCCGGGCCAGCACGAGCGCGAGGGGCGCTGGTGGTGGGAGGACCAGGCCGGCAAGGAGTGTGGCCTGCACGCCGCCAACCTGGCGACACGCTGACCTCCATGACACGACAAGGGCGCCCCGCGGGGCGCCCTTGTCGTGTGCGGCCACGAATACACTCAGCGCACCGGCAAGGCAATCTCGTTGAACAGCCCCTGCTCGTGGCGGGGCCCGGCGGCCAGGGCGGCATCGACCAGGTCGCGGTCGAGGTGGTCGGCAAATCCCTTGAGGAAATCGTACATGTAGCCGCGCATGAAGGTGCCCCGGCGGATGCCGATCTTGGTGGTGGAACTCTCGAACAGGTGCCCTGCGTCCAGCGCTACCAGGTCGCTGTCGTGCTGGGGATCCACCGCCATGTGGGCGACGATGCCCACTCCCATGCCCAGGCGCACGTAGGTCTTGATCACGTCGGCATCGGCGGCGGTCAGCACCACGTTGGGCGTGAGCCCCCGGGCACGGAAGGCGTCGTCGAGCTGCGAACGGCCGGTGAAGCCGAAGACGTAGGTCACCAGCGGATAGCGAGCGAGCGCTTCCAGGGTGAGCTCGCCCTCCTCCGCCAGGGGGTGCCCCTGGGGCACCAGGATGCAGCGGTTCCAGCGGTAGCAGGGCAGCAGCACCAGGTCGTTGAAGAGTTCCAGCGACTCGGTGGCGATGGCGAAGTCGGCCTGGCCGTCGCTGACCATCTGGGCGATCTGCTTGGGCGTGCCCTGCTGCATGTGCAGCGCGACATCGGGATACTTGCGAGTGAAGTCGCTGATCACCGGCGGCAGGGCATAGCGTGCCTGCGTATGGGTGGTGGCAATGGACAGGCTGCCGCGACGTTCGTCGCTGAACTCCTGGGCCACCTCCTTGATGTTGTCGGTCAACCTGAGCACCTGGCCGGCCAGTTCGACGATGGCCTTGCCGGCGGGCGTCACGCGGGTAAGGTGCTTGCCGCTGCGGGCAAAGATCTCGACACCGAGCTCGTCCTCGAGCAGCCGAATCTGCTTGGAGATGCCGGGCTGTGAGGTGAAGAGGCTCTGGGCGGTGGCCGACACGTTGAGGTTGTGGCGGGTGACTTCCCAGATATAGCGCAGCTGCTGCAGTTTCATGGTGGATTCGGCTCCCTGGACACTCTGGCAGGCGGTAGCCACGATGGGCGCTGGCGAGGCCAATTTGAAATAAAGAATATTTATCTAATCACTTTATAGCATATCAGAAGCGCCCGCGTCTCTACCTCGGGGGGGCCGGAATGAACTGGTCTAATTGGAGCGGACACCCCGGTAAGCCTCATACTGGAGGCATTGGAGGTGTTCATGACCAAGAAGACGCGACGTCGGTACTCCGA
>NZ_JACHZF010000043.1 GCF_014193375.1 Halomonas campaniensis
GGCGCTCGGCGCTCGGCGCTCGGCGCTCGGCGCTCGGCGCTCGGCGCTCGGCGCTCGGCGCTCGGCGCTCGGCGCTCGGCGCTCGGCGCTCGGCGTCAGGCCGACAGCGACTGGGCGCGCACGTGCCTGGGCTCGAAGGTGCGGCCGCGCAGCTGGTCGTGGCGCGGGGCGTTCTCGATCAGCACGTCGAGCACCTCCCGGGCGCGGTCGCGCATCTCCAGGCCCAGGTAGCCCTCCACCATCACCGCCAGGGCGTCGCGGGTCGCCTCGGTCTCCGGGTAGTTCTCGATCACCCAGCGGCCGCGTTCCACGGCGGCCAGGTAGGCCCCGCGGCGCAGGTAGTAGTCGGCCACGTGGAGCTCATGGCGGGCCATCAGGTTGCGCAGATAGACGATGCGCTGCTGGGCGTCGGGGGCATACTCGCTGTTGGGATAGAGCCGCACCAGCTCGCTGAAGTCGGTGTAGGCGTCCCGCGAGGCGCCCAGGTCACGCTTGGATATGTCGATCAGCTTCAGGCGCTCGAGGCTGAAGCGGCCCGCCTGCCAGGAGGACAGGCCACGCATGTAGAGCGCGTAGTCTGCCTGGGGATGGCTCGGGTGCAGCCGGATGAAGCGGCTTGCGGCGGCGCGGGCGGCCTCCCAGTCGCTGGTCTCGTAGTAGGCGTAGATCAGCTCCAGCTGCGCCTGCTCGGCGTGGTTGCCGAACGGGAAGCGGGTGTCCAGGGCCTCGAGCCGCGTGATGGCGGCGGTGAAGTTGCGCCGCTCCAGGGAGCCTCGCGCCTCCTCGTAGAGCTCGCGCTCGGCAACGCCGGCGAACTCGTCCTCTTCCTCGGTGGAGCCGCTGCTGGCGCAGCCCACCAGCAGGGTGGAGGCCAGCAGCAGGGCCGCGAGACGGGCAGTGGGGGTGAAAACGCGCATCGTGATCCTCGTGGCAAACAACGCGGATTGGCCGTGTTAGAATCGACCTGAAACCCGCTCACTATAAAGCACTGCGTGGCAAAACGCAGTGGTTCGGCGGCATCCCGACCACGACACCTGCATACGGGCTCCCTCTCGCTCATGTCCCAGACCCTGGAAGCACAGCAACGCGTTCCCGACGCCATGGCCGGCCTGCGCCTGGACCAGGCCGCGGCCGAACTGTTCGCGGACCACTCGCGGGAGCGCCTCAAGGCCTGGATCAAGTCGGGGGAGCTGACCGTCGACGGCAATCCCGCCAGGCCGAAGGACAAGGTCTATGGCGGCGAGCAGCTGCAGCTGGCCGCCGAGGTGGAGGACGACACCCGCTTCGAGCCCCAGGAGATCCCCCTGGCGGTGGTCCACGAGGACGACGAGGTGCTGGTGATCGACAAGCCGGCCGGGCTGGTGGTCCATCCGGCGGCGGGCAACCCCGACGGTACCCTGCTCAATGCGCTGCTGCACCACTGCCCCTCGCTTGCCGGCGTGCCGCGGGCGGGCATCGTGCACCGCCTCGACAAGGACACCACCGGCCTGATGGTGGTGGCCAAGACCCTGGCCGCCCAGACGGCGCTGGTCGAGCAGCTGCAGGCGCGCACGGTGTCGCGGGAGTACGATGCCGTGTGCGTGGGGGCGATGACCGCTGGCGGCACCCTGGAGGCGCCCATCGGTCGCCACCCCAAGGACCGCAAGCGCCAGGCGGTGACGGCCTCCGGCAAGCCGGCGGTGACCCACTACCGGGTGGTGGAGCGCTTCCGCGCCCATACCCACGTGCGCTGCCGGCTCGAGACCGGCCGTACCCACCAGATCCGCGTGCACCTGGCCCACCTGCGCTATCCCCTGGTGGGAGACCCGGTCTACGGCGGGCGGCTGAAGCTGCCGCCCGGCGCCGCCGAGCCGCTCAAGGAGATCCTGCGCGAGTTCCCGCGCCAGGCGCTGCATGCCCGCCGCCTGGCCTTCGTGCACCCCGGCAGCGGCGAGCGGGTGACCTTCCGCTCGCCGCTGCCCGATGACATGCTGATGCTGATCGACTACCTGCGCGAAGACCACGCCACGATGCGCTGATACCCCTGCGCCAAGGAACCCGCCATGAGCGACGCCCCTGACCTGCGCCCGACCCTGATCCTGCCCGACTGGCCGGCCCCCACCTCGGTGGGGGCCTTCGTGACCACCCGCGAGACGGGGCCTAGCCAGGGGGACTTCGCCTGCTTCAATCCGGCGGAGCACGTGGGCGACAACGCCGACCACGTGGCGCTGTGCCGGCGGCTGCTGCAGAAGCAGGTGGACGACGAACGCCCGCTGCTGTGGCTCGACCAGGTCCACGGCGCGCGGGTGCAGCAGGCGTACGATGCCCACGCCCCGGAGGCCGACGCCGCGGTGGCCTTCGACCGCGATTACGCCTGCGTGGTGCTCACCGCCGACTGCCTGCCGGTGTTCTTCAGCGACCGTCGCGGCACCCGGGTGGCGGTGGCCCATGCCGGCTGGCGCGGGCTGGCCGGGGGGGTGCTGGAAGCCACGGTGGCCGCCCTGGGCGTGCCGGCGGAGGAGCAGCTGGCCTGGCTGGGCCCGGCGATCTCCAACGCCCAGTTCGAGGTCGGCCCCGAGGTGCAGCAGGCCTTCGTCGGCGTGCATCCCGAGGCGGCCGACGCCTTCGATCCCAGCCCCTACCGCCTGGGCCACTACATGGCGGACCTCTATCGCCTGGCGCGCCTGCGCCTGGAGCGCCTGGGGGTGTCGCACATCAGCGGCGGCCACTTCTGCACCGCCTGCGAGCCGCGCTTCTACTCCCACCGCCGTGACGACGGCCGTACCGGGCGCATGGCCAGCGTGATCTGGCTGCGATAGCGCCGGTGTGCGATACCGGGCTCTAGGAGGGCGGCTTCGCCGCGCGACTGGCGTCGTCAGGCGCCCGGCGGTGTCTCCATGGCTCGGGTGGCCACTTCCGGGAGGCCTTCGGCCTCCGTTCGCCCAATGAATTGGCCTCCTACCAATTGCCACCTTCTGCCTGCGGGGTTGACCCGCGTCAACTTGCCACGCGCTTCCCCTGGCGGTCGACTTGAAAGCCGGCCCGCCTGACTCCATTGAGTGTGTCAAGACGAATTGACAGGGCCACGCGGTGCGTCCGAGCGCGCCGCCACCCCGATGGAGGAAGGTTTCATGCGTTTCGACAAGTTCACCGCCAAGCTGCAGAACGCCGTGGCCGACGCCCAGTCCCTGGCCGTGGGCCGCGGCCACAACCAGCTGGAGCCCGGGCATCTGCTGCTGGCGCTGCTGGAGGCCACCGATACCGGCGTCAAGGCGCTGGTGCAGAAGGCCGGCGGCGACGCCGCGCGGCTGCGCGAGGGCCTGACGGGCCACCTCGACGACCTGCCGAAGGTCGCCCACTTCGACGGCGAGGTGCAGCCCTCCCGTGATCTGATCAAGCTGTTCAACCTCACCGACCGCGAGGCCCAGAAGCGCGGCGACCAGTACATCGCCAGCGAACTGGTGCTGCTGGCCGCGCTGGAGATGGGCCATGCGGTGACCCGGCTGCTGACCCAGGCGGGGGTGACCCGCAAGTCGCTGGTGGCCGCCGTCGACAGCGTACGCGGCGGCGAGAGGGTCGACGACCCCAACGCCGAGGACCAGCGCGAGGCACTGGAGAAGTACACCCTGGACCTCAACGAGCGGGCGGCCAGCGGCAAGATCGACCCGGTGATCGGCCGCGACGACGAGATCCGCCGCACCATCCAGGTGCTGCAGCGGCGCACCAAGAACAACCCGGTGCTGATCGGCGAGCCCGGCGTGGGCAAGACCGCCATCGTCGAGGGGCTGGCCCAGCGCATCGTCGACGGCGAGGTGCCGGAGGGCCTCAAGGACAAGCGCGTGCTGTCGCTGGACATGGGAGCGCTGCTGGCCGGAGCCAAGTTCCGCGGCGAGTTCGAGGAGCGCCTCAAGTCGGTGCTCAAGGAGCTGGCCCAGGAAGAGGGCCGGGTGATCCTGTTCATCGACGAGCTGCACACCATGGTCGGCGCCGGCAAGGCCGAGGGCGCCATGGATGCCGGCAACATGCTCAAGCCCGCCCTGGCCCGCGGCGAACTGCACTGCGTGGGGGCCACCACCCTCGACGAGTACCGCAAGTACATCGAGAAGGACGCGGCCCTGGAGCGCCGCTTCCAGAAGGTGCTGGTGGACGAGCCCTCCGAGGAGGACACCGTGGCGATCCTGCGCGGCCTCAAGGAGCGCTACGAGGTGCACCACGGCGTCGACATCACCGACGGGGCGATCATCGCCGCGGCCAAGCTCTCGACCCGCTACATCACCGATCGCCAGCTGCCCGACAAGGCCATCGACCTGATCGACGAAGCCTCCTCGCGGATCCGCATGGAGCTCGACTCCAAGCCCGAGGAGATGGATCGCCTCGACCGCCGGCTGATCCAGCTGAAGATGGAGCGCGAGCACCTCAGGAAGGAGAGCGACGAGGCCTCCAGGAAGCGTCTCGAGACGCTCGAGGAGCAGATCGGCGAGCTCGAGCGCGAGTATGCCGACCTCGACGAGATCTGGAAGGCCGAGAAGGCCAGCATCCAGGGCGCGGCCCAGTTCAAGGACGAGCTCGACCGGGCCCGCGTCGATCTGGAGCAGGCGCGTCGCCAGGGTGACCTGGCGCGGATGTCCGAGATCCAGTACGGGGTGATCCCCGCGCTCGAGAAGAAGATCGCCGAGGCCGGGGAAGGGGAGGCCGATACCTCCAGGCACCAGCTGCTGCGCTCCAATGTCACCGAGGAGGAGATCGCCGAGGTGGTGTCGCGCTGGACCGGCATCCCGGTCTCCAAGATGCTCGAGGGCGAGCGCGACAAGCTGCTGCGCATGGAGGAGGCGCTCCACGAGCGGGTGATCGGCCAGGACGAGGCGGTGACCGCGGTGGCCAATGCCGTGCGCCGTTCCCGCGCCGGGCTGGCCGACCCGAACCGGCCCAACGGCTCCTTCCTGTTCCTCGGCCCGACCGGGGTGGGCAAGACGGAGCTGTGCAAGTCGCTCGCCAACTTCCTCTTCGACACCGAGGAGGCGATGGTGCGCATCGACATGTCGGAGTTCATGGAGAAGCACTCCGTGGCGCGGCTGATCGGCGCCCCGCCCGGCTATGTCGGCTACGAGGAGGGCGGCTACCTGACCGAGGCGGTGCGCCGCAAGCCCTACTCGGTGCTGCTGCTCGACGAGGTGGAGAAGGCCCACGCCGACGTCTTCAACATCCTGTTGCAGGTGCTGGAGGATGGGCGCCTGACCGACGGCCAGGGGCGCACCGTGGACTTTCGCAACACGGTGATCGTGATGACCTCCAACATGGGCTCGGACATCATCCAGCGCATGGGCGGCGATGACTCGGACTATGCCCAGATGAAGGAGATGGTGATGGCGGTGGTCGGCGACCACTTCCGCCCGGAACTGATCAACCGCATCGACGAGGTGGTGGTGTTCCACGCCCTCGGCCAGGCGCAGATCCAGGCCATCGCCGAGATACAGCTCGACCGCCTGCGCGCGCGGCTCGCCGAGCACGACCTCTCCCTCGAGGTCAGCGAGGCGGCGCTGGGCCTGCTGGCCGAGGCGGGATTCGACCCGGTGTTCGGGGCGCGGCCGCTCAAGCGGGCGATCCAGGCGCGCATCGAGAACCCGCTGGCCCAGGACCTGCTGGCCGGCAAGTTCTCGCCCGGCGATGTCATCCACGTGGAGGCGGAGGGCGATCAGCTGGTGTTCCAGAGCTGAGCCCAACAAAGCGTTACCGTGCCGACCGGGCGTCCGGTCGGCAACTGTCTACACTGAAATCAGGTTGCGTCCTGTAACCCCCTTGCCCGCCCGGCACCCAGCCCGGCGGGCTCTTTTATGGCGGCGCGCCGGGCGCGTCGGCCCACTCACGCCTTTTCCGCGGTTGACACCGTTGTGTCGCTAATGGAATCTTGGCCCTTCCTGATTTGCGGGCGCGGAACTCTGCGGGCGACCCCCCACTCCCGCGCGAAGGGTAGGCCCCATGGCCTCTACCCGCCGAAGGACTTCCAGGCTCGGGCCAACCGCCCGTCCTGACCAACGCCCCGACGCGGCGATCCGCCGCGATGAGAGTGCAGGCCCCAACAGGGCCGAACAAGCCAGGGTTTGGCATCAGGTGCCGGCGAGGCCGGCAGCGACATACCGTCGCACTCGACCCCGTGTCCCGCATTCGAGACACGGATCGCACTCGAGACCTCCAGGGGAGAGACATCAGTGGAATTGCTTTCAGGCGCGGACATGATCGCCCGCTTCCTCCAGGATGAGGGCGTCGAATACATCTACGGCTATCCAGGCGGGGCGGCGCTGCACATCTACGACGCCCTGTTCCGTCAGGACAAGGTCAAGCACATCCTGGTACGCCACGAACAGGCCGCCACCCACGCCGCCGACGGCTACGCCCGGGCCGCGGGCAAGCCCGGTGTGGTGCTGGTCACCTCCGGCCCCGGCGCGACCAACGCCGTCACCGGCATCGCCACCGCCTACATGGACTCGATCCCGATGGTGGTGCTGTGTGGCCAGGTGATGAGCCACCTGATCGGCGACGACGCCTTCCAGGAGACCGACATCATCGGCGTGACACGCCCCATCGTGAAGCACAGCTTCTCGATCAAGCATCCGACCGAGATCCCGGAAGTGCTGAAGAAGGCCTTCTACCTGGCCGCGACCGGCCGCCCGGGCCCGGTGGTGGTGGACATTCCCAAGGACATGACCGCCCCCACCGAGCGCTACGAGTACGTCTACCCGAAGAAGGTCAAGATGCGCTCGTACAACCCGGTCTCCCGCGGGCACAGCGGGCAGATCAAGAAGGCCGTGGAGATGATGCTCAAGGCCAAGCGTCCGGTGTTCTACACCGGCGGTGGCGTGGTGACCGGGCGGGCAAGCGAAGGGTTGACCGACCTGGTAAAGCGGCTGGGCTACCCCGTCACCACCACCCTGATGGGCATCGGCTCCTATCCGCAGAGCGATCGTCAGTGTCTCGGCTGGCTGGGCATGCACGGCTCCTATGAATCCAACATGGCCATGCACCATGCCGACCTGATCATCGCCATCGGCGCACGCTTCGATGACCGGGTGACCAACAACACCTCCAAGTTCTGTCCCACGGCCAAGATCATCCACGTGGACATCGACCCGAGCTCGGTCTCCAAGACCGTGCGGGCCGACGTGCCCATCGTGGGGCCGGCCGGCAGCGTGATCAGCGAGATGATCAGCCTGGTGCAGGGCAAGGAGGTCGCCCACCCCGAGGCGCTGGCCGAGTGGTGGCAGAAGATCGACGGCTGGCGCGAGGAGCGGGCCGGCAGGCTCTACGAGCCCTCGAAGCCCGGCGAGGCCATCAAGCCCCAGGAGGTCATCGAGGCGCTGTGCCGGGTGACCCGCGGCGAGGCCTACGTGACCACCGACGTGGGCCAGCACCAGATGTTCGCGGCCCAGTACTACAAGTTCGACAAGCCCAACCGCTTCATTACCTCCGGCGGCCTCGGCACCATGGGCTTCGGCTTCCCGGCGGCCATGGGCATCAAGCAGAACTTCCCGGACGAGCAGGTGATCTGCGTGACCGGCGAGGGCAGCTTCCAGATGATGATGCAGGAGCTCTCCACCTGTAAGCAGTTCGGCGGTGGCGTGAAGATCGTCAACCTGAACAACGCCTCGCTGGGGATGGTGCGGCAGTGGCAGGACCTGAACTACAAGTCCCGCCACGCCCACTCCTACATGGAGTCGCTGCCCGACTTCCAGAAACTGATCGAGTCCTATGGCTTCACCGCGATGAAGGTCGAGACCCTCGACCAGCTCGAGCCGGCACTGGAGAGAACCTTTGCCGACAAGCACGAGCTGGTGTTCCTCGACGTGGCGGTCGACCCGCACGAGCACGTCTATCCGATGCAGGTGCCGCTGGGCGCCATGCGTGACATGCTGCTTTCCAAGACGGAGCGGACCTGATGCGCCATATCATCTCGATTCTGATGGAAAACGAACCGGGCGCCCTGTCTCGCGTGGTGGGGCTGTTCTCGCAGCGCAACTTCAACATCGAGACGCTGAACGTGGCGCCCACCGAGGACGAGACCCTGTCGCGACTGACCGTGACCACGGTGGGGGACGACCGGGTGATCGAGCAGATCACCAAGCACCTCAACAAGCTGATCGACGTGGTCAAGCTGGTGGACCTCACCGAGGGCAACCACATCGAGCGCGAGCTGATGCTGGTGAAGGTCAAGGCGCTGGGGGCGGCCCGTGACGAGGTAAAGCGCACCGTGGATATCTTCCGTGCGCAGATCGTCGACGTGACGCCGAGCCTCTACACCGTGCAGATCACCGGCGACGCCGGCAAGCTGGATGCCTTCCTGCAGGCCATGGCGCCGGTGGGGATCCTCGAGGTGGCGCGTACCGGGGTCTCCGGCATCGCCCGCGGCGACAAGGTGCTGTCCCTTTGATGTACGACTGCGTTCGCTCGTGACGTAAATCGTTGCCCCAGCGGCATACGTTGCAACCTTCAGGCCGCCCTTCGGGGCGGCCTTGCTGTTTTCGGGGCAGGTGTCAGCGCTCCACCACCTCGTCCCATAGCGCGCGGATCAGCGGGCTCCTCAGGCGCCGCTCCAGCACGCAGAGGCCGACGTCGTAGTGGGGCAGTTCCGGCTTCACCGGCAGCACCCGCACCCGCTCCACCAGCGGGCTGTTGTCGAGCACGATCTTCGGCACCACGCCCACGCCGAACCCCAGTCCCACCATGCTGACGATCGCCTCGTGGCCTGCCACCTGGGCGTAGATCCGCGGGGTGATGCCCAGCGCCCGGAACCAGGTATTGGCAAACTCCCGTGAGAGCCCCGCCTCGGAAAGCACCATCGGCACCTGGCGCCACTGCTCGGCACTGGGCGTCTCGGGGGTCGCCGGAATCCACTCGTGGCGGTCGTGGGGGGCGATGAACACCAGCGGCGAGCGGGTCAGCGACTTGAAGGCCAGCGCCTCGGGCGTCTGGCGGGGGCGAGGAGTAATGGCCATGTCCTCGTCGCCGGCCAGTACCCGGGACATCGCCTCGGCCGGGTCGCCGGTGTGGAGCTTGAGTTCGATGCCGGGGTGGTGGGCGCGGAATTCGCTGAGCAGTTCGTAGAGGAAGCTGTAGCTGGCGGTGACCGAGCAGTAGACGCTGATCTCGCCGGTCAGGCGCCGGGCCTCGCTCATCAGCGAGAGGCGCAGCTGCTCCCACTGTTCCAGGGTCTCCCGGGCGTAGCGCTGGAAGGTCACCCCCTGGCGAGTCAGGGCCACGTGGCGGTTGTCGCGCTCGAAGAGTGCCACGCCGAGGGTCTCCTCGAGCTGGCGGATCGAGCGCGACAGCGTCGAGGGGCTGACGTGGCAGGCTTCGCTGGCGCGGCCGAAGTGCAGGGTCTCCGCCAGGGCCAGGAAGTGTTTCAGGGGTCGCAGGTCCATGGGGTCATTATTGCATAATCCGGCATATGTCGTTGCATATATAGCGTTTTACGCAATGGCGGGTCCGGCGTAAGGTGGAGCCATCGGATGCCGCGAATCCCGACCCCGCGCCAGACGGGGCGGGTGGTCATCAACGCTGACACGATACCTTCACCATACTTCCAGGAGTTCACCATGCACGTGTATTACGACAAGGATTGCGACCTCTCCCTCATCCAGGGCAAGAAGGTCACCATCGTGGGCTACGGCTCCCAGGGCCACGCCCATGCCAACAACCTGAAGGAGTCCGGCGTCGACGTCACCGTCGCCCTGCGCGAAGGCTCCTCCTCCGCCGCCAAGGCCGAGGCCGCCGGCCTCAAGGTCGCCAGCGTGCCCGAGGCCTGCAAGACCGCCGACGTGGTGATGATCCTGGCCCCGGACGAGAACCAGAAGGCGATCTACGAGAACGAGGTCGAGCCGAACCTGAAGCAGGGCGCCACCCTGGCCTTCGCCCACGGCTTCAACATCCACTACAACCAGATCGAGCCGCGCAAGGACCTGGACGTGATCATGATCGCGCCCAAGGCCCCGGGCCACACCGTGCGCTCCGAGTTCGTCAAGGGTGGCGGCATTCCCGACCTGATCGCCATCCACCAGGATGCGTCCGGCAGTGCCAAGGAACTCGCGCTCTCCTACGCCGCCGGCGTCGGCGGTGGCCGCAGCGGCATCATCGAGACCACCTTCAAGGACGAGACCGAGACCGACCTCTTCGGCGAGCAGGCCGTGCTGTGCGGTGGCGCCGTCGAGCTTGTCAAGGCGGGCTTCGAGACCCTGACCGAGGCGGGCTACGCGCCGGAGATGGCCTACTTCGAGTGTCTGCACGAGCTCAAGCTGATCGTCGACCTGATGTACGAGGGCGGCATCGCCAACATGAACTACTCCATCTCCAATAACGCGGAGTATGGCGAGTACGTGACCGGCACCGAGGTGATCAACGAGCAGTCCCGCGAGGCGATGCGCAACGCCCTCAAGCGCATCCAGACCGGCGAGTACGCCAAGATGTTCATCCAGGAAGGCAACAGCAACTATCCGTCGATGACGGCCCGTCGCCGCCTGAACGCCGAGCACGACATCGAGATCGTCGGCGCCAAGCTGCGCGGCATGATGCCGTGGATCGCCGCCAACCAGCTGGTCGACAAGTCCAAGAACTGATCCTCGATTGGTTCCGGATGTACCCGAAGGGGCGCGGACTTCCGCGCCCCTTTGCTCGTTCATGGGGGTGAGGCGCCTGGGGTGCGGCGTTGTGGGGGCGTGGCGGGCGTGTAGAATGATCCTAGCGCCCCAGGGCGACCTCATTCCGACAATGGACGAAACGCATGAGTCAGGACCCCCGCAATACCGAGCATGATCTGTCGCAGCCCGGTAACGAGACTCCCGGCGAGGCGGCCGCCGACAGGGCGCCTCCCGCGGAGGAGGATCTGGCGGCGGCCTTCGTGCGCGAGACGGAAGTCATCGAGGAGGCCGTGGAGAACGGGCAGAAGGTGCGCCGCAAGGGCATTTACCTGCTGCCCAACCTGTTCACCACCTCCGCCTTGTTTGCCGGCTTCTTCGCCGTGGTGGCAGGCATCAACGGCGACTTCACCGCGGCGGCGGTGGCCATCTTCATCGCCATGGTGCTCGACGGCCTGGATGGTCGCGTGGCGCGCATGACCAATACCCAGAGCGCCTTCGGTGCCGAGTATGACAGCCTGGCCGACATGCTCTCCTTCGGCGTGGCGCCGGCCCTGGTCGCCTTCACCTGGATTCTGCAGGACATCGGCAAGACCGGCTGGGTGGTGGCCTTCCTCTACGTGGCCTGTGCCGCGCTGCGCCTGGCGCGCTTCAACGTGCAGATCGGCAGCGTCGACAAGAAGTGGTTCATCGGCCTGCCCAGTCCGTCGGCGGCGGCCCTGGTGGCGGCCAGCGTCTGGACCTTCCACACCCTGGATGCCGAGGCCTTCGGCTTCAAGCTGCTGATGCTGTTCATCGTCGGGGCCGCCGGGGTGCTGATGGTCAGCAACATCCGCTACCACAGCTTCAAGGAGATCGATCTCAAGGGGCCGGTGCCCTTCGTGGTGCTGCTGGCCATCGTGCTCGGCTTCGTGGTGATCTCCGTGCAGCCGTCGGTGATGCTGCTGCTGCTGTTCGGCGCCTACGTGGCCTCCGGTCCGGTCATGGCGGCGATGCGCAAGCTCAAGCATGCGCCGCCGACGGCCTGACCCGCCTGCCACGCTCCTCTCGACGCCCGCCCCGCGCGGGCGTTCTCGTCCGGGCGCCACGGCTTGTCCACAGCCCTCGGGCGCCAGGGCGCTGTGGATAGCCCGGGGCGGCACGCTGGCGCAACGGCTTCCCCGTTCTGCCACCGTCCTGACATTTTTTTACCGGAAGGGCTTGCGGGGTCCCGGGGAAGTCCGTAAAGTACGCATCCGCTGCCGGCGACGGGCAACGTTGCAGGCGGTGAAAGGTGGGAGAAGTGGTTGTTCTGCTTGGGGTTTTCGAAAACGCCCCGCTTGACAGTCACCGCGGATTCGGTAGAATGCGCCCCGCACGAATCGCAGCCACCTCGATAGGGTGGGGCGGTCGGCAGCCACGGCAAGTTCGCTTCGCCAACCCCTGCTTGACACGCCGAAGCGAATCGGTAGAATACGCCTTCCTCGCAGGGCGCTGGCGAGGCCCGCCGGATCATGGATCCGCGGCCACGGCAGCAAGCGAGACGCTCCGCTCTTTTCATCGAGCCCGGAGCCGCTCTTTAACAATCGATCAGGTAATTCATGTGGGCGCTTGTCGATGTGTCGGT
>NZ_JACHZF010000044.1 GCF_014193375.1 Halomonas campaniensis
CCCGGCTCCGCCGGGCGATTGAGGTGTTGGTACTGTTGGTTTACGAAACTGACCACTGGTAACTCCGCCAATCGCCCGATAAATCGGGCTCCCACAGCCTCGGCGCTCGGCGCTCGGCGCTGCTATAATATGCGCCCCTCATTCCCTGCGCCCTGTGGCGCCATCGTCCTGACAACGGTGACCTCCTATGCAAGCCCCCGAACTGCTCTCCCCCGCGGGAACGTTCAAGAACATGCGCTACGCCTTCGCCTACGGGGCGGATGCGGTCTATGCCGGCCAGCCGCGCTATTCGCTGCGCGTGCGTAACAACGACTTCAAGATCGACAACCTGCACAAGGGCATCGCCTACGCCCACGAGCGGGGCAAGCAGTTCTACGTGGCGTCGAACATCGCGCCCCACAACAGCAAGCTCAAGACCTACCTGCGTGACATGGAGCCGGTGATCGAGGCGGGCCCGGATGCGCTGATCATGTCCGACCCGGGGCTGATCATGATGATCCGCGAGCGCTGGCCGGACCAGGTGATCCACCTCTCGGTGCAGTCCAATGTGGTCAACTGGGCCGCGGCGCGGTTCTGGCAGCAGCAGGGCATCAGCCGCATCATCCTGTCGCGTGAGCTGTCGCTTGAGGAGATCGCCGAGATCCGCGCCGAATGCCCGGAGCTGGAGATCGAGACCTTCGTCCACGGCGCGCTCTGCATCGCCTACTCCGGGCGCTGCCTGCTCTCCGGCTACTTCAACCACCGCGACCCCAACCAGGGCACCTGCACCAACGCCTGCCGCTGGAAGTACAACACCGTGGCCGCCGCCCATGACGAGACCGGCGACCTGGTGCCGGCCAACTCCGCCCGGGCCCATGCCGGCAGCGGCATCTGGACGCCCGAGAGCGGCGGGCAGCCGGGCGGCCTGATCGCCTCCGGCGGCGGCAGCGCATCGGTAGCCATGGAGAGCACCGCCACCGCCGGCGGGGTGGAGGGCCAGGACGAGCTCTCGGCGCTGATCGAGGACCGCACCCGCCCCGGCGAGCTGATGCCGGTGTTCGAGGACGAGCACGGCACCTACATCATGAACTCCAAGGACCTGCGCGCCGTGCAGCACGTGCCGCGGCTCACCGAGATGGGCGTCACCTCGCTGAAGATCGAGGGGCGCACCAAGTCCCACTACTACGTGGCGCGCACCGCTCAGGTCTACCGCCGTGCCATCGACGACGCCGTGGCCGGCCGGCCCTTCGACATGCGTCTGATGGACGAGCTCGACAACCTGGCTAACCGCGGCTACACCGAGGGTTTCTACCGCCGCCACGTCCACGACGAGTACCAGAACTACGAGCAGGGCAACTCGGTGGGGGTACACCAGCAGTTCGTCGGCGAGGTGATCGGCTACGACCCGGACCGCGGCGTGCTGGAGGTGGACGTCAAGAACCGCTTCGAGGTGGGCGACGGCATGGAGCTGATGCTGCCCGGCGGCAACCGCCGCTTCGTGCTCGAGCATATCGAGAACCGGCGCGGCGAGTCCGTGGGCGCCGCCCCAGGCTCCGGCCACGTGGTGCGCATCCCGGTGCCCGGCGAGGCCATTGCGCCTGCGCGCATCGAGTTCGCCCTGCTGATGCGGGACCTGTCGCGATAGGCCGACAAGGTTTCCACACCGCCTGCACCATTGGGGACTAGGCTGATAGGCATCACCCCCATGGAACCGGAGGTTCACATGAGCAAGCGAATCGATCTGCGTATGGCGATGGCCGCCTCCAGCCTGGCGCTGCTGCTGGCAGCCGGCCCCGCCCTGGCCCAGCCCACCGACAATCCTGGCCGCGGCCAGGGTGCCTCCCAGGGCCAGGGCCAGGGGCAGGGCGAGCGCAAGGTGCCGCCGGGCCAGCAGAAGCAGGCCGAGGAGGCCCGCCAGCAGGGTCAGGGCCAGCCCGGGCGTGGCGCCGACCGCGGCCGGGAGGAGACCCGCGAACGCGAGACCTGGCGCGAGCGTGACCGCGACTCCTGGCGCGAGAGCGACCGGGAGACCTGGCGCGACCGCGACCGCCGCGATGACCGCTATCGCAGCGGCCCGGTGATCGACGAGCGGGAGCTGAGGCGGATCTTCGGCGAGCGCCGCGACTGGGTCCGCGAGGACGACCGGGCCGGCCTGCCGCCGGGCATCCGCATGAACCTGGAGCGCGGCAAGCCGCTGCCCCCGGGCATCGCCAAGCGCTTCGACGACCGCGCGCTGCGCGACCTGCCCCGCTACGACGGCTACGAGTGGCGTCGCGTCGGCCCCGACGCCGTGCTGGTCGATATCGCCAACGAAATCGTCTACGAGGTGCTCAGGGGCGTGCTCTACTGAGGCCGTGCCGAGTCGGGTAAAAGCCCGGCTCCGCTGGCGGTATGGGCAACGCGCCATGACGCCAGGCGACTCTCGGCCTAACCTGAGGGCCAGGAGTCCTGGGTGCCTTGCCGATGAACCCGCCACGCAGCCATGCCCTGCGCAAGGGGCGACAGTCGCTTCCTGGCCACTGCTATCTGGTGACCATCGTCACCCGGAACCGGCGTCCCTGGTTTCGCGACCCGGCGATAGCCCGCATTGCCTGTCGCAACCTCTACGCCGAGGTAGTGAGCCGCCACGGCGAGACCCTGGCCTATGTCGTCATGCCCGACCATCTGCACTGGTTGCTGAAGCTCGAGGACAACCTGGAGGATGCGGTCAGGGTCTACAAGGCCAGGGTTTCCCTGATGGCAGGAGAGAAGCTCTGGCAGCGGGGCTTTCATGATCACGGCATTCGCCGGGAAGAGGATCTGCGCCGGGTGGCCCGATACGTGGTGGCCAACCCGTTGAGAGCAGGGCTGGTGGATGATATCCGGGACTATCCCTACTGGAATGCCGTCTGGCTTTGAACGATGAAGCGTGAGGTAGGGGCATGCCTCGGTGGCCTTGTGTTGTTCCCGGCCTTGCGGAGTCTGGTGGTAGCCCGGCTCCGCCGGGCGATGGCGGTGTTGGAAGGCTATCTCGTCACCGCCGAGCCAGATTGTTTCTGATATCGCCGGAACACTGCATCGCCCGATAAATCGGGCTCCCACCAGTAGGGGCCTGCCTTGGTGATCTGGAAATGGCTCCATCGCCGAGAGATTGGGCCACCACCGGTGGGGTCTGGCTGAATGGCATGGAAAAACTGCCGATGGTGCGGAGTCTGGTGGGAGCCCGGCTCCGCCGGGCGATGGCGGTGTTGGAAGGCTATCTCGTCACCGCCGAGCCAGGTTGTTTCTGATATCGCCGGAACACTGCATCGCCCGATAAATCGGGCTCCCACCAGTAGGGGCCTGCCTTGGTGATCTGGAAATGGCTCCATCGCCGAGAGATTGGGCCACCACCGGTGGGGTCTGGCTGAATGGCATGGAAAAACTGCCGATGGTGTGGAGTCTGGTGGGAGCCCGGCTCCGCCGGGCGATGGCGGTGTTGGCAGCCTTTCAGAATGGCTCCAGCCTTGAAGGCTTCAGCTATCGCCCGATAAATCGGGCTCCCACCAGTAGGGGCCGGCCTCGGTGATCTGGAAACGGCTCCATCGCCGAGAGATTGGGCCACCACCGGTGGGGTCTGGCTGAATGGCATGGCAAAGCTGCCGATGGTGTGGAATCTGGTGGGAGCCCGGCTCCGCCGGGCGATGGCGGTGTTGGAAGGCTATCTCGTCACCGCCGAGCCAGGTTGTTTCTGATATCGCCGGAACACTGCATCGCCGAAATGTCGGACCACCGATAAATCGGGCTCCCACCAGTAGTTGCCTGCCTTAGTGGCAGCTCACATCACTAACATGTCGGACCACCGATAGATCAGGCTCCCACCAGTAGAGGTCTGCCTCGGTGGTGACGTCCCTCACCGGTACCGATACACCCGCAGGCTGGGCAGGAAGGGCTCGTCCTCGAGCTTCTCGTCGCGGCGGCGGGCGCGGGTGCGGGCTTCCGGCGGCGTGGGCTGCGGCAGGTTGTGGTCGGGCAGGCGGCCGTCGGGGGCGGGCACGAACAGCGGCAGCGCCACATTCATGGCGCGGCGGGTGCGGCCGTCCTCCAGCGGTTCGCGGTAGAAGAGATTGGCGCGCATCAGCGGCGCCTGGCGCTGCACCTGGGCCAGGGGCTCGCCTTCGGGGATGCCGGCCAGCCGCCGCAGCTGGATCCGCACGTGGGCGGCGTCGCTGTCGAGCTTCAGCAGCTTGTGCTCCGCCTCGCGCACCGTCAGCCGCTTGATGGAGCGCCCGCTGGTGTACCAGGCCAGGCGCACGCGGGCCACCGGCGCCTCGGCCACCGGGATGTGCCGCCAGCACTGCTTGAGGTGCAGCCGCGCCAGGCCCTGGCCGCGCAGGTGGTCGTGGAGCTCGAGATGCCGGAAGGGCAACACCGCCTTGGCCTCGGGGATCAACGACGGCGCGTCCTCGCGGATCCGGGCCAGCAGGGCGCCCAGCGCCGCCTTGGCGGCATTGGCCTCGGCAACTGCCTCCATCAGCGGTTCATTGGCGGCCACCAGGCCGATGTGGGCGCGGGTCGCCCGGCCGTCCTGGCCATCCTGATACCAGACATCCAGCAGGGCGTGACGCAGCCACTCGGCCGCCCGCTCGGCGCCGACCGGCTCCGGCTCGCCGAAGATCCAGCAGGCGGCAGGGCGCCGCCGGAAGGTCGCGGCCACCGCCTCGCAGCGCTCCACCAGGGTGTCGAAGGCGGCTTCCAGCTCGGCCAGCAGGCGATATTCGGGACGGGGCGGGTGGCTCAACGCGGGGTCACTCCGGTTCCTGGAAGCCACGCTCGGCGCGCAGGATCATCTCGTCGATCTCGGTCTCGTCCATGGCCGGCTCACCGGCGATGCGGCGGGAGCCGTCGGCCCAGGCGCCCAGGTCGATCAGGCGGCAGCGCTCGCTGCAGAAGGGGCGGTAGGGATTATCCTCGCGCCATACCACCTTCTTGCGGCACTGGGGGCAGGCGACTTCCAGGGGGCGGTCGGATTGGCTCATGGGGCTCCTTGGAGGCGTTGTCGTTCGAGGGTAGGGCCCATGGTAACCGGCCGCGGGCCGGAAGGGTAATGGGCCGGCGCCGCGGGCTCAGGCCGGCGGCTGGCCGGCCAGGGCGCGATACTGCCGATCCAGCTCGGCGACCCGGCGGCGCATCTCGTCCTCGCTGCCGCCGTTGTCCAGCACGTCATCGGCACGGGCCAGCCGCTCGGCGCGGGGCATCTGGGCGGCGACGATGGCGCGGGCCTGGGCCTCATCGACGTCGTCCCGGGCAGCGGTGCGCGCGATCTGCACCGCCTCGGGCACGTCGATCACCAGGGTGCGGTCGACCAGCTCGCTCTGGCCGGACTCGAACAGCAGCGGCGAGACCAGCAGCCCGTAGGGCGAATCATCCGCCGCGATCCGCGCCAGGTGCTCCCGCAGTCGCTCGCGGATGCGCGGGTGGGTCACCGACTCCAGCCAGCGCCGCTCGGCCGGCTCGGCGAAGACGATCTCGCGCAGCGCCCTGCGGTTGAGGGTGCCGTCGTCGTTGAGCACCCGCGGGCCGAAGCGCTCGGCAATCTCGGCCAGCGCCGTTTCGCCCGGCTCGACCACCTCCCGGGCCACGTCGTCGGCATCCACCCAGGGCACCCCCAGCGCGGCGAAGGCCCGGGTCACGGTGGACTTGCCCGAGGCGATGCCGCCGGTCACGCCTACAATCATCGTCACCTCCGGACAGGCCCTACAACACGAAGAAACTGCCATACACCGCCATCAGCGGCTCGCCGCCCAGCAGCGCGATCCAGCCGGCCAGCGGCAGGTAGGGGCCGAAGGGCATGGGGGCGCCGCGTAGCCGCGGCACCGCCAGCTGCACCAGGATGCCGATGATGGCCCCTACCCCGGCGGAGAGGATCAGCAGCAGCGGCAGGGCCTGCCAGCCCATCCAGGCGCCCAGCGCGGCCAGCAGCTTGAAGTCGCCGTAGCCCATGCCCTCCTTGCCGGTGATCAGCTTGAAGGCCCAGTAGAAGCTCCACAGCGCGAGATAGCCCGCCATGGCGCCGATCACGGCGCTGGGCAGCATCAAGGGCTGGAACAGCAGCTGGTAGGCGAGCCCCGCCCACAGCAGCGGCAGGGTGAGCAGGTCGGGCAAGAGCTGGGTGCGCAGGTCGATCACCGCCATGGCCAGCAGCGAAAGGCAGGCCCCCAGCACGAACAGCCCCTGCCAGGTGGGGCCGAACAGCGCCACCGCGGCGAGCGTCAGCGCGCCGCCGGCCAGCTCCACCAGCGGGTACTGGGGGCTGATGCGCGCCTCGCAGTTTGCACAGCGACCGCGGCGCTTGAGCCAGCCGATCACCGGCAGGTTGTCGTGCCAGGCGATGGGGGTCTCGCAGCTGGGGCACATCGAGCGCGGGGTGGCCAGGTTGAAGGTGGAGTGCTCCTCGGCGGGCAGCTCCAGCGCGTCGCGGGCCTCGGCCCGCCAGCCCTGCATCAGCATCACCGGCAGGCGCACGATTACCACGTTGAGGAAGCTGCCCAGGCACAGGCCGACGAAGGCGGCCAGGGGCCAGAGCAGGGAAGGGGGGAGGTCCAACAAAACGTCATCCTTGGATAGTGATGGGTTGCGAGCCTTCAGCTTTCACTCAGGCTGGTCAGTTCTGGTGGGAGCCCGGGTCCCCCGGGCGATTGGCGGGGTTTGTTACGCATCAAATCGTCTTGAACGAAGATAACTCCGCCAATCGCCGAAATGTCGGACCACCGATAAATCGGGCTCCCACCAGTGGTTGCAAGCCTCAGCTGCCTCAGCCATCCGTAGAGGCATCGAACTGCGGGAAAACCTGGCTCCGACCGCCTTGCCCTTAGATCACGCTACCCAGCTCGAAGATCGGCAGGTACATGGAGATCACCAGGCCGCCGACCAGCACGCCGAGCACCACGATGATGAAGGGCTCCAGCAGCGAGGTGAGGGTGTCGACCATGTTGTCGACCTCCTCTTCGTAGTAGTCGGCCACGCGGTTGAGCATGGCGTCGAGCGAGCCCGCCTCCTCGCCGATGCCGACCATCTGGATGGCCAGGGCCGGGAACTGCTCGGTCATGCGCATGGCGAAGGCGAGCTGCTGGCCGGTGGCCACGTCCTCGCGGACCTGGCCCACGGCGCGCTCGTAGACCTTGTTGCCGGTGGCGCCGGCGGCGGTGTCCAGCGCCTCCACCAGCGGCACCCCGGCGCCGAAGGTGGTGGCCAGAGTGCGCGAGTAGCGCGCCACGGCAGACTTGTCGAGGATCTCGCCGATCACCGGTATCTTCAGCGACCAGGCGTGCATGCGGTAGGCGAAGGCCTCGGACTTCTTCATGCCGGTGCGGATGAAGAAGATGAAGGCGGCGATGCCCAGCACCCCCCACCACCAATAGGCCTGGAAGAACTCGGACAGGGCGATGGTCATGCGCGTCATGGCCGGCAGCTCGGCGCCGAAGCCGTGGAAGAGGCTCTCGAACTGCGGCACCACCTTGATCAGCAGCAGGGCGGTGACACCGATGCCCACGGCGATCACCGCCGCGGGATACCAGAGCGCCTTCTTCACGCGCCCCTTGAGCATCTCCACCTTCTCCTTGTAGGTGGCGACCCGGTCCAGCATGCGGTCCAAGGAGCCGGACTGCTCGCCGGCCTCCACCAGGTTGGCGAACAGTCGGTCGAAATGCTGGGGGTGGCGCTTCAGCGCATCGGAGAACGTCGACCCGGCCGCCACGTCGTTCATCAGTTCCTGCACCAGAGCGCTCATGGCGGGCTTCTTGAGGCTCTCCGCCACCACCTGAAAGGCCTGCAACACTGGCACGCCGGCGCGGATCATGGTGGCCATCTGGCGGGCAAAGAGCATGATGTCCTTGGGCTTGATCTTGCCCATGCCGCCGCCGAAGCCGCCTTTGCGCTTGACGTTCTTGACGATGATGTTCTGGCCCTGGAGGATCCGCTCGACCTCCATCTTCTGGGCGGCGATGATCTCGCCCCCCACCCGGCGCCCGCCCGGGCCCTTGCCGCTCCAGTTCCAGCGGTAGAGCTTGGTCTTCTGGTGGGCTCGCAGTTTCCGTGCTGTGGCCATGGTGGACTCCCTGTTCCCTGATGCTGCGTATTCGTTTTAATGCGTTGGCCTGTTGGCCTCCTACCGTCAATCCTTCGTCACCCGGTTGATCTCCGCCAGGCTGGTCACCCCCTGCATGGCCTTGAGCAGGCCGCTGCGGCGCAGGTCCGGGTGGCCCTCCCGGCGGGCCAGCTCATCGAAGTCCATGGAGTTGCCCTGCTTCATGATCAGGTTGCTCATCGCCTCCGAGATCGGCACCACCTCGTAGATGCCCACCCGGCCCTTGAAGCCCTTGGTGCACTGGCGGCAGCCCACCGGCTCGAAGATGGTGGCGTTGGCGATCTCCTCCTCGGTGAAGCCCTGCTGCAGCAGCACCTCGTGGGGGATGTCCGCCGGCTGCTTGCAGTGCTTGCAGAGCTTGCGCGCCAGGCGCTGGGCGATGATCAGGCTCACGGAGCTTGCGATATTGAACGGCGCCACGCCCATGTTGGCGAGGCGCGTCAGCGTCTCCGCCGCGGAGTTGGTGTGCACCGTGGAGAGCACCAGGTGGCCGGTCTGGGAGGCCTTGACGGCGATCTCGGCGGTCTCCAGGTCGCGGATCTCGCCGACCATCACCACGTCCGGGTCCTGGCGCAGGAAGGCACGCAGGGCGCTGGCGAAGTCCAGGCCGATCTTGGGCAGCACGTTCACCTGGTTGACCCCGGGCACCTTGATCTCCACCGGGTCCTCGGCGGTGCAGATGTTGCGCTCCACCTGGTTGAGGATGTTGATGCCGGTGTAGAGGGTCACCGTCTTGCCGCTGCCGGTGGGGCCGGTGACGAGTATCATCCCCTGGGGCTGGTCGAGCACCGTCTCGTACATCGCCTTCTGCGCCGGCGTGAAGCCGAGCTGCTCGATGCCCAGCTGCGCCGAGGTGGGGTCGAGGATCCGCAGCACCACCTTCTCGCCGTAGACGGTGGGCAGCGAGTTGACGCGGAAGTCGATGGAGCGGGTCTTCGAGAGCTTGAGCTTGATGGCGCCGTCCTGGGGCAGGCGCCGCTCGGAGATGTCCAGCCGCGACATCACCTTGAGGCGCGCCGAGATGCGCGAGCGCATGGCGAAGGGGGGGTGGGCCACGTCGTGGAGGATGCCGTCGATGCGAAAGCGCACCCGGTAGCTGGTCTCGTAGGGCTCGAAGTGGATGTCCGAGGCGCCGCGGTGGATGGCGTCGAGCAGGATCTTGTTGACGAACTTGATGATCGGCGCGTCTTCGCTGGCGGCACTGGCCTCGGCCTGAATGTCTACCTCGCCGTCGGTGCCCTCGTCGCCGTAGCCCAGCTCGCCGATGGCGTCGTCCACCCCCTTGAGCTCGTCGAGCATGCTCTTCTCGCTGCGGGCGAGGTAGCTCTCCAGCACCGGGCCGAGCTGGTCCACCGGGGCCAGCACCCCCTCCGGGGTCAGGCCGGTGGCGAACTGCAGCTCGTCGAGCTGGGCGAGGGTGGAGGGGTAGGGCACCGCCACGGTGAGCCGGTGGCCGTGCTGCACCAGCGGCAGGATCTTGAGCCGGCGCAGGATCTTCTCGGGGAAGGCGTCCGCCTTGGGCAGCGTCTCGGGGCGGATGGCATCCAGGTCGATGATCGGCAGGCCGTACTCCCAGGCGGACGACAGCGTGGCCGGCCGGGCCGCCACCAGGCCGGAATCGATCACGTGCTCCAGCAGCGAGACCTCGGCCTCCTTGGCCTCCAGCTCGGCCCGGGCCGCCGCTGCCTCGGAGAGCCGCCCGTCCTGCACCAGCCGGCGGGCCAGGCCGCGCAGGCCGCTGGCACTACCCGGGCGCGTGCTTTCCAGCGGGGTGTCCAGATGCGGCGGTGGGGTACGGTAGTCGTTCATGGCGTCTCGCGGCTGTCGGTCAAGGCGGGTGTCGGTCAAGCTGGGCGCACGGCGGCGAGCCCCTTCAGGCTGGCGCGAATCACCTTCCCATTCTAGCCCCACCCAGCCGCCCCCGCCCAGCGCCGTACCACGCGGATTCAACCTTTTGGGGGACCAAACTGGTGCCGCCAGGGGGAGTTTTCCCGATTCGGGGCAATCCGGCCTTGCAAGGTTGCGAAGCGTAACTTAATGTAAGCATAGGGTCGCGCCGGGCAGGGCGCGGCCCATGCAGAGACGAAACGATTGTAACCGGTAAGCCGAAGGTCAGTTTTCTCTGGTGGGAGCCCGATTTATCGGGCGATCAGCGGAGGCCAACGAGGTCGGAATGCTTACCACCACACCCCCGCACGGGCGGCAAGAAGAAGGCATATGCCAGACGCGCCACGGCGGACGCATCAAAAGGGGCAGGACCATGAAGAAGCAAGGGTTGAACAAGTACGTTAAACATGGTCAGGGTGGTTTTACCCTGATCGAACTGTTGATCGTCGTGGCGATCATCGGGATTCTGGCGGCGATTGCGATTCCAAGGTATCAAGACTATATAGTGCGTTCACAGTTCAGTTCGGCTTTATCAACAGTAAGAGGAGTATTGACTCAATCAGAAGACAATGTGCTTAATGGTAGAACACTTACAGTCACTCCAGGGACTGCTGGATACATAGGGGTTGGTGGGAACCAGCCTAATGGTGAAATCACTCTAGCTAATGAAGATGCTTCTAATGCGGAGATTACCTTTACATTTTGGTCTTCTGATGGTATCCCTTCAGTACTCCAAGGACAAGGGTTTACCTTTGCTAGAGATCCCGATGCTGGTTGGAACTGCACGGCCACCATTACAGATGACAATATTGTTCCAAATTCCTGCCAATAAGATTTCTTCTCTGTTTGCCGGCTATCAAGCCGGCATTTTTTTGTTTTGCGCGAGGCATGGCGCGCCGCGCCTGACTGTCGCTGTTCCCGAAAGTGAAGTGGACCCCATCCTTCGGACCACCTGACAGGTCATCTAAGCTCGGATAGGATCATCATCGGCGTCAGGCCGCCTGTTTCACTGGTTGTGGGAAGTACACCTCATCCGGTGTTGCATCGTCCAATCCCTGATGGGGCCGCTCCTGGTTGTACCAGGCGAAGTAGCGACCCAGCTCCTGCTTCAGGTGCGCGCCGTCCTTGAAGGCCTTGAGGTAGACACACTCGTACTTCACGCTGCGCCAGAGCCGCTCCACGAAGATGTTGTCCCGGTAGCAGCCCTTGCCGTCCATGCTGATGGCGACGCCGTGAGCCTCCAGGACACCGGTGAAGGCCTGGCTGGTGAACTGGCACCCCTGATCGGTATTGAAGATCTCAGGCTGTCCGTGGCGTGCCAAGGCCTCCTCCGTAAGCGCTCCACAAACCCCATCTGTTGCGGCGTGAGTTAGACCGGTAGCGTGTCTTTCCAGCGCCAGGGCAGCAGCGTGTCGAGGTCGTCACC
>NZ_JACHZF010000045.1 GCF_014193375.1 Halomonas campaniensis
AGACCACCGGAGGTGGTCAGAAAATGATCGCTGACGCGGTGATTGTGTCACTCTGAGCCCTTCAACTGCTCAGAACCGAATTGATCAGTGGTTCCCTAATAGAATCTTTTGATAGATAGCGCCGGGCTCATAGCCTGGCTTCGACCCGCTCGAGGATCTGCCGACTCACCCGCCCCACCAGGGGCTTCGCTGCCTTGTTGACGGCCTTCTCCACCAGTCGGCTGCGCAACGCGTAGGTCAGCGTCAGCGCCACCTCGGTGCCCTCCTTCACCGGGGTCAGCCGATAGCAGCCCTGGTTCTCCACCCCGTCGAGCGACTCCCAGGCCAGCACCTCGGGCGCGCGCGACTCGGTGATCGCCACGTCGAAGTGCCAGTCCCGCCCCACCGCCTGGACATGCCAGCGGTAGCGTCCTTCCCCCAGCGGCTCGATGGCGTGGATCAGGTCAGAGTAGTCGGCGAAGTCCTCGACCCGCTCCAGCAGGGCGAAGACCCGCTCCGGCGGCGCCTTGAGGATCGCGCTGTGTTCGATGGTGGCCATATGGTTCAGTTACCACTTGAGAAGGGTATTTAAGACTCGCTCAGCAACCATGTTGCCAAACGCTGCCTGAGAAACTGGAGGCGCGCATCGGTAATGGAACCCAGCTGGCCAAGCAGCAATGAGCCATCAAGCACCGCCAGTCGGGACAGCCGGAAAACACTGGCCACCTTGAGGCCAGACTCCGAAAACTCGTCATCTTCCGGCCCCACGACCCAATCCAGTCCTGTCTCGGCCTGGTGCAGGCGAGACGACACCATGCATACGAGCCAGTCGTCCTGATTGCGGGATGAAAATAGAAGATCATCCTATGACGGGGTATAACTCTTTGATTTATGGTCAGGGGCAACCATGCCTGCAAGGTAAAGTATCATCCTTTCCTGCCTTGCCTACTCGCGAAAGAGGTCTGCATGGCTGCCGGTGCGAGCCAGGTGCAGCTCGTCATTCACTATGCGATACAACAATAGCCAATCGGGCTCGATGTGCACATCCCGGTACCCCTTCCAGTTGCCTCGCAGCGGGTGATCCTGATAGGCATCCGGCAAGGAAACTTGCTCGATCAACAGGCCCAGCAAGGTCCGCAGCTTAGACATGTCCTTGCCTCGCCTCTGGACTCGTTTCACATCTCGCTTGAACTGGCTGGAACGTACTGGGGTCAGCATCAAATGCCCAGGTCCTCGAACAGAGCATCCGCGCTGTCAAAGCGCTTCCCCTTACCAGCTTCCAACTCTTCCAAGGCCTTGTCCGTGGTGGCATTTGGTGCCTGTACAGCAAACGGCAGGCGTTTCTCGTCTGCTATCCGCAGCATCAGCAGGCGGATGGCGTCAGACACGGACAAGCCCATGGCCTCTAGAGCAGCGGTGGCGCGCTCTTTGGTTTCTCTGTCGATTCGGGCTCGAACCACGGTATCAGCACTCATGATTTTCCCTCTTGCTCACGTAGCCACAATGTGGCTACATTATAGTCAGGCTACTGTGCTTTGTCATCACCGGAGGATGACTCTCTATTGTCGTGGATGACACTTTGTCTTCATCCCACTGTGACCGGCACGCTTCATTGCCATCTTTCCCTCAGATCATCTTCAGAGTAGAGATCGGGCTCTTCCTCGGCATCACGCATGGCTTGCTCGACGCTCAAGGTACGGAACTGCCGTTTAGACCAGTCGAGCTGTTCGGCCTCGGCGGGCTCGGCCTGGCCATAGCGCTGTTCAAGGAAGGCAACGAAGTCCATTACCTCCTGCTGGCGGGACTCTGGCAGACGACTCACCTTGGTAATGAGTTCTTCAAGATGCATGAATACTTTACCTCCACGACCACCACCAGGTAGCAATGCGTCCAGAATAGCAAACCGGACATGCATACGCCCCAGCCTCCGCCCAGGGTACGGCCTCCCTCGTTGCATCCTTGCAACTGGTACACGGCGCTCGCTCTCCATGTAGCCCCTCACTCCCCGACACGCTAGAATCGCCCGGGTTTCCGTTCTCCAAGCGAAGGTCTTCTGCATGTCCACACCCAAGGTCGGTTTCGTCTCGCTGGGTTGCCCCAAGGCGCTGGTGGATTCCGAACGGATCCTCACCCAGCTGCGTGCCGAGGGCTACGAGATCACCCCCAGCTACGACGACGCCGACGTGGTGGTGGTCAACACCTGCGGCTTCATCGACAGCGCCAAGGCGGAATCGCTCGATGCCATCGGCGAGGCGATCGCCGAGAACGGCCGGGTGATCGTCACCGGCTGCATGGGCGTAGAGGAAGGTGCCATCCGCGACGTGCACCCCAGCGTGCTGGCGGTGACCGGCCCCCAGCAGTACGAGCAGGTGGTGGGCGCCGTGCACGAGGTGGTGCCGCCCCGCCGGGAACACGACCCGCACATCGACCTGGTACCGGCCCAAGGCGTCAAGCTCACCCCTCGCCACTACGCCTACCTCAAGATCTCCGAGGGCTGCAACCATAGCTGCAGCTTCTGCATCATCCCCTCCATGCGCGGCAAGCTGGTGAGCCGCCCGGTGGGCGAGGTGCTCAGCGAGGCCGAGGGCCTGAAGCGCGCCGGCGTCAAGGAGCTGCTGGTAATCTCCCAGGACACCAGCGCCTACGGGGTCGATCTCAAGTACCGCACCGGCTTCTGGAACGGCCGCCCGGTGAAAACCCGCATGACCGAGCTGTGCGAGGCGCTCTCCGAGCTCGGCATCTGGGTGCGGCTGCACTACGTCTACCCCTACCCCCACGTTGACGAGCTGATCCCGCTGATGGCGGAGGGCAAGCTCTTGCCCTATCTGGATATCCCCTTCCAGCACGCCAGCCCGATGGTGCTCAAGGCGATGAAGCGCCCCGCCTTCGAGGACAGGACGCTCGAGCGCATCAAGCGCTGGCGGGCGCTCTGCCCGGAGCTCACCATCCGCTCGACCTTTATCGTCGGCTTCCCCGGCGAGACCGAGGAGGACTTTCAGACCCTGCTCGACTGGCTCACCGAAGCCCAGCTCGACCGCGTCGGCTGCTTCCAGTACTCCCCGTGGACGGCGCACCGGCCAACGACATGGACCTTGAACCGGTGCCGGACGACATTAAGCAGGAACGCTGGGAGCGCTTCATGGCCCACCAGCAGCAGATCTCAGCCGCCCGGCTGCAGGCCAAGGTCGGCCGCGAGATCGAGGTGCTGGTCGACGAGGTCACCGACGAAGGCCCCATCGGCCGCAGCCACGCCGACGCCCCGGAGATTGACGGCATGGTGTTTCTGGAAAGCGACCAGGCACTCAGCCCCGGCCAGGTCGTGCGGGCGCGGGTGACCCATGCCGACGAGTATGATCTGTGGGCCGAAGTGGTGCGATCGTAAGGCAGCATGCGTCGGATCAGGAGATTGAACACGGACTGGACTTTAATAAGCTAGGCGAGATACCCATGCTGGAAGCCGATCTTCCCGAGATTCCTGCAGAGCTCGAAAACAGCGTCAACGCCTTCCTGGAGGCGTCATTACGGCACATCCTCCAGTACGAGAATGCCGACGCCTACTTCGCAGCGCTCGACGAGATCACCCGACGCAGCGGTGTTACCGAATGGTTTGATTCGGAGATGCCCTACTGGACGATTGCGCGCACCCTATGGGACAACGCTCCGCTGCCCTCGCGGGGCTTCCGACCGGATCCGCTTCCCGCGCCGAAACGCAACGACCCCTGTCCTTGCGGCTCGGGCAAGAAGTTCAAGCGCTGCTGCCAGCCGCGGCAACAGGAACACGCCCTGGGACTCGACGACGAGCTGCCAGTGCTGCAGATCGCCGCGTCACTCTTCACCGCCAAGCAGCGCAAGGAGGCCGCCAGCAAGGCACCGCCCAAGCTGCGGCTGGTACTCGCCGAGCTGGAGCTGGATGACAGCCACCCCGGCAAGGCGCGGACCCAGCTGTTGAAACTACTCAAGCAGGGTGGCCTGGATGCCGAGCTACAGGCCCGGGCCGTACACCTGCTGGGCGAGGCCTATAACGCCCTCGGCCATCAATCGGCCGGCGAGAAGGCCCTGAGCGATCTGCTTCCCAGCCTGAAGCCGCCTGCTGCCGCCGAGGCGCTCCACTGGTTGACTGGCCAGGCGCTGCTGGATGGCCACCCCGCCGAAGCCCTGCTGCACCTCCACCAGGCCGAGGCGCTGGACCCCGACAACCTTTCCAACGGACTCTTCAGGGTGGCCTGCCTGCGCGACATCGGCGCCGATGCCGAGGCCCAGCGTACCGCCCAGGAGTGGCTGCCGGTTGCCCAGGAGCTGGGGCTCGAGGACGCTATCGCCTTCTTCGAGGAGCAGGCGAGTCTTGCCACCCTGCCGGACGCGGTACCGGACGCGGCACCGCAGGAGGGTGACGAGCTCGAAACGTTCGCCGATGATGCCACGGAAGACGACCACCTGATGGCGATATTTGGCGCGCCGGATGAGCTATTGAAGCCGATTGCCGGCCTGCTGAAGGCCGCACTCCGCCAGCCGCTCTTCCCGGTCAGTTTCGAGCCGGGCCCGCCCGGACCTGATGGCGATGACACCCAGTGGGTGCTGATGCCGCCATCCGAGGTCGAGCAGGCCCAGGCGGCCTTCTACCAGGCGGGCGACAGTCAACATCCGCTGGATCCCGATCTCATCAGACAACACCCGGCGCTGCTGCAAAGTCTCGACTTCCTGCAGCAGCTCGATGCCTTTGCCGGCGTTGCCTTCAGTAACGCTCACGAGCAGTTCAACAAGGCGCTACAGCGGCAGCAAGAGAGATTGATTGCCCATGTCCTGGACGCCCTGCCCGAGGACGGCCAGCTGCCCTGGGCCTGGCTGGAACATCGCCCCCTGCTGAGGCTGATGATGCAACACGCCCTCGAGCAGGAGGACCCGGACGCCGCCATTCGCAGCCTCTCAAAGCTGCTGGCCCTCTGCCCGAACGACAACCTGGGCGTGCGCGCCCCGCTGGTCAACGCCCTGCTGCGCGATGGGCAGGATGAAGGAGCGCTGGCCATCTGCGAGCGGTTTCCGGACGACGCACTGGCAGAGACCCACTATGGCCGGGTGCTGGCCCTGGTGCGACTCAACCGGCTGCATGACGCCGAAAAGGCTCTCTCCGAGGCCTATCGGGCACTACCCAAGGTGCTCAACTACCTGATCGCCAGCAAACGCAAGCCGCCGAAGCTCAACCCCCAGGGCATGACCATCGGCGGCCCCGATCAGGCGTGGTATTACCGTCAGGAGATGCGCGACCTCTTCCAGGCCACCCCTGGCGCCCTTGGCTGGATGGACAGCATCAAGAAGCGGCTCAGGTAACTCTGCTATCCTTGACGACGAGCGCCCCTACCGGAGGTTGCCTTGACCCGCACCCGCAAGAAGCTGCCTATCGGCATTCAGACCTTCGCCGACATCATCGAGGGCGGCTACTACTACGTCGACAAGACATCGCACATCCACCGCCTGGTGGAAGAAGGGAAGTACTATTTCCTGTCGCGGCCGCGGCGCTTCGGCAAGAGCCTGCTGGTAGACACCCTGCGCTGCCTCTTCGAAGGCCGCGAAGCGCTGTTTGAAGGCCTTTACATCCACGACAAGTGGGACTGGCAAGCTCGGCATCCCGTCATCCGGATCAGCTTCGCCGATGGCGTCATCAGTAGCCGTGAGGCACTCGATGCCCATATCCGACACCAGCTCAGGGCGCATCGGGAGCGTCTAGACATTGACCGGGAGCCGCCTCCCCTGATTTCCAGCGAGTTCTCGGAACTGATCCGCCTCACCCACGAGCAACACGGCCAGCGCGTCGTGATTCTGGTGGATGAGTACGACAAGCCGATCCTCGACAACCTGCTCACGCCCGAGCGCGCCCGCGAGCTGCGCGAGGGGCTCAAGAACCTCTACAGCGTGCTCAAGGATGCCGACCCGCACCTGGCCTTCGTGCTGCTCACCGGCGTCTCCAAGTTCAGCAAGGTCAGCCTCTTCTCCGGGCTCAACAACCTCAACGACATCACCCTGGATCCGCCCTTAGCCACGATCTGCGGCTATACCGACGAAGACATCGACAGCGTCTTCGCCCCAGAGCTTCAGGCACTCGATCGCAACGAAATACGAGCCTGGTACAACGGCTACCGGTGGGGTGGACAGGAGGCCCCCTCCGTCTACAACCCCTTCGATGTGCTGCTGCTGTTTCAGAAGCGCCTTTTCGGCGCCTACTGGTTCGAGAGCGCCACGCCGACCTTCCTGGTCGAGGTGCTCAAGCAGCGCGGCGTCTTTACCCCAGCGCTAACGGCCTGGCACAGCCGGCCGGCACTGCTGAGCAGATTCGACGTCGATGATATCGCCACCGAGGCGCTGCTGTTCCAGACCGGCTACCTGACCATCAAGGCCATACGCGAGGAAATCCCAAACCGCCCGATCTATGCACTGGGGTTTCCCAACCAGGAGGTAGAGGCCAGTCTCAACGAGGCGCTGTTGCCGGTACTGGGCATCAACAACGACAGCCTCGACGAGCTGATGGTACGGCTGCCTCGCCTGCTGAAAACCGCCGACCTGCCAGGCTTGGAAACCCACCTCAGGGCGCTCTTCGCCGGCCTGCCCCACGACTGGTACCGAAATAATCCGATAGCACGTTATGAGGGGCACTATGCCAGCGTCTTCTACAGTCACTTCGCCGCTCTGGGCCTGCGAGTCACCGTGGAAGACGCCAGCCACCACGGCAAGGTCGATATGACCGTCGATTTTGCCGGGCACCTCTACCTGTTCGAGTTCAAGGTGGTGGAGCAGCTCCCCGAAAGCCGCGCATTACAGCAGATCAAGGATAAGGGCTACGCCGACAAGTACCGCGGCCAAGGCAAAGTGATGCACCTCATCGGGGTGGAGTTTTCAAGCGACAAGCGCCAGATCGTGGGTTTCGAGGTAGAAACGGAGGCAGGCTGATCAGCCGCCACCATGGGTCCTAAAGGTGTAGGACCGGCTCCGCGACGCCTCGACGATAGGCCGCACCACCAGCGCCGGAGACTAACCACGAACACTGGCACCACAGGTGGGAGCCCGGCTCCACCGGGCGATGGGTAGCACCGCCAGCGTCAGGGGTTGACCACCAACACTTGCCCCACTGGTGGGAGCTCGGCTCCGCCGGGCGATTGGCGGCGACACTGGCGTCAGGGGTTGACCACCACACAGGGGCCGCGAGGCGATAGCCGGCACCGATAACCAGCAAAGCCCTTTCAGCGCAGGCACAGAGGCCATATGCAGAAACCACTGATTGTCGCCACCAGCCGCCTCATCAAGCTGCTGGCCAACATCACCAAGGTGCTGAGCTACCCCTTCCACTGGGTACTGCCCAACAAGCGCTTCACGCTCCCGGCACAGTCGTCTCCGCTGCTCAAGGGAGGCAAACCCGGCCCCATCCCGCGCATCATCTGGCAGACCAACTTCACTAACCGGGTGACCCTGCCGGTCTACCTCAACTACCTGTTCAATCGGCTGATGGCGCCGCGCTTCGAATACCGCTTCATGATCACCGAAGCTCGGAGAGAGTTCATCGCCGAGCACTACCCCGACATCCTCCCCCATTACGAGCGGCTACAGATCGGCGCTGCCCAGGCCGATCTATGGCGCCTGCTGGTCCTGCACAAATTCGGCGGCGTCTACCTGGATATCGATGCGCACCAGATCTGGCCGCTCTCTTGCGTGCTCGGCACCGAGCAGAAGGAGCTCTTCGTGACCACACGCCGCGGGGAGCTGAGCAACTACTTCATCGCCAGCGCGCCGGGTAATCCCAACCTGGCCAGGCTAATCGAGCGGGTCGCGGATAACATCCAGGAGAACACCCTGACCAACGTGTTCGAGATCACCGGCCCGGGCGTTTTTATCCATATTCTCGACCAGAACGAGGTGCCTACCGTCTCCTACCGCCATGCGGTGCACCAGGGCAACTTCACCAATGAGCATTTCCAGTATATAGACAAGCCACAGGGCAAATGGAATCGCGAGCAGCGCAACATCCGCGTCATCCGGGATGACGAGCCCCCGGCAGCGACGGCCCGCTAGTCAGCGGGCACGGTGGGTTGTCGCTGCTTCAACCGCGACAGCACCACAAGGACGCCCTGCAGATACGCATATACCGTCGCGATCATCTCCTGCTGAAGCAGCACCTCCGTGAACCCGCAGACGGCCACAGCCACAGTGAGACCCAGACCCGCCAGCGCGAAAGTATCGTCTCGGCGCCTCAGGAACACCCTGGCATGGTAGATGCCTGGCACCACCAGGTACCCGACCAGCGTCAGAAGCCCGATCAGCCCACCTGTGGCCAGCGTCTCGAAGTACTGGCTATGGGCATGGCCTCTACTGCTGTTCCCGACGAAGGCCGACACCTTCCCTTGTTCCAATAGCTCGGCATTCAGGGCCTCGCGTTCATGGTATGCCAGCCCGACGAGGGGGCGCTGCTTGAAGGCCTCAACGGCGGCAAACCAGAACTGGAATCGGTACCCGACCGACGTATTCAGGTTGCCCTGCTGGATCCTTTCGAACTCGGCCACGGTCTGCTGATAGCGTCGCTCCACCTCGGGAAATTGGTGGTAACTGAGCCAGGCCGCTAGGGGGAGCACCACCAGCCCGACGGAAAGCCATTTCCAGCCAAGCCCTCGAAGATGCAGCATGGCAAGCAGCAGTACCGCCACCGGCATCACCACCCAGGCTCCCCGGGTGCCGGAGAGCAGCACGGCCATACCCGCTGCTGCCACCCCAAGCAGCAACCACCAGCGCCGCGACGACCCGGGCATCAGCGCCAGGGACAACGCCACCAGCATGGCATTCAGGTAACCGAAGTTGATGCTGAAGAGGAAGCCATCAGCGCGTGCCATGCCCAGCCACTGGGTCTGATACAAGGCGAGCACTCCCCCGCCAAGGCTTCCCAGGATCAGGCCCCACTCCAGGCAGCCACGGTAACGCGCCATATCGGCAACCGTCAGGGCATGGCGAAGCGTCAGGTAGATGGGAATGGTCGCCATCATGTGCAGCCCACTACTGAGATAGCGTGCGGAAAAGTCGCCCAGCACGAAAGGCGCGAGCCTGCCCAGCAGCATGGCGCAGAGCAGCAGCAGCACCCAGCGATCAAACGGCGTCACTTCCAGGCTGGCGCGGTGCACCACCAGGTAGCCAAGCGAATGGATCAGCAGCAAGCCGACCACGATCGTGCTGCGGACCGGTGTCGCCACCAGCAGCACCAGTACCAGCAGCAGACCCCAGGCATGGAGACTCACCGCCCCTTGTCGCGTGAATAACATCAATGAACTGCCCTACCGCTGTTTCCGTATTGATCGCAAAGAGGGCTTAACGCACCCACTCGACCCCTTGCTTTACCACGCGAGACGGGTTGCCGGCGGCAATGGCATTGCCGGGAACGTCGCGGGTCACCACGCTGCCGATGCCTACCACGGCACCACTACCGATCGACACGCCCTTGAGCACTGTCACAGCATCAGCCAGCCAGACATGATCACCGATAGCGATGGACCGGGCGGGATTGATCTTGACGCCGTCCTGCAGGATGTCATGGCCATCCCCCGCCATGATCTTCACATAACGCGAGAACATGCCATCGGCACCGACCGAGAGGCGGGTACCCTCCTCCCGGCAGGAGAGGAAGCAGTCCTCACCGATCACCGTGCCTTCGCCCACCAGCAGCTCGCAGCCGTTACCCAGCATCTGCAGCCGCACCCCGCGAAGATTCGCCCTGGGACCGATCACCAGGCGGTTCCCCTGCCCCTTGATATCGAAGTAGCAGCCACGCACCCGCGCACTGCGTGCCACCAGCACCTCGTTACCGCCATCGACACGAACCTTGTTGCGCCACCGTAGCCGCCATGGGCCAAGATGCTGATCACCGCTCATTCTTGCCTCTTTCTCGTCATATCCGGCGCATTGGAACAAAACAGGCGCCATGAAGGCGCCTGCCCTGAGTTTACCACTGTCGCGAGGCAAGGGGTGAAGCCACCGCGCCTCATTCTCCGCGTCTTGAAGGCGATGAGGATATCCAGCCTCAATGAGTTGTTCTTGATGTAGCCGAAGTCGAACTGGAGCGTGGAGGTCATGCCGTCGAACCAGGCGGCATAGCCTTGCTCTCCCCGGGCTCAACCGGGGATCCCCGGGCAGACTCCGTGACAGTAGCTGTACAAGGACGCCTCCCGACGTATCCGTAGGAAGTTTCATGGAATCGGCCACGGGCCAATGAAGCTCCTCTCGCCTCTGATCATGTTGAAGCGGCGTGGCAGCTCATCCACAGGCAGCACTTGCCATTGATGCGCACCATCCGGGTGATGCGGGGGTCGTCCTCTCCTTCGGTGAGCCCACTCCTCCGCTGGTGGGTCATTTTTGATGGCCATTGACAGCCGGCCTATCATGCTCTGTGAAATATCCGGACTAAATTTCACTTAATCCAATAGGGTTTCCATCTGGAAATTCACCAAGTAGTAGCTGAGTCTCTGATTCGATAGCGTTCAGCACGTCTTCCGGAACCTGATGGCGAAACTGCTTACGACGGTTCTTCGACAGTTTTCCGCCATGACTCAAACACATCATCACCAGGCGAGACAGATCGCTACCCCGAACATCAAAGCGTGTGTCGATGGAGCGATAAATATGATCGAAACAAGCCAAGTAATGTGTTTCCGCTTTCAAGTCTTGCCTAAGCGCCTCGCGCGCCATTTTCAGCGTAAAGGTAACCGCCTGGGTGGCATCCCAGTAGCGATAAAGATTTTCGCTACCTTTAAAGTGGAAATCGTGATGGTCGGCATCGACCCAGTTGACCCGCCACTGCTCCCGGGCCGGCTTTGAAAAAGTTTCTAGCGCAGCAAGGTAATCACCTTCGTGCCGCTTCATGGCGATGGAAATGGGAAGCAGGTTACCACGCGGCAATTCACGCAATTGGCATAGCGTGTGGTGCAACAGGAACCGGGAGATGCGGCCATTGCCGTCCATGAAAGGATGCAGGAAGACAAAGCCGAAAGAGATCACGGTCCCTGCCACCAGGGCCGGCACCCTATCCGGGTCAGAGCCGCCATGGCGCTCCGACAGTCCATTGGCCCACTCCATGAGCGCACTCATCAGTTCCTCACAGAGCTCGGGCGGTGGTGGTAAATAACTCACACCAATAGCGCCCGGCAGCCTGATCTTGCCCAGCAACAGTGGACACCCCGTTAAGGTAGTACACTCAACGAGGTGACCCATGGCCAAGCAAGCTACCCCGATGAAGAAGACCCG
>NZ_JACHZF010000046.1 GCF_014193375.1 Halomonas campaniensis
CAGGCCGGATATATGGCAGCAACCTGTACCTGCATCGATGAACGGAGCCTTGCAAGCCGGGAGGAGACCATATAGGGGTTCACAGCGCCTCCTCGCAGGCTTGTGGACGGATCAGCTCCGAGCGATCGACACATGTTCAGTGAGCTGCCCGATGGCGATTGACTTGCGCGGGGGCGTCCGTAGAATATTGTCGCCTGCCTGCCCGTGCGGATGTGGTGGAATTGGTAGACACGCCAGGTTTAGGTCCTGGTGCCTTCGGGCGTGGAGGTTCAAGTCCTCTCATCCGCACCATCGCATCACCCCTTGTCGACGCCCTCCTGTCCGTCATCTCCCCGAGATGCGCGGCGCCTTCTCGCGTCCGCTCGTTACCCCCTGTCCCCTGCGAGGCTGTCATGACCCATCACGACCGCTCCCCTGTCTGGCACCCCTATGCCCATCTCAAGACCCAGCGCCAGGCGCCCAAGGTGGTCGGCGGCGAGGGGCCACGCTTCACCCTGGAAGGCGGCGAGACGCTGCTCGACGCCACCTGCTCCTGGTGGTGCATGATCCACGGCTACCGGCATCCTCGCCTCGTCCGGGCGATCCAGCAGCAGGCCGACGAACTCTGCCACGTGATGCTCGGCGGCCTCACCCACGAGCCCGCCGACCGACTGGCCCGGGAGCTTACGCGGGTCACCCCGGCGGGCCTCGACCACGTCTTCTACTCCGACAGCGGCTCGGTGGGCATGGAGGTGGCCATGAAGATGGCCGTGCAGTACCACCAGCTGCGCGGCCGGCCGGGCAAGCATCGCCTGCTCTCGCTGATGAAGGCCTACCACGGCGACACCGCCGGCTGCATGGCGGTCTGCGACCCCGAGGAGGGCATGCACTCGCTGTTCGCCGGCTACCTGCCCCGCCACCACTTTGCCCCCGCGCCCAGCGCCCCCTTCGATGCCCGGCCCGAGGCGGTGGCATCGGACCTCGCCGCCCTGCGCGAGGTGCTGGCGCGCCACCACCACGAGATCGCCGCGCTGCTGATGGAGCCGCTGCTGCAGGCCGCCGGCGGGCTCAACATGACCTCGCCCCACTATCTTCAGGGAGCGAGACGCCTTTGCGACGAGTTCGACGTGCTGCTGGTGTTCGACGAGGTGGCCACCGGCTTCGGCCGCACCGGGCGGATGTTCGCCGCCGACCACGCCGACGTCACCCCCGACATCATGGTGCTCTCCAAGGGGCTCACCGGGGGGTATCTGGGCCACGCGGCGACGCTGGCCACCGACCGGGTGCGTGACGCCTTCGTGGGGGACTCCCCCGAGCACGCCTTCATGCACGGCCCCACCTTCATGGGCAACCCGCTGGCCTGCCGGGTGGCCCTGGAGAGCCTGGCGGTGTTCGAGGAGGAGGACTACCTGGGCCGGATCGCCGGGCTCCACCGGGTGCTGCGCGAGGAACTGGTGATGGATGAGGCGCTGGCCGCCCACCCGGCGGTGGCGGACGTCCGCGTGCTGGGCGCCACCGCGGTGATCGAGGCCCGCGATACAGCGGCCCTCGCCGGCGTCGGCGACTGGGCCCGGGCGCAGGGCGTCTGGCTGCGCCCCATCGGCCGCTGGCTCTACACCATGCCGGCCTACGTCACCTCGGAGGCCGACATGCGGCGCATCACCGACGTGATGAAGGGCTGGTTTCACCGCACGGGGCCGCTAGGATAGGACGGGCCACTCCCCGACGAGCCACCCCATGACCGCCATCAGCAAGACCCAGTCCAGCTTCTACCGCCGCCTCTACGTCGCCCACCTGGTGGCGGACGGCACCGCCAGCGTCCCCGCCATCACCGCGGCCACCGGCATGCCGCGACGCACCGCCCAGGACACCCTGGGGGCGCTGGGCGAGCTGGATATCGCCTGCGAGTTCGTGCACGAGGCGGGCGAGCGTCACAACATCGGCCGCTACGTGATCCGCGACTGGGGGCCCATCGACCCGCGCTGGGTGGCGGCCCATGCCGACCGCCTGAGGCGCACCCTGGGCTATCCGGAGACGCCGTGAGCCGCCCGGTCAGGGGCGCGGCGGGAGCGCTGGCGGGCCTGCTGCTGGCGGCGAGCCTGGCCGGCTGCGGCCAGGCCCTTCAGCAGCAGCCCGGCCCGGGGACCGACGCGGCAAGCCTCGAGCCCCATCGGGTGATCGCCGAGGACGGCTACCGGCTGCCGCTGCGCCACTGGCCCGCCGAGGGCGAGCCCCGCGCCCGGGTGCTGGCCGTGCACGGCTTCAACGACCACGCCGGCAGCTTCGCGGTGATGGCCGAGGCGCTCGCGCCCCACGGCATCGCGACCTCCGCCTTCGACCAGCGCGGCTTCGGCCTCACCGACCAGCGCCGGATCTGGCCCGGCCACCAGCGGCTCACCGACGACGTGCGGCTGCTCGTCGAGTTGCTGCGCGAGCGCCACCCGGACGCCCCGCTCTATCTCCTGGGCAAGAGCATGGGGGCGGCGGTGGTGCTGCTGACGCTGGCCGACGACCCGCCGCCCGGGCTCGCCGGCAGCGTGCTGGTGGCGCCGGCGGTGTGGGGGCTGGACGCCATGCCCTGGTACCAGCGCGCCTCCCTGTGGCTCGGCGTGCGGCTGATCCCCTCGGTGAGCTTCTCGTCGAACGCGGTGCGCCGCCTGGGCATCCGGCCCACCGACGACCCGGAGATCATGGAGCGCCTGGCCCGGGACCCGCTGATCCTGCGCCGCGCCCGGGTGGATACCCTGCACGGGGTCAGCGAGACCATGGACCTGGCGCTGGAGGCCGCCCGCCGGCTGCCCGCCCCGGCGCTGATCCTCTACGGCGACGAGGACCAGGTCATCCCGCCCGAGGCGATCTGCGCGCTGCTGGACCGGCTGCCCGAGAGGGACGACGACGCCTCCGGCTGGCGCCTGGCGCTCTACCCGGACGGCTACCACATGCTGACCCGCTACACACGGCGGGAGCGCACCGAGGCCGACCTGGCCGCCTGGCTGCGCGACCCGGCCGCCCCCCTGCCCTCCGGCCACGAGCGGAGCCCGGCCCAGGCCCGCGACGCCCTCTGCCGTTGAGCGGCGAGCGGCATCGTCGTCCGCCGCTCAGCCCTTGCGCTCGGGGGCGTGGTCCAGCTCCAGGCGGGCGCGCTCGACCAGCTCCGCCGGCAGCTCGCGCTTCACCGCCACGCCCAGCTCCTGGAACTCGGCGGTCTGCTTGATCAGGTTGCCGCGGCCGTTGACCAGCTGGCCCATCGCCCGGTCGTAGCTGTCCCGGGCGCCATCGAGCTTCTTGCCGACGTCCTCCATGCTCTCCAGGAAGCCCCGCAGCTTGGCGTAGAAGCGCTCGGCGCGGCTGGCCAGCTCGGCGCTGTGGCGGCTCTGGTCCTCGAAGCGCCACAGCTGGCGCACGATATTCAGGCTGGTCAGCAGGGTGGTGGGTGTGGCCACCAGCACGTTGTGCTCGATGGCGCGCTGGAAGAGGGTCTCGTCGTACTTCAGCGCCTCCACGTAGGCCGACTCCACCGGGATGAACATCACCACCACCTCCGGCGAGTTGAGCCCCGGCAGGTCGTAGTATTGCTTGTCGGCCAGCTCGGTGATGCGCTCGCCCACCGCACGGGCGTGCTCGGCCAGCGCCTGGTGGCGGCTCGCCTCGTCCTCGGCGTTCACGTAGCGCACGTAGGCCGACAGCGAGGTCTTGGCGTCGATCACCAGGTGCTTGCCCTGGGGCAGGTAGACGATGGCGTCGGGGCGCCGGCGCCCGCCGTCGGTGCTGAAGCTGACCTCGCGCCGGTAGTCCTTGTCCGGGCGGAGCCCCGAGCCCTCCAGCACGTTCTCCAGCATCAGCTCGCCCCAGTTGCCCTGGATCTTCTTCTGCCCCTGCAGCGCCTGGGTCAGGCGGTCGGCCTGGTCGGTGATCTCGCGGTTGAGCGCCTGCAGGTGCTTGAGCTCGGTACGCAGGCCGGCGCGCTGCTCGGTGTCGTGGCGATGCAGGGTCTCGACCTGCTCGCGGAAGCCCTTCATCTCCGCCTGGATCGGCTGCAGCAGTCCGCTGATGTTGCGCTGGGAGAGCTCCGAGAAGGCCCGCCCCTTGCGCTCGAGGATCTCGTTGGCCAGGTTCTCGAACTCCTGCCGGAGCTGGTCGCGGCTCTCCCGGAGCAGCTGCAGCTGCTGGGCGAAGTGGTGCTCGCGCTGCTCCAGAGTGGTGGCCAGCTCGGCGTGGCGCGCCTGCAGCTCGGCCAGCGCCGCGGCGCCCTGTTCCCGCTCGGCCCGCTCCTGCTGCCACCAGGCCCGGTAGCGCTCGCGGCTCTCCCGGGCCTCGTCACGCTGGGTGCTCGCCGTGGTCAGCGCCTCGCGCAGCTCGGCCAGGCGCTCCTGCAGGGCCTCGCGGCGCCGGGCCGCCACCAGCCCGGCCAGGCCCAGGGCCACCAGGAAGGCGAGCAGCGCCGAGAGGGCGGCAAGCAGCGGGGGGGACAGGGTCATGGCATCACTCCGTGATCGGGCGGGTCGCTGGCAGGAAGCGTACCCAGCCGCGCCGGGGCGGTCCACCGGCGAGTGGCACGGCACGGGCGACGCCGCCGCCGTTCGCGGATAGACTGGCCGACGGGGAACAGACAAGGGAATCCACGGATGAGAAAGGTCCTGATGGCACTGGTCGCCTGCGCCGCCCTGGGGGCCCAGGCCGATACCGCCGCGCCGCCGGAAGACGAGACCACGCCGGACAACGACAGCGACCTGCCGGCCTGGGCCAACGAGCAGATCGACCCCTTCCACGAGAGCGTCTCCCGCTGGGTCGACACCTCCTCGCGGCGCATCGACGGCTTCTTCGGCACCACCGATGCGCTCACCGTGGAGTCCGACTCCTTCCTGCGCCTCAGCCAGGCCTGGCGGTGGCGCGAGGGCGAGTCCCTCGACCAGGACCTCGGGGTGCGCTTCCGCCTCGACCTGCCCACCACCGAGGAGCGGCTGCGACTGATCATCGAGACCGAGCCCGAGGAGACCCGCGGCACCCTCGCCGAGCAGGACGACCAGCTGGCCGACGAGCGCATCAGCGGCGTCGAGAGCCTGCGCATCGGCCTCAACCGGCTGAGCCGCCGCGACAGGACCGAGCGCTGGAACACCCAGGTCGGCGCCGGCATCCGCGTGCGCCTGCCGCTGGATCCCTTCGCCCGGGTGATCAGCCAGCGCCTGTGGACCCTCAACGACGGCCCCTGGCAGCTGGAGAGCGACAACCGCCTCTCCTGGTTCAACAAGGACGGCTACTCCGCCCGCACCCGCTGGGACCTCGGCCGCCCCCTGGACGAGCAGCGCCACCTGCGCTTCATCACCAACGTGCAGTGGCGCGAGGAGGTCGACAAGCTGGAGTTCAGCGAGGCCGCCGAGCTCAACCGTCGGCTGAACCGGCGCAGCGCCCTGCGCTACACCGCCGCCGTGCTGGGCGAGAGCGGCTCCCGGCCGCGCATCGAGGACAGCTACCTGGAGGTGCGCTACCGCCGCGACGTGCACCGCGGCATCCTCTTCCTGGACGTCGCCCCCGCCCTGCACTTCCCGCGGGAGGTCGACTACGACAGCCGCTGGGAGGTGAACCTGCGCCTGGAGATGTACTTCCGCCGCCAGTTCGATCGCACCGTGCTGTGACCGGCCGCCGAATCGATGCCGGGCTCGCCGCTGTTCGACGGCGTTGTGATCCGGCAGGATAGCCCTCTAGACTTGACCGAAACGAGCCGGAAGGATCCGCTCGCCCGCGCGCAGGAGGCCAGCAGCATGATCGACGAACTCTCGTCCATGGAGGCACAGCAGGAGGTCCACGAGCTGATCGCCCAGCAGGTTCCGCTGGGCGAGACGCTGGACGCCATCGCCCGCTGGATCGGCATCATCCTGCCCGAGGCGGTGGTGGCCTTCATGCGCTACGACCCGCGCCACTGCACCCTCAGCCTGACCCCCAGCCGGCGCTTCTCGCTGCGCTACACCCAACGGCTCCAGGACATCCCCGTCGGGCCGGGCGTGGCCTCCTTCGGCACCGCCGCCTTCCTGCGCCAGCCGGTGTTCACCGAGGACATCGAGACCGACCCGCGCTGGGAGGCATTCCGCGACGCCGCCCGGGCCGAGGGGCTGCGCGCCTGCTGGTCGAGCCCGGTGCTGACCACCCGGGGCGAACTGCTGGGCACCTTCGGCACCTATTTCCGCTACCCCATCGCCCCCGGCGAGCCCAGCCGGCGCAAGCTGCGCCAGGCGGCCGCGCTGGTGGCCCTGGCCATCCTGCGCGACCGCGACATCAGCGAACGCAAGCGCCAGGAGGCCTCGCTGCGCCTGCTGCAGCGAGGCATCGAGGCGACGCCCAACGGCGTGGTGATGGCCGACGCCCTGCGCCCCGACACCCCGCTGGTCTATGCCAACCAGGCCTTCTACGAGATGACCGGCTACCGGCCGGAGGAGGTTCTCGGCCAAAACTGCCGCTTCCTGCAGGGCCCGGAGACCGACCCCGACGCCGTGGAGGCCACCCGCCGGGCGCTGACCGAGCGCAGCGACGTGGACGTCACCCTGCTCAACTACCGCAAGGATGGCAGCCCCTTCTGGAACCGGCTGTCGATCAGCCCCGTGTTCGACGAGCACGACACCTGCACCCACTTCATCGGCATCCAGCAGGACATCACCCAGCAGCGCGACCACGAGGCGCAGATCGCCTACCAGGCCACCCATGACCTGCTGACCGGCCTGCCCAACCGCAGCGTGCTGGACGAGGGGCTGGAGCAGGCGTTCGCCCGCGCCCGGCGGCAGGGGGCACTGGCGGTGGTGATGCACTTCGACCTGGACGGCTTCAAGACCATCAACGAGGGGCTGGGCCACCATGTCGGCAACCGGCTGCTGATGGCGGTGGCCGAGCGGCTCCGCCAGCCCCTCGCCGAGGGCCAGACCCTGGCCCGGCTGACCGGCGACGAGTTCGGCCTGCTGCTGCCCGACCTGCCCGACCGCGAGGCCGCCAACGCCCTGGCCGACCGGCTGATCGAGGCGCTGGCCGCCCCCTTCGAGATCGAAGGCCGGGCGCTGCACATCAGCGCCAGCATCGGCATCGCCGGCAGCGACGACACCACCCGACACGCCCACGAGCTGCTGCAGCGCGCCGACCTGGCCATGGGCGAGGCCAAGCAGCAGGGGCGCAACACCTGGCAGTGGTACCAGGGCAACGTGCAGCGCATCAGCCGGCGCAACGTGCTGCTGCGTCACGACCTGCAGGTGGCCCTGCAGCAGGGCGACCAGTTCGAGCTCCACTACCAGCCGGTGGTGGAGGCAGGCAGCGGCCGGATGCGCGGCCTCGAGGCGCTGCTGCGCTGGCACCACCCGAGCCGCGGCATGGTCCCCCCCGGCGACTTCATCCCGCTGGCCGAACAGACCGGCCAGATCATCCCCCTGGGACGCTGGGTGCTCGAGCGCGCCTGCCGCGACGCCGCCGAGCTGCTCGCCGACGGGCGGCGCATGCTGCCGGTGGCGGTCAATATCTCCTCGCTGCAGTTCCGCCGCGACGGCTTCCTGGAAGGCGTGCAGCAGGCCCTGGCCGAGAGCGGGCTGCCGCCGGAGCTGCTGGAGCTGGAGGTGACCGAGAGCGTGCTGCTGGACGGCGCCGACCAGGCCATCACGCTGATCGACCGGCTCAAGGCGCTGGGCATCCGTGTCGCCCTGGACGATTTCGGCACCGGCTTCTCCAGCCTGAGCTACCTGCGCGACCTGCCGATCCACAAGGTCAAGCTGGACCGCGCCTTCATCCAGGACATCACCACCAACCGCAGCAACGCCGCCATCGTGGAGGGGATCATCACCATGTCCCACCACATGGACCTGGTGGTGGTGGCCGAGGGCATCGAGACCCGCGAGCAGCAGCAGGACCTGGTGCGCCGCCAGTGCGACCTGCTGCAGGGCTACCGCTTCTCGCGCCCCGTGCCTCTGGCCCGCCTCAAGGCGCTGCCCGACCGGCTGCCCGAGCCCGCCGACGACCGTTGATTGACAGTGGCGCCGCGAGGCGCCTATCATCGATAACGATTCTCATTGTCAAGAAATCACCGAGCCGGCCCCCATGAGCACAGAGCGCCCCAAGGCGTACTACACCGCCGTCTTCCTGCAGGTCTCCTTCCGCGCGATCAAGGACTCCATGGCCGGCAAGGCCGGCGACGGCCTGCCCTGCTGGCTCGACACCCGCATGCTCGGCATGCTCTGCCGCGACCTGCAGGCCTGCTGCATCGAGACCGACGACCAGGACCCGGCCCACCGGCCCCTGGCGGACGCCCGAGACGCCTGCGACCAGCTCCTGGCCCGCTGCCCCGGCGGCCTCGACAGCACCCTCTGCCACCACCATCTGGACGCCATCCTCGAGGCCCTGGGCCAAGCCATCACCGCGCTGGACCGCCCGCCGTCGCCCCCCGATGCCTCGCGCTGGCAGACCGCCTCGCGATACCTGCTGCAGGGCTTCAGGCGCCTCACCTGAGCGCCTTCGAGCGCCCTCCTCGCCCACTCCGAGATATTTCCCCTGCCCTACCCCGCTGATGCCCGGCACGGGGCATTTATCAGCCGCTGGCGCCCCCGCGCCGGGGCTATAGTCATGGTGACCCCCTATTTTCCTGGCCCCTCGCCCACCGGCACAGGGGCCAGCGTCGTGCCCGACCGCGGCCACCACGGCCGCCGGCGGCACGGCCTCACCCGGAGGAGACTACCATGCGTGGCATCCTGTGGAGTGGCGTCATCGTGGCCGGGCTGGCCGCGGCAGGCCTGCCAGCCGGCATCAGCCAGGCCGATGAGGTCACCGAGTCGATCGCGGCGATCCGTGCGGCGGCGGAACGCTTCGAGGACGTGAACGTGGCGCTGGCGGAGGGCTATGTCCCGGATCCCTCCGGCGAGTGCGTCAAGGCCGGGGAGCACGGCCTGCCGGCGGAGCTCGGGCACATGGGCATCCACTACCTGCGTCCCGACCTGCTGGGCATCACCGCCACCGAGCCGCGGGTGAACGGCGCCGGCACCCATACCGACTTCATGGACCCCGCCATCCTGCTCTACGAGCCCCAGGCGGACGGCAGCATGGTGCTGGTGGGGGTCGAGAACCTGGTGTTCGTCCAGGCCTGGCAGGAGGCCGGCCACGGCGAGCCGCCGAGCTTCCTGGGCCGCAGCTGGGACTACATGGCCGACGACCCGGCCATCCCCGGCGACCAGGCCCACGGCTTCGAGCCCCACTATGACCAGCACGTCTGGTTCCGCGACAACCCCAGCGGCAACCTCGAGCCCTTCAACCCGGCGGTCAGCTGCGACCTGCGCAGCGCCTGATCTACAGGGGAGCCGCCTGGCATGGCCACCTCCCCTGCCCTTCTCTCTTGAAGCCCCGCCCGCCGCTACGTCTTGGCAGCGACCCGATAGCCCAGCGCCTCGAGCCGGCGCTGCCGCGAGGTGGTCAGCGCCACGCCGGTCCCGTCGGTGTCCTCCGGCAGCCCCGCCAGCACCGCCACATCGGCCTCGTCATCGCCGTGCAGCAGGCGCTCGTCGCAGCGCCGGCAGTGCCAGGCCTCACCGCCGCGCTCATCCGGCAAGAGCTCGAGTTCGTCGCCACCCTGGCCGAGTTGGATGGCCGCCAGCGGCCAGAAGGTCACGGGCGCGTCTGTGGCATCCCGGCCGACGCCCAGGGGGGCACCGCATACCAGCAGCGATACCGCACCGCAGCGGCAGGCGAGTTGCCCGTAGGGTCCATTGCTCATGGCGCGCTCCTGATGGGAAAGGGTCGGTCCCAGTGTGGCATTCGGGGGCGTCCCTGCCGACCTTGCCCCTGCCATCGGGCTGTCATCACCCTGTGACGCCGCTGTCACCTGCCGGGAATAGCGTCGGCAGGGACACCGACCCCACCGAGCAGGTAAGCCGCCATGAGCAAGGGCGTTCGACGCCAGCGCGAGCCGCTGAGCGATGAGGAAATCGAGTTTTTGACCCACCTGGCCAACGGCAACGCCCTGGCCCGCCAGCGACGCCGCGACCGCGAGCGGGCAGCACGGCAGCCCCCGCCCGATCCGTCATAGGCTGCGTTCGAAAGGCACATTCCACCACCCAAGAGAGGGGGGTGGCATCTATCTTTCGGGCCCCATGTGATTGACCACCCGTTTGGTAAATAACTCAGGCCGCTCGGTCTGCCCGCGAAGTCCTGAAGTGTGGGAAGGGGAGTCAAATTCCAGGGTTAATCGAAGGGCTGGGGCCAGAACTACGTGGACGAGCCGGCTGCTTCAGTCTGGTCGAGGTGAGCTGCCGTCTGGAAGTGTTGGATCAAGGCTGCCGACTGCATTGCGTGATAAGGCGAAAGTAGAAGCGCCCCAGAACCCGGGGTCGGAAATGACAGGTGCTGGGTTCAGATGTCCATCTTGCCCGGGGGTGTGAGAGGACGGGGGAGGCAACTCCCCCTCCTACTCGGTGCGTGATCGAGCAGTTCAGAACTTGAACAATGCACCGATGGAAAACAGATCGATGTCATTATCATTGTCAATATCATACCACTCCCACTCACCGACAACGCCGAGCTGGTCAGTGAACATATACTGAGCACCGAGTCCATACATGAGGTCAGTGCCATCGTCGTTAATTCCGGAAGCAGCACCGCCCCCTTTAAAATCCCACGCAATCATGCCGAACTTGCCGAACACGCCGAACTGCTCGTTGATCGGCAGAATGCCTTTTGCAGCGAGCGTCCAGCCGTCCGCCTCGGCGCTGACTGCCGAACCTTCTACGGATCCACTGATCTCACCAAAATCTACCCAGGCGGCCTCGAAGGCGATATTCGAATTCAACCCCCAACCGCCGAAGATCTTCCAGCTGGTGTCCGTATCATCGCAATTGGTGACCCCATCGCACGCATCGATGGTCGCCTGCCCGATGCTCGCTCCACCATAGAAGCCATTCTCTGCGAGGGCATCGGCCGTCAGACCCAGTGTCAACAAAATGGCACCAATGATTTTCGTTTTGTTCATGACCTGCTCCTAAGTAGCAACCCCGCAAGAACCATCCGGACAAACCTTTTATACCTGCCGTGTAAGTGGCTATTCAAAATTAATCGTGCGCTCAGACCCGTAGCCGCCAAGTAGGCGACAGACCTCCTTGCTGAGGTGGTCAAATGAGAGATAGG
>NZ_JACHZF010000047.1 GCF_014193375.1 Halomonas campaniensis
ATCCTTGAATGGATGTCTCTTCCATTCTGGCGCATTGCGACGCCGTTAAAGGGGGAGGAGACCATCTCATCATCCCTGGGCGCTACCGACGCCCTGCTTCGCTTTCGCGTCCCGCTCCGCTTGCAGGACCGGTGCTGGCCATCCATGGCCGGCCCGTTCGGAGCAGTGCTCCTCACCCCTGGCATAGGACCCCCTCTACGTCCTATCCCCGGCGCCTCTCGCTCCTCTCCAAAGCCTTAGCCAAGAGTCGTGCCACTGGCCGGTTGCACCGATGTGGGCTAGTCTGCAAGAATTCAAACATCTGTTCGAATCCCTGCGTCTCACCACAACCGGAGTCACTCCATGCTCACCCTGATCCTGCTGATCGTGGCCGTCGTCGGCCTGCTGGCGGTGATGCGCCGCGAGGCGGGTGCCCTGCCCGCCCTGGCGGTGCTCGCCGTCACCGGCCTGATAAGCCTGCTCCTCGCTTCCACCCTGCTGGGTGTCCTGCTGCTGGCCGGCGCCCTGGCCGTGGCGGTGGCCGGCCTGCCGGCCCTGCGCGGCAAGTGGCTGACCCCGCGCCTCTTCGCCCTGTTCAAGAAGGTCTCGCCGAAGGTCTCCGACACCGAGCGCACGGCCCTGGAGGCCGGCAGCGTGGCCTGGGACGGCGAGCTCTTCACCGGCAGGCCGAACTGGCAGGCGCTGCTGGACTACGCGGACGAGGGCCTCACGGAAGAGGAGCGTGCCTTCATCGACAACCAGTGTTCCGTGGCCGCCGGCATGTGCAACGCCTGGGAGATCGCCAAGGAGCGCGCCGACCTGCCCCAGGCGCTCTGGGACCACCTCAAGCAGGAGCGCTATTTCGGCATGATCATCCCGAAGGCGTACGGGGGCCTGGGCTTCTCCGCCAAGGCGCAGTCCCTGGTGCTGCAGAAGCTCTCGGTCAACGAGACCCTGATGGTCACCGTGGGCGTGCCCAACTCCCTCGGCCCGGGCGAGCTGCTGCTCAAGTACGGCACCGAGGCACAGAAGGACCACTACCTGCCGCGCCTGGCCGATGGCCGCGAGATCCCCTGCTTCGGCCTCACCGGCCCCCGCGCCGGCAGTGACGCCACCTCGCTGCCCGACACCGGCGTGGTCTGCCGGCAGGTCATCGACGGCAAGGAGGTGCTCGGCGTGCGCCTCAACTTCGAGAAGCGCTGGATCACCCTGGCCCCCATCGCCACCGTGGTGGGCCTGGCCTTCCGCCTCTTCGACCCGGAGAAGCTGCTGGGCGACGAGGAGGACCGCGGCATCACCCTGGCGCTGATTCCCCGCGACACCGCCGGCATGGAGATCGGCCGTCGCCACCACCCCATCGGCAGCCCCTTCCTCAATGGCCCGATCAAGGGCAAGGACGTCTTCGTCCCGCTGGATACCATCATCGGCGGCACCGAGATGATCGGCCAGGGCTGGCGCATGCTGGTGGAGTGTCTCTCCATCGGCCGCTGCATCACCCTGCCCTCCGGCGCCACCGGCACCGCCCGCTACGCCATCGGCTGGAGCGGCGGCTTCGCCCGCATCCGCCGCCAGTTCAACGTGCCGGTGGCCGAGATGGAAGGCATCCAGGAGCCCCTCGCCCGCATGAGTGCCCTGGGCTACATCGCCCAGGCGGCGGTCTACCAGACTGCCAACACCATCGACCGCGGCGAGAAGCCGGCGGTGCCCTCGGCGATCCTCAAGAGCCAGCTCACCGAGTTCCAGCGCCAGATCCTCGGCGACGCCATGGATATCCACGGCGGCAAGGCGGTGACCCTGGGCCCGCGCAACTACCTGGGGATCGGCTACAGCGCCAACCCGGTGGCAATCACCGTGGAAGGCGCCAACATCATGACCCGCAACCTGATGATCTTCGGCCAGGGGGCTATCCGCTGCCATCCCTATGTGCTGGAGGAGCTGGCCGCCAAGGACGCCGACGACATCCGGGCCTTCGACAAGGCGTTCTTCGGCCATGCCGGCCTGATCTTCGGCAATGCCGCCCGCGCCTTCACCCAGGGCCTCGGGATCGGCAAGCCCGCCGTGCCCTTCGACGCCGAGGCGCAGCGCTACGCCCAGGAGATCGCCCGGCTCTCCGCCGGCTTCGGGCTCTGTGCCGACGCCGCCATGGCGAGCCTCGGCTCCACCCTCAAGCAGCGCGAGATGCTCTCGGCGCGGCTGGGCGACGTGCTCTCCAACCTCTACCTCGCCTCCATGGTGCTCAAGCAGTGGCATGAGGGCGACAAGGTCGAGGGCGAGGCGGCGCTGCTGCACTACGCCTGCCAGTGGCTGCTGGGCCGTGCCGAGCAGGCCCTGGACGAGCTGTTCGACAACCTGCCCAACCGGGCGCTGGCCCGGGTGCTGCGCCTGGCGGTGATGCCGCGCGGCAAGCGCTTCAAGCGCCCCCATGACGACCTGGCCCGCACCATCGCCCAGGCCGTCTCCCGGGACACCGCCCTGCGCAGGAAGCTGCTGGCCGAGGCCTGGCAGGCAGAGGACGGCGTGCAGGAGAACCCGCTGGCCCAGTACAACGCCCTGCTGGCCACCCAGGAGCGCGCCGAGACCCTCTACCGCACGGTCAACAAGGCCTATGCCAAGGGAGAACTGCCCGCCGAGGCCCTGCATCCCGAGCAGCGGGTGGAAGAGGCCGCCAGGGCCGGCATCATCAGCGACGAGGACGCCACCTTCATGCGCGAGCGCGAGGCCCGGGTGCTGGAGCTGCTCACCGTGGACGACTTCGAGTACGACGCCTTCGTCACCGACAAGTCCAAGGTGCTGCGCCACCAGGCGGCCTGACGCCTCTCTGCACCGCCACAACCCTACGCCCCGGCAGATGCCGGGGCGTTTGCTTTCCCCCCAAAGCATGACTCGAGGCTATTCCGGCGAAAGGTCTCGAGGGGGCACTGTGAATACTTCCCTGTACGCTACCGATGCCATCCCTGGCATAGGACCCCCTCTACGACCTTTCCCCGGCGCCTCTCGTACTCTGGCACCGCTCTAAAGCGGCCAGACCAGCAGGATCATCGGGATGGCCACCAGGGTGATGACCACCTCCAGGGGCAGCCCCATGCGCCAGTAGTCGCCGAAGCGATAGCCGCCGGGGCCCATCACCAGGGTGTTGGACTGGTGGCCGATGGGAGTGAGGAAGGCGCATGAGGCGCTCACCGCCACGGCCATCAGGAAGGGATCCAGGGAGACCCCGAAGCCGTTGGCCAGGCTCGCCGCGATGGGCGCCATCAGCACTGCCGCCGCGGCGTTGTTGACCACATCGGAGAGCATCATGGTAACCACGAAGAGCCCCGTCAGGGTGACCACCACCGGCCATTGCACGCCCCACACCAGCATCGTCTCGGCGATCAGCGCGGCCCCGCCGCTGGTCTCCAGCGCCTGGCCCACCGGGATCATGGCGCCCAGCAGCACGAGCACCGGGCCATCCAGGGCCTGGTAGCCCTCCCGCAACGGCAGCACCCCCACCAGCAGCGAGACCAGCGCTGCCGAGGAGAGCGCCACCGCCGCGGGGAGCACGCCCAGCAGGATGGCCAGGATGGCGGCAGCGAAGATGGCCAGCGACACCAGCAGCATCCGCGGCTGCCCCAGGGTGAGGTTGCGGCTGGCCAGCGGCAGGCAGCCCAGGGTGACCAGGCTCTCGGAGAGTTCGCTCTCGCCGCCCTGCAGCAGCAGCACGTCGCCGGGGCGGAAGCGGATCTCCCTCAGCCGCTGCTTGAGGCGGCCGCCGTCCCGGGCCACCGCCACCAGGTGCAGGCCGAACTGGTTGTGCAGGCGGAGCTGGGTCACGGTGTGGTTGACCATCAGGGAGTCGTTGCGCACCACCGCCTCCACCAGCTGCAGGCCCTCGGTATCCACGCCGCTCTTCCCTTCCTTCTCCTTCTCCTTCTCCTTTCCCTTCTTCTCTTCCTCCCCGGCCTTCTCCTCGGCCTGCGCTTTCCTTGCGACCATGCTGGGCGATTCTGCCTCCCGGCCCGCTTCGATCTCCTCCTTCTCGTCGGCTTCCTGCTCTTCCTCCTCGGCGTTCTTGCCCAGGCTCAGGCCCGCCTTGTCCTCCAGCAGCTTCATCTCCTCGGGACCCGCCTCCAGCAGCAGGATGTCGCCCTCCCTGAGCGTGCCGAAGAAGGCATGGCCGGCCCGGCGCTTGTCGTCGCGCACCACGGCGAGCACCGGAATGGTCTCCTCCAGCTCCTGCTGCAGCTCACGCAGGGTCAGGCCGTTGGCCTTCGACTCCTCCCCCACCCGCAGCTCGACCAGGTAGTTGGCGGTGTCGAACATCGCCTCCGTGGAGGCCTTGCCGGCGCGCTGCGGCACCAGCCGCCAGCCAATCAGCAGGATGAAGGCAAGCCCCGCCAGGGCGACGGCGATACCGACCGGCGAGAAGGAGAACAGCCCGAAGCTCTCGCCGGTGACCGAGCCGCGGTAGCTGGCGATGATGATATTGGGAGGCGTGCCGATCAGGGTGGTGAGCCCGCCCAGCAGCGAGCCGAAGGCCAGCGGCATCAGCAGCAGTGACGGCGAGGTATCGTGCTCACGGGCGAGGCGCATGGCCACCGGCAGCAGCAGCGCCAGGGCGCCGACGTTGTTCATGAAGCCGGACAGGACCACCACCGTCCCGGTCAGGGCAGCGAGCTGCAGGAAGAGCCGCTCGCCGACCCTGAGCACCTGCTCGGCGATGACGTCCACCACCCCGGAGCGCTCGAAGGCGCGACTCAGCACCAGCACCGCGGCCACCGTGATCACCGCCGGGTGGCCGAAGCCGAGGAAGGCCTCGTCGCCGGGCACCAGGCCCAGCATCACCGAACCCAGCAGCGCCGACAGCGCCACCAGGTCGTAGCGGAAGCGCCCCCAGACGAACGCCGCAAGCGTCAACCCGAGCACGATGAAGACCAGGGTGCTGTCGGCCATGCGTTCACCTCCCTGTGAATGTCGATGCCGACAGCATTGCCAGGCCACCCGGTCGCGGACAAGCACTTTCTTGCGCCATAACGCAAAAACCCGGCCGACGCCGGGTTCCTGGCGCCCGTCGAGGCCGCTACTTCGCCATCTTCTCCAGCATGGCGTTGACCGCCTCCAGGTGCTCCGGCTCGTTGTGGCACATGCCCTGGAAGACCGCGCAGAGGTCGAGGAAGTCCTTGAGCTCGGTGCGTTGCGCCATCTTCATCAGCCGCTTGGTGAGGCGGGTGGCCCTGGGCGGCTGGGCGGCGATACGGGAAGCGAGCTCGCCCACCTTCTCCATCAGCGCCTCGGGATCACAGACCTCCAGCACGATGCCGTACTCCCTGGCCTCCTCGGCGTCGATCACCCGCCCGGAGAGGGTCAGCTCGAAGGCACGCTGGTAGCCGATCAGGCGCTGCATGAACCAGGCGCCGCCGTCGCCGGGGATGATCCCCAGGTTGAGGAAGATCTCGCCGAACTTGGCCCGGGTTGATGCAATGCGGATATCGGCCATGTTGGCCAGGTCGAAGCCGGCGCCGATGGCCGGGCCGTTGACCGCGGCGATGATCGGCACCTCCACCGCCTGCAGGGCCAGGGGGATGCGCTGGATGCCGCGGCGGTAGCGCGCCGAGACCTCGGCCACGTCGCCGGCGAAGTCGCCGCCGCGGCTGGCCATGTCCTTGACGTTGCCGCCGGCGGAGAAGGCGCTGCCCTCCCCGGTGATCACCAGCACCGAGACGGCGTCGCAGGCGTTGACCCACTCGGCCACGGCGACGATGTCATCCGTGAGGGCGGTGCCGGTCAGGGCGTTGCGCACATCGTGGCGATCCAGGGTCAGGGTGGCCACCCGCCCCTCCAGGGCCAGGCGGGCATCGGTCAGCTGGGGCAGGTCGGCTGGGGCGTTTGACTGGCTCATGCGTCGGCGTCCTTGTCGGTGGATTCGGCGTCACGCTCGACGATAACCCGGGCGTCCACCACCGCATAGCCGTCGGCGTTGACGATCACCGGGTTGAGGTCGAGCTCGGAGAGCGCCGGGTAGGCCTCGACCAGGCGTGACACGGTGAGCAGCAGGTCGACCAGGGCGGCCTTGTCCACCGCCTTCTCGCCGCGCACGCCGTCGAGGATCTTCCTGGCCTTGATCTGCTCGACCATGGACTCGGCATCGAAGCGGGAGAGCGGGATCGAACGGAAGGCCACGTCCTCGAGGATCTCGACGAAGATGCCGCCCAGGCCGAACATCAGCACCGGGCCGAAGATGGGATCGCGGATCACCCCGACGATCACCTCTACGCCCTTCTTCGCCATGGGGGTGACCAGCACGCCCTCGATCTCGGCGCTGGCGTCGTAGGCCAGGCAGGATGCCAGGATCGCCTGGCGCGCCTCGCGCATGGCGGCCTCGCCCACCACGTTGAGCTTCACACCGCCGGCGTCGGACTTGTGCAGGATATCCTTGGAGACCACCTTCATGGCCAGCGGGGTGTCGCCGCTCTCTCCAGCAAACAGGCTGGCGGCGTCCGCCAGCTCCGCCTCGTCGCGCACTACCCGCTCCTCCGGCACCTGGACGCCGTGGTCGCGCAAGAGCCGCTTGGCCTCGTACTCGAAGAGGTCACGGCCCTCGGCCCGGGCCTGCTGGAACATGGCGGTGAGCTCGGGACGCGGTTCGACCGCGGATTCGCGGGCCTGGCGATTCGTCTGGGCCAGGTACTGCCCGCGCTCGCCCAGCGCCGAGAGCACCCGCACCGACTGCTCGATGGAGGCGTAGACCGGCAGGCCCGCCTCGTGCAGGCGACGCAGCGCCGGGGGCTTGATCGGGGTATAGAGGCTGTAGATCACCAGCGGCTTCTCGGTGGCGTTGGAGAGGTCCACCATCGCCTCGGCGCCGCGCATCTCGTCGCCCAGCAGCGACTCGGCGAAGCGGATGCTGTAGCCGCCGAACATGCCCACCAGGAAGACGCTGTCGACGTTGTCGTCGGCGGCGACGATCTCCATGCAGGTGGCCAGCAGCGACGGATTGGCGTCGGTGGAGCCGGCCACGTCCACCGGGTTCACGGTGGAGGCCTGGGGGAAAAGCACGTCGCGCAGCTTCTGGCGGGTCGCCTCGGAGAGCTCGGCGAGCTCCAGGCCCGCCTCGGCCAGGCGGTCCGAGGCGATGGTGGCCTGGCCGCCGCCGTCGGAGATCACCGCCACGCGCTTGCCGCGCGCCTTCTGCAACAGGCCTAGCCCCTCGGCCACCGGCAGGATCTCGTCGGAGTACTGCACCACGCTGACGCCGGCCTGGCGGAGCAGGTCCACGGTCATGGCATAGCTGCCGGCCAGGGCCCCGGTGTGGGAGCTGGCGGCCTTCTGGCCCTGCTCGGTGGAGCCGGACTTGTAGACCACCACCGGTTTCATGGCCGTCACCTCGCGGGCCACCTCGAGGAACTTGCGCCCGTCGCGGAAGCCCTCCACGTAGAGCGTGGCGACGCGGGTGTGCTCGTCCTCGCCCAGGTAGCGCAGGTAATCGTTGAAGCCGATGTCGCTCTGGTTGCCCGGGCCCACGTAGGTGGAGAAGCCCACCTGGCCGTTGTGCTGCGCCTCCAGCGCCAGCGACAGCAGCATGTTGCCGGACTGGGAGATGATGCCCACGTCACCCGGCTTGACGTTGTCCAGCGCCAGCAGGTTGACCTTGTGGTGCAGGTTGAAGATGCCCGAGGTGTTGGGGCCGATGAGGCGCACGCCGTGGGCCCGGGCCTTCTCCATCATCTCGCGCTCGAGCTCGGCCCCGTCCCCGCCGATCTCGGCGAAGCCGCTGGCCAGTATGACCGCGCCCTTGATACCGCGACGACCACACTCGGCGATCAGCCCGGGCACCGAGGGCGCCGGGGTACAGATCAGCGCCAGCTCCGGGCTGCCGGGAATCGCGGTGACCGAGGGCCACGCCTTGACGCCGAGGATCATGTCGGCCTTGGGGTTGACCGGGTAGATCTCGCCCCGGTAGCCATCCTTGATCAGGCCGACCATGGCCTTGTAGCCGCGCTTGGTAGGGTCCGCGGAGGCACCCACCACGGCGATGCCGGTGGGCGCCAGGATGTCGTGGAGCGGGCTGCGGGTGGGGAGGTGTCCTTCGATGGGATTCATGTGCTGGCTGACCTTGCCCTCAGGGGCGAATGAAGCGTGGGCGAATGAAGCGTGGTTCAGGCCCGGCCGCGGCCGGGCGATGGCGATTCAGCGGTAGGTGACGACGTCAGGCGCGGGTGGCGTCGGGACTCAGCGGCCCTGGAAGCGCGGTGCGCGCTTCTCGGCAAAGGCGTCCACGCCCTCCTGCCAGTCCCGGGTGGTGCCGACGAAGGTCATCCCCTCCAGCTCGGCGGTCAGGCAGGCGTCCAGGGTGCGCTCGCCCGAGAAGTTGAGCTGCTCCTTGGCCAGGGCCATGGAGAACGGCGCCTTGCCGGCGACCGTCTCGGCAAAGGCCAGGGCCGCCTCGAGGAACCCGTCGTCGGCGAAGGCACGATTGGCCAGGCCGATGCGAACCGCCTCGGCACCGTCGATGCGCTCGCCCAGGAACACCAGCTCGCGGGCCTTGGCCAGCCCCACCAGGCGCGGCAGCAGCCAGGTGACGCCGCCGCCGAGGAAGTTGCCGATGGAGACCTCGGGCAGGCCGATCTGGGCACTCTCGGCCATCAGCAGGAAGTCCGAGGCGATGGCGAGCTCCGCCCCGGCCCCCAGCGCATAGCCGTTCACCGCGGCGACCACCGGGGTCTGCATCTGCATCAGGCGCCGGCAGACGATCTGCTCGCCCTGCAGGTACTGGCGGCGATCGAAGGCGGTACGGCCCTCCTTGTGCTCCTTGAGGTCGGCGCCCACGCAGAAGGCGCGTCCCTCGCCGGTGATCAGCACGACGCGGACCTCGCCATCGGCCTCGACGCGGGTCAGGGCGTCGTTGAGCTCGGCGTAGAGCCGCTCGGTCACGGCGTTGAGGCGCTGGGGGCGGTTGAAGCGGATCTCCATCACCTGGCCGTGGCGGCGGGTGATCAGGGTCTCGTAGTCCGGCAGTGGGGACATCGATGACTGGCTGGGGGCTTGGCTCATGGGGTGCGGCACTCTCGGGGCGTGGCAGATGGGTTCGATAAGCCAGGGCGATGGTGAATCACCGTGGAAACAAACGTGTCATTATTACCACATCGGCAGCACGCTTGTTCTGCGCGCATCCTAGCCAAAGGTCGCAGGCAGGTCAACACGCGTGTGTCACGTTGTTTATCGATGAGAAACGATTGTGTCATCCATGCTCGGCGCCCATCGGTTACAATGACGCCGCCCCGCCACCAACCCAGGAGATCCCCGTGCTGGACCACGACGTGCAGGAGGTCGGTTCGCCGTCCCCGGAAGCCGGCGGCACCACGCGGCTGGATACGGTCAACCAGCAGCTCGCCGAGGCCTATCCGGAACTCAGCCCGCAGCTCAAGCTCGCCGCCGGCTATGTGCTGGAGCATCCGGTGGAGATCGCCTTCCAGTCGATCCGCAAGTCGGCCGCCGCCGCCGAGGTCACCGCCTCGACCCTGGTGCGACTGGCCAAGCGCCTCGGCTTCGACAGCTACGAGCAGTTCCGCGAGGTGTTCCAGTCGGCGGTCCAGGCCGGGCCGGTGGAGCTCTCGGGGCGTGCCAGCCAGCTGCGCACCCTGGCCAGCCAGACCGACGACCAGGTGTTCCTCGACGTGGGCGACGCGGCCTTCGACAACATCGGCCGGCTGTTCACCGCCGACAACCAGGCACGGGTGCGCGATGCCGCCCGGCTGCTGCTGGGCGCCGAGCGGATCGCCGTGGTGGGGTTTCGTGACACCTTCGCCTGCGCCTACCACTTCGCCTACGTGGGGCGCATCGCCATGCCCAACATCCAGCTGATCCGCGGCCAGGAGGGGGGGCTGCTGACGGAGCTTGCGCCCTTCGGCGAGGGCGACGTGGTGGTGGCCTTCGGCTTCGAGCCCTACTGTGCCGAGACGATGCGCGCGCTGGAGATCACCCGGGCGGCGGGGGTCAGCGCCATCGTGGTCACCGACACCATGCGCTCGCCGCTGGTCCCCGGCGCGAGCATCACCTTCAACGTGGCCAATGCCACGCCACACTTCTTCCCGTCGATCCTCTCGGCGATCACCCTGATCGAGGTGCTGCTGGCGGAGTGCGTGGCCTTCGGCCCCGACGGCCTGGTGGACAACGTGGCGGGATTCGAGACGCGGATGCGCCAGATGGGCGCCTATGTGGAGAACGGCTGAGCGCCGAGCGCCGAGCGCCGAGCGCCGAGCAGTATGATGCCGCCGTTGGTGCCAACGAAAAACCCGCCGAAGTTTGACTCTGGCGGGTTTTTCGTTTTCTTAGTCTCCACCTGCCGCCCGTCAGTGAGCTGCTGGGCACTCGGCGCTTGCAGCTAGGCGCTGCCCGAAGGGCCTAGCCCGGATATTGCACCGGGCATGAAAAAGGCGGCTGAAAATCGATTATAATTCAAGCTCCTACACAAGAATCAACCGCATCAGCCGCCATG
>NZ_JACHZF010000048.1 GCF_014193375.1 Halomonas campaniensis
ATACACAGGCCGGATATATGGCAGCAACCTGTACCTGCATCGATGAACGGAGCCTTGCAAGCCGGGAGGAGACCATATAGGGGTTCACAGCGCCCCCTCGCAGACCTGTCGCCGGAACAGCCTCGAGTGTTGCGGGACGCTCAGACGGCTTCCCATTCACCGGTGGCGGTAGAGCCAGCGCACGTCCACCGCGAAGGAGAGGGTGAGCCCCGCCAGGGCGGTGGCCGCCAGCCAGCCGGCGAGCAGATCGGACATGGCCGGCAGCAGGGCGAGCATCAGCGCCGCCACCTGCCAGACGCACACCGCCTTGCGGCGCTGGCTCTCGGGCAGCTCGCCGGCGAGCCAGGGCCAGCGCCAGCTGGCCGCCACGAAGACGTAGCGCATGGCGCCGATGGCCAGCACCCAGGGGCCGACGCGTTCCAGCTGCAGCAGCGCCAGGCAGAGCACCAGGATGAAGAAGGCGTCGAGCTCCATGTCGAAGCGGGCCCCCACGGCGCTGGCGCTGGCGGTGCGCCGGGCCACCCAGCCGTCCACGCCGTCCAGGGCCAGGGCCACCAGCGCCAGGGCGAAGAGCCACTCCCCGCGGGCGGCCAGCAGGGCCGAGTCGGCCAGGGTGCCGGCCAGCAGGGCCACCAGCACGCCTCGCGCCAGGGTGGCCCGGTTGGCCGGGCCCAGCCCCGCCTGTGCCCGGGGCCCTCGCCGCAGGGCGCGCCACAGCAGGGTCGCCATGCCCAGGTAGGTGACGATGGCCAGCGGCGCCACCCGAGGCGAGACGGCGCTGTCCGTCCCGGAGGCCAGCAGCATCAGCAGGAGCAACAGCCCCAGCAGGGCGAGGCCGCCCAGCGCCAGCTCCATGGCCAGCCGCCACGGCCGCGTCGCCTCGGCGGGCCCTTGCTCAGGTGGGTGGGACGAGACAGGAGAGGGCATCCGGGTTCTCTGGTAGTTGTTGATCGCCGTTGTCGATCGCCGTTGTCGGTCGCCATGGTGGCGAGGCATTGCCGCTATGCTGAGCCTCAGGGGCCCATGGTGATCACCGTAGCAGTCGGCCGCGATGGGGACCGCCGGTATCGCTAAAGTTATGCAAATTGTGGTAAATGTACCATTATTGTAGAAGTATTGCCGTTCCCTCTTGCTGGAGACCCCATGGCCGTCGACACCGCCACCGCCTTCTGGACCCTGGCCCCGGGCCACGGCGAACTGCGCGAGGAACCGTTGCCTGCCCCCGGCGAGGGGGAGGTGCTAGTCAAGGCGCGGTTCGGCGGCATCAGCCGTGGCACCGAGGCGCTGGTGTTCCAGGGGCGGGTGCCCGAGAGCGAGTGGCAGCGCATGCGCGCCCCCTTCCAGGCCGGTGACTTCCCCTGGCCGGTGAAGTACGGCTATGTCAGCGTGGGCGTGGTCGAGGCCGGTCCCGACGCGCTGCTGGGCCGGGAGGTCTTCTGCCTCCACCCCCACCAGGATCGCTACGTGGTGCCCGCCGCCGCGGTCACGCCCCTGCCGGCGGGGCTGCCCGCCGCCCGGGCGGTGCTCGCCGCCAACATGGAGACCGCGATCAACGGCTGCTGGGACGCCGAGCCGCGCGTCGGGGACCGCGTCGCGGTGATCGGCGCCGGCGTGGTGGGCGCCCTGATGGCCTGGCTCTGTGCGGCCATCCCGGGGACCCGGGTCTGCCTGGTGGACGTCTCGCCGGCGCGGGCGGAACTCGCCCTCGCCCTGGGCGTCGAGTTCCGCCTGGCCGAGCGGGCGCCGGCCGACAACGACCTGGTGATCCATGCCAGCGGCAACCCCGAGGGGCTGCGCCAGGCCCTGTCGCTGGCCGGCGACGAGGCGCGGGTGGTGGAGATGAGCTGGTACGGTGATCGCGAGGCGAGCCTGCCGCTGGGGGAGGCCTTCCACTCCCGGCGGCTGCGGCTGATCGGTAGCCAGGTGGGCCGCCTGCCCGCCGAGCGCATGCCGCGCTGGGACCACCGTCGTCGCCTGGCGCTGGCGCTGGACCTGCTGCGCGACCCTTGCCTCGATGCGCTGATCAGCGGCGAGAGCGACTTCCATGAGCTGCCCGCCCTGATGCCCCGGCTCGCCGCCGGCGCGGGGGAGGTGCTCTGCCACCGCCTGCGCTATGCCACCCCCGACTGACCCGACGTCCCACTGACTGGAGCCCCGGCCATGTACCGACTCACCGTTCGCGACCACTTCATGATCGCCCACAGCTTTCGCGGCGACGTGTTCGGGCCCGCCCAGCGGACCCACGGCGCCACCTACGTGGTGGACGTCACCTTCCAGCGCCGCGAGCTCGACGACCACGACCTGGTGGTGGACATCGGGCTGGCGGGCGAGGCGCTCAAGGCGGTGCTCGGCGAGTTCAACTTCCAGAACCTCGACGAGCTGCCGGAGTTCCACGGGCGCAACACCACCACCGAGTTCATGGCCCGGGTGATCTTCGAGCGCCTGGCCACGTCGATCCAGCTCGGCCACCTGGGGGAGGGGGCCGGCGGGCTCGAGGCGATGACCGTCACCCTGCACGAGTCGCATATTGCCTGGGCGAGCTTCGAGGGCACCCTGTGATGGCGGAGACGCTCACCCTGATCGTGGCCGGCGACCCCGGCCAGCTCACCGGCGGCTATGTCTATGACGCCCGCATCGTCTCGGCGCTGCGGGCCCGGGGCCGTGCCGTCGAGGTGGTGGGGCTCGAGGGGCGCTTCCCCGTGCCCGACGACACGGCCCGGCAGGGCATGGGCCGGGCGCTGGCGGCCCTGCCGGATGGCGCCCGGGTGGTGATCGACGGCCTCGCCATGGGCGGGCTCCCCGAGGCGGTCGCCCCCCACGCCGATCGCCTGGCGATCGTCGCCCTGGTGCACCACCCGCTGGCCGACGAGACCGGCCTGCCCGAGGCAACCCGCCACCGGCTGCTCGACAGCGAGACCCGCGCCCTGGCCCTGGCGCGACGCGTCATCGTCACCAGCCACTGGACCGCCCGCGGCCTCCACCGCTTCGGCGTGGCGGCCGAGCGGCTCTGCGTGGTGGAGCCCGGCGTCGACCCGGCGCCGCAGGCGGCCAGCGCCCTGGACCTGGAGTCCCCCGGGCCCCGGCGCCTGCTCTGCGTGGCGACCCTGATCCCGCGCAAGGGACACGACGTGCTGCTGGAGGCGCTGGCCGGCCTCGGCGACCGCGACTGGACCCTGGAGGCCATCGGCAGCCACGAGCGGGATCCCGCCCACGCCGAGCGGCTGCTCGAGGCCGCGCGACGCCATGGGCTGGAAGGGCGTATCGCCTGGGCCGGGGAGCGCAGTGCCGCCGAGCTGGCTGCCGCCTACCACCGGGCGGAGCTCTTCGTGCTGCCCTCGCGCTACGAGGGCTACGGCATGGTGGTCACCGAGGCGCTCGCCCGGGGCCTGCCGGTGCTCACCACCACCGGTGGCGCCCTGGTCGACACCCTGCCGCCGGCCGCCGGGCTGGCCGTGCCCCCCGACGATGCCGTCGCCCTGGGTGACGCCCTGGCCGCCTGGCTCGATGACGCCGAGCTGCGTCGCCGGCTGCGCCACGGCGCCCGTGAGGCCCGTCGCGACCTGGACGACTGGCAGCAGGCCGGCGACCGCTTCCTGGCCGCCCTGGACGACCCGACCCCGGCGGCCGTTGCCGCCGATCACCGCCCCGAGGAGACATCGCGATGAATGCGCCCGAGACCGACCGGCTGCCCGCCGGCACCCCTTCTCCCCGGGAGCGCTTCAGCGCCGACTGGCTCTCCCGCCGCGAGTGGCTGGATGGCCGCTCGCGCAGCCACTGCCTGACCGGCCTGGCCGCCGACTGGCTCGCCGCCAGGCCCGGCGCGCTTGGCGGCCCTCGTGGCATCGTCGACCTGGGCTGCGGCAGCGGCAGCAACCTGCGCTTCCTGGCGCCGCGGCTGCCCGGCCCCCAGCGCTGGCGGCTGGTCGATCACGACCCGGCGCTGCTCGCCCTGGCCCGCCGGCATGGCGCGACCCTGCGTGACCCGGCCGGCGCCCGGCTGGCTCTCGAGGCCTGCTGCCGAGACCTCGCGCCGGTGGATGACGGCCTGCTGGCGGGGGCCGACCTGGTGGTGGCCTCGGCGCTGTTCGACCTGGTCTCGCGCCCCTGGGCCGAGGCGCTGGTGGCGGCCGCGGCCGGGCGTCACCAGGCGCTGCTGTTCACCCTCAGCGTGGACGGCGACTGGGCCTTCCTGGATGCGGCGGGCCAGCGACTCGAGGACGACGAGGATGCCGCGGTCCGCGCGCTGTTCCAGGCCCACCAGCGCCGCGACAAGGGGCTCGGTCCGGCCCTGGGGGGGGATGCCCCCGCCGTGCTCGCCGCGGCCATGGCCGCGGCCGGCTATCGCGTGGAGAGTGCGGCCACCCCCTGGCACCTCGCCGCCGGCGAGCGCGAGCTGCTGCCTCTGGCCGAGCAGCTGGTGCAGGGCTGGCACGACGCCGCCCTGGCGCAGGCCCCGCAGGAGCAGGCGCGCCTGTTCCGCTGGCGATCGCGCCGGCTGGCCGGCCTCGCCGCGGGGGAGCTGGGGCTGACCGTGGGCCATCGTGACCTGCTGGCACTGCCGCCGCTGTCGGCCGGGGGCGCCTGAGCATGGCCGGCGCCCGTCGCCTGCTGCGCCCGCTGGTGGGGCTGGCACTGCTCGTCGGGCTCGCCGTGTGGCTGGAGCCGGCGGCGATCCTCGCCCAGGTGCAGCGGCTCTCGCCGGGCTGGGCCCTGTTGGCCCTGGCGCTGACCCTGCCGCCCCTCGTCCTCAGCGCCTGGCGCTGGCGGCTCACCGCCCGCCTGCTGGGGCTCTCGCTGGGCTTTCGTCGGGCCCTGCGGGAGTACTACCTGGCGCTGTTCCTCAACCAGGTGCTGCCGGGCGGGGTGGCCGGCGACGCCGCCCGGGCCTGGCGCCACTCCCGCGATAGCGGCCGCCGCGGCGGTGCCTGGCGGGCGGTGATCATCGAACGCGCCTCCGGGCAGCTGGCCATGGTGCTGCTGACCCTGGGGGTGCTGGCCGCCTCGCCGCTCTGGCACGAGCTGCTGGCAGGCGCAGCCAGGGGCGTCGCGGCGTCCGGCTGGCTGCCGGCCGGAGTCGCCGCCGTGCTGCTGCTGGTCCCGGTGAGCTGGCAGCTGGCCCGGCGGCCCCCGGCGGCCCTGATGGGGCTCGGCGGCGATCTCAGGCGCAGCCTGCTGGCCGCCTCGGTGTGGCCGAAGCAGCTCGCCGGGTCGCTGCTGGTGGTGGCGAGCTATGCCCTGGTGTTCGTCTGCGCGGCCCGGGCGATCGGCGTCGAGCTGCCGTTTGCCACCCTGCTGGCGCTGGTGCCGCCGGTACTGCTGGCGATGCTGATCCCGCTGTCGCTCGCCGGCTGGGGGGTGCGCGAGGGAGCCGCGGCCCTGGTCTGGGGACTGGCGGGGCTGCCGCCGGCCCAGGGGGTGGCGGTCTCCATGGCCTACGGGGTCGTGGTGCTGGTGGCCAGCCTGCCCGGCGGCCTGGTGCTGCTGTACCGGGTGGCTCGCCCCGCCTCGGCGAGCGGCGGGTCAGGCGACGGGCGGGGCGAGGTCGAGATCGAAGAGGGTGTCGTCACCGCAGCGGAAGGTCCGCGACACGGGACGGCGCGCCTCATCCAGGGTGGCAATGGGCGTCATCGCCAGCCCCGGCCGGCCGGAGCCGATCAGCAGCGGCGCCACCAGCAGGTGCAGCCGATGGAGCGCGCCGGCCTCGAGGAAGCGCGACACCGTGACGCCGCCGCCCTCGATCAGCACCCGGTCGAGCCCCCGGGCGGCCAGGGCTTCGAGCACGGCGGCGGGGGCGAAGCCGTCGGCGACCCGCGGCAGCGCCAGGCGCTCCACATGGTGCCCCGCCGGGCCTTCCGGGTGCGCCCCCTCGCCGTGCAGGTGCAGGGTCGGCACCTCGGGGTTGCGCAGCAGTCGCCGGTCCGGCGTCACCCGGCCCCGGGGGTCGAGGATCACCCGGACCGGGTGGGGGCCCGCCACGTGGCGCACCGTGAGCTGGGGGTCATCCTCGCTGGCGGTGCCGGCGCCGACCACCACGGCATCCACCAGGGCGCGCAGCCGGTGCAGGTGCACCAGGCTCTCAGGCCCGTTGATGAAGTGGGAGTGCCCGCTCTCGGTGGCGATGCGCCCGTCCAGGCTCTGGCCGAGCTGGGCGATGGCCAGCCGGCCGGCGCGGGTGGCCAGCGGGGCCAGGCAGTCGAGCAGGTCGCGGGCCTCGGGCGAGACGGGGCGTCCGGCCTGCCAGCCCGCCGGCGAGAGCGACAGGCCGGCCACCGGCGTGCCGTCGCCGCCGGGATGGGCGGCATGGACGAGGGCCTGCCAGGCCTCTTCCAGGGACAGAGACAGCGTCGGGTCAGTGGCGCCCATGGGGCCTCCAGTCGGGGAGCTGACCGCCATCATGCGCAGTTCGCCGGCGCGACGCAAAGCGCATCGATACCACCAGGAGAGAGCGATGCATCAGGTTGAACGGGCCATCTTCGATCTACGACGCGGGCTGCCGGTGCTGCTGGTGGCCGGCGAGTCCCGGGTGCTGGTCCAGGCCGTCGAGGGAGCCGCCCAGGCGGCCGTCTCGCGGCTGGATGAGCTGGCCGGCACCACGCCGGCGCTGGTGCTGAGCCGGCATCGCCTGGCGGCCCTGGGGGTGGAGCCGGCCGACAGGGCGGCCCGCCTGCCGCTGCCCGCGGAGGAGATGACGGCTCGCCTTGACGCCCTGGCCTACGGGGCCGCGCCAGTGGCGCGCCTCGGCCAGGCGCGACTCGAGGCGTGCCGCGCGGCCCTGCAGCCGGCAGAAGCGGCGGACCTGGCCGCCCTGGCATTGATGCGACGGGCGCTGCTGGTTCCCTCGGCGCTGGTGGCACGGGTCGCCGAGGCGCAGCGGGACGAGGTGGCGGCAGCGGTGGCCGACGGCACCCTGCTGGCGGTGGAGGCCGAGCAGGCGGAACGCTGCCTGGAGGGCGCCGCCGGCATGCTGCGCCGGGTCAGCGAGGCCCGGATCCCGCTGGCCGATGCCGATGACTGCCGCTTCATCCTGTTCCGTGAGCCCGACGGGATGCGCGAGCACGTGGCGGTGGTGATCGGCGACCCGGCCCTGGAGGCGGCGGAGACGGCCGTGCCGCTGCGCCTGCACTCCGCCTGCCTCACCGGTGACCTGTTCGGCAGCCTGCGCTGCGACTGCGGCGAGCAGCTGCGCAATGCCGTGGCCGAGATCGAGGCGCTGGGCGGCGGGGTGCTGCTCTACCTGGCCCAGGAGGGTCGCGGCATCGGCCTGGCCAACAAGCTGCGCGCCTACACCCTTCAGGACAGCGGGCTGGATACCCTGGATGCCGACCAGATCCTCGGCTTCGGCGAGGATGAGCGGCGCTACGGGGTGGCGGTGGACATGCTGGATGCGCTGGGCATTCGTCGGGTGCAGCTGATGACCAACAACCCCCTGAAGATGGCGGCCCTGGCCGAGGGCGGCATCGAGGTGGTCGAGCGCCAGGCGCTCTACGGCACCCTCAACGACCACAACCACCGCTATCTCAGCGCCAAGGCCGACCGCGCCGGCCATCTGCTCGACGAGGTCTTCCGGGTGCGACGCTGAGGCGCCGAAACGGGGCGTCAGGGCCCGCCGTGGGGCCGCTCCAGGCGCATCGCCCGGGTCTCCTGCAGGATCCGGGCGATGCGACCGGCGTAGTGTTCGACCAGGCGGCGGCCCAGTTCGGCGGTGCCCAGCCCGGCGTTGCCCACCACGCCCTCCGGATGCAGGTCCTCGGCCAGCCAGGCGAAGGCCGCCTCGCCCTCCGGCCCCAGCAGCTGGCCCTCTTCTGCCATGGCCTGGCCCCGGGAGATCGGGTGCCCCAGCTTGTCCAGGCGCACCTTCTGCGGCGCCAGGTGGCGCATCAGGGCGGTCTCCAGCGCCCCGCCGTGCAGGCCGTGGCGCAGCTCCTCGGCGGGCAGCGTCGCCTGAGGCACTCCCTCCGGCAGGGGCATGCGCGTGTAGTGGACCTTGACCACCAGCAGGCCATGGCGGCGGCGCAGCCGCAGGGCGGCCAGGTCCATCACCGCCTTGTTGCCGCCGTGGCTGTTGAGCCACACCAGGCGCTGGAAGCCGGCCCGGGCCACGGCCTCGCCGAGGGCCTCCAGGGTGGCGATGGCCAGCGCCGGCGAGAGGCTCAGGGTGCCGGCAAAGCCCAGGTGCTCGTCGCTGGCGCCCACCGCCAGGGGCGGCAACTGCACCAGCGGGAAGCCCGCCGGCAGCTTGGCCAGGGCGGCGGCCATCAGCCCCTCGCCGATATCCAGGTCGGTGGAGAGCGGCAGGTGGGCGCCGTGCTGCTCGATGGCGCCGAGCACCATCACCGCCACGCTCTCGCCGGGCAGCGCGGCGAGCTCGGGGGTCGTCAGGTTCTGCCAGCGGGGGAAGGCCGCTGGGGTATCGGTGCTCATGGGGTCGGCTCCGCGGTCGAGGTGTCACAAGGCGCGGGGCCGTCCGGGGCGGCCAGCCTTGCGTAGAGGTCGCCGGAGGGAAGGCCGTCGGCGCCCCGGGCGAGCCACGCGAGGGTGGCGTCCGCCGAGCGCCACTCGGGCCAGCGGAAGGCGCGCTGCTCCCCCTCGATGACGTTGAAGCGATAGTCGCCCAGCGCGGCCAGGCGTGTCACGCAGCGCTCGGCCACCTCCAGGGCGCCGGCGACGAACTCCACCGAGACCCCTGCCAGGGGCGTGGAGAGCCCCGCCAGCACCTCGGCCTCGTAGCCCTCCACGTCGATCTTGCAGAAGCGCGGCGTGCCATGCTCGGCAATCAGCGCGTCCAGGGTGGTCACCGCCACGCGCCGGCGGCTCTCCCAGCGCACGTCCCGGAAGCCGGGATTGCGCGCCCCGATGGTGGTGCGCCATTCGTGGGCCAGGGTGGAGACCGTGGGGTTGGCCTCGCTCACCGCGAGCTCGGCCTCGCCGGGGTCGGCGCCGGCGGCCCAGGGCAGCAGGGTGACCCCGGCGCGTCCGCCCACCAGCCTTGCCAGCCAGCGGAAGAGCCCCGGCTGGGGTTCCAGGGCCACCACCCGGGCGCCCAGCGCCTGGAAGGCGGCGGTGCGGTCGCCCAGGTGGGCGCCCACGTCGAAGGCCAGGTCGCCGGGGCCGATGAAGTCGGCGTAGAGGCGGCGCAGGGCGCGCTGCCGGCCGGGGCGCCAGTAGATCACCAGCGAGCGGGCGATGCCGACGCCCTGGCGCAGGCGGGCAGGAGACAAAACCTCCTTCATCAAGCATCCTCATGTCGTCATGGATCTTCCCCGGGGCTGATCCGGCGGCAGGCCCCGGAGCGCCGGACCGTCGAGGAGGCGCTGTGAACCCCTATATGGTCTCCTCCCGGCTTGCAAGGCTCCGTTCATCGATGCAGGTACAGGTTGCTGCCATATATCCGGCCTG
>NZ_JACHZF010000049.1 GCF_014193375.1 Halomonas campaniensis
CCCGCCTTGAGGTGGGCTACATGCCGATCCTGCCGGTCGCCCAGCTGTTCGTGATGGAGGGCGAGGGCTGGACGACGGAGGCCGGCCTCGAACTTGAGCTGACCCGCTTCTCCAGCGGTCCGGCCATGGTCCAGGCCCTGGCCTCCGGCGAGCTCGACGTCATGTACTTCGGCATCGGCCCGGCCATGGTCGCCCGCGCCAACGGCGTACCGATCAAGGTGCTGGCGGCCAGCATCCGCGAGCAGATCGGCTTGGTGGCCCGAGGCGAGCTGGCCGAGACCTTCGCCCGCGTCGAGGACCCTGCCGAGGCCATCACTCGCTTCACCGAAGAGCAGGGCCGCAAGCCGCAGATCGCCACCTTCCCCCGCGGCTCGGTGCCCGACACCGTGTTGCGCTACTGGCTGGTCGAGCGGCTGGGCGTGGGCGAGGAGGCCGTGGAAATCGTTGCCATGGGCGCCGACCGGGTCCAGCAGGCGTTGCTGGCCGGGGCGGTGGATGGCGCTTCGATCCTCGAGCCTATCCTCACCACCGTGCAGGAGCGCGACGAAAGCGCCCGAGTCGTGGCACGGGCCGACGAGATGTTGCCCGGCCAGCCCGGTGCCGTGCTCGCGGCCCGCGAGAGTGTGCTGGCAGAGCAGCCGGAGGCCCTGCGGGCCCTGATGTCCTTGCACTTGCGCGCCACCGAGGTACTGGTCGAGGAACCCGAGCGAGCCGCGCCCCACGTCCGGGAGTTCGTCGGCAAGCGCCTGATCGGGCTCGATACCGTGGAGGCAGCCCTGCGCTCTCCCTCTTCGAACTACCTCGCCGACCCCCATGCCATCCTTGAGGCCACCCGCACTATGCATGACTTCCAGGCCGCCCAGGGCACGCTCAGGAAGAGCGTCGACCTGGACGCGCTGTTCGACACCGACCTCTACGATGCGGTGGCCGAGGAGCAGGCAGGATCATGACACCGGTCCTGTCGCGCCATCGCCGCAGCCTGCTCGGCGCCTTGGGCCTGGCCGCCTTCCTGCTGTTCTGGGAACTGGCCCTGCGCAGCGGCCTGCTGCCCGGCAGCCTGGTGCCGCTACCCTCGACGATTCCCGGCGTCCTGGCCGCCGAGATCGCCGACGGCATCTGGCTCGAAGTGGTAACGGCGAGTCTCGCCCACTACAGCGTGGGGCTGCTGCTGGGCTCGCTGCTGGGCATCACCGTGGGAGTGTCGGCGGCGCTGCTACCGGCCGTCGACGCCCTGCACGCCTGGCTGGCCCGGCTGCTGCGCCCCATTCCGCCGCTGGCCTGGATCCCCTTCGCCATCATCTGGTTCGGCATCAACCCCTCGGCGGCGGCCTTCATCATCAGCATCGGTGTGTTCTGGATCAACTACTTCGCCAGCTACAGCGCAGTGCGCTCGGTGGACCCGGGCTATGACGAGGTCGCCCGGGCCTTCGGCCAGGGCGGCTTCCTGGCGCGGCTGGCCAAGGTGAGCCTGCCGGCGGCGGCCCCGGGCATCCTCGGCGGGCTGCGCGCTGGCCTGGGCCAGGGCTGGATGACGGTGGTGGCCGCCGAGCTGTTCGGTATCCCGGGCATCGGCCAGCGCATGATGGAGGCGTCCAGCCTGCTCGCCACCGACATCGTGGTGGTCTACATGCTGACCATCGCCGGGCTCTACGCGGCCTTCGACTTCCTGTTCATGACCCTGCAGCGCCGGCTGCTCAGGTGGCAGCCATGACCGCCTCCCAGACGACCCTGCCCCCGGTGCTTCGCGCACGAGGCATCCGGCTGGGCTTCAGTGGCACGCCGGTGCTCGCCGGCATCGACCTCGACCTCCACCCCCGGGAGTTCGTCGCCGTGGTGGGCGCCTCGGGGGTCGGCAAGTCGACCCTGCTGCGCGCCCTGGCCGGCCTGCTCGCCCCCCAGGAGGGCACGGTCGAGATTCCCGAGGGCAGGGCCCGCGACACCCGGGCCTGGTCGATGGTCTTCCAGGCACCGCGGCTCTTCCCCTGGCGTCGCGTGAGCGCCAACGTGGAACTGGGCCTGGAGGGGTTGGCCCTCTCCCGGGCCGAGCGACGGCGGCGGGCGCTGGAGCCCCTGGCGCTAGTGGGGCTGGAGGAGCTCGCCGAGCGCTGGCCGCATACACTTTCGGGCGGCCAGCAGCAGCGGGTGGGCATCGCCCGGGCCCTGGCCGTGCGCCCGCGGGTGCTGTTCATGGACGAACCCTTCTCGGCGCTGGACGCCATCACCCGGCGCCGCCTCCAGCAGGAACTGGTCGACCTGCGCCGCCGCACCGAGGCCGCCATCGTCTTCGTCACCCACGATATCGAGGAGGCCGTTCTGCTCGCCGACCGGGTGATGGTACTGGGGGGCCAGACAGCGGACCGGCCGGCAGGAGTGGTAGAAACCCTCGATATCCCGCTGCCGCTGGACGACCGCCGCGACCACCCGGGCTTCGCCGACTGCCTGCAGGCCGTGGAGCGCCATATCGGCGCCGCCCACTGACGTCCGTCCCCCTCACCCCCGAGAACCAGGAGGCCCCATGGCCGCGCTGCGCGTCCTGCTGCATGCCCCCACCGCCGAGGCCCTCGCCCGGGCACGGCGCAACACCCGCAACCTGGGCAAGGCCCGTCCCGATGCCGAGGTGCTAATAGTGGCCAACGCGGGGGCGGTGGCCGCGGCCTTGGCGAATCCCGACGAAACTGATCCCCTTCTGCGACTGTGCCGCAACTCACTGGCCGCGCAGGGGCTCGATAATACCATCGGCCTCGTGGAGGTGGAGGCGGCCGTGGTCACCCTCGCGGAGCTTCAGGCCGCGGGTTGGTTCTACATTCGCGCTTAACGCGGAATGCAGCAAATAACGGATATTAGGCCAAGAGTTGGTGAGTCGATTGATGCGTAGGTGTCCAGAAAACGAAGGTTTCCTTTCGATATAGTTGAGTTTGCAGGCAGGGAATGTAGCCAAAACAAGCCGCGTAGTGTGCCGAATACCAAGTCCGATTTTGGCCGATAGCGGCCTGCCTGCCATATCGATGGCAGACAGGTTAATAAATATCTTAGTCCTCAGTCCTAACTAGCCACCCCTCTACGGTTTCAGCGCCGTGCTCTTCCTTCCAAGCCTTCAGCGTCTTCTGGTTGCCGCCGCGGGTCTCGACGACTTCGCCGGTGTTCGGGTTCTTGTAGATTTTCAGCTTGCGCTTGGCGCGGCCGCTGCTCTTGGTGCTGCTGGAGCTCTTGTCAGCGGTCTGGGTGGGGTCCAGCAGCTTGATGACGTCGGCAGCGGACTTGTCGAACTCGCGCATTAGGTCTTCGAGGTGGTTCTTGAAATCCAGCTCGGTCTTTAGGCGATCGTCGTTCTTCAGCCTGTCCAGCTCTTCCTGAAGCTGCTTGAGCTGCTGTTCCTTCTGCATATAGGTGCTGAGAATGGACATGATTTTCCTTGCGTTGGGTGAATGTTGGGAAGCATTATGGTGGCAGTTTTAGCATGAATCAATGTTGCTGGTCAGTTAAAAGAAGATGATTTTGACTTCAGGAGTAGAAGTCTCTATTGAGACTGTGAACGCTGGGACAGAAAACACCTCGCAGCCGAATTAACATTTCTTGATGCTGTCCCTGATGGGCTCAGCAATGCTGTGCCAGTTCCTTGATCTACTGGAGTGGCAAGCATGGAGAGACACCACCCACGCCCCTGGCTGGCTGCCTTTGGGCTATCTGCCAGCCTGGCAGGCCCCGCACTCGCTGAACCAACCATTGAAGTCTTTACCACAGCCGGGGAGCTGGTCATCAATGTGCCGTCGGACGTGGCAGTGATCGAGCTCGATGCGCCCGCTCGGCTGGACGCCGAGTTGTCGCGTGAGCTGCCCGCGGATCCCGACGTTGCGTCAGATCTGATGCGCGAGCGCATGGCGACTGCTGAGTGGCAGGAAACGGCCGACCGCTATGCCGATAGATATCTCGGCTTGGTCAGGGCCTGGCAGCTGGGCGTCGAGAAAGTCCCCGCCGTGGTGATCGATGGCCGCTATGTGATCTACGGCCAGCCGGACGTCGCCCAGGCGTTGAACGAGGCTGACCGCCTGCTGGGTCAGGAGAGACATCCATGATCCGCTTCAGGACCTTGGGTACTCTGTTGATTGGCGCGCTGCTGAGCCTGAGCGTGGTCGAGAAGCCTGCCCAGGCGCTGACGACGCCGCAGATCGTTGCCTCGTCGCTCTCCACCCAGTGCCTGGACTACCAGGTCATCGGCATCTGCGTCTGGCTCAAATGCTCCTGGTCGGGCTGCTCGATCCGCACCTCGGTCCAAGTGCGCCACTATATCCCCGAGCTGGTGGTCTCCAGCTACGAGAACACCGGCGACAACCCCTGGTGGGAGGTAGCCGCGCTGTCGCCGCCCTTGGGCGAGGCGCTGGCCGGTGGGCAGAGCACCACCGATGCCAACCGGGCTCAGCACGAGCACCTGCGCTTCAAGAATGTGGACGCCATCGGCCACCCAGCCGGCGGGGCTTTCAGCAGCTTTGCCAGTGCCTTCGGCATGACCTGCGCTGGGGCAGCGACTCCCTTCCAGCCCTACCACCTCTCGACCCTGGACGCCCTGTCGTGGCGCAGCGGGATCCCCGAGTCGCTCTACCCCGAGGCCCTAACGCCCGGCATGCGTGAGCTGGGCCAGCCCGGCGACGTATGGGGCAACATCTACCCGCGCAGCGGCTTCTTGACTCAGGTGCACGACTACAAGACTGCGGCGACCACCGCCCAGCGCTCCGCCGACATCGTCACCCGCACGGGGCAGCCCCACGTCTACATGACGCTGGTGGCCTCCAGCCGCGACGGCTACTGGCCACCCGGGCCGGTCAAGGAGGGTGACCCCTCGACCCACCGCTGGCAGCGCCTGACGCCCAACATGAGCAAGTCCTGTCAGGTGTGGCCGGACCGCGGCATCACCGACACCTACTCCGACCGTCTGGATGCGGGCGGTGACTACGCCTGGTCACTGTGGCGCCCCTACCGCTGCTGCCAGCGCCGCGGTCAGACCTTGCTCTACGCAGTCCCCTGAAGGAGAGAGTCAGATGAATGGATCTCGCATGCGACGCTTCCCCCTTGCACCGCTCGCCGGCGCCCTGGTGGTGGGGCTGCTGTCTACCCAGGCGTCGGCGCAATCCGCCGACGCGCTCTACTACCAGATCGGAGGCGCCTCGCCCTTCAGCGTCTCCGCCGGCCGAGGTTACAACCCCAACAGCCGAGGTATTGGCATCAGCTGGAACATGAATGCCTCCTGCGGCAACTTCGATATCGGCGCCACGGTCTCTAACCAGCTCAACGGCATCACCAACGGCTTCCAGAACCTGATGGGGCAGGTCGTCCAGAATGCCCAGAGCGCGGTGGCCTCGCTGCCCGCCATGATCATCCAGCGGTCCAACCCGGGGCTCTACGACCTATTGAGCAACGGCGTGCTGCAGGGACGAATCGACTTCGATCGTGCCTCCCTATCGTGTCGCAAGATGTCCGAGCAGATGGCCGACATGGTCACCGGCCAGGGGTGGCAGCAAATGGCCATGGCCGAGAGCTGGCAGAACGCGGCCCAGTCCAACGCCGACGTCGTCGCGGCACAGGAGCAGGTCGACCAGTCGGGCGGTAATCAGGGCGTGACCTGGGTAGGTGGCCAGCGCCGGGGCGGCCAGCACCAGGCGCCGATCCGGGTAGTAGAAGATACCGCTCGCGCCGGCTACAACCTGCTGCATGGCCGTGCCGATACCACCAGTACGGCTGCCATCCCAGGCGGCGGAGGCGGCTGGGGATCGGTGGCCACCAACGAGGGTACCTGGATCGGCGGCGGTGGAGTGGCCGGCGCTTCCGGCGGAAGCGGCTCCGGTGGTTCAGGCGCGGGTAGTGGGTCGGGGACCTGCCTGGGCGGCATGTGCACGGTCTGGCAGAGCCCAGAGGAGGCCGCTGAGTGGACACAAACGGTGATCGGCGAGCAATCGATTCGGACCTGCGACGGTTGCGAGCGCAGCGAAACCCAGGCCGGCACGGGTCTGGTACGCGAGCTGGAGCGTGAGCAGCAGGCAATCTACGGCAAGCTTCTGGCGCTGGTAGACGGTAGTGAGGCGCTGACCCCGGAGAACCTGCGTCAAGTCTCTGCCGGTGACGGCCTGACCGTCTCCCGTGGGGTGATCGAGTCGCTGAGCACCGACCCCGAGGCCTCACTGCTGATTCACCGCTTGAGCGGTGAGATGGCCCTGGCCAGGACGCTGACCAAGGCGCTGTGGGCGCGTCGGCTGCTGCTGGCCGGTAGCAGTGACCCGGGGGTCGCTGACAATGAGCAGGGCATGTCGGCGCTGGATCGCAAGCTGGTGGCCCTGGATAGCGATATCGAGTCGCTGCGCTCCGAGATGGAGATCCGCCAGGCGCTGAGTAACAGCGCCGCCGGCATCGCGTTGGAGCGAGCCTCCCGTCGCGGACAAGGAGCCTCTCAGGGCGAGACCTTCCGGCCGGATGCGGCTCTTGACGGCCGCGGTCGTCCCGCTGGCGAAGAGGAGGGCAGCGACTGATGGCTCGACGCGCTTTCTCCTGGGTGAGCCCCGGTCGCTGGCCATCGCTGCTGGTCGCCATCGCGGTGCTGATCGCCATGTTCCTGCTCAGCGGGATCATTCTGGTGATCAGCGTGCGGCTGCTGGGTGGGCTCGAGGCCCACCACGACGCCTGGCGAGCTGCCTGGCCGTGGCTGCTGGCCTGGCGGCTGAGCCTCTATGCCGCGCTGGTCCTGGTCTGGTGGCGCAAGGTTCGCCCCCGGACGGTGGCACGGCTGCACCGGGACCATGACGACGGGCGGCAGTCGCTCGCCAAGCTGAGGCGGCTCGAGCTGATGGCCCTGGGCATCCTGGTGCTGCTGGAGGTCATCAATCTGGTCAACCAGCTGGGAGGTTCCTGATGGGAGGCCTGCTTACCGCGCCGCTGGTGGTGTTCGACTACTTTTCGAACGCCATGACGCTGCTGGGCTGGATCATCAACAACGCCATCTGGAACGTCATGGTGGCCACCGGCATCGCCGCGGTGCCGTTCATTACGCTGGTGCTCTCCGAGTGGTTCAAGGCCCGCCAGGAGGGTGACGAGGCCGGCACCAAGGGCATCCTCACGGTCAACCGCATCGAGACCCGGCTCTACGCCATGATCCTGGCCTACGCCTTCACCTGCCTGCCGCTACTGCAGGTCCAGTTGGCCACCGCCGACATCGACGAGAGCCGCTCGCTGGAGTGCGGCACCCGCCAGTTCGCCTCCGGCGGCTGGTCCGAGGGGGCGTTTGGAGCAACCGAGAACGCGATCGGTGGCCAGCAGGCCAGGATGCCGTTGTGGTGGGCGGGGGTGCATGCGGTATCCCACGGGGTCACCGCGGCGGCGATCCACGCGATCCCCTGCTCGACGGACTTCGAGTCGATCCGCATGGAGCTGGACCTGCACAGCATCGAAGACCCGGGGCTGCAACAGGAGGTGGGCGAGTTTCAGCGTCAGTGCTTCGGGCCGGCGCGCAACCGGCTGCTGCAGGAGGGTGGCACCATCGAGGCGACCCGCGCCATGGACGTGGACTGGATCGGCTCCAACTACTTCCAGACCACGCCCGGCTACTACGACAGCTTCTACGCCGGGCGGCCCATCGCCGGTTTCCCCTACGATGCCGACCGGGATGTCTCCCGGCCCAACACCGGCTCCGGCTTGCCCGGCTATCCCTCCTGCCAGGAGTGGTGGTCAGCGGAGAACGTGGGCCTGAGGGCCCGGCTTCACGAGGAGATCAGCCCCGGCTTCTGGGACGACTTCCGCAGCGTCTTCACCAGCAGCGACGCCGAGGACTACGTGATTCGGCGCCTGGTCAGCCCCCGCTCGGGTGCGGCCAGCGGCAACCTCGATCAGGGCGTGGTGGGCTTTCGCGGCCTGGATGGCGGCAGCAGCTTCTGGGATGCCACCGTCACCGCCGGTTCGGCGATTGGCGGCACCTTGTCGATCCTGCCCTTCCAGGCCGGCATGGACATGCTCAAGCAGGCGCTACCCATGGTGCAGGGCATCCTGGTGATGGCCATCATCATCTGCCTGCCCTTCGTGATGGTCATCTCCAGCTACAGCTTCAAGGTCGCCGGCATGGCCACCTTCGGGCTCTTTGCCATGTGGTTCCTGACCTTCTGGTGGGAGCTCGCCCGCTGGATCAACTCGAACCTGGTGAACCTGCTCTACCGCAGCGACGCCGCCAAGCTGAGCTGGCTCTCCGCCGCCAACAACCTCTACGACCGCATGGTGCTGCAGTTCGTGGAGGGGATGATGT
>NZ_JACHZF010000050.1 GCF_014193375.1 Halomonas campaniensis
GGCGCTCGTCGGAGTACTTCATCGGAACCTCGTCACGCCCCACATCGTTCAGAGTCTAACAGCCGCTGAGGCTCCAACTAGCTTGACAGTGGGGGTCTGGGCGTGTTGGCAAGCACCGAGGCCTGGCTGGCAGCACGCAAGCTGCGCAATCAGCTGATTCACGAATACATGCAGGACCCGGTGGCCTTTGCCGAGGCGCTGGCGTCGGCAAGGCAGTTCTCCCTGATGTTGATGGCAACCTACAACAGCCTGCGGGACTATGCCGAACAGCGCATGTCGCTGGACGGTTCGCTCCCCGAAGCGCTGGTGCTGCCGGATCAACATCCCCGGTGAGATCCTGTAGAATTCATTGCCCACTCTCCAGCCCCGATGCCGCCGTGACCGACCAGATGCTTCCCGCCCTCGAACAGCCCTACCTCGACCTGATGCGCCAGGTCCTCGACCATGGCGTGGAGCGCAGCGACCGCACCGGGGTGGGCACCCGCTCGCTCTTCGGCCACCAGATGCGCTTCGACCTCTCCCGGGGCTTCCCGCTGGTCACCACCAAGAAGCTGCACCTGCGCTCGATCATCCACGAGCTGCTGTGGTTCCTGGCCGGTGATACCAACATCGCCTACCTGAAGGAGAACGGCGTCAGCATCTGGGACGAGTGGGCCGATGAGAACGGCGACCTGGGCCCGGTCTACGGCTACCAGTGGCGCAGCTGGCCCGACCCGCGCGGGGGGAGCGTCGACCAGATCGCCAAGCTGCTCGAGCAGATCCGCACCAATCCCCAGTCGCGGCGGCTGATCGTCTCCGCCTGGAACCCGGCGCTGGTGGACGAGATGGCCCTGCCGCCGTGCCACTGCCTGTTCCAGTTCTACGTGGCACAAGGGCGGCTCTCCTGCCAGCTCTACCAGCGCAGCGCCGACATCTTCCTGGGCGTGCCCTTCAATATCGCCAGCTACGCGCTGCTGACCCGGATGATTGCGCAGGTGGCGGGCCTCGAGCCAGGTGATTTCGTGCACACCCTGGGCGATGCCCACCTCTACCTGAACCACCTGGAGCAGGCCGAGACGCAGCTCGCCCGCACCCCGCGCCAGGCGCCGCGCCTGGTGCTCGACCCGGGCGTCACGGAGCTCTTCGACTTCCGCTTCGAGCATATCGCCATCGAGGGCTATGACCCCCACCCCCATATCAAGGCCGCCGTGGCGGTGTAAGCGGAGAGACGTCATGAGCGACACCGACCCCCTGATCGAGGAGACCCTGGTTCCCGTGGCGATGATCGCCGCCATGGACCGCAACCGGGTGATCGGCGTGGACAACCAGCTGCCCTGGTACCTGCCCGAGGACCTCAGGTTCTTCAAGCGCATGACCCAGGCCAAGCCGCTGGTGATGGGTCGCAGGACCTTCCAGTCCATCGGCCGTCCGCTGCCCGGGCGACTCAACATCGTGGTGACCCGCGACCCTGATTTCTACCAGGAGAGCATCCACCGCGACGGCATCCGGGTCTGCCACGACCTGGCCGCCGCCCTGGCCCTGGCCGACCAGCAGGCGACCATCGATGCCGCCGAGGAGATCATGGTGATGGGCGGTGCCCAGATCTACGCCCAGGCGCTGCCCCTTGCCAGCCGCCTCTACCTCACCGAGGTCGACATCGAGGTAAAGGGCGACGCCCGCTTCCCCGAGATCGACCCCGCCGAGTGGGAGGAGGTGCAGCGCGTGCCCGGCACCCCCGCCGAGGGGCAGCCCGACTACCACTTCGTGGAGTATCGCCGCCGGGGTCCTGTCGGCGCCTGACGACATTTGTCATGTCGAGGGTTCTGGCACAGACTTGTCGGCACTGCCTCGTCATGTAGCGCTTGGAGGAAACCGGTTGTGATCGAGGAACGCTCAAGTCGTCTGCTGGACGCCCTGGAAGGGCGCACCGAGACCCTGCTCGGCCTGCTGCAGGAGGAGCGCCGGCAGCGCCAGGCGCTGACCGGGCGGCTCGCCGAGCTGGAGCGGCGCCTCGCCGAGCTCGAGGCCAACCGCCTGGAGCTGCAGGAAGAAAACCGCGAGCTCGACGAGCAGAATCGCGAGCTCGAGGAGCACAACCGCCACCTGCTGCACGAACGCCTCGCCGGCAATGCCGGCGAGGGCGGCTTCCCCCGGCCTCACCGCCGCTCCCAGGGACTTTCCGCGCTGATCGGCCGGCCGGCGGCGGAGCGCGATGCGTCGGGAAAGCCCCCTGTGGGAGCCCGATTTATCGGTGGTCCGACATTTCGGCGATCAGAGCGACCCGAGCCAACGGCAGAACCCACCGAGGCGCCCGCAGGCGCTCGGCCTACCGGGCGCGACGAAACACCGGCATCGCCAAGCACATCTGGCCCTTCCCTGGAGGAAGGTACACCGGCGCCGAACCCCTCCACTCCCCAGGACAGCCTCCCCATCGGCGAGGCTCCCTCACCCCAGGCGCTGCTCGCCGAGTGGTACCAGCGCTACGGGTCGGCCTTCTTCAAGGGGCATACCCGGCCGCTGCAGGTGGGCATCCACGAGGCGCTGGCCGCCCGCGAGCCCTGGCCCGAGAAGCTGGTGCGCCGGGCCCTGGCCTGCTACGTCAACCTGCCGCGCTACCTCAAGGCGGTGCGCGAGGGGGCCGAGCGCATCGACCTGGCGGGCCAGCCGGCCGGCGTGGTCGACGCCCAGGCCGCCGAGCACGCCCGCAGGAAGCTCGACCGCCTGCAGGCCGATCGCCAGCAGCGCCGGGGCAAGGCCGCCGGGCCGGGCAGGGTGGGGCAGGCAGCCAAGCCCCGCGCCGCCGGCCGCAAGCCCGCCGCGCCCGCCGCCGACAGGGCGCCGGCCGCCAAACCCGCCCAGGCCGAGGCGCCGGCCGCCCCCGCCACCCTGGAAGAGAAGCTCTCGGCCCTGCTGGCCAAGCACAACGGCCGTTGAGCGCCGCGTTGGCAGCCTTGACTTGTCTTTGTCATATCAGCTGGGCATCATGAAGTCGCTCGGCGCCGGCCGCCGGCGTCCTGATGGGGTTCGCCGGTGATCGGCACGGTCGGCCCGCTCGCGAGAACCGCACGACCGTGAACGCAGGGGAAAGTTCCACGGGAAGGGTGCACGACGAAGGAAAACAGTGTTTTTTCTTGTTGCGTTCCCCCAACTCCCGGTATAGAGTTCCTCTTGCGAGCATTGGACTATAACAAGGCGATGCCGAGGTCATGCCGCACCCGCTGCCACTTCTTCCCGCGAGGGAACCCGGCAGCCAGGAAAGAAGAGCATGCCCGGCCATGCCGGCTGCAGCGCCCCCACCGGGCAGGCCTGCAGACACGATCGAAACAGACTGCTAGTCAAAGGAATCTTGAAAATGAAAAAGACACTGTTAGCGACTGCTATCGCTGGTGCCATCGCCGCTTCCGGCATGGCCGTCACCAACGCCCAGGCCGCTACCGTCTATGATCAGGACGGCACCAAGGTCGACGTCTATGGCCGTATCGCCCTGGGTGTCGCAGGTGGCGGTCCCGAGTGGACCACCCGTGACGGTGATCGGGTCGCCCAGAACAACGACGAAGCTTTTGTCGACGTCTTCTCCCGCCTGGGCCTGCGCCTGAGCCACCAGGTCACCTCCGACATGTCCGCCTTCGGTCGCCTGGAGTGGCGCTTCCGCGCCGACGAGTCCGGCAACCGCAACGGCAACAACTTCGACGCCTTCAGCGAGACCCGCCAGGCGTACCTCGGCCTGCGCAGCAACACCTGGGGTACCATCCAGGCCGGTAACTTCGACTCCTTCTTCAACCAGGCCGTCACCATCCCGTTCGATGTCTACATCGATCGCGGCCTGGAGTTCGCCGGTCACCCGACCCAGTCCCGCGGCGACTCCATCGGCTATATCACCCCGAATCTGGAAGGCTTCCAGGTCTACATGCAGGCCAAGCACTACAGCAATCGTGGCCAGAACGAAGGTGCAAATCCCGATACCTTCGAAGACGGCACTACCGTTGCCGGCCAGGGTGGCCTGGTCTACGAGATCGATGGCCTGCGCCTGGCAGCCGGTGTCGTCGACGACGTCGTCGAGGGCGATGGCGGCAACGACGAGCTTCGCTATGGCGCCACCGTCTCCTACGAGTTCGTTCCGGGCTTCTCCGCTCGCCTGGGCTACGAAGGCCGCGACGACAACGAAGTCAACGGCGGCGGTTTCGATACCTGGGGTCTGGGTGCTTCCTACTCCATCAACCAGTGGGCATTCAACGCCGATATCTACGATGTCGACCCGGATAATGGCGACAGCCGCACCTCCTGGGCACTGGGCAGCTACTACAACGTCTCCAGCGCCTTCCAGGTCTTCCTGGAGCTGCAGCAGGCTGACCAGGCAACCGTCAACATCACCCTCGACGGCCTGGACTCCGACATCTCTGCCGACGGCGACGATGTCTACTGGCTGACCGGCGCTCGCTACTTCTTCTAAGCGGCAGCTTGCCCTTCGAAGCAGCGATACGCTGAAGCAGCACACAGAAGCCGGCCCCTCTGGGGCCGGCTTTCTATGTACGCGACGCTCGCGGCGATTGACCGCGACGCCTTTCCTGTTCTCGCTGCCATTTCCCTGCAGCTGCGAGCCTGCCACCAACGCCGACTCCCCCTTGCCCGGCATCCTGGGCTAAGCTGACTTGGGTCAACGACCCGTTCGCAAGCCATCAAGGATGAATGCATGACGACCGTACGCCAGGGCCGTTCAGGGCCGGCCGAACTGCTGTGCGAGGGCTGTTCGCTCCACGGGGCCTGCCTGAGCCGCAGCCTGCCGCTGGAGGAGCTCGAGGCCTTCGACGCCATCATCGACCGGCCTCGGCCGCTCAAGCGAGGCGAGGCGCTGGTGCGCCAGGGGCAGCCCTTCACCAGCCTGTTCGTGGTGCGCTCCGGCAGCCTCAAGCAGGTGATCGACGTGGATGGCCGCTACGATCAGGTGGTGCACTTCTACCTGCCCAGCGAGACGGAGGGGCTGGACGCCATCGGCGAGGCGCGCTGCCCGGCCACGGTGCTGGCCCTGGAGCGCACCTTCGTCTGCGAGTTGCCCTTCGCCCACCTGGAGCGCCTGGCCACGCGCCTGCCATCCCTGCGCGGCGCGCTCTATCGCTGCATGGGCCGGGAGCTGCGCGGCGACCAGCGCCAGGTCTGCCTGCTTTCCGGGCGCACCGCCGAGCAGCGCCTGGCGGGCTTCCTGCTCGGCCTCTCGGAACGCTTCCACGCCCGCGGCTGTTCACGCTACCGCTTCCACCTGGCCATGTCCCGGGCGGATATCGGTAGCCACCTGGGCCTGGCGCTGGAGACCGTCAGCCGGGTGATGGGCCGCTTCCAGCGCCAGGGGCTGGTGGCCATGGCCGGCAGGGAGGTGACCCTGCGCTCCCTGGAGGGGCTCACGGTCATCGCCGAGGACGGGCCTCGCTGACTCCGGGCCACCCTGTGGCACTGCCCGATGGGCTCCCGCGGCCCGCAGCGTCGACGGTGCGTGATTGGTGGCGATGCCCTGCCATGGCATGATGAAGGCCATGTTAACGCCGCAGGGAATTCCCCCTTGCCTCAACGCTTAAACCTCTCGCTGCGCATGCGGCTGCTGGCCGGCATCGGCCTGGGCTGGCTGGTGCTGGTGGCGGCCCTGCTGGGCTACGGCCATCTCAGCGGCGGCGGCCTCGCCAAGCGCGAGAACCTGTTGCACCTGGAGTACGAGGCGCAGCTGATCGCCGACCAGCTCTCCCGGGAGATCGCCGAGCGCCAGCGGGTGCTGGCGCGCCTGGCCGACGATCTGGCCATCGACGACCCCGACCTGGACGCGCGGCTGCGCGCCCAGCAGCCGCTGCTGGCGCTGTTCGACCGGCTGATGGTGTTCGACGCCGAGGGCCAGCCGGTGGCCGACTGGCCACCCTTCCCCCGGGGCGGGCCCGCCATCGGAGGGCGCGACTACTTCCGCCACGTGCAGGCCTTTAGGCGCCCCCACGTCAGCGAGCCCTACCGGGGCGGCGAGACCGGCATCGACCAGGTCATGGTGATCCAGCCGCTGCTGGACGAGGCGGGCGAGTTCCTGGGCATCCTCGGCGGCAACACCAGCCTGCGCGACGGTGCCTCCTACCTGAACCTGCGCGGGCGCCGCCTGGGCGAGGCGGGCCACGTGGTGCTGGTCACCGCCGATGGCCGGGTGATCAGCCACCCCGACCCGGCCCGGGTGATGCAGCCGGCACCCGATGCCGCCTCGCTGCCGCTGCTGGACCTGGCGCTGTTCGGCTGGGAGGGCAGCGGCGAGGGGCGCCTGTTCGACGGCGCGCCCGGGCTGATGGCCTTTCGCCAGGTGTGGTCGGCCGACTGGGTGGTGGGGGTCTTCCTGCCCCTGGAGCAGGTCGAGGCGCCGCTGCGGCACTATGCCCGGGAGCTGCGCTGGGTCGGGGCCGGCACGGTGGCGCTGATGCTGCCGCTGCTGTGGTGGCTGCTGGGGCTGGGGCTGCGCCCCCTGCATCGCCTGGAGCGGCTGATCGCCCGGGTGGGCCGGGGCGAGCTGGCGCGCATCGAGCTCAGGACCGGCATGGTGGAACTCGCGCAGCTGGCCGATGCCTTCAACACCCTGGAGGGCCGCCGCCGGGAGGCGCTGGCCTCGCTGGAGTCGCGCGAGGCGTTCCTGCGTGCGGTGCTGGCGTCGTCGCCGCTGGGCATGTTCCTGGCCGATACCCGCGGCCAGGTCAGCTACTTCAACCCGGCCCTGGAGCGCCTCTCGGGCCTGCCGCTGGCGGAGTATCGGCTGGCCGCCTGGCTGCGCCGGGTCCATCCGGACGACCGCGATGAATTCGTCCAGGGCTGGCGCGGGGCGCTGTCCGGCGCGGCGGAACTCAAGCAGCGCTACCGCTTCTGTGGCCCGCGGGGCGAGTGGCTGTGGCTCGAGGTGCACGCCAGCCGTGTCACCCTGGCTGGCCGGCCGCTGGGCTTCGTCGGCCTGGTGCAGGACATCACCGAACGCCATGAGCGGGAGCGGCGCCAGCGCTGGGAGGCGGAGCATGACCCGCTCACCGGCTGCCTGAACCGGCGCGGCTTCGAGCGCCGGCTGGCGGCGGCCTGCGAGGCCAGCCGGCGCCGGGACGATGCCGCCCTGGCACTGATCCTGCTCGACCTCGACCACTTCAAGGTCGTCAACGACTCGGCCGGCCACGCGGCGGGCGACGAAATGCTGCAGCGGGTCAGCGGCCTGCTGCGCGAGGCCGTGCGCGACGAGGACGCCGTGGCGCGGCTGGGCGGCGACGAGTTCGCGATCCTGCTGGGCGCCACTCGAGAGACGGTGGTCCGGGAGGTTGCCGAGCGCCTGCGCACCCGCCTGGCCGAGCTGCGCTTTGCCTACGCCGGCCATACCTTCACCACCTCGGCGAGCCTGGGCGTGGCGCTCCACGAGCCGGACGAGGATGGTCGGGCGCTGATGGAGCGCGCCGACCGCGCCAGCTAAGTGCCTAACCGAAAGTTTTCGTGCATAATGTGCGTAGGATAACTGACACGGACGGAACCATGGCAAGGCGCTTCGTTGCCCCTCTCACTGA
>NZ_JACHZF010000051.1 GCF_014193375.1 Halomonas campaniensis
TTCTTTCGCACCACCTCGGCATAGCCTTCGTAACCGTCGGTGACCAGGCGACCGGCGTAGTCACCCAGCAGGCGCACGGGCACCCGGCCGGCTCGGCTGGCGTCATAGTCGAACAGCACCACCTGTTGGCCCGGCGGGCCACCGCGCTGCAGCCACATGTAGGATGTGGCGCTGGCCGGCCGGTCGGCTTCGGTGTTGACCTGAAGGGTGGTCTCATCCATGTGGATCAGCGGGCCCTGCAGCAGGTGCCGACGCAGGGCCTCGACCAGCGGGATCAGCCGATCGCCCACCTGCACCATCCAGCGCGCCAGGGTGTTGCGCGGGATCTCGATGCCGTGCCGGGCAAAGATCTGGCTCTGCCGATAGAGCGGCAAGGCATCCTGATTATAGAGCGACAATTACTCTGGCCGGTGGACGACAACTATTCTGACCGGTTGCCCTAAGCTTGACCCCCCCTTATTCATGAGGGCGGCCTGAAAACGAAGATAGTCGGGTAGACCGGGCGATTGCTCGACCCGGCCCCCCACAGATCCGGACATGCGCAATTAACGCATCCGGCTCTTCAACCACCAGTTTCGCTGAAGGATCAGCATTGATGCACGATCCTTGCCTTGGGGAACGGCAGCACCTTGAAAAGTTGAAGCGCTTTTCGCCACACAATATTTGCCTTCTGGGATCGCCGGCTCAGCCACTTCACCCACACCAGCCGCACCCGATACAGGAGCTGCTGGAGGGATCGCATGTTGCCGCGAATACCATAGTAGGCAATGTGTCCTTGGATCTTACGACTCAACTTCCTGTGCTGTTCCCGAATCGGCAGGTGACGATTCCACCGGCACCACTGCGCGATGCGCTTGAGCCCACGCCGAAACCTATCCTTCGCCGTCTTGCGCTTGATAACCAAGAGCCCGCGGCGTGACTTCCCCCAGTAGTGGGTGAAGCCCAGAAAGTCGAAGGTCTCGGCCCGCTGCTCGCGATGCGGGCGGAACCGCACCAACCGGGTCTTGCTCGGGTGCAGGGTGAGGCCGAAGCGCGCGAAGCGCTTGGGCAGCACCTCCAGCACCTTGCGGGCGTCGGCTTCGCTGCTGAACGCAAGCACGGCATCGTCGGCGAAACGTACCTCGAACGCACGTCCTCGCAGGTGTGGCTTGACGTCTTTCTCAAACCACTCGTCCAGCACGTAGTGGAGATAGACGTTCGCCAGCAAAGGAGAAATCACACCCCCTTGCGGGCTGCCTAACTCACCCTTCTGCCATTGCCCATCTTCCAGTACCCCGGCCTTGAGCCACTTGCCGATCAGGCGGAGGATCACACCGTCCTTCACTCGTTTCTGCAGAAGGTCACGCAGGTGCCGGTGGTCGATCGTGTCGAAGAAAGACTGGATGTCCAGGTCGATGACCCAGCCACCTCCCATCGACGACAGGCCATCCCATACCGTCTTGATCGCCTGATGCGCCGAGCGCCCCGGCCGGAAGCCGTATGAGCAGTTAAGGAAATCGTGCTCATAGAGCGGCTCCAACAGGGACACCACGGCACGTTGCAGGACCTTGTCTTCGAAGGTAGGAATGCCGATCGGCCGTGTGGTGCGCCCATCTCCCTTGGGGATGTGGACACGCCGCACCGGCGGGGCTCGATAGCAACCGCTCTTGGCCGATTCCAGCAGACGCTGGATATTAGCCTCGAAGTCGCGTCCGAAATCATCCGCCGTCTGGCCATCAATCCCGACGGCACCATCCCGGCGCGTCATCAGGGTGGCCGTCTTCAGCCATTGGGCATCGATATGGTGCGCCAATGAGGTGAAGGCACGCTGCGGGTAACGCTCTGCTAGCGCTGCTATCCGCACTTGTTTCGTGGACATGACCTCAGGTTCCTGAGCACCTGTCATGTTGCCCTCATGCGGTTCTGATGGTTGGCCACCCCTTCCCTCCACCGGGTCCCGTCGAGCCGGTTCCCCGCCTTCATGAGTACTATGGGTGACTCCGACTCCCATTCCCCCATCTGGCCGGCTCGCTGCCCTTGCCGTGCCATACCTTCTGAGTGACTGTTGTTTCGCTCCCATCACCGCCGGTCACTACAGCGCTGGGCCAGGGGCCTTCGGGTCAGGTGGCTCCCGTACCTGGCGTTGTTGAATCGAAGGAGGGAAATGGGCCTCCCAGGTTCCTGGGAACCCCCTGTGTGAGCATGCCCTGCTCTAATGACCCCGGCGACCCTCCCTCACCAAGCCTGTTCGGTGAGTTCGTGTTGCCTTCCGCTATCCGCAAGGCGTCGGCGATCGCATGGTGAAAATTTCGGGGCTCAATGACACGGCCTGCTCACTTGCTGCCTACGCTTCACAGCGGCGGTTACCCGACGCTGCGCAAGGCTCGCTACCGGCTGGCGGCTACCCTTGGCCGGATGGGAATTGCACCCACTGGGGTTCAGCTCACCCTTTCTGCAGGCACTGAGCCTGTTCCCGGGTGACCAGGCTTCGCCTGGCGCACGCGGATGGTATTCTCTCGAGAAATCAGAACGTTCCGGCAAGAACCTGATTCCAGAGGACCATCCGCTATGGGTGAAAGCCTATCCACCTGGACGCCCTCGTGCAACGGCTCTGTCCGTGTCGAGCTGAGCGGCCAGCGTACCACCAGTGACAGCGGCGCTCTGCTGCTGCGTGAAGCCCTCGATAGCAGCGGCGTGATCGAGGCGCTCGACGACAACCTGGTCGATCGACGCCACCCGCTACGCATTCGCCACTCGCTGGCCAGCCAGCTGCGAACATTGGTGATGCAGCGCGCGATGGGCTGGATCGACCTCAGTGATACCGACACGCTACGGCGTGACCCGCTCTGGCAGCTGGCCTGCAGCGATGCGCGCGGCATGACGCCCCTGGCCCAGGACCGGCCGTCTCAAGCCACGTTGTCGCGGCTGCTGGCCTGTCTGGGCCGCAACGACAACATCGATGCCGTGCACGAAGGCCTGCTGCGACTGGTGGTCTGGCGCCTGACCGCGCTGAAGAACGGCGAGCGTCCCACGCAGCTGACGCTGGACATCGACGGCCTGCCGATCGAGGTCCACGGCCACCAGGGCGGCTCGGCCTATCATGGTCTGTACGGCACACGGATCTATTCACCGCTGGTCGCCTCGCTGGCCGAAACCGGCGACATGGTGGGCGGCCTGCTGCGCGAGGGTAACGCCGGCCCGGCCGAGAACGCCGATACCTGGATCCCGCATCTGGTGCGCCGACTCAATGAGAGTACCGGGGCCGAGGTGCGGGTGCGCATCGACGCCGGTTTCACCGACAACGCGACACTGGAGGCCCTGGAAGAGCGCGACATCGAGTACCTGGGCCGATTGCGCAGCCACTCGGGTCTCCAGAAGCTGGCGGCGCCGTACCTGAAACGGCCTCGAGGCCGCCCGCCCGAGCAGCCTCGGGAATGGTGCCACGACCTTGAGTACCAAGCCGGCACCTGGCCGACGCCACGGCGCGTAGTGCTGGTGGTCCAGGAACGCCCCGATGATCTGCTGCTGCATGCCTTCTTCTTGGTCACCAACCTCGGCAAGTTCGACTGGCCGCCCGAGAAGGTCCTGGCGCTCTACCGCAAGCGCGGCAGCGCCGAGGCGCACATGGGCGAGGTAAAGTCGGCGCTCGACGTGCACCTCTCGTCGACCGATCGCGGCGCCTCCAGCGTTCAGGACGTGATGGCGCGTAACGAGGTAAGCCTGCTACTCAGCCTCTATGCTTACCAGGTCCTGCATGGTCTGCGCTGCCTGCTGGAGCGGCAGACACGGCAAGGCTGGAGCCTGAGTCGGATGCGCGAGCAGTTGCTCAAGATCGCCGCCACGCTGAGGCTGCACGCTCGGCGAATCACTGTTCATCTGGGCGCCGCCGCCGACAAGTGGTGGCCGACGCTGTTGAAGGGGCTGCCGAAGTTGACCGCGCTGAGCTGACGCTCCTGCGAGACCACCACAGCACCAGAGTCGAGCGACCGCGGCGGCGGTCGGCGATCACGGCTGCTTGGACAGTCGCAATTGATTCCCAAGAGCTATAAGAAGGCGAAAAAACAACGCGTTCGGGCATTACTAGGCGGCCTCTCGCGTCGAAGAGGCCGATCCTAACAAGCGATGCCGCCAACGAGCACCTTCAGACAGCGCAATCAGCACCCTCGTGAATGAGGCGGGATCAAGGGACTACCCTGCGACCAACAGTGGCCGGCATCGCTGCCGACCTCTGGTGACACAGCTTCAGGCCAGGCGGTAAATAGGGACTGTCCCCGATCAGCCCGGTCAGTCCTTCTTCACCAAGCTATCGCGGATCTCGCGCAGCAGCAGGATGTCCTCCGGCGGGGCGGTGGGCTCTGTGGGCGCCGCGGCCTGCTGGCGGCGCAGCCGGTTGATGCCCTTCACCAGCAGGAACACCGCGAACGCCACGATCAGGAAGCTGATCACGTTGTTGACGAACACCCCCACGTTGATGGTGACCGCCCCCGCCGCCGTGGCATCCGCCAGGGTGGCGTAGGGCCCCTCGCCCTTCAGCACCAGGAAGATGTCGGAGAAGTCGACGCCCCCCATCAGCAGGCCGATCGGCGGCATCAGCACGTCATTGACCAGGCTCGAGACGATGGTCCCGAAGGCCCCGCCGATGATGATGCCCACCGCCATGTCCACCACGTTGCCGCGCACGGCAAATTCCTTGAACTCCTTGAACATCGCGCGCCCTCCTCGAGGTCATATTAGGACTGTATGCGCACCGAAACCGCCATCGGCATGCTTGCAAAATAAAGTATAGTTTGAGTTCGTCGCAACAACGGCCGCCAAGGCACGGGGCAGGAAGAAACAGGCGGCTGTCACTGAGTAACGCGCGGCTCACAAAGCGCCTCGACATCCCAGCTGGCCGAGAGGCTGAACCCCGGCACGCTGGCCTGGGCGCCCACCTGGGAGGGCCGTGCCAGCGGGGGCAGACGGCAGAGGTGAGGGGTCTGCTGCTCGTACTGGGCATACAACTGCCATGAGGCGTTGCATCAGGCTCTGCGTCTCGGTGTCATCCAGGCGATGGGCCGCCGCCAGCACCGTCTGGGTGCCTCCGTCAAAGCCGAGCATCTTGTGCCGACTGCGCGAACTCCCCTGGCCTGTCGCCGCGCGAGACGGCTCCATACGGTAGAAGACGAGATCCCCATCGGCGGTGACCGTGGCCATCAGGGCAGACTCTTCCAACATCAGCGAGTCATCCGAACGTTCACGCTCCGGAAAGAGGCTGCACCCACCTAGCAACAGCAACCCCATCAGCAAACCGACGGCGGCAGGGTATCCCATGGATCTCTCCTTTTTTGTTGTATACCCATTTCACGATACAGGGTGGCAGGGAAAGTCACTTCCGTCCTGCTTGACAAGCCCAAGCCGGCTCACGCGATATCATCTCACGGCCTGTGGCAGGACACGCTGACGCGTGGCCTGCCATAGGGAATCGGGCAGCCGCAAATATCACGCCGTGGCTTTACTTGGGGTCGCCCAGCGCTGACACTTGACGGTTACAAGTGGATACATTACGCAGCAGGGATCCGACATGGACGCAAGCACTCCCCCCGATCGCCGCCTGATCGGCGCCTTCATCGGCACCACATTCTTCACCTTCGTGGTGTTATTGCACGTCACCTTCCCCAACATGGGGGGCACCGGACTGAGGATGCCCCACAATGCGGCGGTGTGGATGGGCCTTGCCCTGATGATGGCCCTGGCCATGTGGCCAGCGGCGCGCGGGGTGATCCGCTTCAGCGCCTTCCACAAGGGGCTCGGGCTCCTGCTGCTGGCCCTGTGGCTGCCCTTCCTGTGGAGTTGGAACGAGGCCTCGCTGATCGCCCTGCCCCGCCTGCTGACGGTCACCGCCGGTGCCATCCTGCTACTGGGCATCGCCCAGCTTCCGCTGACCCGGCGCGACTGGTGGTGGCTCGGCATGGCGATACTGACCGGCCCCCACTGTCAAGCTAGTTGGAGCCTCAGCGGCTGTTAGACTCTGAACGATGTGGGGCGTGACGAGGTTCCGATGAAGTACTCCGACGAGCGCC
>NZ_JACHZF010000052.1 GCF_014193375.1 Halomonas campaniensis
ATGGCGGCTGATGCGGTTGATTCTTGTGTAGGAGCTTGAATTATAATCGATTTTCAGCCGCCTTTTTCATGCCCGGTGCAATATCCGGGCTAGGCGCCCTTGCCGGACGCCTACTGGTTAGTGGTCACGCCTGCAGGCGAGCGACGGTTTCTTCGGTGCTCCACAGGGCATTGGCCATGTAGCGGAAGTTGGTCAGAGCGGCGAGGTAGCCGTCACCTTCCGGAAGCTTGGCGGCAGCCGTGGCATCGCGCACTACCACCACCTCGAAGCCTTGTTCCAGAAGCTCACGCATGTGGGCCTCGACACACAGGTTGGCCGACATGCCGGCCAGGATGACCTGGTCGACGCGCTGTTTCCTCAGCTGCAGCACCAGGTCGTTCTGCTCGGGCCCATAGACCTTGTGGGGGGAGGTGATGATGGTCTTGCCATCCTCGATGAACTCGCGGTACTCGGGCATGAAGTCCGCTCCGCTGCCGCGCTCGAGTGCTGCCAGGGGATCCGGGCGATCGAACATGCCGATATTGTGCATCAGCTTTTCCAGAGGGCCATTGAACTGCCAGCGATGGTCATGCGGATAGTAGTAGTGGGGCGAGACGGCCACGGTGATGCCGCTTTGCTTGGCGGCAGCGAACAGGCGTCGAATGTTCTCGACAGTCCCGTGTTCCTGGACGCTCTCGCCGACCACTTCCCAGGTGACGCCGTCAGGGCTCAGAAAGTCGATCTGTGGATCGGTCACCACCAGTGCGGCTCGCGCAAGGTCGAGCTTGAAGCCGCCACTCGGCAGGGCCGCTTTCTCGGGCGGAGCGTAGGGATCACCGGCATGCTCTGCGGCTTCGGCTCTGCTGGACAGGCCACCCAGGGTGGCGGCAGTGATGCCCGCCAGCCCGCCGGCGAGCAGGCGACGGCGATCCTTGTCTACGGCGTGGAAGGTCGGCTCGGCTGCCGTGGAATGCGCCTTGTGATCGCACATGGTGTGTTCCTCTCAGATGTGGACGGTACGATGTCAGGCTAGTGCCATGCCCGTGCGATATTGTTCGCAAGGGGTGCCATTTCATCCGTTTCCGTCCGGGGCCTGCATGCTCGACCAGCTACTCAAGCACATGACCATCGAGGTGAGGTCTTTCGCCGTCTGCGAGGTGCGGCGCGGCTGGCCGCTGGAGACGCCCCCGCTGGGAAGCGTCTCGCTGCATTACGTGCTGCGTGGAGAAGGCCGCCTGCGCGACGGCTCGCATAGACCGTTGCCGCTGGCGCCGGGCATCCTGGTGATCTGTCCGCCGCACCAGCGATTGACCGTCAGCGAAACGGCCGGTGACCCCTTCCAGCTGCCTCACTGCGAGCCCGCCAGTGGCACCCTGGAGTGGCTGCGCAGCCAGCGTGACGACCGGCTGCCCGGGGTGTTGATCCTCTGCGGAATGCTTGATGTCGGGACCCCCGAGCTGGCCGGCTCGCCGTTCGACCGGCTGCAGGCGCCGGTGCGGATCGCCTCGGGCGACGTGGCCATCTCGCCACTGTTCGAGTCGCTGTTCGAGGAGCTATCCACCCAGGCGCTGGGCAGCCAGGCGATGATTGACGCGCTGATGAAGCAGTGCCTGGTGCTGCTACTTCGGGAGCTCGAGGCCAGCACGACGCATCCCGCCTGGCTGATGGCGCTGCAGGACCCGGCATTGGGAGCGGCCGTCTCGGCAATGACCGAGGACCTCGGGCGTCGCATCGGCATCGAGGAGCTGGCAGCACTCAGCCACATGAGTCGTACGACCTTCATCGACCGCTTCAAGCGGGCTTACGGGGAGCCGCCCCTGCGTTTCCTCGCCGAGCGGCGCCTGCGCCTGGCGCGTGACCTGCTGACCACGTCATCGCTGCCGGTCAAGCAGGTGGCCTTGCGCTGTGCCTACCGTAGCCGGAGCCAGTTCAGCGCCGCCTTCAAGTCGCGCTTCGGGCAAGACCCCGAGCACTACCGGCGCGAGCAACGCGACGATACCCACTGAATCGCCGGTTGCGGGCTACTCCCCGGGCGGTTCGTCGTCCAAGTGCAGCCAGCGGGCCAGCCGGGAGTGACGCCGTCGGCTCAGGTACCAGGGCAGCAGGGTCATCACGCTGAGTATGACGACGGCGGCCGTGATTGAGAGCAGCGGGTGCAGCTCGAAGGCGCGTCCGAGACCGGCGAACACCAGGGTCATGGGCAGCATGCCGGCCACCGTGCCCAGCGCGAAGCGTCCCGTGGTGATGGCGGTGACCCCGGCGGCGTAGCTCACAAGCGCAAACGAGAAGATGGGCACCAGTCGCGTGACCAGTACGGTCAGGAACAGCAGGCGCTGCGAGCCTTGAAACCCGAACAGCGGATTTGTCGGCAGCCTGGTGCGCAGGGCATCCCGCCCCAGTAGCCGGGCCAGGGTGAAGGCGATCATGGCCCCGGTCATGGCCCCGGTCATGGACAGCAGCACGCCCGGGAGCAGGCCGAAGGCTAGCCCGGCCGCGGCGGTCACCGGCAGGGTGGGAATCGGGCCCACCACCACCGCCAGCATCATCAACAGCAGGAGCAGCAGGGGCCCCAGGTTGCCCTGGCTGTTGAACCATTCGGCGATGCCGGAAGGGGAGAAGCTCATGGGCAAGCCTAGCCCCTGGAGTAGCCACCAGATGCCGGCCATGATGGCCGTCACGGTGGCGATGAGTCCGGCCCTGAAGGCCCAGGCGGCGGGAATGGTCACGATATCGGCATCCTTGGTCGTAACGTCAGGTTATCTGCCCATGGAAACGCGCAGGCGGCGCTTAAACTCAACCTGCACAGCAGGAAAGCTGCTTCACGTCCTTGGTGAAGGTCTGGGCGCAGAGCTTTAGCCCCTCCACCATGGTCAGGTAGGGAAACAGCTCGTCGCCGATCTCCTCGACCGTCATGCGCGCCCGCAACGCCAGCACCGCCGCCTGGATCAGCTCACCGGCTTCTCCCGCCACCGCCTGCACACCAAGCAAACGTCCGGTATCGCGTTGAGCGACCATCTTGATGAAGCCCAGTGTGTCGAAGTTCACCAATGCCCGCGGCACGTTCTCCAGCTCAAGGGTACGGGTCTCGACCTCGATACCCTGGTCGATCGCCTGAGCCTCCGTCAGGCCCACCGTGGCCACCTGGGGCTCAGTGAACATCACCCCGGGCATGGCGCCGAGGTCCAAGCGGGCTTCGCCGCCGGTCATGTTGATGGCGGCACGGCTGCCGGCGGTGGCGGCAACATAGACGAACTCGGGCAGCTCGGTGCAATCACCAGCGGCATGGATGTTCGACACCGTAGTACGCAGGCGATCGTCCACCCGAATCGCCCCCTGCGCAGTTACCACACCGATACTCTCCAAGTTCAGACCTTCGGTGTTGGGGGCGCGGCCGGTGGCGACCAGCAACTGATCCGCCCGCAGGGTGCCGGCGTTGGTTTCCAGCACGAACTCATCGTCGACGTGGTCCACGTGGCTGGCCTGGGTCTGCTTGAGGACCTCGATGCCCTCACGCTTGAATGCGGTCTCGACGGCCTCGCCGATGGCGGGATCCTCGGCGGAGAGCAGGTGGCTTCGAGCCAGCACGGTGACCCGGCTACCCAGCCGGGCGAAGGCCTGGGCCAGCTCCAGGGCAACGAAGCCGGCGCCCATCACGATCAGCCGTTCGGGGATGGTGTCGAGTGCCAGGGCGCTGGTGGAGGTCAGATAGGGCGTGTCGGCAAGCCCCGGCACCGGCGGCTCAGCAGGGCGAGCACCGGTGCCGATGAAGGCACGATCGAAATCGATGATGTGCTCGCCGCCGTCGTTCAGCGTGACCGCCAGTCGGTGGGCATCGAGGAAACGCGCCTCACCGCTGAGCACCGTGATGGCCGGATGGTCGCGCAGGATGCTCGCGTACTTGGCCTCGCGCAGCGCCTCGACACGCGCCTGCTGCTGCTCCAGCAGCCTGGGCCGATCCACCTCCGGTGCCTGGGCGCTCAGCCCCGCGTCGAAGGGGCTTTCCCGGCGCAGATGGGCGACATGGGCGGCGCGAATGAAAATCTTCGAGGGCACGCAGCCGATGTTCACGCAGGTCCCCCCCAGAGTGCCCCGTTCGATCAGGGTCACCCGGGCGTCGCGCTCGACGGCCTTGAGGGCAGCGGCCATGGCCGCTCCGCCGCTGCCGATCACGGCGATGTGCAGGATCTTGTCATCACTCATTCGGGGAGCTCCTTGAGCCTCTGGACGCATGGCGACAGCAGGCGTCGGTTTGTTTCTTGCGCCACAGCGCATAGGCAGTCAGGCCGATGAAGCCGGCCAGGGCGGGTAGCAGAACGAGATCCAGGTAGCCGGTGAGCGCCGCCAATCCCACGCTGCCCAGCAGGATCACCAGGATCGGCGTGAAACAGCACAGTGCGACCAGCACGGTGCCGACCACGCCTACACGCAGCAACGTCGTGGGATTTTTCATGGTCACTCTCGGCCTGCTTGCGCAGCTGATGGGGTTGAGGGATAGCCGGCGTTGGTGGTGGCCTCGATCAGAGCCTCCACGGAGGTCAGGGAGTCCTCGAAGGTGGCCACGGCTTCACGATCCGGGTAACTCACCACAACGTGCGAGACACCCTCCACCCGGCCAAGAGCAGCCTTGACAGTGATCGGGCAAGCGGCGCAGGTCATGCCCGGCACCGCGAGCGTCACGGTCTGCACGGCGGCCCAGACGGGCGTGCTGAACAGGACGATGAAAGCTACCAGCGCCAAACGCGTTTTCATGCACATCTCTCCTTTCAATAGAACAGCGGCAGGACGTAGGGGAACGCCAAGGCGATCAATACCAGCACTGATACCAGCCAGAAGAGCGACTTGTAGGCCGTTCGCACGCGAGGGAGCGCACACACCTCCCCCGGCTGGCAGGTGGCCGCTGGCCGAAAGATACGGCGCCAGGCGAAGCCCATTGCCACCAAGGCGATCGCGATGAACAGCGGGCGATAAGGTTCCAGGGCCGTGAGATTGCCGATCCAGGCGCCGGAAACCCCCAGTATGATCAGTAGCAATGGACCAAGACAGCAGGCCGAGGCCAGCAGTGCCGCGACGCCTCCGGCAGCCAAGGGACCACGCCCCGATTTCGATGTCGGCATGCCATCTCCCTTTCATGCGCCATGTGGGTAGGGATAAGGTTACTTCCGTAGTCAACTACGGAGTCAAGGAACATGCCGAACACGGTGGACTCACTGACCATCGGTGGCCTGGCCAGAGCGGCGGGCGTTCATGTGGAAACCATCCGCTATTACCAGCGGCGCGGTCTGTTGACGGTGCCCGAACGGCCCCCGGGGGGCATTCGACGCTATGGCGACGCCGATATCGACAGGTTGACGTTCGTGAAGACGGCGCAGCAGCTGGGCTTCAGCCTCGACGAGATCAGCGACCTTCTCCGGCTGGAAGATGGCACCCACTGCCAGGAAGCCAGCGAACTCGCCGAGCATAAGTTGCAGGACGTACGGGAAAAGCTCGACAGACTGCAGCAGATCGAGAAGGCCTTGAGTGACATGGTGGCCCGGTGCCACGCCCAGCATGGCAGCGTCACCTGCCCGCTGATTGCGTCATTGCATGAAGGGATAGGGAAAACCTGACATATAACGGCGAAATTATTCAGGACTGCTTGTCGACCAAAGAGGAGACGGTACCGCCACGCCCTACATGCCTCGTCTGAATCACTTTCTGTCGTGACACCGCACTCAAAGGACAATAAGAACCGATGGACCTGAGTAACCGCCACCTCGCCATGCAGGCCTGGTTGTTGATCCTGCTCACCAGCAGTTTCCTGATGGGCCTTAGCCTGGATATTGCATCAGACATGAAAAAGGCGGCTGAAAATCGGTTATGATTCAAGGGCCTAATCCAGAATCAACCGCTACAGCCGCCATGAC
>NZ_JACHZF010000053.1 GCF_014193375.1 Halomonas campaniensis
AGCGCCGGCACAGTGCGATTGGGATGATCAGCCCGGAGGCCTTCGAGGCCCGAATGATCGCTTAGATCGGTGTCCACCAATGCTGGGTAAGATCAGTCCGCTGCCCTCGGGGCCGACCCAACTGCCCCGGGCCAGGGAGCCCTTGAACACGATGTGGCCGTACTGGGACTGCTTGAAATCGCCGCGCAGCAGATCCGCCACGGACCAGATGAAGGCCGCCAGCTGAGAGTGACTCTCCGTGTTCACGATGCTTCCCCGCGTTCTTGGTACTGATGGTAATAAGTACGAAACATCATACACAGCGAGGGGGTAACCAACGAGATGACAAACAGCCAGAATGGTGGGCCCAGCTGGACTCGAACCAGCGACCAAGGGATTATGAGTTTGCTTTTAAATCAATAAGCTACTGATACATAAGGGAAAGCGACCGTAATCGAGCGAAAGGTACAGCTCTTTGGAATCAGTAGCTTAGCGAAATTTGAGGATAGCACAGGAAGCTGATGTGTGTACTGCTCTTGTACTGCGCGATGGTGATACATACTCATCTCACGGCTAGGCAAATCGATATTGTATCGTGTAACGCTACACGCTACAGTAAAGCATATGAGCGTAGCTTGCTCTTTACCTTGTCGAGCATGCCTGGAGAAAATCATGCAAGATTCGAAGACTGTTCCTCATCCTGGAGAACGCATCAGGGCAGAAGTCATTCCGGCGGGAGTATCCGTCACAAAAGCTGCTCAGATCATCGGAGTTGGCCGCCCAGCTTTATCAAACCTGCTAAACGGCAAAGCGTCACTGTCCACAGATATGGCGAAGCGCCTAGAGAAGGCCTTCAATTATCCAAGCAAGAATCTTTTGGAAATGCAGGCTCAATATGACGAGTCACAAGCCATGGTAAAGAGTATGCCTTCAAATACGCGGGCATACGTACCTCCGTTTCTTACAATTAAAGCGAATGACATTGAACAGTGGGTAACTCGCAACATTCCGGCGAGAGCTAGGCTTTCGGTATTTCTGCGGACACTTGTCCATTCGACAGGAAGTAGTCTTAAACAAGTTGATTTTCCTGGCAACGATGACGCCGAACGTCCTGGTTGGGACGGGTTTGTTGAAGCTAGTGATGGAACGCCTTGGGTACCCACTGGACGATCGGGCTGGGAGTTCGGCACCAACGAGGATATTAAAAGGAAGGCAGATAAGGACTTCGCAAAGAGCGTTAAGGCTCTCAGCGATGAAGAGCGAGCCGAGATGACGTTCATATTCGTCACTCCACGCCGATGGGCTAACGGCAAGGCAGCCTGGATTGCCGAAAAACAAGCTAAAGGACTCTGGAAGGAAGTTCGGGCGTATGATGCAAGCGATCTTGAGCAATGGACAGAGCAATCGCTGCCTGCGCAAGCCTGGTTCGCTAATGAAACGAGGATTCCGGCACAGAACGTTCGCTCACTCGACAAATGCTGGACCGACTGGGCCAATGTATCAGAGCCACCATTGCCTGGGACGTTGTTTAATTCAGCTATTGAGGCAGCTAAACGCATCATGCTATCACGCCTCTCTAAGCCCTCCGACGGAGCAACCATGATCGCTGCCGACTCAACTGAAGAGGCGCTTGCTTTTGTGGCTCAACTTTTCAGCGAAGCTAGTGGCGAAGAATTAGTTTCTTATCGTGACCAGGTATTGGTATTCGACAAATCTGGGGTCCTGCCGCGTTTAGCGGAAGGAGCTAAAACTTTCATCCCTGTAGTGTTCAGCCCTGAAGTCGAACGCGAGCTTTCTCCATACGCGAAATCGATGCACTCAATAGTCATCTATCCGCGCAATGCAATAAACACCGAACCTCATATCGTCCTTGAGCCAGCGAGCTACGAGACATTTCAAACGGCATTAGAGGAAATGGGCAAGGATCGCGATGAAATTTCGCGATATTCAAATGAATCAGGTAGATCATTGACTGTTTTACGCCGTCGTCTTGCCACTCTTCCTGCGGTAAAAAACCCAGAATGGGTGACAGATCACCAGGCAACGGTGAACCTTGTACCCTTTATGCTAGTAGGTGCATGGGACAGTAGCAACGATGCTGACAAGTGTTGCCTCGAATTACTAGCAAATGACAAGCCTTATTCTGAGCTTGAGAGGGAGCACCAACGTCTTGCTCAATTAAATGATGTACCAGTATGGTCGATTAACACTTATCGCGGCGTAGTTTCGAAGATAGATTTACTTTATGCCATCAAAGGGGCAGTTACTACAGACGACTTGAGGCGTTACTTCGACGTGGCACGAATGGTGCTGGGTGAAGATGACCCTGCACTGGATCTCGATGAAGACCAGCGTTGGGCAGCTTCAATTCATGGAAAGACACGCGAGTTTTCAGGCGCGTTTCGCGAAGGAATTTCAGAAACTCTCGTGCTACTAGCCGTTCATGGCAACCAGCTATTCAAAGGTCAGCTTGGAATTGATACCGAAGCCGAGGCGGTAAAAGTCGTTCGCGACCTCCTCCCAACGCCGTTGACTACGCGAAAACTAGAAGCAAATGATCGCGACCTTCCTACTTATGCGGAAGCAGCTCCAGATGAGTTCTTGTCCATCCTTGAACGTGACTTAAAGACCGAAAATCCAGCAGTCCTCGGCCTTCTACGCCCCGCGGAAGCGGGCCCATTCGGCCATCCTAGTCGCACTGGTTTGCTGTGGGCTCTTGAAGCACTTTCATGGAGCCACTTGACGTTACCACGTGCAGCTTTCATTTTAGCGCGTCTTGCGGAAGTCGAAATTAACGATAACTGGTCTAACAAGCCAATACATTCACTTGAATCGATCTTCCGCTCATGGATGCCACAAACTGCAGCGAGCCATGAGATTCGGGTAAGACTAATGCTCAGACTTTCTGAGAAATTCCCTAATATTGCTTGGAAACTCTGCATAGCGCAATTCGGTGACCATCATCGGGTTGGTGATTACAGCCACAAACCACGATGGCGCTCAGATGGTTACGGGTTTGGTGAACCCATCCAGACAAGGCAGCCAATCACTGCATTCGTGCGAGAAATGGTTGATATGGCCCTAACTAGAAATGACTATTCTCTGTCAATGCTTTGCGATCTAGTCGAACGGCTTCACGCCTTACCTGAATTCGACCAAGATCGAGTTTGGACATTGATTAAAGCTTGGGGTAGAGATAGGGCCAGTGATGCTGAAAAGACAGCTCTACGCGAAAAAATTCGCATATCAACACTTTCACGACGTGCAGCATTGCGCGCCAGAAAAAAGTCAACCTCGCTTAACCTAGCCATTGCGGCAAAAGATGTTTACGCCGAACTTGAACCAGAAAACTTGCTCAATAGACACGCTTGGCTTTTCCGTGAAACATGGGTTGAAGAATCTGCTGACGAACTAGAAGATATCGAAAGAGTCGATTTTGAGAAGCGAGATGAACGCATTCACAATCTCAGAGTGGCGGCGTTGCGAGAAATTTACAACGACCAAGGCATTACAGGTCTGATAGAACTTTCTTGCCAAGGCAAAGCTTCATGGATAATCGGAAGAATCTCCGCAAGTTCTTTATTAACCCCAGAAAAAATTGGCGAACTCATAAATCTCGCCATAGAACCAATATTAATTAACCAAGATAAGAGTCACCCCCAAAAAAACCTTATCGCGGGTGCATTACACTCAATTAATGACGACCAAAGTCGCGAAGAAATCATCACTGATGTGTCATATAACCTTTCCGGCATCGAAACGGCGAAGTTACTTACGCTTGCACCGTATGGGAAGAGCACCTGGAAGCTGGTTGACAATCTAGACAAAAAAGCTCAGAAAAAGTACTGGAGTGAAGTAATACCAGATTGGATTCACCACACTGAAGAAGACAACAAAGAAAGCATTGACCGACTAATGAAGGCTGGACGGCCTCGCGCTGCATTTTCATGCATCCATTTTCACCCTGAAAAGGTTGGTGAAGAACTCCTTTACCGCTTACTTTCAGATGTGGCTAAAGGTGGCGATGATAAGCCAGGCCAATACATGCTAGAGCACTACTCTGTAGAAAAGGCATTTGAGTATCTCAATGCAAGCTCAAAGCTCACACTAGAGAAAAAAGCAGCATTGGAATTCTCATATTTAGAAATACTGGCTCGCCCTTGGGGTAGCCGCAGCGGAAATGGCATACCAAATCTTGAGAGGTACATTGAAGCTCATCCTGAGCTATTTATTCAAGCTATTGTGTGGACGTACAAGCGCAGTGACGGGGCAAATGATCCTATCGAGTACAAAGTACCTCAAGACAATATTAGCAATTTGTCTAAACGAGGGTATAGCCTATTGGAAGCTATTGAGCGCATTCCTGGCCACAACGACCTTGGAGAATTAACAGCAGAGCGTCTTGAGAAGTGGATTTCTACTGTACGCCATTCTTGCATGGAACTCAGTCGTGCTGATATAGCCGATGTTTGCATCGGAAAAGTTCTGTCAAGCGCATCTATTGGCGAAGATGGTATATGGCCTTGCAAGGTGGTGCGGGATGTGATGGAGAACATCCAGTCCGATCCTATGATGCGAGGTGCACATAGCGGTGTTTATAACTCACGCGGAGTTACTACTCGAATGCCCGGAGAGGGTGGAAGTCAAGAACGGGATATCGCTGCGAAATACCGTAAATGGGGAGAAGCTATTCTTCCAACCCATCCATTTGTAGCCACAAAACTTTTACTAGAGATAGCAGACACTTATGAACGCGAAGCGATGCATCATGACGATGATGCCAGCGTACGACGACGCCTAACTTAGGATAGTATATGTCGGGTCCAAGTTATTGATTCACCGGGACCCGACAGAAGCCTCCGGGAGCTAAACCCCTGTCGGAAGGAATCACCGCCCACCAGCGGAATCAGCTCTTCCTTTAACTGCAAGCCGGCGATCCCTGTACCCACAACCTACACTATTCAGTCTGTCTGCTATCGTTCGTCTTGCTGATCCTCCGCCCTACTCTTCTCTCTCCTCTGGTGTTTTTGAGCACCCCATTGTAGCTGCCCCGAGATCTTCTCCTGGAGTTCGTGGCGCTCGGTCTTCATCGGCGGCATAGAGCCTACAAAAGCCGCGATGCGCTTGGCCAGCTCCTGGTCATCGGGATCGCGGCTCTGGGCCATGTTCTTGGCCGCCGTCAGCCAAGCCTTGCGGACATAGGTCTGGCGCTCCTTGATACGATCCTCCCAGGGGCGTGACTTCGGTGCTTGACCGGCTCGCTGTCCACGGAAGTCCTCGAGGACCTCCTGAACCTTCGCCTGGTCAACCTGTACCGTCTGGCCTTTCTCGCGGATGTGGCGAAGCACTTGACTAACGCCCTTCTTGATCACCCCACGGGTGGCACGCGGCGTGGCCTCAGCCTCTACCCCTCGGCGCTCCAGCTCCGCCGCGAAGGCCTCTCGCCACTTCTGCGGGTCGCCCTTCTTCACGTTCAATCGACGGCCGTCATAGCCCAGGCTCTTCACCGTCAGGTGGACGTGGGGGCTTTGTCAATGGCCATCAGAACTGACCCACCAGCGGTCAACAAAATTGACCCACCCGTGATCGTCAGCTGAGCGTCTTCTGCTTCAGCCGGTAGCTC
>NZ_JACHZF010000054.1 GCF_014193375.1 Halomonas campaniensis
CATCGGGTGGCTCTGATCAGGCAGTGGCAGGAGGACCGAATTCTACCTCGCCGATGGCTGCGAGGCAGCTGCGGCGCGATTTATGCAGCGTTTCCCTAAGTGGAGGAAAAGGGAGTTTTATGCGGCGGATACCATCTTGGGAGATATTGCGCATAGACTGCTGGGCACCAGTTGCAAGCGATTCAATCTGAACCCGCCCGCCTCTGGAATTGATATATAAGTTAACCCACTTCTCATAATCACCGACCAAACAAAGCCGCAACACTTTGTCACTTAACTGTAGGGTTCTATGAATCTCTCCAACAATTACACTCGCTCCGACCAACCCTATCGTATTGGCTCGGCTCATCAGAAGATCACCACTTCTGATCAAGTACCGCTCATCACGGTGCTCTTCTTTCTGAATTGTTTTGCTCTCATCTTGCCGAAACTGGCCCCAAGATACAGCGCTGACCTTAACAATGCCTGCTTCATCACCAACAGGTGGGCGCTCAATGCAACGATAGTTCTTTCCGGCTTCAATTTTTCTGATGATATCGCCAAGAGAGATCATCACCCAGTTGCCTGGCAGGTCATTAACCATCACGCCACCAGCGCCTCTTGCAGCTCATTTAGCATCTCATTTAATCCGTTACCCAGTACCTGTCTGGCCTGGAGGATACCACCCTGGTCGGCCAGGCTGGGCACCTCCATGAAATCCCGCGGGGCGATCTCGGCATTGGCGGCAAGGTAGGCGGCGATGGCCCGCAGCCACGCCTCCTGCTCGGCGTTGTACTCACGCCCGGCCTTCTTCTCTCGGCCCAGCCAGAGGTTGAAACGGCGCTCCACCACGGCGTCGATAGGCTCCAGGGTGTCGGTCTGCCCGAGGGCGTAGCGCACCAGGCTGACCACCTCGGTGAGCTGCTCATCCACCGGGGCGCCGCGCACCTGGGAGGCCTCCAGACGCTTGTAGGCCTGCCAGACATTTGCCACCGCCAGGTGAGGGGGCTTCTCCAGCATCGCGTTGACCAGTTCGCGAATGGCGCCGTAAGTGAGCCGCTGCTGGCCCAGCGGCTGGTTGTAGAGGATCTGCAGGGCAGTCAGCTCGTCCCGGTTCTCCTCGATGAAGGCCTTGAAGCTGGTGATGGTCTGCTCGGCCCGCTGGTGGTCGAAGTCGGCGTGCACCAGGGCATCGGTGGTCACCTCATCGATGACGATATCGCGCTTCTGCTTTATTTCCTTGAGCAGGGTGCGCAGCGCCGGCTTGTCGAAGGGCTGGCATGCCTCATCCATCAGCTCCTGCTCCACGGCCTGTTCCTGCTCCGGGGTGGGCGCAGGACCATGCCGCTCGGTGACGGCGGCTTGCTGGCTGTCCGGGTCGATGGCATCGAGCAACCGGTTGGCCAGTTGGCGAGGTGCCTGGCCGCCGCTGGCCTCGGCGAGGCGGCTGCGGTCCTCGTCGGTCAGCTTACGGTCCAGGGCGGACAGCCGGGCCGCCAGGGAGGACATAGCATCCTCATCGCGCCGACCCATGGCCACCTGTTCCAGCAGCGCATCGAAGCTCAGCGACCGCTTGCGCTCCAGGGGCTGGCTGGCGTTCTTCTTCGACTCGGTCACGCCGACGGCGTCGATCAGGATGAAGCGGGTCTTGGTCTCGGCGTCCGGGGTCACCGCCTTGAGGTCGGCATCGGGGATGGTGCGCACGCCGCGCCCCTTCATCTGCTCGTAGTAGCCCTCGGACTTCACGTCGCGCATGAAGATCAGCACCTCCACCGGTTTGATGTCGGTGCCGGTGGCGACCATGTCCACGGTGACAGCCACCCGGGGCATGGGGTCGACGCGAAACGCCTTGATCAGCGCCTTGGGGTCCTCGCCGCTGTTGCGGTAGGTGATCTTCTTGGCGAAATCGTTTCCCTCGCCGAACACCTCGCGCACCGCATGCACGATCTCCTCGGCGTGGTTGTCGTCCTTGGCGAAGATCAGCGTCTTGGGCAGCCACTCCCCCGTGCGTTCCGGGAACAGCTCGGTGAATACCCGTTCGCGGTAGGTCTGCAGCACGGTACGGATCTGGTTGGGGTTCACCACCGAGCGGTCGAGCTCCTTGCCGGTGTACTCGAACTCCTCATCCAGGGTCTCGTAACGCATCTGCCGCGTGCGCCGGTCACGCACCGGCACCTGGTAGCCCACATCGCCGGGCTCCACCTTGCCACCCTCCTCGGTCACTCGGGTGCGGATGCGGTAGATCTCATAGCCGACGTTGACCCCATCGACCACCGAGCGCTCGTAGGGGTACTCGGCCACCAGGTTCTGGTTGAAGAAACCCAGGGTGTGCTTGGAGGGGGTTGCCGTCAGGCCGATGAGCGAAGCGTCGAAGTACTCCAGCACCTGGCGCCACAGTCCGTAGATGGAACGGTGACACTCGTCGGTGATGATGAAGTCGAAGGTCTCGATGGGGATCTCGGGGTTGTAGCCAAGGGGCAGCGGCTCCCCCTGCTCGCCCTCCCACTGTTCGAAGGCCGAGGCCTCCTCGTCGGCTTCGTCCAACGGCTTGCCACGCAGCATGGCGTAGAGGCGCTGGATGGTGGTAATCACCACCTTGGCATCGGGGTCGATGTGGTGCCCGTGCAGGTGCTGAACGATGTAGGTATCGGTGAAGCGGTTGGCCGCGCCCACCGGTTGGAAGTTCTGGAACTCCTTGAGGGTCTGATCGCCGAGGTTGTTGCGGTCCACCAGGAACAGGATGCGCCTGGCGCCCGCATGCCGTATCAAGCGATAGGAGAAACTGCAGGCGGTGAAGGTCTTCCCCGAGCCTGTGGCCAACTGGATCAGCGCTCGCAGACGATCCTCCGCCAACGACTCCTCCAGGCCCTCAATGGCCTCGATCTGACAGTCACGCAGCCCCTGGGTCTCAAGGGGCGGCATGTGGCGCAGCCGGGAACGCAGGGTCTCCGACTGGCGCAACCACTCATGCAGCGTTTCCGGGCGGTGGAAGGCGAACACACGACGAGAGCGGGGCTTGGGGTCACGCAGGTTGCAGAAGAAGGTCTCGTCCCCGGTGCTCTCATAGTGATAGACGAGCCGCTGCTCCCAGCGGGCCAGGTGCTCGGGCAGCTCGGCCACGTACTTGGCCGATTGCTCGGCCACGCCACTGAGCGTCACTCCGGCCTTCTTGGCCTCGATGACGCCAGCCGCCTTGCCGTCGATGAACAGCAGGTAGTCGCAGTAACCGGCGGGCAGGTGGAACTCCCTTACGGCCACCCCCAGCGCCGCCTGTCGATCGAAGTCGCTTCTGTCCTGGATCACCCAGCCTGCATCTCTCAGCAGCTGATCGATCCGGCTCCTGGCCTGCTCCTCCGGCTGTTGCACATCGTTCCCCTTCTTTCCCTGGTCATCGCGTGGGTTGGTTCCCACGTCTGCTCTGTCAGCCCCTTCCCTGGCGTCCCTAATCAGCCGGCAGCCCTTGTTCAGTACTGCCCGGTCGCCTTGTGACGAAGAGGCGCTACCCCAAGAGTACCGGCTAATGCGCTGGTTTTCCTTCTGAAGTCAGAAGCATGAAGGTTGCTTCGAATCATGGAGCTGTCACAGCATGAGCTGCCACATTGCAAATTGTCAGTGGCTCGCTGATACGCAGAAGCTCCATAGGCGACAGGCCCTGCAGCAACCCTTTGCCTTTACCCTTTGGCGTTCACAACTTCTCCCGCCTTTCTGGGCAAGCCCCTTCCCCTTGAGCCCCCTTCCCTTCCGCCCTTTGGGCTTTTCACCCTTTGCCCTCGCCCCTTTGTGGACTCCGTCCCGGTGGAGGTACGCCATGCAAGCGTCTATGCTAAAAGGCTGATGTACCCAGGGAGGGAATCCCATGCCGCTGAAATCACTGCTGACCCGAGCAGCCGGCGCTGGCCGCCAAGCTGCTCAGAAGGCCCGCCACGGTAGACCTCAGGATGGCTGGTCCGATGGCTGGCATACCCAGGCGAGCACGACAGACTCGATACGCATGCTGCGTGAATCCGCCGCTGCCGTGGCCAAGTCCACCGCCCAGACAGCCACCACCCAGGAGGGATGGCGGCGCATCGCTCGTGGAGCCGGCAAGGTGGCCGGGGGAGCGGCCGTGTTGGTTGGGGGTGTGGCTCAGGGGATGCTGCAGAGCAGCTCGGCGAGCGAAGACAATGATGATGTGCCAGACCACCTCCGCTACGGCCCCAGCTCTAGCGATCCGGGTGGGTCGCCATACTCTTCCGACCTGGAGCACTAAAAGGCAACCTGATTACGTATAAGGCTCAGCCAGCTTCAGGAGCCGGTACGGCATCGGCGGCGTTCTGACCGCCACCGCGAGCAAGCGCGGGATCATGGCCTTGAGGTCATAGCGCCGATTGAAGCGGTACTCGAATTCGGCCAGGTAGCGCGGCACATGGTGGCCACGGATCGCATGGTAGGTGCCGGTGATGGCGTTCTTGACGTTGCCCAGCACGGTGTTGACCCAGTTGAAGGCGGGGATCTGGGCGCTGGCCCGGCCACTGCCGGTGATGATGCGCTCATGGGTGTAGAGCGGCGTATCGAAGGCCCGGAAACACCCCAGGCCATCGCTGATCACCTGACTACCGGGGATGATGGCCAACTGGGCATAGCGGTGGACCTCGGTACGAGTGAAGCCGCGCACGCGACGCAACTGGACGCGTTGGGGATGGCCCTCTTCATCGGTCTGCACCGCGGCGACGAACGGGACCTTGTGCTCGGCGCCGCGACCGCGCTTTCCCGAGCGTTCGCCGCCCAGGTAGGCATCATCGATCTCGATGCGTCCGCTCAGCGTCTCGCCCTGGTTGCGCTCGAGCATGACCTGCAGGAGCTTGTGCTTGAGCTTCCAGGCGGTGTTGTAGCTGACGCCGAGCTCGCGGGACAGCTGCAGGGCCGAGAGGCCGTTCTTGCGCTGGGTCAGCAGGTAGATGGCCAGGAACCAGGTGGTGAGCGGCAGGTGTGTGGCATGGAAGATGGTGCCGGCCGTCAGCGAGGTCTGATGATGACAGTGATGGCACTGGTAGAGCCCCCGCGACAGCCGGCAGCTGGTGGTGTTGCCACAGTCGGGGCATACGAACCCCTTGGGCCAGCGATGCTGGAAGAGGGCCGCCTGGCACTGCGCTTCGGTGCCGTACTGCGCGAGAAACGCCGGCAACGACAGGCCGGGCTGGAACTGGATGGGATTGCGAGCCATGACGCTAACTCCCTGACGGACCATATGATTCCAGTATAGCCCTCAGGCTGGCGTAGTAGCTGACCAATATGCGTAACCAGGAAAGGCAAAGGTCGAAACTGGTCAGGACTTCGATTGGACCTTGTCCCCTCCCTGCTTCCCAGCACCCTGGGCTGTCTTACCACCACCGTCGCCGATGCCTCTTGCGAGCTCGCTGCCGACCTTCATTCCTGCCCATCCCAGCACGGCCACCCATAGCGTCGGCAGCACCAGAACCTGATCTTGCCCAGCAACAGTGGACACCCCGTTAAGGTAGTACACTCAACGAGGTGACCCATGGCCAAGCAAGCTACCCCGATGAAGAAGACCC
>NZ_JACHZF010000055.1 GCF_014193375.1 Halomonas campaniensis
GTCATGGCGGCTGATGCGGTTGATTCTTGTGTAGGAGCTTGAATTATAATCGATTTTCAGCCGCCTTTTTCATGCCCGGTGCAATATCCGGGCTATAATTCCAAAGGGATATGGGCCAACGGCGGAGCAGTACTCCGCCAAACTGTCTGAGCTTGTACAACCGGCGCGGTCGCGTTGGTCTGCCCAGCAGGGCGGCGGAGCGGGCGGCCTCCTCATGGTGCGATGAGCTTTTCGACCTTTACAACTTTGATGAAGCCGTTGTGTAGGTGGACACGATGCCTGTCGGTGAGAACGCTTGCACGAAGCGGGGTGGCCCTGCGGTACTCCGGTGGATAGTCTCGCGTACGCTCCCATCCAGGTTTTGGTGTATCGCTGGGTGGATAGTTCTCAATTTCTATGACTTCATCTTCCCGGTAGTCCTGCACAGTGCCGTCTTCGAATGTGACACGCAGCATGTTCTATTCCTCCCTTGGTGGCAGATGTATTCTCACTCGCTCAGGAGAATCTGACCATAGATGACTATCGTGGGTCGGTAAGTCGGTTGAAGGTCGGTAGTGCTAGAAGCCCCGTCGTTGGTGGCTTTTACCTACTTTACCGACCTTACCGACTAGAAGGGGGTTAAAAGTGAATACCGACTCCGGTAGCCGACGCCTGTCGTCCTCCTGAGCTATCGGGGCACGCGGGACTCGCGTATAAAACTGGGCGGTAAAGTCGGTAAGTCGGTTCACTTAGCACGAGGATCCATCAGCGACACGGCCTCGAACCACTACCGACTTCAGAAAAAGTATCGGGCAAGGTCGGTAGAGGCACAAAGTCGGTAGACCACCGACACAGCGACGACGGAGAGGCCCCCGCCGTCGCTGTCTTCACTCCTCAAGTCAGGCCATCAAAAAGGGCTTTTGGCCCCCGGTGCCGCTGGGTAGTCGCTGGCCCCCAGCTCAACCCAGTCCGTCAGGTCATCCCACTGCATCGGCATCCGTACACGATCCCAGGCCGCGCGCGCCTCGGGTAGCGGCGGAAGGACAAAGCCCCGGGGGCGGCTCCGGTCTTGGTATTCGAAGCCCAGGTCACGCAGTAGCTTGTTGGCGGCGTTGAGGGTCACGTCATCGCGGCGCAATCGCTGTTGCGCGTAGTCGCGAAGATCCGATGTGGCGATGAAGGGCATGGAGCAGTTCACCCAGCGGCGAGCGGGTATCTCACCGGCCCGCAGCAGGTCGAGGAACACTGCATCAACGCCGGTGACGCTGGCGGCCTTCTGCGCATGGAGAGCATCGGTCTGTGGGACATTCCGCCGGGGGTGCCAGTCGCCAAGGTCCATGCTCAGGAGGTCATGGAGCATCGCGGCGAGTCCTCCCCCCTTGAGCTGGTCGGCAATGGCCTTGAAGTAGTCGCTGTCCTGGGCGTGCTCGCTCGATACCTCGAACACAGCGAAGCGGCGCTCATCAATCCCGGCTGGCACCACCCATTCTTCATTCGAGGCCATTACCACATGCAGCCGGTTCCGGGCCTGAACAAGGTTGACCCCTTTCCCCTCGATGGTCAGCTCAGGCTCGGTGATCAGCCCCTTAAGGACGCTCTCGGCGGCCTTGTCTCCGGGAGCGATAGCCTCATCAGCGAACAGCAAGCAACAGTCCCGTAGGTGCGCGTTGAAGCGCCCGGTGAGCTGAGCCGGGGAGTTGACCTGCAAGCCGTGCTGGCCAAACAGGTGCTTCAGTGCCCGGGCGAAGATGCCCTTGCCGGTCCCACGTCCTCCCTTGAGCACTAGCGCCACCTCGGCTGGCTCGCCTGGGTTCTGGATGGCCCAAGATGCCCAGCACTCGATATAGTCCGCGCAGGCGTCGTCACCGTTGGCGAGAATCCGGCGGATATGCTCACGCATCAGCGACCAGTCCCCCGGCCTCGGAGTCACTGCCCAGTCACGCCACATGTTCAGGTAGCCGTCCATTTCCTCGGGGCGTCCCGGAAAGAAGCGCAGGGCGAGGTATTCACGGCGCGCGGGATGCTCCAGCCACCACTTGCCCAAAGGCTTCTCGGTGGGGTGACCCTTGTCGTTGGTGCCGACGATGACCCGCCGATGCATGTAGCGGTTGCGGAAGTCGTCGAAGGATTGAAGCACTGGTACCTGCCGGCTGGCGTCCAGCTCAGTCCGCTCCCACGACAGCACTCTTGTCTTGCCGCCTTCTTGTAGCAGGACGGCGTGCTTGGAGTTCATCTCGGCCAGTGTCGGGTCGATAGCTTCTGTCTTCGCCTTTGCGATCTGGTCCAGCGCATACCGTTTCGGGTCCGGCTTGTCGAGGACGCTGGCGGCGATCTCGTTGGGGCCGGTGATCACGCGAAAGATGACGCCATCATCAACGTCAGCCCGGACAAGATCGCAGACCACCGACCACAGGGCTTCGGAGCGGGACGGGTACTTGTCGGGGTCGAGCGGGTCGGTGCCGGTCGCGATCCGGGCCAGCGTAGCGTCCTTGAACATCTTGCCGTTCTTCTCCGCCCACTCCCGCAGCTCCTCCGTGCCCATCGGCGTACCGTCGCCCAGGTCTAGTACAGCGGGAGCCTTTCCGCTGGCCGTAGGTGTGGAAGAGGTGGCAGGCGGGGCAGGCTTCGCAGTAAGTTTCAGCGGCTCGAAGGCGTCCAGCGGATAGCGCGCCCCTTCCCAGCTCAGGAGACGGGCAACCGTCGGGATGCGGCCCTTGCTCGCCTTGTTCCGGTTCGGCAGGTTGACGGTTCCCGGTAGCCGCATCAGCCGGTCGCAGTTGTGGCAGGCGTCAGCGCGGAAGGCCAGTTCAAGGCCCCGGTTGTAGGCTTCGCCATCGGCCCACGGTTCGGGCGCGGCGTCGCTGGGCTTGTCGATGGGCAACGGGTCGGCGAGGACCCAGAACGCTTGTAAGCCTCCTCCACTGTCGATCACCACCGATGGGGCCGGGATACCTTCGGGCAGGTTGTCGCCGAGAATCCCGGCGATGCGCTGGCGCTCCTCCTCGAAGTCCTCGCCAGCCGCCGGGTCAATGTCCACATGGAGGGCACGGAATGCGGCCATGTCCGGCTTCTTGGGCTTCGAGGTGTGGCGGTCCCGGGTCACATTGACGTGGAAATATAGGTTCTTGACCCCTTGCCGGGCCTCGATCCATGTGGCGGCTTTTTCCTCCTCGCTGGGTCGGAAGGTGGCCGTCTCGGTCTTGCCGTCAGGCACTATCGCGGTTAAGCACCAGCTTGTATCAGGCGACCAGCGGCGCAGGAAGTCGATAGCGGCGGGGGTGTCGTGTTGAACGGCAGTCATACGTCACCCCCTTCGGGGCGATATGTCCCGCAGCGGTAGCCGTCTTTGTTCTCGAACTCGCCATGCTCGTTCGGCGGGAGCGGCTCCGTCGTACCGCTCATCACCGCACAGCAGTGCTCTAGGGTCCGCAAGTACCAGAGGAAGCGTGGCGGCTTCGGTCCGGGCTTCGACTTAAACCGGGCGGCTTCTTCAACCAGTCGTTGGAGTTGGTCGAAGACGCAATCAACAAGATGCTGGTTTCCGGCGGCTGTCGCATCGGGAGCGATCCGGTAGACCTTGGAAGGATCGAGGCGGAGGAGCCAGGCGACATAGCGCGCCCGCTCAGGTTTTGGCGCGACTGTCCGCGCCCTAGAATTGCTTTTCATGGGGACGCCTCCTCAACGCTGGTTCGACTGCTGGGCGTCAACCCATTGGTCAATCTCGTTGAGGTCGAACACGGTCACGCGCGGCCCGATCTTGCGGCTGGGAGGGAAGTCTTGGCGTTCAGCGGCCCAGCGCCAGACGGTGGCGATACTCACGCCCAGATATTCAGCGACTTGGCGGGGGCGCGCTTGGCGGCGCTTTTGTGGAGAAGTAATTGTCTGTGTCATGGCAGCGAGTCCTGCTTGTCCGCGCTGCCCCAAAACGACGAAGGGGAAGCGCGAGCATAATCGAACAGCTCGAACACTTCCCCTTGGGTAGATCACCACAGAAACAGGAAGCACCGAGCCAGCGGCGCGTTCTTCTCCATTTCTGTGTTGCTACCTCGCCCCAGTGGACCCGGGGCTGGTATTGCTAGGTATCGTATCGGCTCGCAGCGTCTCCGTAAAGTCCTTTTTCTTGTATATCAGTCGCTTGCCGAAAATGTAAAGTGGGCTCACCCCACGCAGTAGGTCGCCCAATCGGCCATAAGTCCCTGACGCTTCTCGAACAGGTCGCCCCGACGGTAGGCTGCCTCAGCCTTGTTCTTGATCGTGTGCGCCAGCGCCATTTCCACCACCTCGTTGGGATACTCGGACACCTCTGCGGCCCAGTCCCGGAAGGTCGAGCGGAAGCCATGCGGGGTGATGATCTTGTCTTGCTTCGGGTCCATGTAGCCTTTGCCCCCGGCCTTCACCTTCGCGTCATGCATCCGCTTGATTACTGCCTTCATCGCTTGGTCTGACATGACACCGCCACGAGGAGCCGGGAACACCAGTTCAGTGTCCTTGAGCCGGGGGAGGTCCCGGAGGAGCTGGACAGCGGCATCGTTCAGCGGCACCCGATGCTCCTTGCCCGCTTTCATCCGTTCAGCGGGCACGGTCCACACCTTTTCCTCAAGGTCGATTTCTGCCCATGTCGCTTCGCGGGCTTCACCAGATCGAGCGGCGGTCAGGATCACAAATTCCAGCGCACGAGCGGCGAGGGCTTCCCGCTTGCGAAGGTCGGCCATGAAGTCGGCGGCCTTCCCATAGGGGAGTGCCGGATGGTTCTTCTTCGGTTTGACCTTGGTCGGCTTCTGTTAATGGCCAAGTAAATTGACCCAGTACCGGCCAACGCTTTTGACCCACCCCCGAGGTGGCAGCGCTGCCACCATCCACCTACCGTGTCGGC
>NZ_JACHZF010000056.1 GCF_014193375.1 Halomonas campaniensis
GCCGAGCGCCGAGCGCCGAGCGCCGAGCGCCGAGCGCCGAGCGCCGAGCGCCGAGCGCCGAGCGCCGAGCGCCGAGCGCCGAGCGCCGAGCGCCGAGCGCCGAGCGCCGAGCGCCGAGCGCCGAGCGCCGAGCGCCGAGCGCCGAGCGCCGAGCGCCGAGCGCCGAGCGCCGAGCGCCGAGCGCTCCAGGATGCTGCCTCCATCGCTACCGGCGTCAACGAAGAACCCCCGCCGAGATCGAGTCGACGGGGGTTCTCGTTTTCTACCTCAACACCTGCCGCCCGTTGCTGAGCGGCTGGAGGCTCGGCGCTTTCCGCTAGGCGCTATGGGTCACTCCCCCGGCTGCCACCCGTTGACGATGGGATAGCGGCGGTCGCGGCCGAACCCGCGGCGGGTGACCCGCACGCCCACCGGCGCCTGGCGGCGCTTGTACTCGCAGCGGTCCACCAGCCGGACCACCTTGTAGACGTCGTCGCGGTCGAAGCCTGCCTCGATGATCGCCTCGGCGCTCATGTCCCCCTCGATGTAGCGCACCAGGATGGCATCCAGGGTGTCGTAGTCGGGCAGCGAGTCGCTGTCCTGCTGGTCGGGCGCCAGCTCCGCCGAGGGGGGCCGCTTGATCACCCGCTCGGGGATCGCCGGCGACTGGGTATTGCGCCAGCGCGCCAGGCGGTAGACCCAGGTCTTGTAGACGTCCTTGATGGCATTGTAGCCGCCCACCATGTCGCCGTAGAGCGTGGCGTAGCCCACCGCCATCTCGCTCTTGTTGCCGGTGGTCAGCACCATCAGGCCCTTCTTGTTGGAGATGGCCATCAGCAGCACGCCGCGGCACCGCGACTGCAGGTTCTCCTCGGTAGTGTCACGCTCGGTGCCGGCAAAGCTCTCGGCCAGGGTGGCCATGAAGGCCTCGACCATCGGCTCGATGGGCATCACCTCGTAGGCGACCCCCAGCATCTCCGCCTGCTCGGCGGCATCCTGCCTCGAGATGTCCGCGGTGTAGTGGTAGGGCATCATTACCGCATGCACGCGCTGGGGGCCCAGGGCATCCACTGCGATGGCCAGCGAGAGCGCCGAATCGATGCCGCCGGAGAGGCCCAGCACCACGCCCTCGAAGCCGCTCTTGTTGACGTAGTCGCGCAGGCCGGTGACCAGCGCGCAGTAGAGGTTCTCCTCCGGCTCGACCTCGGGCTCGGTCTCGCCCGGACGTGGCACCCAGCGCCCCTTCTCGCGCACGAACTGCACCGGCATCAGGCCCACCGCCCAGTGGGGCGCCTGGACCATCAGCTCGCCCTGGGCATTCACGCAGGCCGATCCGCCGTCGAACACCAGCTCGTCCTGGCCGCCGATGGTGTTCACGTAGACCAGCGGCAGCCCCACCTCGGCGGCCCGCTCCTCGAGCAGACGCAGCCGCTCGGCGGGCTTGTCCTGGTGGAAGGGCGAGGCATTGAGGCTGACCAGGATCTCGGCGCCGGCGGCCTTGGCGGCGCGGGCCGGCTCGCCGTCCCACAGGTCCTCGCAGATCAGCAGGCCGAGCTTCGCCCCCTTGTGATCGATCACCAGCGGCTCGCGGCCGGCGGCGAAGTAGCGCTGCTCGTCGAACACCTGGTAGTTGGGCAGCGCCTGCTTGGCGTACTCGCCCAGCCACTCGCCGTTGTAGAGCACGCCGGCCAGGTTCCAGGTCTGCCCCTCGCGGCGACCGGGATAGCCGACGATCACCAGCACGTCGCGCACCACCTTCTCGGCCATGCGCGTGCGGGCGGCCCGCAGGCGGGACTCCATGGAGGGCCGCAGCAGCAGGTCTTCCGGCGGGTAGCCGGTCAGGAACAGCTCGGGCAGCACCACGATGTCGGCGCCATGCTCGATGCGCGCCTCGCGCACCGTCTCGATGGCACGATCGGTGTTGCCGGGAATGTCCCCGACCAGCGGGTCGAGCTGAGCCATCACCAGCGTCAGGTCTTGCATGGGCGTAGAAATCTCTCGAGAATCGAAGGATAGCCTCCATTGTCCCGCAAGGGCGGCCGACTGGCAAAGCCGACCACCCCCACCTGGGAGTCCCCACAGGAATGAACCTCTTGCTGATCCGCCTGATCATCTTCGCCGTGCTGTTCTTCGCTGGCCTCAAGCTCTATCGCATGTACCGGGAGTGGAAACTCGACCGCGAGGAACTGCTGGAGGGTGACGACCGCCAGGAGGGCGGACAGATGGTGCGCTGCACCTGGTGCCAGGTGCACGTGCCCGAGACCGACGCCCTGCGCGAACAGGGCGAGTGGTTCTGCTCGAGCGCCCACCGCGACCGCTACCTGGAAGAGAAGCGCACCGACGAGGAGTAGCGCCGTGCGCTACCCTTCCCTCCCCGGCCGATAGGGCGCCGGATCGACGATCGGCTCGCGCCCCAGCAGCTGGTCCACCAGCAGGCGCGTCGAGGCCGGCGCCAGCACCAGGCCGTTGCGGTAGTGGCCGGCATTGACATGCAGGTTGGCCACCCCCGGCACCGCGCCAATGAACGGCACCCCGTCCGGCGAGCCGGGCCTCAGCCCCGTCCAGTGGTGCTCCACCTCGCAGCCGGCCAGCGCCGGCGCGATGGCCACCGCACTCTCCCACAGCGACTCGCGCGCCGCGGCGTCGATCGTCTTGTCGAAGCCGGCCTCCTCGAGGGTGGAGCCCGCCAGCACCCGGCCGTCCGCCCGGGGAATCACGTAGCGCCCGTCCATCAGCACCACCCGGCGCACGAGCCCCGGCGGCGCCCGGAAGAGGATCATCTGCCCCTTCACCGGACGCACCGGCAGGCTCACGCCCAGCGGTGCCAGCAGCCCGGCGGCCCAGGCCCCGCCGCAGACGATCACCTGGCCGCCGCTCACCTCGCCATCCGCGGTCGCCACCGCCTCGACCCGCCCCGCCGCCATGCGGAAGCCGGTCACCTCGCACCCCTCGCGCAGCGTCACGCCCGGCATGGCGGCGAGCCGGGCATGGAGCGAGCGGACCAGCCGCGGATTGCGGATGCTGCCCAGGGTGGGCATCCACAGCGCCTCCTCGAGGCCGGGGACCACCGCCGGCTCCTTGGCATAGAGGAAGTCGGGGCCCACCCGCTCCAGCGGCTTGCCGACCTGCCGCGCCCAGGCCATGGCACGGGCCTCGTCGCTCACGCGCAGGTAGAGCAGCCCCCTCTGGCGGTACTCGGGGTCGATGCCCGTCTCCTCCAGCAGGCGCAGGGCCAGTTCGGGGTAGTAGCCCTCCGACCAGGTGGAGAGGCGCGAGATCGGCGCGCTGTAGCGCCAGGGGTAGAGCGGGGAGACGATGCCACCCCCGGCCCACGAGGCCTCGCGACCGCAGCGGCCGCGCTCGATCAGGGTCACCGAATGGCCGGCATCGGCCAGCTGCAGCGTCGTCATCATGCCGATGACGCCGCCACCCACGACAAGAAATTCACTCACAGGACGCGTCCGTTATCGCTGACAGGGGGCTGGCGGGGCTTGGCTAGGGTGAAGAGACCACCCGCCGGTCAAGGAGCCCACTCCGGGAGGGCATCATGCACCCCGCAACACCCTGCCGCTACCGCCACGCCAGCCGTTACCATACCGGTGCTCGCCGGGGGCTGGCAAAGCCCTGCCCGCCCCGGCATCAGCATGGGCTGACGCTGATCGAGCTGATCACGGCCATCGCCGCGCTGTCGATCCTGGTCACCTGGGCGATACCCGGCTTCCAGCAGTTCACGGCACGCAACGAGGTCGCGGCCGAGGTGATGCGCATCACCTCGGCGCTGGCGATGGCCAAGAGCACCGCGGTGACACGACGCCAGGTGATTGCCGTCTGCCCGGTCAATACCCCCGACGCGGACCAGTGCGAGAAGCACGACTGGAGCCTGCCCATCGCCATCCTGGATGGCCATGCCACCGCCGGCGACCTGTCGGGAGTGGAGATCCTCAAGGTCGTCGAGCCCAGCGGTGGCCCCGAGATCCGCTTCAACCGCGACTACCCGATTCGGTTCCAGTCGACGGGCTGGAGCCGGGGCCACAACGGCACCTTCACCATCTGCGGCAGGCATGGCAGGGCGGTGGAGGTCATCATCAGCAATATGGGACGCGTCAGGGTGCCCGAGGACCAGGCGACAGAGTGTTGAGGTGGCGAGACTAACCTGGATATTGCATCAGACATGAAAAAGGCGGCTGAAAATCGGTTATGATTCAAGGGCCTAATCCAGAATCAACCGCTACAGCCGCCATGACAAA
>NZ_JACHZF010000057.1 GCF_014193375.1 Halomonas campaniensis
GACACGGTGCTGGGCGACCACTTCAACGGCGTGCTGCTGACCGACGGCAACGCCTCCTACGCCCGCTATGCCGAGAAGCGTCCGGGAGTGACCCACGCCGAATGCTGGGCGCACGCAAGGAGACACTTCGAGAAGGCGCAGGGCAGCGATGACGCGGTCGAGGACGGCCTGCTGCGGATCGCCGCGCTCTACAAGACCGAGACCTGGATCCGTGAGAAAGGCCGCGAAGGACCCGACAAGCTCAAGGCACGCACCACCTACAGCGAGCCCCAGGTGCGCGACTTCTGGCGATGGTGTGACGACCAGCTCCAACGGGACGATCTGGAACCTCGCCACCCGTTGCGCCAAGCCGTGGAGTACGCGCTGAAGCGACAGCGCAGCCTGGAGGTGTTTCTGTCCGATCCCGACGTGCCGATCGACACCAACCACCTGGAGCGTGGCCTGCGCTGCATTCCCATGGGTAAGAAAAACTGGATGTTCTGTTGGAGCGAGGTCGGCGCCGAGCACGTCGGCATCGTGCAGAGCCTGCTGACCACCTGCCGGCTGCAGGGCGTCGACCCCTACACCTATCTGGTCGATGTCCTCCAGCGCGTGGCGCTTCATCCCGCCTCACGGGTCGACGAGCTGACACCGCGTCGCTGGAAGACCCTGTTCGCGGACGCGCCGCTGCGCTCCGACATCGAGCGCTGAATCGACACCCACCGGCGCATCGGGCAAGGTGGCGCCTTTCCCGATGCACGAGATCCGGTTCCCCATGCGTATCGACGACATGAGCCTCGACCAGCTCCTGGCGCTCAACGACCTTATCTGCCGCCGTATCGACGAACTCCAGGCCCGTCAGGAGATGGAGGTGTTGAGCCGCCTGACCCTGGGACAGGCCGTCTCCTTCGAGGGCCGCGAGGGTCAGGTGTTCGGTCGCGTCATCAAGATCAACCGCAAGACCGTTCTCGTACAGTCGGAAGATAACCGGCAGTGGAAGGTCGCGGTAGCGCTGATCCAGCCACTACGCGATGTGTAAGGCAAGCGGAAATAGGCACGCCTTGGAATGACCGGTTACGGTGGAGCGGCTCCACTCGCAACTGGACACCGCGCCGGACGGTCTGGCTGAACCCAGATCAGGAAGACCCGCTGGTTCAGCGCGATCAGCGATTAGAAGCCGCCTGATTCCAGGTTCCAACAAGCTTGACAGGCATCGCCCGGCAGGAGCGTCGCGGTCTCCATGGGAGCAACCAGTGCGGAGGGTACGATCAGCGTGGCGCCCGATGTGGCGTTTTCCGCTTCGTTCTTCGAGCGCCTGATAGCCCTGCGGCTGACACCTTGAGGGGGAGCTGATGATGAAACGAGATCCATCGAGTCAACGGCTGACCCATCAACGGCCAAGCCCCTATGACCAGGGTGCCATGACCGCCCCCGTGGAGGGGCTGTCCCGGGAAGCCCGGCGCCTGCTGTCGGAAAGCGTCTCGCCCAACACGGTGCGCGGCATGCGCTCGGACCTGAGGGTCTACCAGAAGGCTGGGGGGATGCTGCCGGCCACCGAGGTCGATATCGCCAACTTCCTCTCGGCACAGAACAAGCTGGGCAAGAAACCCGCAACGCTGGAGCGCTACGCCAACTCGCTGCACATGTGGCACCGCTATCACAACCTGCCCTCGCCGGTGAAGACGATGGCGGTGCGCAGCGTGATCCGCGGGATCAAGAAATCGCGAGACACCCGCCAAGACTCGGCGCCGGCGCTGCGGCTCAAGGAGCTGCATCGCCTGCTCGATGCTGTCGAGCATGACACCCTGCATGGCCTGCGCGATAGCGCCCTGTTCCTGCTCTCCTTCTATGGAGCTTTCCGGCGTAGCGAGGTGGTGGTGATCGCCTGCGAGGACCTGGAGTGGCGGCCAGAGGGGGTAATCGTCACCCTCCACTACAGCAAGATGAACCGTTCAGGGCGCATCGAGACCAAGAGCATCATGCGGGCCCCGCCTGGCACGCGCTACTGCCCCGTGGGCATGCTGGAGCGCTGGCTGGAGGTCTCCCGCATTCAGAAAGGCGCGATCTTTCGGGGTGTGAGCACTGGTGGGCGGCTGGGCGCCGGGCGCATGACGGCCAACACCCTTGCGGTGCGCATGAAGAAGGGGCTGGCGGCAGCGGGGCTGCTGGAAGAAGGCTACTCGCCGCACAGCTTTCGGGCAGGCTTTATCACCGAGGCGCATCTGCGCGGCAAATCGGATGTGCAGATCAAGCGGGTCAGTGGCCACCGGGATCAGCGCACCTTCGAGCGGTACATTCGCGTCGCGGATGCGTTTGAGAACCACGGGGGTGACTTTTTTGGTCTGTGAACCTGGATCGCGCTCAACAGTTCATTAAGGCGTCGCCTCGGCAGACGTCCATAAACACCGCAGGCGCCCTGAAGGCGCCCGCGGTGAGTGTATATCCATGGCGTTATCTCGCCCCGTCCCCCGTCACGATCGTCTTCAGCGTCTTGAAGGCGATCAGGATATCCAGCCACAGCGAAAAGTGCTTGATGTAGTAGAAGTCATACTGGAGCTTGGTTGTCATGCCGTCGACCTCGGCGGCATACCCCTGCTCGACCTGGGCCCAGCCGGAGATCCCCGGGCGCACTACGTGACGATAGCTGAAGAAGGCCACGTCCCGCTCGTACCACTCGGAGAGCTCCATGGACTCGGGCCGCGGGCCAATGAAGCTCATCTCGCCCCTGATCACGTTGAACAGCTGCGGCAGCTCATCAAGGCGGCACTTGCGAATGAAGCGCCCCACCCGAGTGATGCGGGGGTCGTCGTCCCCTTCCGTGAAGCCACTGCCACGCTGATCGATGTACATGCTGCGAAACTTGTAAACCCTGAAGGGCACGCCACGAAAGCCCATCCGCTGCTGGATGAACAGGGCGGGCCCGGGGCTGTCCAGGCGGATGGCAACGGCCGTTGCCAGCATGAGGGGCGCCAGGATCGGCAGCAACAGCAGAGCCGCCACCAGATCGATGAAGCGCTTCGCCCCCTGATAGCTCAACGATGGGAGCAGGCTGCCATATTCGTTCTCGGTCAGGTGCTCGATACGCACTCGCCCCGTCATTGACTCCTGGATCTGCCTGACGTGATAGACGGGGATATGGTGGAGCGTGCAGCGTGCCAGGAACCGCTCCCACTCGGGCGTGAGCTCATCGGCGTGCAAGTCGGCCACGACACCATCATAACGGACACCGGCCAGGTCGGGCTTGTCGAGGCTGCGCAGTTCGATGTCCGGCGTGGGCTCCAGTTCGGCCACACGCCCCGCCGGCACCACCGCCAGCTTCATGCGCCGATAGCGCCGCCCCAGGAAGAAGGCCAGGTAGAACCACCCCAGGCTCATCAGGTAGCTGCCGAACAGCACCTGCCGGGTGTACTCCTCGCGGGTAAAGAACAGCACGGCCACCACCAGCAGATAGGCCACCGACACCGTGGGGGCAATAAAGGCCGACACTCGCGCACCAGGAAAACGATGCATGCGCCTTAGCGTCCAGAGGATACCAACGAAGGCCAGCCCACAGGCAAGCACAGTATTGCTTCGGACTTGAGGAAAATACTCCCAGAACCCCCAGCCCCAGCGCTCCCAGGCCGGTAAGCCCATCACCACCAGCGCACCCACGATCAGCTGAAATGGCCACCCCAGCAGCAGCGCCTCATACCAGCGCGAGTGGCGGCGCTCGTAGCGCATGCGTTCCTTCATTTCTTTCATTGTCCCTCTGGCTACCAGCCAAGCCTATCTAACACGTCCGCAAGTTCAATCGCTGCCGAACAGGTCGCGGGTGTACACCTTCTCGGCAACGTCGCTGAGCTCTTCCGCCATGCGATTGCTCAGGATGACATCGGAGAGCTGCTTGAAGGCGTCGAGATCGCGGAACACCCGGGAACCGTAGAAGGTCTCCTGCTGCAGCACCGGCTCATAGACCACCACCTCGATACCCTTGGCCTTGATCCGCTTCATCACCCCCTGCATGGCGCTGGCGCGGAAATTGTCGGACCCACTCTTCATGATCAGCCGATAGACCCCCACCACCTTCGGATGGCGCTTGAGGATCTGCTCGGCGATGAAGTCCTTGCGGGTTCGGTTGGCATCCACGATGGCCTGCACTGATCTTACCCAGCATTGGTGGACACCGATCTAAGCGATCATTCGGGCCTCGAAGGCCTCCGGGCTGATCATCCCAATCGCACTGTGCCGGCG
>NZ_JACHZF010000058.1 GCF_014193375.1 Halomonas campaniensis
CCCCTCGCTTCCTGATCCGAAGGCATTGAGGATGACCACATGCAACAGAGACAACCGACCCCTTGACGGGTCAATCCATACCAGGAGCTGGGCTTTGCCCGGCGAATGGAGACCGCAGGGCTCCTGGGCGGCATTTCGTAAAGGCGTGGTTCTGTCACAAATAACACCGTTTCTACCCACGCGCCCCAGACGGAGCGCGACTCGGAGTTGCCGAAAATCATACCTATAATCCACTTGTTTCTATCCGCGCGCCCCGCACGGGGCGCGACATGGATGACTGGTCCGACGACGCCGGCCAGCAGATGTTTCTATCCGCGCGCCCCGTGCGGGGCGCGACGTCATGTAGAGGCGATTCCAGCGGATGCCGCCGATGTTTCTATCCGCGCGCCCCGTGCGGGGCGCGACGCGACAACGGCCCGGATGTGCGCTTCCAGGGCGAGTTTCTATCCGCGCGCCCCGTGCGGGGCGCGACAGCAGACAGCACGCACGATGGTTCACCACCTGATGGTTTCTATCCGCGCGCCCCGTGCGGGGCGCGACATGACGACGGATGTGGTGGTGATGCCTTCGGCCTGGTTTCTATCCGCGCGCCCCGTGCGGGGCGCGACGCGCTGATGCGGGCTTCCAGGTCGGTGCCCTTGGCGTTTCTATCCGCGCGCCCCGTGCGGGGCGCGACCCGCCATTTCGATGTGTCGCCGCCGTCATGGGTGTTTCTATCCGCGCGCCCCGTGCGGGGCGCGACCTGCGGCTGCCCATACTGCTGCCCGCTACTGGCGTTTCTATCCGCGCGCCCCGTGCGGGGCGCGACCACCTCGCCATGGTGATAGCGGCAGAGGGGCATGGTGTTTCTATCCGCGCGCCCCGTGCGGGGCGCGACGTGGCATGGCCTGACGCTGACGCCGGAGGAGTGGTTTCTATCCGCGCGCCCCGTGCGGGGCGCGACCTCCCGCTGCCAGGCATCCATGGTGTCCTCGAGGTTTCTATCCGCGCGCCCCGTGCGGGGCGCGACGTCTTAGAGCGCCTGCTGCGCTTCATCGAGCTGGTCGTTTCTATCCGCGCGCCCCGTGCGGGGCGCGACTGGCCATCGCGCCTACGTTGAAGTCCTGGCCAATGTTTCTATCCGCGCGCCCCGTGCGGGGCGCGACTCTCGCGGAAGCCCACCCACTTCTTGCCGGGTTCGTTTCTATCCGCGCGCCCCGTGCGGGGCGCGACGCGACCAGGGGGCCAGCGAGCTGCTGGGCAAGCTGTTTCTATCCGCGCGCCCCGTGCGGGGCGCGACGTGAGAGATGGGCTGCCGAGATATAGGAGGGTGTGTTTCTATCCGCGCGCCCCGTGCGGGGCGCGACAGTCCAGGCCGCGTCCTACAAGATCGTGCTGGACAGGTTTCTATCCGCGCGCCCCGTGCGGGGCGCGACACCAGCTTCCGCGCAGGGTTGCCGACCTTCACCTTGTTTCTATCCGCGCGCCCCGTGCGGGGCGCGACCCATCGCGGGTCGCGTCATAGTCCGCCCTGCTGTCGTTTCTATCCGCGCGCCCCGTGCGGGGCGCGACCTCCACTTCGGGCAGCTCTTCCTCCAACTCGCTGAGGTTTCTATCCGCGCGCCCCGTGCGGGGCGCGACGATGTCGATGTAGTTACGAAGTGCCGCCTCGAGTTGTTTCTATCCGCGCGCCCCGTGCGGGGCGCGACGTACGCAAGACGCACACCACCGGGAGAGCAGACATGTTTCTATCCGCGCGCCCCGTGCGGGGCGCGACGGTTTTACCCGCCCCTGGTACGCCAGAAATCAGGTGTTTCTATCCGCGCGCCCCGTGCGGGGCGCGACATCAGCGTGTTCTTCGGTATTCCGGTCACGTCACTGTTTCTATCCGCGCGCCCCGTGCGGGGCGCGACGCTACACGGCATTGTCAAGCAAGGCACTGGCGAAGTTTCTATCCGCGCGCCCCGTGCGGGGCGCGACAGCAGCGGGCGCAGCGCGTGCCACTGGTCTTGCGTGTTTCTATCCGCGCGCCCCGTGCGGGGCGCGACCATCCAGCAGCGCCTTCAGCTTGTTGTCGATGTCGTTTCTATCCGCGCGCCCCGTGCGGGGCGCGACGAGACCGGCAACCTCACCGAGGTGATCGACGGGCTGTTTCTATCCGCGCGCCCCGTGCGGGGCGCGACCGGCGAGGCCCTGCGCGCCTTCGCCGATCGCATGGTTTCTATCCGCGCGCCCCGTGCGGGGCGCGACTGGGCAGGCGTGAGGGCAGGAGGCTGGTGGCCATGGCGTTTCTATCCGCGCGCCCCGTGCGGGGCGCGACCCCCAGGTCCTCCGGGCGCGGCTCGCACAGCGCGACGTTTCTATCCGCGCGCCCCGTGCGGGGCGCGACGCCGCCGTTGTTGCGGTTGCCGCCGACATGGGCGTCGTTTCTATCCGCGCGCCCCGTGCGGGGCGCGACATGACTCCCCCGGAGCCGATGGCCGTCACCGACGGCGTTTCTATCCGCGCGCCCCGTGCGGGGCGCGACGCGCCGCCCTGGTCGTCGACCAGACCGCCGAGCTCGTTTCTATCCGCGCGCCCCGTGCGGGGCGCGACCCATCGCGGCGCGTGGCCGTCGGCGTGCCGCTCAGGTTTCTATCCGCGCGCCCCGTGCGGGGCGCGACCTGGTCGCTGACAGCTCACTGAGCACCGAGGAGAAGTTTCTATCCGCGCGCCCCGTGCGGGGCGCGACGGGCTATTCAGCAGCGGGTTGGTGGTCGGGTCGTGTTTCTATCCGCGCGCCCCGTGCGGGGCGCGACCACCTAGTTGTCAGAGCACCAGCGGGTCAGAGATGTTTCTATCCGCGCGCCCCGTGCGGGGCGCGACGCCTCGAGCCCGGCGAGCAGGTTGTTCTGGCTCTCGTTTCTATCCGCGCGCCCCGTGCGGGGCGCGACGCCTGGCGCTGGCGCGATGCTGTTCAAGGACGTGTTTCTATCCGCGCGCCCCGTGCGGGGCGCGACCAGGCCAGAGACTCAGCCCAGGAGGTGCAGCGTGTTTCTATCCGCGCGCCCCGTGCGGGGCGCGACTGATGCAGGGCATCGACTACGTGGCCCGGGTGATGGGCGTTTCTATCCGCGCGCCCCGTGCGGGGCGCGACGAGACCTACGCCACGGCCGCCCAGCGGTACGTGGAGTTTCTATCCGCGCGCCCCGTGCGGGGCGCGACAGGTTCTTGTTGCCGGAGCTCTCACTGCCGTCAGAGTTTCTATCCGCGCGCCCCGTGCGGGGCGCGACCACGGCCACTGGGTCGATGAGGTAGACGCACAGCCGGTTTCTATCCGCGCGCCCCGTGCGGGGCGCGACCCCGACTCCGTGGCCGACCAGTAGTCGCTCGCGATGTTTCTATCCGCGCGCCCCGTGCGGGGCGCGACCTCGTTGCCTCGGCTGGAGGTGCCGACGAAGATGTTTCTATCCGCGCGCCCCGTGCGGGGCGCGACCCCCGGCCTCGGCCATCTCGCGCAGCGAAGCCTTGTTTCTATCCGCGCGCCCCGTGCGGGGCGCGACACCTGCGCGCTGGAAGACCTCGGCTACCGCGTGGAGGTTTCTATCCGCGCGCCCCGTGCGGGGCGCGACCTGCTCTACCAGGACGGCCCCAAGCAGCGGCGCAAGTTTCTATCCGCGCGCCCCGTGCGGGGCGCGACGAAACCGGAGTGATCGCATGACCGCCGCAACGATGTTTCTATCCGCGCGCCCCGTGCGGGGCGCGACCTGACCGCCGTAGGCTCCGCCGGCAACGGCCATATGTTTCTATCCGCGCGCCCCGTGCGGGGCGCGACCTTGAACTGGTCTAATTGGAGCGGACACCCCGGTAAGCCTCATACTGGAGGCATTGGAGGTGTTCATGACCAAGAAGACGCGACGTCGGTACTCCGA
>NZ_JACHZF010000059.1:0-1264 GCF_014193375.1 Halomonas campaniensis
TGCTCTTTAACAATGTGAATCATGCTGACAAACGTTCTTTCCGCAAGGAAAGGACACGAGATACGTCTCAAGCGTATCCGGCAATTGTCGAATCGTCATCGCGGACCAGACCCCTTGGGGTTATATGGTCAAGCGATGAAGCGCACACGGTGGATGCCTAGGCAGCCAGAGGCGATGAAAGACGTGGAAGCCTGCGATAAGGCTCGGCGAGGTGGCAAACGACCTGTGACCCGGGCATTTCTGAATGGGGAAACCCACCCTGCACAAGCAGGGTATCCCACACTGAATCCATAGGTGTTGGGAGGCGAACCAGGGGAACTGAAACATCTAAGTACCCTGAGGAAAAGAAATCAACCGAGATTCCCCCAGTAGCGGCGAGCGAACGGGGACCAGCCCTTAAGCATGAGACTGATTAGGCGAACACGCTGGGAAGCGTGGCCATAGCGGGTGATAGCCCCGTAGTCGAAAATCTGATCATGTGAAATCGAGTAGGTCGGGGCACGTGAAACCTTGACTGAAGACGGGGGGACCATCCTCCAAGGCTAAATACTCCTGGCTGACCGATAGTGAACCAGTACCGTGAGGGAAAGGCGAAAAGAACCCCGGAGAGGGGAGTGAAATAGATCCTGAAACCGTGTGCGTACAAGCAGTGGGAGCAGACATGTTCTGTGACCGCGTACCTTTTGTATAATGGGTCAGCGACTTATTTTCAGTGGCGAGCTTAACCGATTAGGGGAGGCGTAGGGAAACCGAGTCTTAACTGGGCGACCAGTCGCTGGGAATAGACCCGAAACCGGGCGATCTATCCATGAGCAGGTTGAAGGTTGAGTAACATCAACTGGAGGACCGAACCAGGATCTGTTGAAAAAGATTTGGATGACTTGTGGATCGGAGTGAAAGGCTAATCAAGCCCGGAGATAGCTGGTTCTCCTCGAAAGCTATTTAGGTAGCGCCTCACGTATCACCGCCGGGGGTAGAGCACTGTTTCGGCTAGGGGGTCATCCCGACTTACCAACCCGAGGCAAACTCCGAATACCGGTGAGTGCGAGCGTGGGAGACACACGGCGGGTGCTAACGTCCGTCGTGAAAAGGGAAACAACCCAGACCGTCAGCTAAGGTCCCGAAATCCTGGTTAAGTGGGAAACGATGTGGGAAGGCTCAGACAGCTAGGAGGTTGGCTTAGAAGCAGCCATCCTTTAAAGAAAGCGTAATAGCTCACTAGTCGAGTCGGCCTGCGCGGAAGATGTAACGGGGCTCAAACCAG
>NZ_JACHZF010000059.1:1360-3089 GCF_014193375.1 Halomonas campaniensis
CGAAGGTGAGTCGAGAGGCTTGCTGGAGGTATCACGAGTGCGAATGCTGACATGAGTAACGACAAGGGGAGTGAAAAACTCCCCCGCCGGAAGACCAAGGGTTTCTGTTCGACGCTAATCGGAGCAGAGTGAGTCGGCCCCTAAGGCGAGGCCGAAAGGCGTAGTCGATGGGAAACGGGTCAATATTCCCGTACCTCACTGTATTGCGATGGGGGGACGAAGAAGGCTAGGTGAGCCAGGCGTTGGTTGTCCTGGTGAAAGTCAGTAGGCTGGGGGATCAGGCAAATCCGGTGCCCCAAGGCCGAGAGACGAGACGAACGGACCACGGTCCGGAAGTCATTGATGCCACGCTTCCAGGAAAAGCCTCTAAGCTTCAGATACAGTGGGACCGTACCCCAAACCGACACAGGTGGTCAGGTAGAGAATACCCAGGCGCTTGAGAGAACTCGGGTGAAGGAACTAGGCAAAATGGTGCCGTAACTTCGGGAGAAGGCACGCCGCGTTAGTGTGAAGGCCCTGCGGCCGGAGCACGAGGCGGTCGAAGATACCAGGTGGCTGCAACTGTTTATTAAAAACACAGCACTCTGCAAACGCGCAAGCGGACGTATAGGGTGTGACGCCTGCCCGGTGCCGGAAGGTTAATTGATGGTGTTAGCGCAAGCGAAGCTCCTGATCGAAGCCCCGGTAAACGGCGGCCGTAACTATAACGGTCCTAAGGTAGCGAAATTCCTTGTCGGGTAAGTTCCGACCTGCACGAATGGCGTAATGATGGCCACGCTGTCTCCACCCGAGACTCAGTGAAATTGAAATCGCAGTGAAGATGCTGTGTACCCGCGGCTAGACGGAAAGACCCCGTGAACCTTTACTACAGCTTCACACTGGACGCTGATGTTGCTTGTGTAGGATAGCTGGGAGGCTTTGAACCCCGGACGCCAGTTCGGGTGGAGCCAACCTTGAAATACCAGCCTGGCATCATTGGCGTTCTAACTCAGGTCCGTGATCCGGATCGAGGACCGTGTGTGGTGGGTAGTTTGACTGGGGCGGTCTCCTCCCAAAGCGTAACGGAGGAGCACGAAGGTACCCTCAGCACGGTTGGAAATCGTGCATTGAGTGCAAGAGCATAAGGGTGCTTGACTGCGAGACAGACACGTCGAGCAGGTACGAAAGTAGGTTCTAGTGATCCGGTGGTTCTGTATGGAAGGGCCATCGCTCAACGGATAAAAGGTACTCCGGGGATAACAGGCTGATACCGCCCAAGAGTTCACATCGACGGCGGTGTTTGGCACCTCGATGTCGGCTCATCACATCCTGGGGCTGAAGTCGGTCCCAAGGGTATGGCTGTTCGCCATTTAAAGTGGTACGCGAGCTGGGTTTAGAACGTCGTGAGACAGTTCGGTCCCTATCTGCCGTGGGCGTTGGAAGTTTGAGAAGAGCTGCTCCTAGTACGAGAGGACCGGAGTGGACGCACCTCTGGTGTTCCGGTTGTCACGCCAGTGGCATTGCCGGGTAGCTATGTGCGGACAGGATAACCGCTGAAGGCATCTAAGCGGGAAGCCCCCTTCAAGATGAGACTTCCCTGAGGCCTTGAGCCTCCTGAAGGGCCCAGCGAGACCAGCTGGTTGATAGGTCGGGTGTGGAAGCGCTGCAAGGCGTTGAGCTAACCGATACTAATGGCCCGTGAGGCTTGACCATATAACACCCAAGCGGTCTGAGATGACGACCGACAGGG
>NZ_JACHZF010000060.1 GCF_014193375.1 Halomonas campaniensis
TTCGACATGGGAACTGATTCTCCGTCGGTGAATGACGGAATCAGCGTAGGAGATCAAGCCGCCTCGGGATACGACGCGCCAGAACGGCCGCTTACGCTGCAACCGTGTGCCCCAAAACCACCGCGCAGGCCAGGGCTTTACACGCCCGATAGCCGCTGCTACTGTATAGATGTCGAGCTAAATCACTCGGCCGGGTTTGGCGACCCGAATTATCCAAGGCGCATAAGCGCCGCTGCCATGGTAGGCGCTTTTTCTTTGCCTGCCATGTCTATGGCGGTCGTGCGTGGGAGACCCTCGGGTCTGCCGGTCCCCTTGGATGCCGGTTCGCCAACCTGCGTACGGCCGCCCCCATCCTGTTTGGCGACAGCGGGGTCGGCTCCTATATCCAAGGAGCCCCGATTATGGTCCACCCGACCGTTTCTCCCCATCGCAGCAGTCGCCGTGCGCGCGCTGCCGCTCATCGCGCCATGGCCATGGCCGCCCTGGCTTCCAATAGCAGCCTGCAAGTTCGCTACCGCCGCTACCATGCCCACATGCGTAAGGCCGAGGCCCTCTCGCGTGCCGCGGACGCCATCGCCCTGGAGGCAGTGCAGGAGGTGAGCGAATGAGCCCGCGCGTCGATCCTGCAACTACCCTGCCCTCCCCGAAGCCTCGCCGTCACGATCCGCTCTCACGCATGATCGCCGAGGCCCTCGACCATCAGTTGCTCTGCTGCGCAGAAGCCGACGAGTCCTTCACCACTTACGAAATCCGTGACCAGCTGCTCAAGCGGCCGGAGTTCGAAGACATTGACCCGAATCTGCTGCGCTTTCGGGTTCGCGACCGGCTCAAGACGCTTGAGAAACACGGTCTTATCGAAGCGGTTGGGGTCCGTGGAAAAAATCGCCGGCTATTTCGCATGCAGCTGGACGCCCCGGTAGAATCGTCTGAACCCACGACTCCACCCTCCTCATCAGCCACTTCCCAAACTGCCTCATCGACAGAGCCAACCCGGCCGTTGCTCGAACACCTGGAGCAGGAACGCCACTACCTGCAGACAGCCATGCGCTCTGCCATCAGCGAGGCGGAACACTACCAGCACCTGATCACGTCCTTTCCAGATGAACGGTCACAGATCGCCCCGCTTCTTGAGGTGGCCATCGAGCACAGCGGCCGCCTGCAGGGACAGTGGGACGCCAACCTGAAGATCCGGCAGCGTCTGGCACACCGCGGTGAGTGCGGGGCGTCGATTGCTCAGGAGGGTCGCTCATGATGCTGCCGCCCACGTCACGCCATGCGGCGCGCTCTGCTCTGCCGCCGCTGCGCCTCTGGCAGTCGGCCTGCCTGCAACAGGCGCTCGCCACACTGTCACCGCAGCATCCGCATTTTCTGTGTCAGGCCACGCCCGGTGCCGGCAAGATGCGTCTCGCCGCGGAGCTGGCCAATGAGCTGATGTCTCGCGGCGATATCGACTATGTCCTCTACTGCGGCCCCACCCGGGCCGTGGTTCAGGCCGCCATCGAGGCGCTGCAGACCGTCACCGGAAAGTCCATGCACGGCCAGTTGGGCGCCGCCGGTGCCGGGATGACCTATCAGGCGCTGCCGGGACGGCTGGACGCCCTGAAGCGTCTGGGTCAGCAGCATCGCGTGCTCTTGGTATGGGACGAGAGCCACCACGCGGCCGGGCACCTGGGCGGAGAGGGACCGAACCAGTGGGGCAGCACGCTGATGGCCCTGGAGCGTCACATGGCCTATACCCTGGCTCTTTCAGGCACACCGTGGCGGACGGACGGGAGCTGCATGCCACTGCTGCGGTATCTGGAGGTCGCGGATGGTGCCAAGAACACCGCCGCGGTGCCGGGGACATCGGAGGGGGCGATGACCGAAAGGGTTGCCCCAGCGTCAGCGGCAGCACATGTCTTGCAGCCAGACTTTGTCTACACCCTCCAGGATGCCATCCGCGATGGCGTGTGCCGCTACCCTCGCGTGCAGCTGGTGGACAACCGCGCGATCGAGCTGAGCAGCTTTCATCCGCGCACCGGTCGCCAGGAAACCCTGTGTGTCAACCTGAATCCATACACCGGCTCAGTGAGTTAAGCTCAATATCAGAGCCCGAGGTTCAGGAGCCCGTATTATGCCGAAACCGCCAACCGAGCTGCCAGATCATCAGGTCACGCCGAATCCCAAGCTGGAGAAGCGCACGCGTCGTCAGTTCTCAACCGAGTACAAGCTGCGCATCTTGGCGGAAGCCGATGCCTGCCAGCATGGTGAGCTCGGACAGCTGCTGCGCCGCGAAAAGCTCTACAGCAGCCAACTGACCACTTGGCGCAAGGAACTTGCCGAGGATGGCGTAGAGAAGCTTCACAAGACCGCCCCGGGACCGACCCCGAGCAAGACCCCGGAGCAGAAGCGCATCGAGGCACTGGAGCGTGAGAACGCCCGTCTTCAGCAGAGGCTCTCGACCGCTGAAGACTGCCTATCGCTCCAAAAAAAAACCTTATCGATGCTCGATCGCATGAACAATGGGAGCGAACCATGATCACGGTGCTCGAAGAGCGCCCGGCGCGCCTCCCATTGGCCATGGCCTGTCGAGCCCTGGGCATCAACCGCAGCACGGTGTACGCCTGGCGAAAACGCCGCCATGAGCCTTCTACCGGGGCTTCGACGTCGCGCCGGCACTGCCCGCAGCCCAGAGCCCTGTCGGCCGAGGAGCGAGCGAAAATGCTGGAGATCGCGCATAGTGAGCCCTATCGGGATCAGCCGGTGTATGAGATCTACCACGACCTGCTGCAGCAAGGGATCTATCTCGGCTCGCTCACGATGCCTGTCAAGATTGTTGGAACCTGGAATCAGGCGGCTTCTAATCGCTGATCGCGTTGAACCAGCGGGTCTTCCTGGTCCGGGTTCAGCCAG
>NZ_JACHZF010000061.1 GCF_014193375.1 Halomonas campaniensis
GCTCCACTCGACCCTTGGCTACCACGCGCCGAGGGAGATCGAGAAAATCGCGGAAGCAGCTTAATAAAAGTGTCCGCTACGACTTGACCAGAACACCTGCCGGCCGGCGGCGGTGCGCTCGTAGAGGTGGTTTCTATCCGCGCGCCCCGTGCGGGGCGCGACCTGTTGCCGACCATGCGGGTTTGGGCGGTGACGGTGTTTCTATCCGCGCGCCCCGTGCGGGGCGCGACGTCGGAATATCTGTCTGATTGTTTTTGTTATCTGGTTTCTATCCGCGCGCCCCGTGCGGGGCGCGACTGATACGCCACCTTGCGCACCCCTTGGCTTCCGATGTTTCTATCCGCGCGCCCCGTGCGGGGCGCGACGTGCAGTAGCCGAAGGGCACCACTATCTCGCCCAGTTTCTATCCGCGCGCCCCGTGCGGGGCGCGACGGTTCTGAGGGCGCTGATATGGATTTTGTGGCGATGTTTCTATCCGCGCGCCCCGTGCGGGGCGCGACTTTCTGCGTGTGGCCGGCAAGTTGGCGTAGTCGTTTGTTTCTATCCGCGCGCCCCGTGCGGGGCGCGACGTCTTGTGTGGTCATTTTTTCCACCCCGCTGCCTGAGTTTCTATCCGCGCGCCCCGTGCGGGGCGCGACGTGTGCCAGACTCGTCTAGCAGGCCATCGATCTCGGGGTTTCTATCCGCGCGCCCCGTGCGGGGCGCGACGTGCCAATGGCGCCGCTGGCGATATCCTTTTGCGAGTTTCTATCCGCGCGCCCCGTGCGGGGCGCGACATGTCCTGCACCGCGTCGTCAGCCATGCGGGTGATGTTTCTATCCGCGCGCCCCGTGCGGGGCGCGACCAGGGCTTGAGGGGTGGATAGGGTGCGCCATCCGAGTTTCTATCCGCGCGCCCCGTGCGGGGCGCGACCGGGGCGGTCCGCCGCCCCTGTTCTCAGGAGACAAGTTTCTATCCGCGCGCCCCGTGCGGGGCGCGACTCCACGTCGATTTTCTGCAACTCGCCATCAACAACCTGTTTCTATCCGCGCGCCCCGTGCGGGGCGCGACGCGCCGGGCGCAGCGCACGACCAATAGCCTGCAAGTGTTTCTATCCGCGCGCCCCGTGCGGGGCGCGACAGTTGTCAGGGTCTTGAGGATGCGAAACGCCACGCGGTTTCTATCCGCGCGCCCCGTGCGGGGCGCGACTGCCCCTTTATAACGCATTGAAAATGCCGATCAAAATGGGCGGCATCCAGTGATACCTCCGCTTTTTCTCTGGAGCAGCACTGATTGGCGCGCCGAAATCGACAAAAAGTATTTAATATCATGATTTTAAAGAACTGCGAACCCGCCGGGGAAAAGCCGGACACTTGGTGTTCGCGAAAAAGTGTGGAATCAGAAAACGAGAGGACCTTTTAGATCGAGTGATGGCTTGGCACCGATATGTTCAATGCGGTTCTTCCAATTGCGACCCAAAAAATAGAAGCGCAGGCTGTCGACCTCCTCGTCGATTAGGTCGATCAACCGCTGCCGCAGGCGCACCCATTGGTCGGGATCGACCTCAATCTCGAATACCGAGAACTGCACACGCTGCCCGACATCACGGCAGGCTTTCGCGACGCGACGCAGCCGACCCTCGCCACCTTCAGATGAGGTGCTGACATCGTAGCTGACCAAGACCATCATCGCTGTACTCTCCTGACCGACAGGTCATTTCCACAGGAACGGGGGATAGGAATCCAGATCACCGCGCAGATGGCGCGCCAGTAATTGCGCCTGCAAGATCGGCAACATGCCAATTGGCGCCTTCTCACCGACAAAGATATGGTTGAGCTCCTCACGCTTCCGCTCCTGATAGGCAGTCAGCACCGTCTTGCGCGCATCGTCGGTCAGTACCACACCGCCACTTTCTGCAACGGTGAAGTCCTTCTCCCGCAGCTGCCGACGATTAACCAATGACAGTGCCATGCGGTCTCCCAGCAGCGGCCTGAACTCCTCGGCAAGGTCGAGTGCCAGGCTGGGTCGCCCGGGACGGTCCCGATGCAAAAAACCCACCGCAGGGTCCAGTCCCACGGTTTCCAGCGCCGAACGGCAATCGTGAGTCAGTAGGGTATAGAGAAACGACAGCAACGCATTGATACGGTCGCGAGGTGGGCGACGATTGCGCCCGGTGAAGCGGAAGGCCTCGCCGTCATGACGGACCAGAGTATCGAAGACGCTGAAGTAAACCTGCGCGGCTTCACCCTCCAGGCCACGTAATCCATTCGTAGTCGGTTCATGCAGCAGGTCTCGTGCGATTCTTCCCAGACGAGTAAGCGCCTTTTCCAACCCTTCGCGCTTGGACGGGTCCAGCTTACTGCCATAGTCACGCAACCCCCTGGAGATTACCGCTCGCTGATTGTGCACCTTGCCTATCAAGACACCACGGACAACAGCGGCACAGCCACTTTCATCATCGCTGGTGCGGTACTGTGTACGCCTTAGCAGCACGTTGCCGGATACCGGACCTTCGATACGCGCGAGGAACTTACCATTGGGTGACAAGTGGGTAATGGTGACCCCTTGTTCGGCACAGAAGCCCATCAGCGGTGGCGATACCAGCACCCTACCGAAGCACACCAGCGATTCCAGCATATGGATGGGCAGCCGTGCCCGCTCCTTGCCTTCGACACTCATGACCACGTTGGCGCCATCCTTCTTGAGCCAGGCACCTTCGGTGGTGATATAAAGCGTGTTGAGCTGACGGCGCATGTGCTTCACTCATCCAAAGACTGCAGTTGACGCGCCAACCAGCGACTCGCCGAGCGCTTCCCCCCACTGTCAAGCTAGTTGGAGCCTCAGCGGCTGTTAGACTCTGAACGATGTGGGGCGTGACGAGGTTCCGATGAAGTACTCCGACGAGCGC
>NZ_JACHZF010000062.1 GCF_014193375.1 Halomonas campaniensis
TGTTAATGGCCAAGTAAATTGACCCAGTACCGGCCAACGCTTTTGACCCACCCCCGAGGTGGCAGCGCTGCCACCATCCACCTACCGTGTCGGCTCAGCCAAGGGTCGGGACGGAGATGTGAAGGACTGGGGAATGATTCACAAGATCAAAGCGTTACACGATGAAGGACAAGGCCTGTCGATCCGTGCCATCGGCCAGGAGCTGGGCATCTCCCGCAACACCGTCCGCAAGTACCTGCGTCAGGACGAGGCCACCATCGAGGCGGCGCAGTCGAACCGCGAGCGCGAGAAGAAGCTCGACGCCCACCGCGACTACATCGTCTACCTGCTGCGCACCTTTCCCCGGCTGAGCAGCGTCAAGGTGGCCCGCAAGCTACGCGAGAAGGTCGGCGAGCTGGCGGTCTCGGAGCGTACCCTGCGGCGCTACGTGCAGCAGGTAAAGAGCACGGTTGCCAGCCGGCAGCGGCGCTACTATGAGCCGGTGCTCGATATGGTGCCCGGCGTACAGTGCCAGGTGGATCCGGGCGAACTGCGCGAAGTGATGATCGGCGGAGAGTCGCGCCCCCTGTACTTCGTGGTGTTCGTGCTCTCCTACTCGCGCCTGACCTATGTCGGCGTCAGCCTGTCGCCGCTCGATACCGTCACTTTCATCCGTCTGCACGACGAGGCCTTCCGCTACTTCGGCGGCCTGCCGGAGGAGTGCGTCTACGACCAGACCAAGATGGTGGTGATCAGCGAGCAGTTCCGCGAGCTGGAGGTGAACCAGCGCTTCCATGAGTACGCCACCACCGCCGGCTTCCGGATCCGCGCCTGCTGCGGCTACGACCCGGAGAGCAAGGGCAAGGTAGAGGCCGGGGTGAAGTACGCCAAGCAGGATGCCTTTTATGGCGAGGTGTTCCGCGACGAGGCCGACTTGCGCGCTTACGTGCGCCAGTGGCTCGACGAGGTCGCCAACGTGCGCACTCACGGCACCACCGGCCAGCAGCCGTGGACCCACTTCGACGCCGAGGAGCGGCGCCACCTGCGCCCCTACCTGACCCCAGCCTGCGTGGGCCGCGATGCCGACGGCCTGGCCCCGCGCCGAGTCGACAAGACCGGGCTGATCGCCTGGAAGGCCAACAAGTACTCGGTGCCGATGCCCTACCAGCAGGGCCGAGTCGGGGTCCGGGAAGCGGAAAACCGCCTGGCGATCCACGACTTGGAGAGTGGCGATGAGATCGCCACCCATGCCCTTCACCTGGGCAAGGGCCGTACGCTGCGCAACGAGAACCACTACCGCGATCTCCGCCAGCAGGAGACCGATCTGGAGCAGGCTATCGCCCGCCACCTCGGCGAGTCGCTGGGCCGGCAACTCTGTGACAAGCTGCGCCATAGCGTGCCGCATCACTACAAGGACCAGCTGCGTGGCGCCAGGCAGGTGCTGGAGGCCGAGCCTCAGCTGGATCTGGCGCTAATCGCTGACTGGGTCACCCGGGAGCGCCTCACCGCCGGTGGCCTCAAGGAACGGTTGGCGGCGGCCCGACTCGCCACGGCGAGAGGCCGGGATCACGACGGTGACGCCCCCGCCGGACCTCACACGACGCCGGCTGAGCTGGCTCAGTACGCCCGACTTGGCCACTCCAGCGGCCAGCAGGAGGTGACCCATGGGGCAGCTTGAGCTGACCGCCGGGCGCTACCGCAGCCTGCGGCTGGGCGCCATCGCCGGCGGCCTCACCGAGCTGCTGGCCCAGGCCGAGGCCAACGAGGTCTCCTACTTGGCCTTCGCCGACATGCTGGTCGAGCACGAGCGCCAGACCCGCGAGGCAAAGCGTATCGACCTCTACCGGCGCCAGGCCGGATTCCCCAGCGACAAGCGGCTGGAGGGGTTCGACTATCGGCACCAGACCACCATCACCAAGCGCCAGATTAACGCCCTGCTGGACTTCGCCTTCCTCGACAACCGCGAGAATCTGGTATTTATCGGCCCGCCGGGGGTGGGCAAGACCCATCTGAGCATCGGTATCGGGCAGAAGGCCATCGAGGCCGGCTACCGGGTGCTGTTCCGCAATGCCTTAGACCTGGTCGAGGAACTGGAGCTCGCCGAGATGAAGGGCGAGCTGAAGAAGACGCTGCACAAGCTCGCCAAGGTCGACGCCCTGGTGATCGATGAGTTGGGCTACCTGCCGATGAGCCGGCAGGCGCGCTACGCGCTGTTCCAGCTGATCAACCGGTTCTACGAGCACCGGTCACTGATCATCACCACCAACAAGGACTTCACCAGCTGGGGGGAGTTCTTCCACGACGACAACGTGGCGGTGCCGATTGTCGACCGGATCATCCACCACTCGCACCTCTACCTGCTCGGCGGGGAGAGCTACCGGCTGAAGCAGAAGACGCTCAGCTGACGATCACGGGTGGGTCAATTTTGTTGACCGCTGGTGGGTCAGTTCTGATGGCCATTGACA
>NZ_JACHZF010000063.1 GCF_014193375.1 Halomonas campaniensis
GTGATCGAGATCAGCCTGATCACGCCGCCGGTGGGGATGAACGTCTTCGTGCTGCGGGCGGTGCTGCCGGACGTTTCCACGGGGACGATCTTCCGCGGCGTGACGCCGTTCTGGGTGGCCGGTACGATACGGGCGCTGCTGGTGCTGGTGTTCCCGGCGATCGTGCTGTTCCTGCCCCAGCTACTCTATTGAGGGCCGCCCGAGGGAAGGCCGCCGAGGAGAATTGCGATGAATATGGAGGAATCCGGGCTCGATGCCAGGCATCCGGGCGGTGAGGGAGCGGTGTCGGCCCCCCGGGCGGAGCTGGACCTCAACCAGTTCCTGCCCTATCGGCTCAACCGCCTGGCGGACCAGATCAGCCAGTCCCTGGCCGAGCTCTATGCCGAGCGCTACCAGCTCAACGTGGCCCAGTGGCGGGTGCTGGCCTGGCTCAGCCACTGCGACGACCTGACGGCGAAGAAGGTCTGCGCCTACACCAACATGGACAAGGCGCGGGTCTCGCGGGCGATCCAGGCCCTGGAGGAGCGCGGCCTGATCTCCCGCACCCCCTCCCCGCGGGACCAGCGGCAGCACGACCTGCACCTCACCGCGGCGGGACAGGCGCTGCTGGCCGAGCTGGTACCCGAGGCCCAGGCCTGGGAGGCCGAGCTGGTGGCCACCCTGAGTGCCGGTGAGTACCGCGACCTGCTCAACGTGATGCGCAAGCTCGAGCGCCAGCTCGAGCGTATCGGCTGAGGCGCCTTCCTCTCCCTGCCGGGGCCTTCCTGGCGACGCTCCTCGCGGCCGTTGCCCGAACGGCCGGAGGGAACATGTTGCCGGTTCTTTGTTTGCAGGCTATGTAGCGTAACGCAATATGTCTTCTGTCACGGGAGGCGTGTGCAGTCTCGTCGCCTGCCCATACTCCACGTGCCATCAATAATCCATTGATTTATATATTCTTTATTCGGATGCGACTTAAGTTGTATTAGCTATTGGTCGTGATGGCGTTGCGTTCATGGGTGTGGCAAGGGCATTGTATGTCCGAACGTGTTTCCTGGATAAGCGAGTACAAGAAGATTAATGTATCGCATTGATCGCCCCGGAAACCGCTCCCTGCCACCCGACGATACCGCCAGCCGCCCGCGACGACGGAGGAACTGAACAATGAACAAGACAACAGGCCTGATGCTCGGCACCCTGACAGCCGCCATCATGAGCACGTCCGCCCTGGCCCAGACCACCATCACGGTCAGCACCTGGGCCGGCCCCAACCACGGCATCAACACCATGGTCTGGCCGACCTGGAAATCCTGGATCGAGGAGGCCACCGAGGGCCGCGTGACCGTCGAGGTGGTACACGACATGGGGCCGCCCGCCTCCCAGATGGAGATGGTGGCCGACGGCATCGCCGATGCCACCTGGGTCTTCCACGGCTACAACACCGGCCGCTTCGAGCTGACCAAGCTTCCCGAATTCCCCACCTTCGAGGACTTCTCCTCCGAGAACGCCTCCGCCGCCTACTGGCGCACCCACCTGGAGCACCTGGCGCAGGCCGGCGAGCACCGCGGCGTCGATGTGGTGGCGGCCGGCGTGCACGGCCCGGGCTGGATCTTCAGCAGCGAGCAGTACGAGACCCTCGACGACATGAAGGGCAAGCGCATCCGCGTCGGCGGCGGCGTGATGGGCGACCTCTCCAACGCCCTGGAACTGACCGGCGTGGCCCTGCCGCCCACCGGCGTCTACGAGGCGGGCTCCCAGGGGGTCATCGACGGCGCCATGCTGGTGCCCGAGGGGCTGCGCAGCTTCCGCGTTGCCGAGATCTTCCCCTACACCCTCAAGGTGGATGGCGGCTTCTATCGCGGCAGCTTCACCATCGTGGTCAACCCGATGATCTGGGACCAGATGTCGGCAGAGGATCGTGAGGCGGTCGAGGCCGTCTCCGGCGAGCGTCTGTCGCGCCTGTTCGGCTACATGATGGACGTCTCCGACGTGCGCGGCGTCGCCTTCGCCGAGGAGCAGGGTCACACCTTCACCGAGCTCGGCGACGACGACCTCGAGACCCTGCGCGGGATCAGTGACGACATGATCGAGGCGTGGGCCGAGTCGGTCTCCGCAAGCCGCGACGTCGATGCCATGGCCGCCATCGAGTTCTTCCGCGAGCAGCTCGCCGCTGCCGCCGAGGAAGAGAGCGTGGGTGACCTGGTGCCCGACGACTACAAGTAAGTCCCCTCGTCGCCACATTCTGTCGCCACATGGAGGGCGACCGACCATGCATTCCCCGACGACCCGTGCCGCGCGTGTCGGCCGGGTCCTGCAGCTGACGCTGGAGGGGGTGGCCGGTGCCACCCTCTTCGGCATGATGCTGCTGACCACGGCAGACGTGACCGGCCG
>NZ_JACHZF010000064.1 GCF_014193375.1 Halomonas campaniensis
GTGTCAGGCGACACGTAAAACTGACCCCCAGGCGACACGGAAAACTGACCCCTCCGTGAGCTCACCTGGAGGGTCCATTCATGCAGCAACCCGGATATAACGTTCCCCACACTCAGGTACGAGGGGAACCGATGCAGAGCCCAGAGGATGTCGCCGCCATGCTGCGCCTGAAGGCCTGTGGCTGGGGCACTCAGCGCATCGCCGATGAACTCGGTGTCAGCAGGAACACCGTCAAACGTTATCTGCGCCAGGGCGGCTGGGCGCCCTACGCGAGCCCGAAGCGCAGCAAGTCGCTTGAAGGGCTTGAGGAATGGCTGAAGGCTCGCTTCCTGCAGCATGCCGGCAATGCCGCCGTGGTCCTGCAGGACCTGCAGCTAGAACACGGCATCACGGTCAGCCTGCGCACGGTGGAACGCGCTTGCGCGCCGTTCCGCCAGGCACTGGCCGCCGAGGCCAAGGCCACGGTGAGGTTCGAGACTCCGCCCGGGAAGCAGCTGCAGATCGACTTTGGCAGCCGCCACATCATCATCGATGGGGAGTCGGTCAAGGTCTTCCTGTTTGTCGCCACCCTGGGCTACTCCCGCCGCCTCTACGTCCGCGCCTTCCGGCACGAGCGGCAGTCGGCGTGGTTCGCCGGCCTGGAGGGCGCCTTCCGCCACTTTGGCGGGATTCCAGAGCAGGTGCTGCTGGATAACGCCCGGGCGCTGGTCGACCACCACAACGCGGCGACCCGCGAAGTCGTGTTCAACGAGCGGTTGGCGGCCTTTGCGCGTTACTGGGGTTTCCGACCGGTGGCCTGCGCACCGTACCGCGCCCGCACCAAGGGCAAGGACGAGCGTGGCGTTGGCTACGTGAAGCGTAACGCCATCGCCGGCCGGACCTTCGCCGCCTGGGCGGCGCTGGAGGCCCACCTGAGCTGGTGGATGCGCGAGATCGCCGACCAGCGGGTCCACGGCACCACCGGAGAGCTGCCGGCGGTGCGCTTCATCGCCGAACAGGCCAGCCTGCAGCCGCTGAACGGCCGGGCGCCCTTCGAGCAGGCACGAGAGCTGAGCCGTCGGGTCCAGCGCGACGCCACCGTGGAGGTCGACACCAACCGCTACAGCGTGCCCTGGCGCCTGATCGGTGAGCCCGTCCAGGTCAGCGTGACCGACGGCGAACTGCGGGTGCACCACGCCGGCCGTGAAGTGGCCCGCCACCCGGAGCTGGGCGGGCGCCGCCAGGTGCGCTGCCTGCCGGAGCACCTGCAGGGTATCGTCGGCTACCGATCACCCAAAGCGGACGCCGAGGAGGTCGTGGCGTCCAGCGAGATCGTGGCCACCTTGCCGCCGGCCGCGCTGCAGCGCGACCTGACCGAGTACGAAGCCGTGGTGGGAGGTGGCTGGTAATGACGATGCCCGAGACGGAGCGCCTGGATGCCATGCTGACGCGTCTCAAGCTGACCGCCATCCGCGAGCGGCTCGACACGCTGCTCGACGAAGCCGCACGCCGGGAGCTGACCCTGCGTGAGACGCTGGCTTACCTGTGCGAGCAGGAGGTGGCTCACAAGGAGCAGCGGCGTATCCAGATGGGGCTGAGCATCGCCCGCTTCCCGTTCCTGCGCACTCTGGAAGGGTTTGACTTCAGCGCCCAGCCTGCCGTCGATCCCGGTCAGATCCGTGAGCTGGCCTGCGGACGCTGGATCGCCAACGGCGACGCCCTGCTGCTGCTCGGCCCGCCGGGCGTGGGCAAGAGCCATCTCGCTGTGGCACTGGGCCGGGAAGCGGTCAAGGCCGGCTACTCAGTGTTGTTCACTACCGCCACGGCACTGATTACCCAACTGGTCCAGGCCCATGCCAATGGCGCCCTGGAGGAGCGGCTGAGGCACTTCGCCAAGCCCAAACTCTTGATCATCGACGAACTGGGCTACCTACCGCTGGAGCCGGGTGCGGCCAACCTGTTCTTCCAACTGGTCACCCGGCGCTACGAACGCGGCAGCCTGTTGGTCACCAGCAACCGGGCGGTCAGCGAGTGGGGCGAGGTGTTCGGTGATGCCGTGGTGGCCACCGCCATCCTCGACCGACTGCTGCATCACAGTCACGTCATCACCATCCGCGGTGACAGTTACCGACTGCGTGCCAAACGCAAGGCCGGGCTGATCAAGCCCGATTCCATCCATCATCAAAAGCAGGTCGTCAGAGGGTAAGGGGGTCAGATTTCACTGTCGCCAGGGGGTCACTTTCTGATGTCGCTTGACAC
>NZ_JACHZF010000065.1 GCF_014193375.1 Halomonas campaniensis
CCTATCTCTCATTTGACCACCTCAGCAAGGAGGTCTGTCGCCTACTTGGCGGCTACGGGTCTGAGCGCACGATTAATTTTGAATAGCCACTTAGTTTACGCTTCTAACTGTCGAACTCGGGTGGGCTGGATCGATCTCACCGATACCGACACGCTGCGGCGTGACTACTACAGCATGTGGAATCGAGCGACCGCTGCAGCGGCCGTAGGTTACGGCTGCTTTGATGATCTCCATTGATTCCCAAGAGTTATAAGGAGTCTCGCGTTGAAGGTGGCGACCCTGATGAACGAAGCCGCCAGCCAGTGTCTTCAGACCGCCCGATCAGCGCCTTCGTGAAATGAGGCGGGTGGATCCTAATCGTGAGCCGCTGTTCCTATTTATTGTTATTTAATGTTTTCGTCCATTGCGGAAAGAGTCTTTTGTAGCGATTGATAAAGTCTGGGTCATTTTCTGAGTAAGTTTTTGCTATCATTAGGTTTTGATAAAGGGCTGAGCTAGGAAGTAGTTTTGCATGCTCCTCTGCCCAATCTTGATAATATTTAATATCTTCAGTCCATCCCAGCTCCCTAGCAGCAGTCAAATGTTGTGTCATAACAAGAAATTCAATTTCATTTGGGATTCCTAGAGGGTTCACTGCAGTTGTCAAAGCCAAGGCGTCATTCCCCTCAGACTCGATATATGTCTTTATTTGCCATAGCGTCTGCAGATGCGTTCCCATAAATACCCAAACCACCGGCACCGCCAGCCAGGCTCCCACGCGAATGCCGAAGGTATAGCGATTACCTTTTTCCTGAGTTGCCCAGCAGCGTTGGCTGACCATGCCGATGATCAGCAACATTACCAGCCAGTGGGCCAGCGAGTGGTAGAAGGGCAGCTCCAGCATTGAGTGAACGGATAGTGGAACCAGCAGTGCGAGCAGCAGCCACTTCTCCCCACGTGGCCCATGGGCGATCACCCGCCAGGCGACCCAGAGTGCAAAGGCCAGGATGGCCAGCATCGGTAATGCCCCACCCTCGATGCCCCAGTAGAGCAGCTCGTTATGGGGATGGGCGTAGTTCTCGCGCAGCGGGGCGCGGCCCTCCTCGGCGGTGCGCCAGTCGGCATGGCTATGCAGGAAGTCGTGTTGGAAGCGTCCGTAGCCCCAGCCAGCGACGGGTTTCTCGGCGATCATCCGTAGGCTGTGCTCATACACCTGGGGCCGCAGGCCCTGGGAGGTGATCGCCTCGGCGCTGCGCCCACCTTCACCGGCGGTGAGGCCCACCACCACGGCAAGAATTACCCCCGTCCCCAGGGCAGTGGCCCACTGCCGGAAGCGGGCGCGATCCAGTCCCCACAGGTGCACCAGCACCATCGGCACGCCGATGGCCACCCCCAACCAGCCGCTGCGCGAGGCAATCACCCAGAGCATGGCCGGCATGAACAGCGGCGCCAGCAGGATAATGCCCTTCTCGATCCGATTTCTCGCCTCGCCATACAGCCAGGCGGAGATCACCAGTCCCGTGGCGAGGAAGCTGGCCATGACGTTGACCTGCTGGAAGATGCCCCAGGGGCGGCCATAGTCGGGGCGGTAGCCCAGCCAGTTGCCCGGCTGCAGCAGGTAGAACTGCACATACCCATAGGCCGTTTCCAGCAGCGCACCGGCGATGCCTGTCAAGATTGTTGGAACCTGGAATCAGGCGGCTTCTAATCGCTGATCGCGTTGAACCAGCGGGTCTTCCTGGTCCGGGTTCAGCC
>NZ_JACHZF010000066.1 GCF_014193375.1 Halomonas campaniensis
GCGCTCGTCGGAGTACTTCATCGGAACCTCGTCACGCCCCACATCGTTCAGAGTCTAACAGCCGCTGAGGCTCCAACTAGCTTGACAGTGGGGGCGGGCTCGGTGTTACCAGGCGGACTCCCCGTCGCTGCGGCAGCCGGCTCCGGGACGTTAGGCGTGGTGGGCGAATCAGCCTGCGGTGCGGCGCCGTGGCCGCCCATGGGCCCTGGCAAGTCAGTATTCAAGGCCACCTTGGCCAGATCCTGGGGGAGGTCATCACTCAGGCGTCGTGCCATCTGCGCGAGTAGGGTGTCGTTCAGGGCGTAGAAGTAGCAGTCGGGATCGCCTTCGCCCAGACGGCGGATAATCCGCCCCAGTACCTGGCGGAAATGCTGCTCGGTGCGGATATGGCTGAGGTAGCAGCCGACCCGCAGGCGCGGAATATCGACACCTTCAGCGACCATGCCTACCGCGACGATCCAGGGCGTGCTGGCCAGACGAAACGCCTCCAGGCGAACGTGGGCGAGAGTGTCACGGCTGGTGACCAGACACACCTCATGCCCCTCTGCCTCCAGCTGTTGCGTCACCGCCTCGGCATGCTCGATATCGGCGGCGACAACCAGGCCGGCGGCTTGGGGATCCCGCTGGCGAAGGCTGTTGAGCTGCTGGGTGCCGAGAGCCAGAAGGCGCTGCATGGGGGCATCCAGCCGGACCAGGCCGCCATAGTTGATGGCGGGATGGCGCAGCAGCTGAGGGATGCTGGCGTAGCGATGCGTTTCCGGAACCTGTCAACCTGATTCGGACAGATCGTTAAAAATTAATGTCGATTTCGTCGCGGTGTCGCTTGCCGCGGATAGGGTCGGGAAGTTAACCACGCTGTAGGGTGCCGGGTCGTCGTCATCGGGCTGTACCGGATTGATCGAGACACTGGCTGGTGGCATCGCCACCTTGGGGCGTCTGCGCGTGAACCGCTCGGGATGCGCCTCGAAGCTGTCATCGAGCGCTCGCTGGCGGACCTCCGCAATCTCGCGATATCGGCCGGTGAAGACCTGCTCCGGCGTGAAGCCAGCCAGCCCGCTGTGATGGTGCTGCAGGTTGTACCAGTCGACGTAGGCGCTGTACCACTGCCGGGCATGGACGATGCTCTCGAAGCGCCCGGGATAGTCAGGCTGGTACTTGCTGGTCTTGAACTGGCTTTCGCTGAACGGGTTGTCATTACTCACCCTCGGGCGGCTGTGGCTGCACGTCACCCCCAGCTCTCCCATGAGGTCCAGGTAGCTGCGTGCGATCATCGGCGAGCCTCGATCCTGGTGGAGCGTCAACGCTCCATGCGGGATGCCGTAGCGATCCACGGCCTCCTGGAAGAGCTGCTGAGCCAAGGCGGCATTCTCCTTGTGGGAGACCATCCAGGCCACGATGAAGCGGCTGTAAAGGTCCAGCACCACGTAGAGATTGAGGTAGACCCCGCGACGTCGCGTGGGCAATTTGCTGATGTCCCACGTCCAAGCCTCATTGGCGGCCCTTGCCGTGATGCGTGGCACGGCATGGTGTTGGGGAGCACGCTGAGGACGGCGGTCACCGCTCTCCTTGGCCTCACGCAGCTGCCGGTACCACGTGCTGAGCCCCCACTGTCAAGCTAGTTGGAGCCTCAGCGGCTGTTAGACTCTGAACGATGTGGGGCGTGACGAGGTTCCGATGAAGTACTCCGACGAGCGC
>NZ_JACHZF010000067.1 GCF_014193375.1 Halomonas campaniensis
CAAGGAGGAGCTCGCCCAGTCCGACCGTCCCGAGCTGGGGGCGGCCAAGGTCGTGATCTCCGGCGGCCGCGGCATGGGCAACGGCGAGAACTTCACGCTGCTGGACGGCATCGCCGACAAGCTGGGCGCGGCCATCGGTGCGTCGCGGGCCGCGGTGGACGCCGGCTTCGTGCCCAACGACATGCAGGTGGGCCAGACCGGCAAGATCGTCGCGCCCGAGCTCTACATCGCCGTGGGCATCTCCGGTGCCATCCAGCACCTGGCCGGCATGAAGGACTCCAAGGTGATCGTCGCCATCAACAAGGACGAGGAGGCGCCGATCTTCCAGGTGGCCGACTATGGATTGGTCGCCGATCTCTTCCAGGCGCTGCCGGAACTCGAGAGCAAGCTGTAACGACGATCGGGATCTTCCCTGAATGAGCCTACTTCGGTGGGCCTTTCGTCTATCAGGAGACACTATGCTGGATTGGTTTGAGGACTCCCTGCGACTGCCGGTGATTGGTTCACCGATGTTCATCCTGTCCGGTCCCGAACTGGTGCTGGCTCAGTGCCGTGCGGGTATCCTGGGCGCCTTTCCCGCCCTCAATGCTCGCCCCGCGGAAGCACTGGCGAATTGGCTCTCACGCATCACCGAGGGGCTTGCCGATAGCCGAGGGGCCGACCCCGGGCGCAGGATCGCTCCCTTCGCGGTCAACCTCATCGTGCATCCCAGCAATGATCGCCTGGAGCACGATCTGGCGCTGTGTGCCGAGTTTCGTGTACCCCTGGTGATCACCAGCCTGCACGCCCCGCAGCGGGTCGTGGAGCGAGTGCATGATTATGGCGGGCGGGTCTTCCATGATGTGACGACGCTGCGCCATGCGCATAAGGCCGTCGAATGCGGCGCTGATGGACTGATCCTGGTAAGCAATGGTGCCGGTGGCCACGGTGGGCGCTTGAACCCCTTCGCCTTCGTGGCTGAGGTGCGACAGATGTTCGATGGCCCTCTGGTCCTGGCCGGCGGCATCGGGTGCGGTGAGCAGATCCTGGCGGCCCAGGCGCTGGGTGCCGATCTGGTTTATATGGGAACACGCTTTATCGCCAGTCACGAAGCCAATGCGGTAGAGGCTTACAAGCGCATGGTGGTCGACTCCCGGGCAGCCGACATTGTCTTCAGCGACCTCTTTACCGGGGTGCATGGCAATTACCTGCGAGCCAGCATCGAGCGAGCCGGACTGGATCCCGATGATCTCCCCTCGGGTGACAAGGGTCAGATGCGCTATGGTTCCGGCGGTGGCAGCAAGCCCAAGGCGTGGCGGGACATCTGGGGCGCTGGCCAGGGTGTCGGCACTATCGAGTCCCGCCAGAGCGTGGCCGAGATCGTGGATGAGCTGGAGCGAGACTACCGGGCGGCTCGGCGGCGACTTGCCGTTTAGTTGCCGACCTCCCTTCTCGGGACATATCCCACCGAACTCGGTGGGATATGTCGTTTTCTTGATACTCCGTCCTGCTAGCCCGGATGTTGCACCGGGTCAGTCAGAAGTCCCCAGATGCCATGCTCGGTGGGGATAAAAGGGCTCTGGGGGTGGAGATTGGCTGCTTTTT
>NZ_JACHZF010000068.1 GCF_014193375.1 Halomonas campaniensis
CCTGGTATGGATTGACCCGTCAAGGGGTCGGTTGTCTCTGTTGCATGTGGTCATCCTCAATGCCTTCGGATCAGGAAGCGAGGGGCTATCAGCGACGGTGGATCTCTCTGGTATTCGTGGGTTGGGTACCGACCTGTCATCACTTCGTCGCGGAGCTGCCCTGGTCTACGAGCGAGGGTCACCCTGCCCCGGAGGGCGGGGGCCTCATAGGAGCGTCAGGGGTTCTCCCACCGGCCCGACGCTCCCTGACCCGAAGGCACTGGGACATCACCATCAGGCGGTTGCCCGGCTGGCGTGCGGTTTGCCCATGGCCTCGCAGGCAATCGCCCACAAGAAGCCGGCCAACTCCCGGGCCACGGCCGTCACCACCTGTTGCTTGACCTTGCCCGTGGCCGCCAGCCGGCGGTAACGCCCGCAGAGCCGCTTCTGCGCCTCCCAGGCAATCGCCTGGACCACCGGGGAGGTCTTCTCGGCGCGCTGCTCGATGATCCGCGTCTTGCGCGCCGGGAAGCGATAGCTCCAGGCGGCCTCCACCAACACACGTCGCACATGGCCGTTGCCGGTCTTGGTGATACCGCCCTGCCGCCGGCTGCCACCGCTCGAGTGCTCGCTGGGCACGAGCCCCAGGTAGGCCATCAACTGGCGGGGCGAGTCGAAGCGGCTGATGTCACCGAGCTCGGCCAGCACCGTCATCGCGGTGATCCGGCTCACGCCGCGCATCGCCTGGATGGCCTCGACCACCGGGGCCAGTGACCAGGCCGGCAGGGCCGCCTCCATCTGCTTCTCCAGGCCGGCCACCCGCCGCTGGGCCTCCTTCACCGCCTCGATGTACTCCTGCAGCACGATCTGCTGAACCGGGGTGTCAAAGCGGACCGTTTCCAACCAGCGGAAGTGCGCAGGAATCCACTTGCTCTTGCCGGGATAGGCCTTGCCGTGTCGCAGCAGGAAGGCGTTCAGGCGTTGCCGCGCCTTGAGCTCGATGGCCTTCATGTCCTCGCGAGCCCGCGTCAGATCGCGAATCGCCTCCTGCTCCGGCGTAGGCACCCAGACGGGGGTGAGTTCTCCGGAGCGCGACAGGCGGGCCAGCATCTGCGCATCGCGGCGGTCGGTCTTGACGCGATCGCCGGCGCGGCGTGGGATAAGGGTCGGAGCCACCACCTCGCAATCATGTCCGCTGGCCTGAATCTGGTGATAGACGCCGTAGCCGCAGGGCCCTGCCTCATAGCTGAATAGCATGGGCTGCCCATCAAAGCGCTCACTCAGCTGACGAACCAGCTTGTCGATCGCCTTGGGCTCATTGGGGATCTCGCCACGAAACTCGGGAGCGTGCCGCCCGGCCTCGGCGATCGCCACCGAGATGCTGACCTTGTGCACGTCCAGGCCGATATAGGCGGCATGGACATCGCTGGCGGCGCTGAGCCGCTCGGCGACGGACGTCTTCCCAACCGGCTGCTGAGTTGCGTTAGACTGTTTCATGACCTGCCTCCCTCAATAGTGGCTCTGTGTTTGGGTGTCCCCACCTCAACGTAACCCACGACGTTGAGGCGGGGCAGGTCAATCCATCATGTCTAC
>NZ_JACHZF010000069.1 GCF_014193375.1 Halomonas campaniensis
TGGGTCACTCCCGGACGCTTCTCGGCATAGCGGGCGTAGGAGGCGTTGCCGTCGGTCAGCAGCACGCCGTTGAAGTGGTCGCCCAGCACCGTGTCAATGTGGGCCTTGGCGCGCGACGGGGAAAAGGTGAAGCTGATCTCGTCGTGGTCGCCGTACAGCGGCCAGAACCACGCCTCCTTCATCTTGCCCTTGGCCTTGCGGCCCGCCTTGATCGGCGTCTCGTCCATGGCCAGCACCTGGCTTTGCAGCACGTGCTCCAGCTGGGCCAAGTGGATCGGCGACAACAACGCCGCGGCTCGCGCCACCTGCTGAGTCAGCGTGGTGCGACTGAGCTGGATGCCGGCCTGCTGCAGGCGCTGATGCTGGCGATAGAGCGGCAGGTGGTAGCAGAACTTGTCGACCAGCAGGCCGGCAATGAAGCTGACGTCGGCCAGTGAGCCGTCAAACAGCGTGGCCGGCGCCGACGTTGCCTGGGGCGGCGCCTCCTTGCTGACCTTGAACACTGGGCAACGGTACTCCAGCACCTCGAAGCTGGCCCGGCGCTGCGCCAGGCGGAAGGTGCTGCGCGTGGCGATCACATCGATGTCATCCTGCGTCACGCCCTCGGGTAGCTCGGGCGCCACCTCGATGACCTTGACCGGCACCGAGGCATCGAAGCGCAGTCCGGCGTCGTTGACGGCTCCCTCGCGCGTCTTGCGCGGCGATGTCTTGGTGGCTGAGGTGTCGTCGTCAGACGTGGGCGGTGGCGGAGCTGGCAGATCCTGCAAGCTACCGAGCAGGCTTTGCTGCACGGCCGGGTCGATCGCCAGCAGGCGCTCCGACTTGCGACCGAACAGCTGCCGCTTGAACCAGTCGAGCTGGCGTTGGAGCGACGCATTCTCTTCCCTGAGGACCGAGTTTTCGGCCAGGGATTGCTGGTATTTCTGTTCCAGAGAAAGCGCCGTCACGGGGTGATAATTCCTGATGAATCAGGCCGTTATTTTACCATGCCATCAGGCCGCTGACACCTTGGGATGCCACCGCTTACGGCGTTTCGTGACCACCAGATCGAGCCCCTCGATCAGCGCTTCGAACTCGGCGTGGCTGAGCGTGATCGCCTGGCCTGCGGGGGCCGACAAGGCGGCGAATCGCCCGCGCTCCAGGCGCTTGCTCCACACGCAGTAGCCACCGGCCTGGAAGTACAGGCACTTGAGCTGGGTGCGCCGCCGGTTGATGAAGATGAAACCGTGCCCGCTCAGCGGATTCTGGCCCAGCTGTCGGCGTACCAGGGCGGCCAGCCCATCATACGAACAGCGCATGTCGGTGGGCTGGGTGCACAGCCAGAGCGTGATCGGCGGGCGCATCATGCCCCCCGGCGAAAACGCAGGCAGACACCATCACCCAGGTCGAGCTCGATCTCCCAGCCGCGGGGCTCGTCATCGATGGCATCCTCC
>NZ_JACHZF010000070.1 GCF_014193375.1 Halomonas campaniensis
TATATGGTCTCCTCCCGGCTTGCAAGGCTCCGTTCATCGATGCAGGTACAGGTTGCTGCCATATATCCGGCCTGTGTATGAGGCGCTGATTGCTGGCGCCTCTGGCCTCGATGAGTATCCGCGCGCACCGTCCTTATCATCCCTTAGGCTTCGCGAGCCGGTGGGTTCATCAGGTTTTCAGCACGCCGGTCTGACCTGTCGTGACATCGCGTGATCGTTGCCTTCGCAACCTGGGCGGGAACCTCTCTCAGTCAATGTTCAATGTGATGCCGCTATCGTCATCACCTAGCCATGGCAGCCGATGGGCTGTGGCCGGTACCGCTCGCCACGGGCGACGATTACCCAGGCGATGCGCACCAGCTTGTTGGCCAGCGCAATCACCGTCTTGTTGTGTCCGGCACGGGCCTTGAGGCGCATCACCCAGCGGCTGAGGGTGTCCTCCTTGCCTTCCGCACATCGCAACACGGCCTGTGCCCCGTTGACGACCTGGGATCGCACATAGCGATCGCCGCGCTTGCTGATGCCCAGCAGGACATCGCGGCCGCCCGTGCTGTATTGCTTGGGTACCAGGCCCAGCGCGGCAGACGCATCCCGGCCGCGTGCAAACTGGCGGCCATCGCCCATCCAGCCTTGGAGCACGCTGGCCACGATGGGGCCCATACCCGGCATCTCGCATAACCGTCGGCAGGTCGCATCTTCCCGCGCATGGCACTGAAGCTGCGTGTCGTACCACGCCAGCTCGTCGAGCAGCACCAGGTAACGCTGATAGACGCGCTCCAACAGCTGGCGTGCCGTGATGCTCAGGCCGTTCTCCGCATCTTCCAGAATCCTCGGGATGCCGCGGCGCAACGCCGCAACGCCTTGAGGCAGCACCACCCCACGTTCAGCCAGCAGAGCGCGAATCCGGTTGCCGAGCCGGGTCTGCTCCTCCTTCAGCTGCCGGCGCTGCTGAACGATCAGCAGGGCGTCCTGTTGCTCAACCGTCTTGACGGCTACCGGGCGGATGCGGCCATGCTGGGCGGCTTCCGCCAGTGCCAAGGCATCGTTGTAATCATTCTTCTGGCCGCGCAGATACGCCTTCACATGCGCCGGCGGGTACAGCACCACCTGGTGCCCTTGCTGCTGTAGCTGGCGAGCCACATGGTGGGCGCCGGAGCACGCTTCCAGGGCAATCAGGCAGGGTTGCTGCTGGGCCAGGAAGGGCAAGAGCTTCGAGCGGGTCAGCGTCTTGCGCCACAGCTCGCGCCCCTGAGCACTCAAGGCCACCACCGCGTTGCTGGACTTTGCCAGATCGAGTCCGATGACAGTATGCTGATTCATGGTCTCCTCCTTCGGATCGCCCGATCCTTGAATGGATGTCTCTTCCATTCTGGCGCATTGCGACGCCGTTAAAGGGGGAGGAGACCATCTCATCATCC
>NZ_JACHZF010000071.1 GCF_014193375.1 Halomonas campaniensis
CTGCACCATCCAGCGCGCCAGGGTGTTGCGCGGGATCTCGATGCCGTGCCGGGCAAAGATCTGGCTCTGCCGATAGAGCGGCAAGGCATCCTGATACTTGGCGGTGGCCAAGTAGGCCAGCAGGGTCGGACTGGCGTTGCTCTTTGGCAGCAGCTTGGCCGGCGCCGGGGCGATCTGCACGCCCTCTTCGCAGGCCGGGCAGGCGTACTTGCGACGCACGTGGCGGATCACCTCGACCCGTGCCGGCACCACATGCAGTTCCTCGCTGACCTCCTCGCCGATGACCTTGAGCTCGGTGCCATCCTCGGCGCAGTGGCGGGTGGCTTCGGGCAGCTCGTGCACGACCTCGACGCGGGGCAGTTCGGGCGGCAAGGCCAGGCGACCGCCGCGGGGACGGCGTTGGGTCGGCTGGCGGGTCTCGGCAGCGGATTCGTCCGTGGCCGACTGATCGGCGGCAGCGGCATCCTCCTCATCCACGGCCACCTCGGCCTCGTTGATAAGGAGATCGCCCTGTTCGACGCGGTATTTCTCGGTGGAGGGGCCGAACAGGCGTTCAGTGGCCAGGCGGAACTGCTCGAACAACGCCGCCTTGGCGGCTTCCCACTGGGCCTCCTTCTTGGCCATCAAGGCCAACAGGCGGTCATTTTCGGCCTCGGCGGCGGCTAGCTTGCGCTGCAGCTGGTCGACCGTATCGGCGGTGTGGGAAGCGGTGGACGTCATGCCACTATTTTACCGGATTCCACCACTCAAGGGGAGTGGGAAGACTACCCAACTGATTGAAATTCCAAGGTCTTGTGAGGTCGCATGGCGCTGAGGTCGTAGCCGTCGAGCAGCCAGTTCAGCTCCTGGCCCGAGAGCGTGACGGTGTCGCCCTCCAGGCGGTCAGGCCACTTGAAACGCTCGCGCTCCAGGCGCTTGTACCAGACCACGAAGCCGTTGCGCTCCCAGAACAGCAGCTTCACCTTGTCGCGCTGGCGGTTGCCGAACACGAACACTGCCTCCTCGAAGGGGTTGAGTTCCATCGCCTCCTGGACCAGCAGGGCGAGCCCGTCGATCTGTTTGCGCATGTCGACCGGCTCGCGGCACAAGTAGACCCGCAGTCCGGTGTCCGGCCGGATCATCGCGCCACCTCCACGGCGACGAAGCGCAGCGGTCGATGACGCGGCGGTACCGGCACGCCCTGCACCGCGAGACGCTGCTCCCACGCCAGCAGCGCCGCCAGTGCCAGCCTCTGCTCCTCGGCATACTCGCTCAACGCCAATTGCCGGGACGAGGCATGAAACAGGTGGCCCAGCCAGTAGGCCTGCGTCGAGGTTAGTTCGTTCATGGCGTCCTCCAATGATCAGAGGTCACCAGTGTGGCCGGCGCCAGTCAGTTCTAGAAGATGGGGTTGCTGGAGCGCTTAC
>NZ_JACHZF010000072.1 GCF_014193375.1 Halomonas campaniensis
ATCAGGGCGATCAGGAAGGCGCCCATGGCGCCGATGCCGGCCGCCTCGGTGGGCGTGAACACCCCCAGGTAGATGCCGCCGATCACCAGCACGAACAGCGCCAGGGTACTGCCCACGCTCTTCAGCGCATTGAGCCGCTCCGGCCACGCCACTCGCTCGGCCGCCGGCCCTGCCTCGGGGTCGCGCCACAGCACCCACTTCACCGCCCCCAGGTAGAGGAAGATCCCCAGGATGCCGGGAATGAAGCCCGCGGCGAACAGCTCGCGGATGCTGGTCTCGGTGAGGATGCCGTAGATCACCAGCATCACGCTGGGCGGGATCAGGATGCCCAGGGTGCCGCCGGCGGCGATCGAGGCCGCCGCCAGCGAGTCCTTGTAGCCGTACTTGCGCATCTGCGGCATGGCGACCCGCCCCATGGTGGCGCAGGTGGCCAGGCTCGAGCCGCAGATGGCGCTGAAGCCGCCGCAGGCGACGATGGTGGCCATCGCCTGGCCGCCCTTGCGATGGCCCAGGAAGCCGTTGGAGGCCCGGAACAGCGCATCCGACAGCCCGGCGTGGGAGACGAAGTTGCCCATCAGGATGAACAGCGGGATCACCGACAGCCCGTAGTCCATGGCGGTGTCCACCACCCGCCGCGCGGCCATCGCCTCGGCGGCGTTCCAGTTGCCGGTCAGGTAGTAGAAGCCCACGAAGCCCACGATGCCCATGGCGAACGCCAGCGGTACCCGCAGGAACACCAGCACCAGCAGCGCGGCAAAGCCGTAGAGTGCCTCAGTCATGGGGCCCTCCCCGTTCTGCAGCGGGACTCAGCGGGCCGCCCTGCTTGACCACCTTGAGCCCCTCGAGCAGGTAGAGCACCGCCCGCGCCAGGGTCAGCAGCGCGGAGAGCGCCAGCATGATCGCGATCAGTCCGATCAGGTAGCCGTAGGGGATGCGCAGGAATTCGGTCACGTCGCCCCAGTCGAAGGCGCGTTCGGCCAGCGCCCAGACGCGCCGCGCCATCACCCACAGCGCCGCCGTCACCAGCAGGTTGACCAGCACCTCCCGCACCCACACCAGCCGGGCGGGAAAGATCGCGTCGAGCAGGTCCACGCTGATGTGCTCCTGGCGCCAGCACACCACCGGCAGCGACAGGAACACCAGTGCCGCCAGCATGAGCTGGGTCAGCTCCACGGCGCCGAGGATCGGGGAATTGAAGAAGTAGCGGCCGGTCACGTCTGCCGTGGTCAGCAGCATCATGCCGAAGAGGGTGGCACCGGCCACCCCCTCCAGCGTCAGCTGCAGGACCCGGCCGACACG
>NZ_JACHZF010000073.1 GCF_014193375.1 Halomonas campaniensis
TGTTCTGGTCAAGTCGTAGCGGACACTTTTATTAAGCTGCTTCCGCGATTTTCTCGATCTCCCTCGGCGCGTGGTAGCCAAGGGTCGAGTGGAGCCGGCAGCTGTTGTACTCCATCTCGATATAGGTCACGACGTCGCGCCTCGCTGACTGGCGGGTCCAGTATCGCTGTCCCTCCAGCCATTCGCTCTTCAGAGAGCCGAAGAAGCGCTCCATGACCGCATTGTCCCAACAGTTCCCCTTGCGGCTCATGGAGGCCTGGAACCCGTGCTTTGCCAGTCGTTCGCGATACGCACGAGAGGCGTACTGGCTGCCGCGATCCGAGTGGTGGAGCACTCCCCGGGGAGGCCGTCGGCGGCCAATTGCCATCTCCAGGGCGTCCAGGGTGAGTGACGTTTTCATATGGTCGGCCATAGCCCAGCCGATGACCTGTCGGTCGTAGAGGTCCAGCACGGCCGCCAGGTACAACCACCCTTCCAAGGTCCAGATGGCAGTGATGTCGGCCACCCACGCCTGATTGGGCTCAGGCACCGTGAACTGCCGCTTGAGCAGGTTGGGAGCCACTGGCAGCCCGTGGTCGCTGTCCGTCGTATGCCGGTAGCGGCGACGCTGTCGGCAGGCGACACCGGCTTCCTGCATCAGGCTACGCGCCTGATAACGACCGACCGTATGACCTCTGCGACGGAGTTCCTTAGCCATTCGCCGGCTCCCATAGCTACCACGTTTCTGATGGTGGATGTCCTTGACCTCCCGGTGCAGGCACTGGCGCTGCTCATCGGGTTCACGCTGACGCCAGGCATAGAAGCCACTGCGGCTGACGTCCATGACACGGCACAGCACCGCCACTGGGAAGGAGGCCTTCTCCGACTCGATGAACTGGTATCTCAGCTCGACTCTCTCGCGAAGAAGGCCGTGGCCTTTTTTAAAACCTCCTTTTCAATCCGTAACTTACGAACTTCTTCGCGAAGTTTCTTGATCTCGGCATCCCGCTCATCTGCCTGGTCGTCAGTCACACCATCCTCCCGGTCACGTTGCTGGCGACACCAGCGATCCAGCAGGCTGCGATCGATATCCAGCCGCCTGGCAGCCTCGGAGATGGCATAACCCTCTCCTCGAACCATGTTGACTGCCTCAGCCTTGAATTCGTCGGAGTACCGACGTCGCGTCTTCTTGGTCATGAACACCTCCAATGCCTCCAGTATGAGGCTTACCGGGGTGTCCGCTCCAATTAGACCAGTTCA
>NZ_JACHZF010000074.1 GCF_014193375.1 Halomonas campaniensis
GGAACCACTGATCAATTCGGTTCTGAGCAGTTGAAGGGCTCAGAGTGACACAATCACCGCGTCAGCGATCATTTTCTGACCACCTCCGGTGGTCTGTTTGCCCTGCCAGCCGGCCTATGCGGCTGGCAGGGCAGATTCAAGGCACACTGCCCCCGTCAACTCGGCCCTCACATCGTGTCGCCAGCACCAGATTGGCCAGTCCGAACAGGCTGAAGAGTTGCGCCTGATTCTTGGCCAACCCCTTGTAGCGCACCTTGCGGTAGCCAAAGAGGTTCTTGATGACATGAAACGGGTGCTCGACCTTGGCACGGATGCTGGCCTTGGCCTTCTCGATCGCCAGCAGCAGCGTTTTCATGTGGCTGTCGTCCATCTTCTTGATGGTGCCGCGCTTGGCGGCAACGCAGCACTTGGAATTCGGGGCATCCTTCTCTTCGTCGAGATGCTTCCACATGCCGGTGTAGCCCGCGTCGCCGTATACCCGTTTGTCATCCTCCCGCACCAGGGCACCGGCCATGGTGACATCGGCAACGTTGGCCGAGGTCGTGACGACACTGTGAGTCAGTCCGGTGACGGCATCGACGCCGATATGGGCCTTCATGCCGAAATACCACTGGTTGCCTTTCTTGGTCTGCTTCATCTCTGGATCGCGCTGCTTGGCCTTGTTCTTGGTGGAAGGGGCGGCTGCCACGATAGTGGCGTCGACGATCGTGCCCTCGCGCATGAACAGCCCTTTCTCGGACAGGTGGGCGTTGATCTCCTCGAAGATCCGCTGGGTCAGCGCATGCTTCTCCAGCAGATGACGGAAGCGCAGCAGCGTGGTCGCGTCCGGCACGCTCTCGATGGCCAAATCGATACCCACGAAGTCGCGCATCGCCTGGCTATCGTAGATGGCATCTTCAAGTGCCTCGTCGGCGAGCGCATACCACTGTTGCAGGAAGTAGATCCGCAGCATGCGCTCCAGGCCGATAGGCGGACGGCCGCGCTTGCCCGCTGCATTCGGGAAGTAAGACGGCGACAGCGCGTCGATGAGCCGTTGCCAAGGCACCAGCGCCTCCATCTGGGTCAGGAACCGCTCGCGGCGGGTGACCTTCTTCTTGTTCTGGTACTCGGCTTGGGCGAACGAGACCTGCTTCATCGGGTGGCTCTGATCAGGCAGTGGCAGGAGGACCGAATTCTACCTCGCCGATGGCTGCGAGGCAGCTGCGGCGCGATTTATGCAGCGTTTCC
>NZ_JACHZF010000075.1 GCF_014193375.1 Halomonas campaniensis
AGACCACCGGAGGTGGTCAGAAAATGATCGCTGACGCGGTGATTGTGTCACTCTGAGCCCTTCAACTGCTCAGAACCGAATTGATCAGTGGTTCCTTAGTGAACAGCAGCGCATCGTCGACAAGATAGAATCCCTATTCGCCCAGCTGGACCATGGCGAGGCCAGTCTGCGTGATGTACAGAAGCTGCTGGCTCGCTATCGCCAGTCCGTCCTCAAGGCCGCCGTCACCGGCCAGCTGACCGCCGACTGGCGGGCCGAGAACGCCGACCGTCTGGAGTCTGGCAGCGCCCTGCTGGAGCGCATCCTTCAGGCCCGCCGCGAGAACTGGCAGGGCCGGGGAAAGTACAAGGAGCCCGTGGCGCCAGATACCAGCGACCTGCCGGATCTGCCTGAGAGGTGGGTATGGGCATCGGTTGATCAGCTCCATACCCATCTTACGAGCGGATCGCGGGCTTGGAAGCAGTATTATGGTAGAGGTGATGGCGTATTCATCATGGCACAGAACGTGCGCTCCATGAGATTCGATCTGTCTGAAAGATTCCTGGTTGACCCGCCGCCGGATAGCCCGGATGCAGTCCGAAGTGAGGTGAAAAAGGATGATATTCTCATCACGATAGTAGGGGCCAATACGGGGGATGTGTGCCGCTTTCCTAGCGATGAGGATCGCCATTATGTTTGCCAAAGTGTTGCGCTCCTCAGGTTGGCAGATGTCGCTCTCAGCCCATTTGTTGAGACCTTCCTGGCCAGCAAGGGTGCTGGACGTGATCAGCTCGAAAAGTTCATATATGGAGCTGGACGACCACACCTGAGTTTTGAGCAACTACGCTCTGTGGTTGTGCCGATACCACCCTTGGGTGAGCAGGCCGAAATCATGCAGCGGGTGAGTGAGAAGCTGGATGAGATCAATCAGGTTGAGGCTGCATGCAAGGCTGAACTCACCCGCTCCGCCGCCCTCCGCCAGTCCATCCTCAAGGACGCCTTTGCCGGTAAGCTGGTGCCTCAGGACCCTGATGATGAGCCCGCCAGCGAACTGCTGGCTCGCATTCGCGCCGAACGTGATGCCGCCACCCCCAAGAAACGCACCCGCAAGAAGGCCACCGCATGAGCAAGGAACAACTGTAAGCGCTCCAGCAACCCCATCTTCTAGAACTGACTGGCGCCGGCCACACTGGTGACCTCTGATCATTGGAGGACGCCATGAACGAACTAACCT
>NZ_JACHZF010000076.1 GCF_014193375.1 Halomonas campaniensis
TCAAGAAATAGCCAATCTCAAGCCCGTAGCGCCAATGTCTTCACCGAGCCTGAGATCTGGGAGCGTCTGGCCGGCCCGGTGCAACATCCGGGCTAAGGCGAGGCAGAATGCGATTGATCTTGGCCAGGGCATCTTTGGGGCGACGCTCGATCAGGAAGTCCAGTGACTCAGGGAAGCTCAGCCAAGCCACCGGCAGCAGCACCAGGGCGACCAGGCCGCCAAATACGAAGGGGGCCCGCCAGCTGTAGGTGTCGATCAGGAACACCGAGATCAGCCCACCCAAAGTGGCGCCCACAGGATAGCCCAGCGAGATGATGGCGTTGCAGAGACTGCGCCGTCGCGCATTGGCGTACTCGGTGACGGCGATGTTGACGGTGGCTAGCACGGCACCGACGCCGATACCAGTGATCATCCGGGTGATGAACAGTTGAGTGGCGTTGCTTGTCACCGCCGAGAGCAGCATCGAGCCCAACAGCAGGCCAAGGCACAATAGTACCGTGGGACGGCGCCCGAAACGGTCACCCAGCGGAGCCACCAAGAAGGCACCAATGCCCATGCCCAGCAGGCCGGCACTGAACAGTATGCCCAGTGAGGCGCCGCTGACGCCCCAGTCACTGGCAATCGCGGGGGCCGTGAAGGCCATCACCAACACGTCGAAGCCATCGAGGGCAGCAATTAGGGTACAGAGGGCAATGATCCATATTTGGTAGGGCGTCATGGGGCCCGAGTCGATCCGGTCCCTTGGGTCTTGTGTAGTCATGGAATACCTCGAATGTCATGGGGTTGCCATATCGGAGAGTTGTTGTTGTCGGAGGTACCGGGTCTACAGGTCGAGTACCAATCGTTGGCTCCTGGCCCGGGAGCAGCAGGGAGTGAATTGATCATTCGCCGCCTGCTCGTGCTCTTCTAAGTGCCTAACCGAAAGTTTTCGTGCATAATGTGCGTAGGATAACTGACACGGACGGAACCATGGCAAGGCGCTTCGTTGCCCCTCTCACTGAGTCTGAGCAGCAGACGCTGTCCTCCGCCTATCACCATGGTGAGAAGCGCGCCCTACGTCGACGTGCGCATGCCATCTGTAACCGGTCATTCCAAGGCGTGCCTATTTCCGCTTGCCTTACACATCGCGTAGTGGCTGGATCAGCGCTACCGCGACCTTCCACTGCCGGTTAT
>NZ_JACHZF010000077.1 GCF_014193375.1 Halomonas campaniensis
TGATCTTACCCAGCATTGGTGGACACCGATCTAAGCGATCATTCGGGCCTCGAAGGCCTCCGGGCTGATCATCCCAATCGCACTGTGCCGGCGCTGCCGGTTGTAGTCCAGTTCAATGTACTCGAACACCTGCCGTCGCATGGCCTTCCGCGTTTCGAATCGCTCACCATGGATGGCTTCGACCTTGAGGCTGTGAAAGAAGCTCTCGGCACAGGCATTGTCGTAGCAGTTACCCTTGGCGCTCATGCTGCACTGGAGCTCGTGGCGGGTCAGCATCGACTGATACAGCGTCGAACAATACTGGCTGCCGCGATCGGAGTGAACGATCACGCCCTTGGGCATCTTGCGGCTCCACAGGGCCATCTGCAGGGCATCACCCACCAGGTCGGCGGTCATCCGCTCGCTCATTGCCCAGCCGATGACCTTGCGCGAGTACAAGTCGATCAGCACCGCCAGATAGAGCCAGCCTTCACCCGTCGCGAGGTAGGTGATGTCGCCAACCCATTTTTGGTTGGGTGCCTCCGTAGCAAAGTCCTGTTTCAGGAGGTTGGGCGCCACGGGCAGCTTATGCCGTGAGTTCGTGGTGGCCTTGTACTTACGAGCCGCCTTGGCCCGCAGATTCTGGCGCCGAAGGCTTGCCGCCACGGTATTGCGGCAGATGGCGACACCGGCATCGTTCAGGTCGTGGGTCAGCCTGGGGGCACCTGAGCGCCCCTTTTGCTGCTGAAAGGCCAAGGCCACACGCTGGTCGGTGATGACCTGCTGGCGGCGCCGCGGGGACGGTTTGCCACCACGCTGTCGCCAAGCATAGTAGCCGCTACGTGCCACACCGAGGACAGCGCACATTCGCTGGATACTGAATGCCTGATGGTGCTGCTGGATGAAGGCGTACTTCACTTCAGGCTCTTCGCAAAGTACACCGCGGCCTTTTTTGTTATGGCCAGTTCCTCTGACATTTCAGCGAGTTGCCGCTTCAGCCGGGCGTTTTCATCAGCCAGTGATTGCTCGCGCTCGGAGGTGTTCTTCTTCTGCTGGGCCTTGGCGCGCCACTGGTAGAGTTGGCTGGGCTGCAGGCCCAGCTCACGCGCGGCAGCGGCAGTGCCCACTCGGTCAGCGAGGGCAAGAGCTTCCTCGCGGTA